>NZ_JACGUS010000122.1:0-684675 GCF_014076785.1 Colwellia sp. MB3u-55
TTAAAGAAAAACTCGTTTACCTAAAGTAAAGAGTTAGATATAAAACCCATTCGTTTATACCTTTGGAGCGTTGCTCCGTTGCTGCAGGCCTTGCCTGAAGCGAGATGCGCATGATACGCTTCTCAATTTTGATGTCAACGTTTTATTTAATTTAATTTGAAGTTTCTTTTCGAAGATTCAAACCTTACCTATAAAACATTAAGTTAACTACTTTACCCTAAAGTGATGTAGATAACTTATCAAAACGTTCGTTTGGGTTACCCCTTGGAACTGGAGCGCATTCTAGACATTTCTCGCTGGGCGTCAACCCTTTTTTGTAATAACTTTGAAATAAACATTTATTCGCTCGATTAACGTACAAACTGTATTTTTATTGTGGTTTAATCAAACAACTAATGCCTTTTTCTCATAAAGCTGGTGCTACAGACAGTTAATTACTGCTGTTATTTATCTTTCGAATTATCAACCGTATTAAAGTCTTCATCTTTGTCATCACCGACGACATCTTCTAATTTTAACTTATTAACAGAGCGGATAGTCGTAAACGGCCCCGAGCAAGCATAAAAGCCAAATACGATAAGTAAAACATTCTCTGGGCTAGAAGCGATAATGACGAAGGCGAGTACAATCAGCAAAACCACAAAAAAATTAACCTTCCCCTTCCAATCGACTTCTTTAAAACTGTTGTAACGAAAGTTACTGACCATCAATAATCCTGCAAGCATAGTAATAATGCCAACAACAATGCCATAGTCTTGGCCATTTATTTGATATTCTGCACCAACCCAGACCAAACTGGCAATAACTGCCGCAGCCGCGGGGCTTGCTAAACCTTGGAAAAAGCGTGCATCAGCAATACCAACCTGCGTATTAAAACGTGCTAAACGAAGTGCTGCACAGGCAACAAAGACAAAAGCGGCTAACCAACCAAATTTTCCGTAACTCGATAACGCCCAATTATAAGCGACAAGTCCGGGGGCTATACCAAAAGAGACCATATCAGCCATACTGTCATATTCGGCACCAAATTCACTTTGTGTATTTGTCATCCGAGCAACGCGCCCATCTAAACCATCAAATATCATGGCAATGAATATTGCTACAGCTGCACTAATAAAATGACCATTCATTGAGGAAACTATGGCAAAAAAACCAGAAAAAAGTCCTGCGGTTGTTAATAGGTTCGGTAATAGGTAAATACCTTTCGAAGGACTACTGGTATTTGTTTTTTTATCATTCATTATTGTTACAACGCTTGTTTAAAAATATATAGGTATAGTTACTCAAAACTAACATAAAAAACTATTATGGGTATATTAGAGAGTAATAGCATAATAATTCCTCGTTATAATTTGTAAAGTCCCAATTGTATTGTTATATAAAGTATTAGGGCTTTTCTTTATGTTGTTAATAGGTGATCAATGAGTTTTCGTATTCTGTTATTTGGGCTGATATTTTATTTTGGCTTTTGTTCGGCGAGTGAACTAATGGTCTATCGCTGGGTAGATGAAAACAATGTTGTTCATTTTAGTCAACATCAACCTGTTGGTGGTGAGTACACCCAATTTCTAGTGTCTAATCAGTCAAGTGTAACTAGTCGCGCAGACATTATTACAAACCCGCTAGTTTCAGATGACGATGTGATCTCTCAACAAAATCAAGATAACCTCACGGCGACTATAAACAGACCTGAAAAATGTCTAGAGGCACAAGAAAATATTGCCATGTTAATGGCTTTTGATAAGGTCCAATATACGGATGAAAAAGGCAGTAAACAGATATTAACAAAAACAGAGAAACAACAGCAATTAGCGATAAACCAAAAACGCACAGAAGTTTACTGTGCGTCTTTAAGTGACATGCCATAATAAAAAATTTGCTAGTGAGTAAAAACTAATTCTCCGTCACTGACTTCAATACTTATTTCTGCCTTGTTTTTAAAAGCTCCTGACAATATTTTCTGAGCTAATGGGTTTTCAATTTTTTGTCTAATTACCCTTTTCAAAGGTCTTGCTCCAAATAGAGGATCAAATCCAGCCAAAGAAATCAGCGCAAGTGCTTCTTGGCTAATTGATAGCTTAATATCTTGGTCTGCTAAACGATCTCTTAGACCATCAATTTGTATTGCTGCTATTTTTTCTATCTGTTGTGATATTAATGGATGAAAAACAACTGTTTCATCAATGCGATTAATAAACTCAGGCTTAAAATGTAAACTCACTTCTGACATTACCTTAGATTTCATTTCTTCATACTGACCATCATCAGCAAATTTTTGAATGTGATCAGAGCCAATATTAGAAGTCATAATGATAACAGTGTTTTTAAAATCAACGGTTCGCCCTTGGCCATCCGTTAAACGTCCATCATCGAGCACTTGTAATAATATATTAAAAACATCACTGTGCGCTTTTTCAATTTCGTCAAGAAGAATAACAGAATAAGGTTTGCGTCGAACAGCTTCCGTTAAAAAGCCCCCTTCTTCATACCCTACATATCCGGGAGGAGCCCCCACTAATCGAGAAACTGAATGTTTTTCCATAAATTCAGACATATCGACACGAATAAGTGCATCTTCACTGTCAAAAAGATAATGGGCTAATGCTTTCGTAAGTTCGGTTTTACCCACACCAGTAGGACCTAAAAATAAAAACGATCCTATCGGCTGGCTTGGATCGGCAAGCCCAGCTCTTGAACGTCGGATAGCATTCGAAACACTGATAACCGCTTCGTTTTGTCCTATAACACGCTGATGTAAGTTATCCTCCATTTGCAGTAACTTATCGCATTCTTCTTCAAGCATCTTAGAAACAGGAATACCCGTTGCTCGACTTAATACGTCAGCAATTTCAACTTCAGTGACTTTATTTTTTAATAACGTCATTTCTTGCATTTCGGCTTGGCTTGCTAAGTCGAGTTGTTTTTCTAATTCCGGTATTTTGCCATATTGTAGTTCTGACATTTGGTTAAGGTCGCCCAATCGTCTGGCAGCCTCTAAGTCAAGTCGAGCTTGTTCTAGATCTGTTTTAATAGCCTGTGTACCATGTAAAGCAGCCTTTTCGGTTTTCCAAATTTCATCTAACTCATCAAAATTAGTCTGACAAACGCTTAGATCCAATGAGATAAGTCCTAAACGTTTTTTAGAAGCCTCATCTGAATCTTTCTCTAATGCCCGTTGTTCTAATTTCAGTTGAATAATGCGCCGCTCTAATCGGTCTAAGTCTTCAGGCTTAGAATCTATTTGCATACGAATACTAGAAGCCGCTTCATCGATAAGATCAATCGCTTTGTCGGGTAATTGTCTATCACTGATATAACGATGTGACAAAGTAGCAGCGGCGACTATGGCTGGATCGGTAATATCAACACTGTGATGAAGTTCGTAACGCTCCTTTAAGCCGCGCAATATGGCAATCGTATCTTCAACACTAGGTTCTTCGATTAATATTTTTTGAAAACGACGCTCTAAAGCTGCATCTTTTTCAATATATTTACGATATTCGTCCAATGTTGTCGCGCCGACACAATGTAAATCACCACGGGCAAGTGCTGGTTTTAACATATTTCCTGCGTCCATCGCACCATCTGACTTACCTGCACCGACCATAGTATGAAGTTCATCAATAAATAAAATGACTTGCCCTTCTTCTTTGGCTAGCTCACTCAATACCGCCTTTAAACGTTCTTCAAATTCACCACGATATTTTGCGCCAGCAACCAAAGCCCCCATATCCAATGACAATACCCGCTTACCTTTTAACCCTTCAGGAACTTCGTAATTAATGATACGTTGTGCTAACCCTTCGGCGATGGCTGTTTTACCAACACCTGGCTGACCAATTAATACCGGATTATTTTTCGTACGACGTTGTAAAACTTGTATCGTGCGACGTATTTCATCATCTCGCCCAATAACGGGATCTAGTTTGCCCTGCTCAGCAAGCTCTGTTAGGTTCACCGTATATTTATCAAGGGCTTGTCGAATATCTTCAGCATTAGGCTCATCAACTTTTTGACCGCCACGCACATGTAATATTGCATCTTGAACACGTTGTTCACTTGCCCCGAGCGACTTTAATATTTGACCTAGCTTACCTTTGTCTTCAATAGCGGCAAGGATAAAAACATCAGAAGATATATACTTATCACCCATTTTTTGTGCGAACTTATCGCAAAGGTTAAGTAAGTTCCCCATAGCAGAAGAAAGTTGTACGTCGCCACCCGATCCAGACACTTGCGCAAGTTGTTCTATAACTGTTTCTACTTGTGTTCGCAGTGAAAGAACATTAATTCCTGCACTTTTCAATAGGGGTATAATGCTACTCGCGTTTTGGTTTAATAGCGCTAACATGATATGCACGGGTTCTATAAATTGATGATCCCGACCTAATGCTATTGACTGTGCATCTGAAATAGCGACTTGAAATGCTTGGGTTAATCTGTCTAAACGCATGAGGCTCTCCTGCCTAACAAAGAAAAATATTCTTTTATACCTTATAGATAAGGATATAATTGAAATTTTTCAAGGAACAAAGTGAAAAGCTTTTGATTTGAAATAAGATTTAGTTTGTTTTTTAAACTTATTGTCGACAAATGATGGAAACCATTCGTCCGGTAATGGTATCTCGTCGATAAGAGTAATACTGCTGTTCATTAGAATAGGTACAATGGTTTAAATGATGAACCTTATTAATACCAAGCGTATTTAGTTGGATTCTTGCTATCATTGCTAAATTAACTAGGTATTTAGCTTTATGTTTTTCTAGCGCTAATGGTTCATTTATAGCTGTGAAAGCCGATACAAATTTTTCTGACTGACTTTCAAAGGCACACTTTACTTCTTGCCCTACTTCAAAAGCATATTCACCAATACAAGGCCCCAACCAAGCAATGATATTTTTATTGTCTGTTTTCATATTATTGACGGTATTGGTAATAATATTTTTAGCTAAGGGTTTCCAACCACCATGAATCGCAGCAACTTCACTGCCGTCTATCGCAGTTAATAATATCGGTAGACAATCAGCGGTCATCACGGCTAAAGCAATATTCTTCTGCGGAGTGATTATAGCATCAGCCACTAAAGGCGTTTTTGAATAAGATTCTATGGTCACAACTTTATTACCATGAACTTGTTCAAGCCATTGAATTTTTGTATTAAGCGGTAAGTATGCGAGTAACGAAGCTCTATTTTTGTTGACATTAACCAAGTCATCACCAACATGTTCGCCCAAGTTAAATTGGCCGTATACTGAAGAATAGCTGTGATTAAAAGATAACGATTTTTTTTGAGGATGGAGTCTTGTCGTAGTAAAAGCCAGTACATTTAGTACTGGCCATTCTATATTGTAGAGACTGTTATAAATAGTCGTCTGTTGCGTTGATTTTCGAATCTTCACGCAAAACATTTGTTAAATTAACCATGTCATCTGGAATAGGTGCATGCCAAGTCATTTCTTCACCCGTTATAGGGTGAAATAATGACAACATTGCCGCATGTAATGCTTGGCGCTTAAAACTACGCAATAAATCCCGCAAATCTTCTGTCGCATTTTTAGGAGGACGAGGACGACCACCGTAATTAGGATCTCCAATCAATGGATGGGTAATATGCGCCATATGAACACGAATTTGATGTGTACGACCCGTTTCAAGACGTAATCTTAAACGTGTGTGCAAACGGAATTTTTCCATTACACGATAATGCGTTACCGATGGACGTCCAAAAGGACTAACAGCCATGTGTGTTCTTTTAGTTGAATGGCGACCTATAGGTTCATCAACCATACCACCAGCTGTCATTAGACCATTAGCAATCGCTTCATACTCACGCGTTATTTCACGTTCTTGTATAGCATCGACTAAGTTTGTTTGCGCTGCAATTGTTTTAGCAATAACCATCAAACCCGTTGTATCTTTATCTAGTCTGTGGACGATGCCGGCACGAGGGACAACATCAAGCTGTGGGCAATGATACAGTAAAGCATTAAGTACCGTGCCATCAGGATTACCTGCACCTGGGTGAACTACAAAACCAGCAGGTTTATTAATAACTATAATATCGTCATCTTCATAAACAATATTTAAAGGAATATTTTGTGGTTCAAATCGCACGTCGCCTTCAACTTCAGTTGATATTTTGATCACTTCCCCACCAAACATTTTCTCGCGTGGTATTATCAAAATAGCGCCGTTTAAAGTAACGTGACCTGCTAAGATCCATTCTTTTATGCGAGAACGAGAATATTCAGGGAACATCTCAGCTAATGTTTGGTCGAATCGTTTACCTAAACAAGTTTCAGGAACCGTATCTGTATGTTGAATTATTTCAGCCATTAAAATTTCTATTTAACTCTCTATAAATTTACTATGAATTAGCGCTGTGCAAGGCAAGTATGCTAGGTTAGAATGCCAGTGTTTATTTTACCTCTTTGCTCTATTAATTACATTAAGTAATTTGCAAAGGGCGTATATTTATTTAACTAATACCTTTAACTAAAACAAAGTAGTGATAACAAAGTCTATGCAAAATTTGACAATAAAAATGATAATACTAGTGCTTTCATTAGGGCTAGCGGCGTGTTCATCATCAAACAAAACCGACATTGAAAAAGTACCAGACAAGTCAGCACAAGCATTGTTCACCGATGCTAGAACTGCGCTTGATAGTGGTTTATATCAACGAGCTATCCAGATTTTATCAGCAATTGACTCACGCTTTCCATTTGGTCCTATCTCTCATCAAGTGCAATTAGACTTAATTTACGCCTATTATAAGAGTGGTAATTCAGCTCAAGGTATTGCTTTGGCGGATCGATTCCTGCGTTTAAATCCTGATCATGTCAATCTTGATTATGTTTATTACATGCGAGCGTTAATCAATATTTCAACTGAAGAGAATCTTTTTCAAGAGTTAGCAGGCATTGATCGTTCCGACAGAGATCCAACGGCTGCTCGCGAAGCATTCAAAGACTTTAAAACGATTTTGACTGAGCTACCGCAAAGTAAATATGCCGCTGATGCACGCAAACGTATGATTGGTATAAAGTCACGTTTAGCTAAGTATGAATTGACCGTCGCTCGTTTTTATATGAAACGTGATGCTTGGGCATCAGCAGCAAATCGTGGTAAGTACATTGTTGAATACTTCTCGCCTAGCCAGGAAGTGGAACAAGCCTTAGAGATTATGATTGAGTGTTACGACAAGTTAGATTTAATGGATTTAAAAATTAATGCGAAGCAAGTCTTAGCAGCAAATTATCCAAATAATAAGTTTTTAACTCGTTAAATTTTAACTGTTTGTTAGCATTGAAATAGAAGCTATAAAAATTTTCTTTATCAATGGTAACGTTTAAATGATTAAAAAGCCCATTGAGATATAATACTCAATGGGCTTTTTTTATGATGAGATTAACTGATAAAATTAAATAGCGGCTTCATCTTCTTCACCCGTACGGATTCTGATCACCCGCTCAACATCAGTGATAAATATTTTTCCATCACCAATTTTACCGGTTTGCGCTGTTTCTATAATAGCATTAACACAACGCTCAACTTGTTCTGTGGTGACAACAATTTCTAATTTTACTTTCGGTAAGAAATCGACCATATATTCTGCACCACGATAGAGCTCAGTGTGCCCTTTTTGTCGGCCAAAACCTTTAACTTCTGAAACAGTCATACCTGTGATGCCAATTTCACTTAATGCTTCACGCACATCATCCATTTTGAATGGTTTGATAATTGCTTCTATTTTTTTCATTGTTTTTATCCATTAACCGCGAAATATACTTTGAATTGTACACAATTATATCAAATAAACCCAAGCGCTATATTTGTTGTAAGCGATTTAAATTTCAGATAGCGAACAAACTAGTTAATACCGGTTACCTATATATTGAAGTATCACAGGTATACGTTACACTAAGATAATTTAACTTATCGAATAACTATCAAAGGAAGTTGAATGGAAACGCAATTGATCATAAATGAAATGAGAGTATTACCTCAAATAGATGCCGTGTTTGAGATAAAGCGCCGTATTGAATTTATCAAAAAAACACTTAAGACTGCCGGACTAAAAAATTTAGTGCTAGGCATTAGTGGTGGTGTCGACTCTTCTACCTGTGGACGTCTTGCACAACTTGCTATTGATGAGCTCAATTATGAAGAAAGAATAGCTAACAATAATTCGATATCGCCCTATCAATTTATTGCGGTTCGTTTACCTTATGGTGTGCAAGCAGATGAAGACGATGCCCAGCTCGCTTTGGACTTTATTCAACCAACACATAGTTTAGTAACCAATATTTTGAATGCAGTTAATGGCATTCACATCGAAACGCTTAACGCGCTTAACCAAGCAAATATCTTATCGGCAGACGATGCACGAATCGATTTTTCAAAAGGTAATGCCAAAGCTAGAAGCCGAATGGTAACGCAATATCACATTGCAGGTATTATTGGCGCACTTGTTTTAGGGACAGATCATTCAGCAGAAAACATCACCGGATTTTTCACTAAATGGGGTGATGGTGCCTGTGATTTAGCGCCTTTATTTGGTTTGTCTAAGCGCCAAGTACGCTTATTAGCAGAAAATTTAGGTGCGCCAGACTTATTAATTAATAAAGCTCCAACCGCGGATCTTGAAGAATTGGATCCGGGAAAAACTGACGAAGATGCACTAGGTATGAGTTATGAACAGTTAGATGATTTCTTGGAAGGCAAACCAGTAGCAGCAGAGGTGCAAGCACTTATCATTAATATTTATCAAAAAACCCAACATAAGCGATTACCTATTCCAACAATCTACGATTAACTTTTAAGCGTTAAACTTGTAAATTTAACGTTAACAGCTATACCTAGTAATACATCTACTCTAGCCAACGGACGGCTTAATGTTATGTCATACTTATCGTTTAAAATAATGGGTTTCACTCTTATTGAAACCTTAATCGCGCTAGCTATATTAATTGTTCTTACCGCTATAGCTGTTCCTACGTTTGCAGATTTAAGGATAAGAATACGTGTTGATAATGAGATCACAGCCTTACATCGACTATTATTATTAACAAGAAATCATGCGGTTAATCAGGAACGTTTTGTTACTGTTTGCCCACTTACCCCTTCTAATCAGTGCTCAAACGAATGGCATAAAACACTGACTGTATTTTATGATGATAACAAAAACAAAGCGCTTGATGCCTCAAGTGCTGAAGTGATTATAAAAATAAAATTAGCTATAAAATCAGGCGATAAATTACAGTATGCTCAAGGTAGAACAGCATTAATTTACGCACCCAGTGGACGGCTTGCAGTGTGGGGAGGTAATGGTACTTTCCGCTATTGCCCAAAATCACACAGTAATAGATCAAGAGGAATTATCATTTCAGGCGCTGGACGGTTTTATTTATCGAGCGACCAAAATATGGATGGAACCGATGAAAATCGTAGCGGTCGACTCATTCGCTGTCACTAATCTATGACAACAAGCGCTTTAAAAGGTATATAGCTTATTATCATTCCAACAATAACAAGCCCTGATATCGATAACAGCAACCTAGCGAAAGAGTGACTTAAGTGATATAACTTAATTATCTTGAAATATTCTCACACAGTTTTGAATATGATGTAATCCCCATGAGACTAACTCAGTGCTCTCATGGGTATAACAAGAAATTAAGGCTTATATTATGAAGTATGATTATTTGCAATCAAACAAAAGGCGACAGGGCTTTACACTCGTTGAATTGATGATAACTATCGCTATTGGAGCAACGTTAATGGCGATAGCGCTACCAAAATTCAATAGTTTTTTAGTTGAAACACGCGTTGACAATGAAATTTCTCATTTACAAAGACTACTATTAACAGCAAGAAATACCGCCATAAATGCAGAACAATCGGTTACCTTGTGCCCACTTAATGCAAGTAATCGTTGTGATACTAATTGGCAAAACGAAGTCAGTGTTTTTATTGATATAGATGGCGATAAAACTTATGAGCCCGCCAGTGACGAAAGAATAGTTGCAGTAAAAGCTAAGATAAAAACTAATGACAAACTTCAGTACGGCCAAGATAGCATTATATACAGACCTACAGGCAACATCATGGGTGGCGTTAGTGCTAGCCCATTTAAATATTGTCCAAAAGACTACCCGGCCAAGTCAAGAGGTATTACAGTAACTACCTCTGGACGTTCCTACGTTACCTCAGACACAGATAGCGACGGCATTGATGAAGACCGCTCAGGCAATGAGATTACTTGCAGCTAAGTCTCCTATTTAACGAGCAGTGTTTTCATCTAATTTTTTTGAAAGTGCATTGGAAAAATCATCATTTGATTTAACACATTCCTTTACTTGATGAACTTTCTGCTTTTGCTTTGAAAAGCCAGTTGCTATTTTTTTGCTGACTAACCAATCAGCATATTTTGACAGTTTATTGGAGTCAATAATGCCAAAATGAATAATGTCTGTCCCGCCCATTAGTTCAACATGACATTTAACCTTAATTTTTGTCGATTTGTCTGTCGTCTTTGCCACGCTATCAATACTTATAAAAAATAGACTTACAAAAAGTAAGTTAAGTGCTAAGCAATGCTTAAATAACAATTTCATTATATTACTCCCAGCAATTGGTGGATGTAGCTGTTTTCTGGCCACTATCGGTTACCGATAAAGTTAAACAAGAAGAATCATTAGTCGCTTGCGTACCTCTCGCAGTAGCTTTAAGGGTATATGTTACCCCAACTACTGCAGCATCAATGCTATAAAAGCCCGAGTCGGTAATATAAGGATCTGCAGGCGCACCTAATTTTTTCATATCTGTGGTATATGCTCGATGGTCAATAAAATACTGTTCTTGCAAACTTGCTAAGCGCAATAATTCACGTTGGCCCTCGCTACGATTTGCCCTTGAAATATTATCAATATATGACGGATAAGCAATCGAAGCTAGAATACCCACTACAGCAACCGATATCATTAGCTCAAGCAAAGTGAAACCTTTAGCTCGTCCCTTATTTTTACTCACTATCATTAATTTGACTCCGTTACATAAAGGTAAATTCTTGACGTTTCTAGGCTAACGCCTAACGGAATAATTTTCCCAGCTAATAGTTTTATCGTGGCAATGACTTCTGCTTCCTCTTCATCAGGCGGACAATCGCCTTCGCAAGGTTCTTGAGGCGCTTTTGGGTCTTTAGTAATAATAATTGAAGGAGTATCAGGAATACCGGCCGCTATTTCCCATGTTCTCCAGTCATAGACAGTCGTGCCAAGCGCTAGGTCCACAGCATATAAAATACCCGAACCATCACTTAATTCACAACTGTTAGGATCAGTAGAGACCGCGGCAGGCGTAAATGAAGTGAAGTAAGCAACGCCATTAATAACGATGGCTGAGGCCGTGTTTTTCTCACCATCACCAACGAAATCCATAAACCAACCTTTTTTATTACCGACGTTTATTTCAAGTGTCTGTAAATTTTCGGCAGTCAATGCCTGCCCAAACGGGTTGTTTGTATAGTCATAAAGATCTGTCGCTAAAATAGCAGTGGGTATTGCCAATTGTGGGTGCGTAGGTGAAGTAACAAATGATGTAGTTACAATATTGGCATCTTTAAGCATGAAAAATTTATCGTCAGTATCATTGGCCGCAGGTGTTGATCGGTCGCCACTACCAATAAGTATCGCTTCGTAGGGCCTTTCCTGTTTTGTTACCACGGTTGAACTAGTACCATTAGTATCAACTGATGTAGTTTCTATCGTATCTGCAATATACGTTCTAGCAATTGAAGGTTCGCTAAAAAAGCGTCGATCTGTCGCATGAGTTGTTCCACCCAACTCAGCTAATTTAAAAGCAGTCCATGGCGATGTTCCACTAAAGGGAGCATCGCCTGGCATATCAACACGCCAAAAATTTCCACCGGTATCACCAAAATAAAGACGATCGGTTAAGCCATCAGAATCACTGTCTAAGATAGCGAGGCTAGAAGGCACGCTATCAGTTATCTCAGTAAATTGAGTATTAGTCGCACTCGTTGCATCAGGGCTTAAACTCCATTTTAGTACACCTGTTTCTGCATCAACCATATAAACAGCTCGGCCTAAGGTATCATCTGCCCCAACAGTTAAGTTATCTTTAGTTGTGTCATACCCGCCAGCAAAAAAGAGTACAGGTTTTGGTGTACCATTTTCTATATTAAGCGCTGAAAACCCTATTTTAGGTTGCGACCATGATTGTCCTAAATGGCTAAATCCTGGTGAGTTTGCATCTAGGTGCCACAATAACTTAGGAGTATCGGGGTCACTAACATCCATAGCATAATATGAAGAGCCACCACGGCGTAAACCAAAAAATATCCATGCTTTATCTCCACTTGCACTATCAATAGACCCATCACCATTGACGTCCAGTAAGTATGAAACGGCTGGGCTGTCTATGCCGTATGATTTACCTGATGACGTAAAATTTTCACGTAAAGCTTTTATTTTTGAAAAAAATTCTTTAGGCATAAAAGCCCAATTTTCATCAACTGTTGCTCCATTATCGTCAAACATATGTAAAACGCCGGCATTGGTGCCAACTATTATACGAATATCTTGATCATTACTTGCACCACCATAATTAATAACTAATGGTTTAGAGTGCAATGGGTCACCAAAAACATCACTGCGGATATCTGTAGTTGAATTATCGTTGTCTTCATCATCAACATCAATTCCCTTGGCCCAATTGAGCATGTCACCAATGTCATCAATTTCAGTAACCAATTCACTTGCTAACGTGGCTTCGTCACCGTAGGATGTTTCGGCATTCGTTCGTGTAAGTGGCATTAAGGCACCATTAACACCAATATCACTGACAATAACGCGTGTAGATTTAGTACGTAACATTTCAGCTACACCACCTTTTTTAACATCGTTACCATCTGCATTGGTATCTGTACTCCAAAAGGTTTTGGCATTTTTTGAAATATTGCCATTATCATCAATAGCACCAGCACCCGTTCTATCAACTTGCTGGCCATCGGTCACTTTTAGTTTTTTTAAATTTCCTTGCCACCTTGCACCATGATCAGGAACGAACATCGCATAATAAACTGAATCTAACGTTTCAGTTCTATCAAAATTATTTGAGGCAACCGAAGGAGCTGTAAAGCTAGTATTCACTTCCAAAATATTGGTTAATGCCGATTGAAGTGAAGCCAGTAAAGCACTGGGATCTTTAGCCGGGTAATATTGACCACCCCCCAATTTTGCAGCTTCACGTAATAACGCTCCCGCATCATCAATAGCATCTTGGCCAAACCCTATCGTAAAGAGTGTTGATGATTGCACATCAGGTAAGGTGCTATGTAAATCATGGGTGTGCATCCAACCAGCAAGTGCCGCTAAATAGTTATTAGTACCATTAACGTTAAACGGTAGGCCAATATCAGGTAAGTTTTGAATATAAGTGTTAGCGGCAAGATCCCTAGTCGGTTCCCCATCTGTAATCATAATCACATAAACTTCATTAGTACATGAATTAAAGGGTGATTGATAAACACCCGCATCTTCAATTGAGGTATCTCTTGGCGGTGTATTACCTTTGTAGCTACTGCCAGAATTAGAGTCGTTATTGCCAAAATCCACCGACAGGCCACTAAAATAACGTGACGCTTCATAAAGAGATTCACAAAGCGGGGTATTCGTTTCACCATCAATCTCTAAATCAATAATATTTACTAATTCAGCGCGAGCTGCTGCGGTCATTTCTTGAATACCAAAAACGACTCTGCCACCATCGCGAACAAATTCGCCAGAATGATTATAATTAAAAACTTGTAAACCAAAATCAACAGAAGGTGCCGATTCAATTAAATCAGTAACGGTATCTTGTGCTATTTCCAAACGGGTACGATTAACCTGCTCAAGCGTTTCACTGTTTGCCCAACGCAAATAGTTGTCAGTGTAAAGGGTTACAACTTCGCCTGACCAGACAACATTTGAGTTATTGGCGTTTGCCGTATAATAAACAGGACTTTGTTTCGAACCCTCTCCATCGATGGGAAAGCCATCGGGTAAATCAACGACAGAACCGTTATTTGTTTTTATACCTGCATTATCCTCAGGGTTTGCAGGCACTAAATTAACATCATCTTCGCAGTCAATGACATCAATATTAGCACCATTGTTATCGGGGATTTCTTGCCAGCTACCTGAGTTTCCTTGAAAGGCATATTCACGAATGTGTCCGGTATAAAAGCCAACAGATGCTAAACGTTCACGGGCAGTTGCACAGCTATTAATAGCATCAAGAAAACGACGGCTTTCACTAGGACTATCTGGAACAAGGGAAGAAGAGCCATCAATGCCACTTCGAGTAAAATAAATAAATTTACTTGATAAGGAGTTATCGCTTCCAACCGCGGGGTAAACTCTATTAGGATCATAGGGTTCATCGACTGACTCTAAACTATTCATGCTGCCAGAATTATCAAAAATAATCAGTACTTGTGGTTTATTACCGGTACGCTGAGCTGCATCACCAATATAGAGTTCAATATCTTCACTATAAGAAGCAAGAGATGTAAATATCAATGCGCTACATAATAATTTTTTCATGATCAATTCCCCACATTAAGTAGTTGTTGCGATACACCAGAATTAACTTCTATGGTGCTTTTGTTGGTGCGACCATACAGTCGAGTGACCTGCACTTTAAGTACATTACACTTAAATACCTGTACGGAAGAAGCTGCTCGAGAGTGGGGGCAATCGGCTGCAATCTTATACGGATTAGCCAGCGTAATTTCTGCACTGGTATTACTTGCACTACTCACTACGGGTGAGAGTGGAAATTTGGCGATTTCAGAAGCAAAAGCATTGGTTCCACTTATTTGCGTGACTTCTTTATAAATAACTTCATCAATAGCACTAACCGCTTCTTGGGTAGCAACCACCTTTTCTTCACTTGCTCCTGACATTTTCATATCAATAGTGGTATTTTGCATTAATGCGGCAGCAACAGCGGTTAAAGCAATCAAAAAAACTAGTGAAACGATTAGCACAACACCGCTTTGTTTGTGACCTAGTTTTAAATTACCAGAATAAATTAAACAACGGTTTCTTATAACTTTTATGGCCATGAGTCGACCCTCGCATTGTAAAGTGTGATGGTAGAACTAAATAATAAACGTCGATAATTATCCCCTTTACCTTCACCATCAATAAAGTTGATAGGAAGATCACCAAGCTGATAAGTGTTAAGGTTTTCATAATCTCTGTCAGGCAAGATATTTCGCGCTAAGACAAAAATCTTAACCGCAAGTATCCGTACATTACTTTCATTATCCCAGTAAGCTGTTGTCATGTTATCTGCAGAAATAAAAGCATTGACGATACCGTTGTTGGTCGTATCTACGCCATACATAAAGCGGATGTATTCAATGCCTTCAACGACCATATCAAGATTCATCACCGAAGCTTTATTTTGTAATCGACCTTGCACTAGAACCGGCACTTTATTGGTGCCTTGATTATCTTCACGCACATAGTAAATGTGCTGCTGATATTCCCAGATCTTGCCCAAATTTAATGTTGGTATGGCAGCGCCACCCGCAAATATCGCAGCCGTATTAGGGTTTGAAATGATATAGTAATTGTCACTAGAAATATCGGCTAGCGCTGTCGTTGATGAAACAGCCCTTTTTAATTGCAATACATCGGAATCAATTTTAGCATTGGTAATACAGCCCATTAAGTTGACATTGTTGACTGTTTTCCCCCATAAGGTTCTAAAATGGCCAATAGCTGCAGGAAAACTGGCATTATTTACGCCTTCACCAATACAATCACCAGAAACTGTTGATGGTAAAGGTGAACTTACCAAGCCACTTACATCGAGGTTTCCTGATAAGTCGCCCCAAAAGCTTTGTCGTAATAAGTCATCACTGAGTAAGCTAATCGCATACCTGCCATTTTCTTGTAACTCTCCATAACTGGTGGTCTCAACAGTGGTCGTTTTCATACCAACAAAAACACTTAATATACCTAGCAGCAACATTAAACCTACCGCAAGCGATATAAATATTTCGATTAAACTAAAACCTCGTTGAGCCTTAACCATTATTATCTCTTACTAAAAAAATCAATATTGTCTATAATTCTAAGCATTAACATCACGATGAACGTTAACAGTGATTGCTTTGCGTGCCTTAATATATAAAAGCTTCAACCGTAACTTGTCGACGTTTACGGGTACTTGTACCACACGCGTTGGCCAGTGTTGCAGCTGCAGAACTATTGTTATCGGCGTCATAACCATCAGCCGTTGCGACTCTGCCCTGCCAGCTGATCACAACAGTAACTGCATTTTTATTATGATCAATACAACCGACAGCACCAACTAAGCCACCGGTATTTTTACCACCAGCAGTAACATCAGCGCCCATAAGTTTGACTTCCCATTCATACAAATCATTGGTGGTCATTTGTGCACTTGTACACAAGGAAGCAACTGAATTACACCTAACGTCAGCATCAGGCGGAGTATTTAATGCTGCGCCATAAACACCTTGATAACTCTCTAAAGTAAGAATATCAGAATCATTACTGCGCATTCGTTCGATAATATCTTGAGCTAACGCTGAGGCTACAGAGCGTTGCATCGCATCAAAACTGCCTTTCTTAGCTGACGCCTGCATGGCAACTGCACCAAAAATCCCCGTCACTAAAATAACTAAAGCGACTAAAACCTCTATTAGTGTCATGCCCTTTTGTACTTGGGGTGGTTTTCTTTTAGGATAACTCGTCCTAAGTGTGCTGTTACCCATGAGACTCCTTAATACACTGACAAAAATTGCTGACTACCCAGAAAAATAATGCTTTAAAATATAGAGTGAATGGGAGATAAATAAAAGAAACAGCATTGATGAGTATACTTTTAAGTGACAAACACAAAACAGACCCAAATAGAATTTTAAAGGCCAAGAAAAACGAAACTAAGCAGAGCGCTAAGAATTCGACGGATAACTTATATGTGTTAAAAGTCACTAACGTGAACCGCATTAACTCATACCTTAAAAATCTATTATTGAATAGTCTATTTACATAGTGACTATTCAGAATAATAAGGTTAAGTCATGAATGTTGTTATTAAAATGCTTTAAATTTAAGCACTCATATAACGGATAAAATTACATTCAACCACTTAACCTGATATTTTAAGATTAGCGCAATTCTATAGGTACCGCAAATACTGTGTTCTCTTTGCGACCAGGATATTCGATAACCTCTTGACCACCAAAGTCTTTTAGTGCGTCAATAACTTGTTGGATAAGTATTGCGGGTGCAGAAGCTCCGGCAGTAACACCAATTTTATTAACATTTTCAAGCCATTGTGGTTGAATATCGGCAAAAGTATCAATCAGGTAGGAAGGTGTGCCCAACTTCTCAGAGAGTTCACGTAAGCGATTAGAGTTAGAGCTATTTTTGGCGCCAACAACTAACAGTAAATCAACTTGTGCAGAAATAGTACGTACCGCATCTTGACGATTTTGTGTTGCATAACAAATGTCGTCCTTGCGGGGGCCTTTAATTAAAGCGAACTTATTTCTCAACGCGTCAATAACTTCTGATGTATCATCAATGGATAAAGTCGTTTGGCTACAATAATACAATTGAGTAGGGTCTTTTACTTCAAGTGTTGCTACATCAGCAACAGACTCAACTAAATATATCCCCCCTTGCTTACTCTCATATTGTCCCATCGTACCCTCAACTTCAGGGTGTCCCGCGTGACCAATAAGAATGCATTCAATATTTTTACGACTGGTACGTGACACTTCCATATGTACTTTAGTTACTAACGGACAAGTAGCGTCAAATACTTTTAGACCTCGGTCTTTAGCTTGTTTACGTACTGCTTTAGAGACGCCATGAGCACTAAAAATAACGGTATTATCGTCAGGAACTTCAAAAAGTTCATCAACAAATATCGCGCCACGGTCTTTTAAGCCATCAACAACAAACTTGTTATGTACTACTTCGTGGCGTACATAAATAGGCGCACCAAATAAGTCTAGCGCTCGGTCTACGATACTAATCGCTCGATCTACGCCAGCACAAAAACCACGAGGGTTAGCTAAAATAATTTCCATAATTTGTTCCTGAGAGACTCAAAAGTCCTAAGAGTTAACGATTATAAAACTTCAACAACGTCAATAACAAATGTTACTGCTTGTCCCGCTAGCGGATGATTAAAGTCAATAGTGACCGATGTACCGATCACTTCTTTGACCATACCAGGTAACTCTATATTGCCAGGTTGTGTGAAAGTAATGATACTGCCCACTTCTGCTGGTACGTCACTACCAAATTTATCTGCATCAACGTAATGGAAATTATCTGGATTAGGTTCGCCAAAGGCATCTTTTGCTTCGAGGGTAAATTCTTTAGAATCTCCAGCGGCAAGGCCTAACAATTGCGCTTCAAAGGCAGGAGAAATACTGGCATCACCCATAATAATTTTAGCAGGCTTTTTGTTTACTTTGGTACTGTCTGCCGCTGAGCCATCAGATAATTTCATAGTGATATGAGCGATAACTTTAGATTTATCAGTAATTAACATTGTCATTTTATTTCTCGTCTACTTTTGTCTTAGTAATTTCAGTTTTTTTGGCTGAATCACCATTTTTAAAGGAATCAAAAATCATCAATGCCGCGCCAATAAAAATAGCAGAGTCTGCGACATTAAAGGCTGGCCAATGATTATCGGCAATATAAAAGTCTAAAAAGTCGATAACATAGCCAAATAATGCCCGGTCAATTAAGTTGCCCACAGCACCACTGAGCATAAACGCTAAAGCGATACTTAATAGTGCATTATTCTTTGGCGTTTTAGCCAACCACACTAAAAAAACCACACTGGCAATAGCAGCAATAATGGTAAAGAACCAACGTTGCCAACCGTCTTGGTCAGCAAGAAAGCTAAAGGCTGCCCCTGGGTTTTGTACATATCTCAAATCAAAGAAAGGTAAAATGTTCATCGACTCATATAAATCAAATGAGTTAACAACCAGTTGCTTGGTTACTTGATCAATAATCAAAAATAACACGGTTAACCATAACCATTTAAAACCCGTTTCTGTAAAAAGTTTATTCATTTTCATATTTCTACTGTGCTAATAGTTGTTGTTATTTAACTAATAAGATAGTTAGCATGTTTTTTGAATGTCTGACCTAAGCCTTTTCAACAAAACTAATTGATGAACTATTGGCTTATTCAAAGCTAGTTCATTCAAGAATAAAGCTAAAGTACACAGCCTAGTTAACTAGATGAGTACTTTTTCTGCAATTCTTGGATGAAATAGCAAAGAATACACAAATATTTAGGCGAATTGGCGTTCCTCGCCCTCACCCTCTATGTTGGTAATACAACGTCCACAAAGTTCTGGATGTTTTTCATCTTCCCCAATGTCTTCAGTTACATGCCAACAACGCTCACATTTGGTGCCTGTTGCTGGTGCAACCGTTAACCATAAGCCTTCAATCTCAGTTGCTAAAGCGCCCGTTGGTGCACTGTCAACCACTTCAACCGTAGCTTTAGAGGTGATCAAAACAAAGCGAAGTTCTTCGCCTAATTGTTGTAATTTTTCAGCAAGCTCTGCATTGGTGTATAAAACAACTGCTGCTTCAAGCGCTTTACCCACTTGTTTTTCTTTACGGGCATTTTCTAATGCTTTATTTACTTCGGTGCGAACAAGTAAAATTTCATTCCAGTAATCATTGTTTAAGGTATTACTTGTTTCTGCCTTAGGCAAACCATTAAACCAAACACCGGTAAAAACGAATTCATCACGCGTTTCGCCTGACGGTGTTGGTAGCGCTTGCCAAATTTCTTGTGCAGTAAAAGATAAAATAGGAGCCATCCAACGAGTCATCGCTTCAGCGATTAAATACATAGCGGTTTGACAAGAGCGACGAGCCTTACTGTCTTCTTTCGCTGTATATTGACGGTCTTTAATAATATCTAAATAGAAGCCACCTAATTCTGTGGTACAAAAGTTCATCAGCTTATGAACAACAACATTAAATTCGTAGTCATCATAAGCGCTAACAATTTCTTTTTGCAGTTGTGCAGCTTTATCAACAGCCCAACGGTCAAGTGCAACCATATCGTCAAAAGCGACTGAATCAGTTTTAGGATCAAAACCATTAAGGTTTGATAATAAAAAACGCGAGGTATTACGAATACGACGGTACGCATCGGCTTGACGCTTAAAGATTTCATCAGAGACAGTAATTTCTTGCGTATAGTTAACTGAAGCTACCCATAAACGCAAAATGTCTGCACCTAACTTACTGGTGATTTCTTTTGGTGTAATAACATTGCCTAATGACTTAGACATTTTGTGACCGTTAGTATCAACGGTAAAGCCATGTGTTAGTACTTGCTTATAAGGCGCTTTACCATTCATCGCTACCGATGAAATCATTGACGACATAAACCAACCACGATGTTGATCTGAACCTTCAAGGTATAAATCTGCAACGCCATCAAATTCTTCACGTGCATTAACAACGGAGTAATGAGTCGTTCCAGAGTCAAACCATACATCTAAGGTGTCTGGTACTTTAATATATTCTTTAGCGTCATCACCAATAAGCTCAGCAGCGTCTAAATCAAACCATGCTTGAATGCCTTTTTCTTCAACACGCTTAGCAACCGTTTCAATCAGTTCAATGCTGCGTGGATGTAAAGCACCCGAGTCTTGATGAATAAATAATGCCATTGGCACGCCCCAAGTACGTTGACGTGAAATACACCAGTCAGGGCGACCTTCAACCATCAATTCGATACGGCGTTGACCCCAATCAGGGATCCATTGCGTTTTTTCAATTTCGTTTAATGAATCTTGGCGTAAACCTTTTTTATCCATGCTAATAAACCATTGTGGTGTAGCACGAAAAATTAAGGGTGTTTTGTGGCGCCAGCAATGCGGGTAAGAATGCTCTATTGCATGGTGGTGTACTAAAGTGCCATGTTCTTTCAATGTTTCAACGACATTGGCATTGGCTTTAAAAACATGTTGGCCAGCAAACAATGGTGTATCTTCTAAATAAACACCATTAGCGCCAACAGGGTTAGCTACTTCAAGGTTATATATTTTGCCCACCACGAAATCTTCAACACCATGACCAGGTGCTGTATGTACACAACCCGTACCAGAGTCAGTCGTTACATGCTCGCCTAAGATCATTGGTACAGTAAAATCATAAAATGGGTGTTTAAGTTGCACTAAATCTAAATCGCTACCTTTACAAAACCCTAATGCATGATATTTATCAATTCCAAAACGGTCCATACATGCGGTCACTAGGTCCGACGCTAAAATATAACGTACTTTGCCCTGCTCGGTTTCACATTGTACTAAAGTGTATTCAACGTCGGCATTAACAGAAACTGCTCGGTTAGCCGGAAGTGTCCAAGGTGTAGTGGTCCAAATAACAACCGATACTTCACCTTCACCTTGATGATTTTCAGGGTGATCAAACTTATCAGCAACACTTTGGTCAACTACAGTGAATTTTACGTCAATCGCTGGCGATTGTTTATCTTTGTATTCAACTTCAGCTTCAGCCAAAGAAGAACCACAATCTGTACACCAATGCACAGGTTTAAACCCTTGATGTAAATGACCATTCTCAGCTATTTTACCTAAAGCACGTATGATATTGGCTTCAGTACCAAAATCCATAGTAAGGTAAGGTTTTCCCCAATCAGCAAAAATCCCTAAGCGTTTAAAGTCTTCACGCTGACCAATAACTTGCTTGGCTGCATATTCACGACATTTTTCTCGAAAGACACTGGCAGATACTTTATGACCTGGTTTACCAATTTTTTTCTCAACCATTAATTCAATCGGTAAACCATGGCAATCCCAACCAGGCACGAACGGTGCATTAAAGTCAGATAACGTTTTTGATTTAACAATAATATCTTTAAGAATTTTATTAACAGAATGACCTAAGTGAATATCACCATTTGCATACGGAGGACCGTCATGCAAAATAAATGATTTCTTACCTTTTTTAGCCGCTCGAATTTGGCCGTACAGATCTTTTTCAGCCCACTCTTTCAGCATATTTGGTTCACGGTTTGCCATGTTACCTTTCATCGCGAAAGAAGTAGCTGGCAAGTTTAGGGTTTGTTTATAATCACTCATTTAAATCATTATCCGTTGTTATATTCGCTAACTGGTGGTTAGCCTCTAATAAGTTAATAGTAAAATCGACATTGGCTTGATATCAATTTTACTATTAACTCACGTATCTGTTTACTTATAGATCTTGAACAAAGGCTTTTGCCTGCTCACTATCTTGTGATATTTGCTTAGTTAATTCATCTAGTGATGAAAACTTTATTTCATTTCTTAATTTATTTAGCATAACCACTTCGATGGTTTGACCATAGATGTCTTCATTGAAGTTAAAAATATGTACTTCTAGCTGCTGCCTAATACCAGACACTGTTGGTCTTGAACCAATATTAGCCACACCATAAAAGCATTCTTTAACAGTATTTACTTTTACCACAAAAACACCGGAGATAGGTGAAACTCGTCTTTTTAATAAAACATTTGCGGTAGGAAACCCTAGTTTTCGGCCACGCTTATCACCATGAAAAACCCGTCCGATAATAGAATAAGCACGACCTAGCATTCTTTCTGCGTCAGCTAATTGATTATTCTCTAAAGCATTACGTATTTGAGTACTGCTAATCCGACAATTTTCAAGTTTGAAACTTGCGGTATCAGAAACAGCAAAATCAAATTTTTCACCGGCTTGTTTCAACAGACTAAAATTGCCTAAACGGTTTTTTCCAAAGCAGAAATCGTCGCCAATAATTAAATGTTTAATGCCTAGCTGTTGAACTAATAAAAGTTCGATAAACTCTGACGCGCTTTTATGGGCAAATTCTCGATGAAAATTAACACAAATTAAACGTTCTACACCCAAATTTTTCAACAGAAAATATTTATCTCTTAAACGTGTCAATCTTGCAGGAGCCGTCTCAGGAGAAAACAACTCTTGCGGCTGAGGCTCAAAAATCATCACTGCTGGTGTACAATTCAATACTTTAGCTTTTGCAATTAAAGCTTTTATAACGCGAGCATGTCCTAAATGAACACCGTCAAAATTGCCTATGGTTAACACACAGCCATGATCTTCAGCTTGAATATTGTGGATACCGCGTATTAACTGCATTTAATTAAAAAACCTAAATTTGACTGACATTAGTATACTAGTGTCGCCATTAATGAATAAAAACCTATAAATTATATATCACTCAGGCTTAAGAATCAGCACCTGAAGCTAATTTCATCAATTTATTTTTCAGTTACTTTAACTTTGAAATCTTTCACTCGAATTCCCAGTGCAGCAATAGAAATAAAATAACTGAGCATACCTAAAGTAATGCAAATAAGTAATTGTTGAATTTGCAAGGTGGTTTCCATCGCTAACCAAACTGTAAACGGGGGTGATAACGTAAAAACAACCACTGCCATAATCCCTGCAGAAAAGATAAGCCGCACAAAAAACCACCACGTTGTTTTAGACAATGCAAAAATATTATTACTTTTTAAACCATGGTAAAGCATTAACGCATTGAGTGTTGCCGACATAGCTGTCGCAATGGCCAAACCTACATAACCAAAAAAAGGTGCCAACATCAGATTGAAAATCATATTAGCCGCCATCGCTTTAATACCTATTTTAACGGGGGTTTTAGTATCTTGGCGTGCGTAATAAGCCGGTGCTAATATTTTAATAAACATAAAGCTGATTAAACCCGACAGGTAAGCAAATAAGGCATAAGAGACTTGTAAAACAGTTTCTTGAGAAAACTCACCACGCATAAATAAAATCATAATAATCGGCTGAGCTAATACCATTAACCCTGCAAGTGCGGGCCAGCCAAATAAAGAAACAATTTTTAAGCCCCAAGTAATCGTCTCACTAAACTCTTCTTTGTCTTGCTTAGTATGCAATTTAGCTAAACTGGGCAAAATAACGGTAGCTATACCAATACCAAATAACCCTAAGGGAAATTCTAATAAACGATCGGCGTAATAAAGCCAACTAATCGAGCCAGTGACTAAGATACTGGCTATTAGGGTATCAAGCAGTAAATTAATTTGCGTAACAGAAACGCCAAACAAAGCAGGAACAATAAGTTTGCGGATTTTTTTTACACCTTTCGCGTGCCAAGCCCATTTTGGTTTAACAAAGGCACCGGCTTTAATTAAAAAAGGTATTTGAAATAAGAACTGAGCTAAGCCCCCTAAAAATACGCCCCAAGCTAATGCAAAAGCAGGATTGTCGAATAAGGGTGACAAGTAGATTGCACAGCCAATAATGCAAACATTAAGTAAAACAGGGGTGAAAGAAGAAACAGCAAATCGACCAAAAGTATTTAAAATCGCGCCGGCAAGTGCGGTAAAGCTAACAAACCATAAATAGGGGAAGGTAATTTTTAGTAGTGATGCGGCTAACTCAAACTGTTGGGCTTTGGGACCATCGTTAAGCCAATCTACAAACCAACCAAAACCAAATAAAATCACAAATAACGGCGAGGCTATCATGCCAATAAGCGTTACTATGGTAACAATTACACCTAAGGTGCCTGAAACTTGAGCGATTAATTTACGTGTTTCACCTTCTTTCAAACTCAGCCCATCGGCCTCATCTTTGGTATGATATTCACTCAATACAGGTACAAAAGCTTGTGCAAAAGCACCTTCGGCAAATAATCGACGTAGAAAATTGGGAATTTTATTGGCAAAGAAAAAAACATCAGACGCTAAACCTGCACCAATAATGTTCGCAATAACAACGTCTCTAACTAAGCCGAGCACACGAGAAATCAAGGTCATAAAACTCACTATAAGACCTGATTTTATTAACTTTTTACTCAATGCATAGCTCCAATAAATCGATATAAATCATCATATTCCAAGATGTAATTTTTCATTAATATTATGCAGCTTTTTACCTGTGATAAACAAGTAAATGCAAAGAAGTTTTTAATCTATTTTAAATCCTGTAAATAACAGGTAAAATAGCGCCATTATTTAGTAACCAATAATGATAATTATTATATAATAGTAAATTCATCGTTATTAAGTAAATTAAACCGGTAAAAGGTTTGACAATCGAGCTAAAAAAAGGCATATTTCCTCGCCTTAAATTTAGGCTATATATACAATCATATTTTAGGAGTTCACCTTGGCTAATTCAAAGCAGGCGAAGAAACGCGCGGTTCAATCAGAAAAACGCCGTCAACATAATGCAAGTCGTCGTTCAATGATGCGCACTCTATTCAAAAAAGTACTCGCTGCAATTGAAGCTGGTGACAAAGACACAGCATCTAAAGAATTTGCTGCTGCACAACCGATCTTAGATCGTTTTGCAAGCAAAGGTCTTATTCACAAAAATAAAGCTGCTCGTAGTAAGAGTCGTTTAAACGCTGCTATTAAAGCGCTTTAATTTTTGTTATTGAATTAAAAAACCAGCTTATGCTGGTTTTTTTTTGCCTATTATTTAATTTTTTTACCCCGCCAATAAAACAAACTCACTAAAACCTGATCCCATCCCATAGATTAAGACCTTGCGCATCCTGCCATTTTTGGTAATCTCTTTGCGTTATATATACATATTCAAAAAATACGTGAGAATAAAAATGAGACTAACAAAACTCGCTACTGGCCTTTTGCTTGCCACTAGCCTATTAAGCGCTTGTAGTGAAAATAATAAACAACCACGTTCAGCGCCTACTTTATTAGCAGAAGCCAAAAGTCGTTTAGACATATATAAGCCAGTAACACTTAGTGCTGATTTGAGCCACTTGTCTGAAAACCAGAAAAAAATGATCGTATTGCTTATTGAAGCTTCAGATATTATTGATGAACTTTTCTGGCAACAGGCTTTTGGTGAAGACAAAGCAAGCTTCCTTGCTAGTATTGATGATGAAAAAGTCCGTGAATTTGCCCGTATCAATTATGGTCCTTGGGATAGATTAGATGGCGATAAACCTTTCCTTTCTGGATATCAAGCAAAAGCGGCTGGCGCAGAGTTTTACCCTAATGACTTAACCAAAGCTGAATTTGAGCAAGCAGATTTTGCTGACAAAAGTGGCTTATATTCGGTCGTTAAGCGTACCAGCGATGGACAATTAACGTCAGTGGCTTTTTCTGAGCTTTATAGCGATAGCATTAATCGTATTGCGGCTATATTGGAAAAAGCATCAAGCTTTGCTGATGATAAAGAATTTGCAAATTACTTAAATTTACGTGCGACAGCAATCCGTCATGATGACTTTCAAGCGTCTGATTTTGCTTGGATGGATATGAAAAACAATCCTATTGATGTCGTTATTGGCCCAATAGAAACCTACGAAGATCAGCTTTATGGTTACCGCGCTGCTTTTGAATCTTATGTGCTCATTAAAGATTTAGCCTGGAGTGAAAAACTCGCTAAATATGCTGAATATTTACCCGAATTACAAAAAGACTTACCCGTTAAAAAAGCCTATAAAAAAGAAGTACCCGGCTCTGATGCAGACTTAAACGCATACGACGTCATTTATTATGCAGGTCATTCTAATGCCGGTAGTAAAACCATTGCGATTAATCTCCCCAATGACGAAAAAGTACAGTTAGAAAAAGGTACACGCCGTTTACAGCTTAAGAATGCGATGCAAGCCAAGTTCGATAATATTATGTTACCCATTGCTAGTACCTTAATCGTTGCTGAGCAACGTGAAAATGTAACATTCAATGCCTTCTTTGCTAATACGATGTTTCATGAGGTTGCCCATGGTTTGGGTATCAAAAATACGATTAATGATAAGGGCACAGTACGCCAATCATTAAAAGAACATGCGTCAGCACTAGAAGAAGGTAAAGCCGATATCCTTGGGCTTTATATGATCCGCCAGTTACTCATTAAAGGCGCCATTGAAGAAGGTACATTGCAAGATTATTACACAACCTTCTTAGCGGGGATTTTCCGTTCAGTGCGCTTTGGCGCAACATCTGCTCACGGTAAAGCCAACATGGTACGGTTTAATTACTTTGCTGAGCAAGGGGCGTTTACTCGTAACTCGCAAGGGTTATACTCTGTCAACATTGATAAAATGACTGCCGCTATTAATTCGTTGTCTGAGCTTATTTTAACTCTACAAGGTAATGGTGATTATGAGGGTGTAGCTGCACTTGTTGCAAAAAGCGGTGTCATTAAAGCCGATTTAGCAGAAGACTTAGCGCGTATTGAAGCGGCTAATATTCCCGTTGACATTACCTTTAAGCAAGGTAAAAAAGTGTTGGGTTTATAGTTTTATAAATATAATATGTGTTCTTAACTAAAGTCTAATTAAAACCTATCTAAAGCCTATCTACTACGATGGGCTTTTTTTAAATAAAAACAGGAGGTATTTAAATTTATAAACATTTAGAAGAAAAAGTCGAGTAAAAATAACAACGAACCTTGCAGCACCACACAAACCGTACATCATGAAAGCAAAAATAATTCGATGAGTTTAAACAGGCTTTATAAACAGAATAACTCATACTGACCAGGAGAAATTATTTTAAGTGTCGATTCGATAAAAACATCTTTTTTTATCAATAGAAGTGGACAAGTTGTTTTCAAATCAACCGGCTCAAATATTGACGATCCAAAATTAGAATTAGCGGTTAAAGAAATCATTAAACCCAAATAAGCACAATATTAGCTAAAATAATGCTACTGACATCAGATCAAGTCACTACCGGTTATAAACTAAAACAAAGCTGCTGTGTTTCTTTATTATTATGCTCAGCAAAACCTAGGGTTAATCCTATTAAACGTATTCCCCTAGATTGGCTGCGCAGCAGTGCTTTTAACAGTAATTTTTTAAAGGTGTTTTCATCACATTGGCTGCTTTGCTGTTCAACTGTTGTTTGGGTAAAGTCATTAAACTTAAGTTTAATCCCTTGCTTACTAATAACCATATGTTGATGTTTTTCTAATCTCACTAAAAGCTTCTCATATAAAAGCTCAACGGCACTTTCACACTCTTTTTCACCAGACAAATCTTGAGAAAAAGTGGTTTCTATCGCTAATGATTTTCTTACTCTGTCGGTTTCTAATTGGCGATGATCAATACCAAAACTACGTTGGTACAATGCAGGCGCAAACTTGCCGACAATAGGTGTTAATACGGCGACAGAACTTGCTCGTATATCTGCACATGACGAAAAGCCGTAACCCAATAACTTTTGTGCGGTTTTAGGGCCAATACCCGGAATTTTTTTCAACGGTAAATTTTCAACGAAACCACTAACATCTGCGGGTGTAACAACGCATTGACCATTAGGTTTGTTTTCATCACTGGCAATTTTAGCGATAAATTTATTAGGGGCAACACCTGCCGAGGCGGTTAGATTGAGCTCATTAAAAATATCACGACGTATTTGCTCCGCAATAAGCGTCGCACTGCCGTTAAACTCTTTGTTATTGGTAACATCTAGAAAAGCTTCATCAAGCGACAATGGTTCAATCAACTGAGTGTAACGTTGAAATATCGCCCTTATTTGTGCAGAAACTTCTTGGTAAACAGCCATTCTTCCTGAAACAATAACTAGCTCAGGGCAAAGTTGCATCGCCTTAATTGCTGGCATTGCCGAGCGAACACCAAATTTTCTTGCTTGGTAATTACACGTACACAAGACGCTTCTGGGCCCTGTACCACCGACCGCAAGTGGCACATTACGTAAAGACTCATTATCACGCATTTCAACAGCTGCATAGAAACAGTCCATATCTATATGTATTATTTTTCGGCTTTGAGTCATATTTTAGTCATGTTTTAATTATAGTAATCATGTTTATCAAAAGTCCCTTATTTCGCTGTGAAAAAATAAAGCATATTTTCGCTATGGACAACTCAACCTAGACTGTATACAAACACAGTATAAACTTTTAAGTTAATAGTTCAATACTGAAATAATAATTTGACCGCTGTTAATTTCATACTAAATACGTTAATTTGTCGCTTTATTTTTTATCAATGACTAGCTGATATTACTTTTATGATTACGCGCCTTTTACAAACAACTTTTGCCCTATTACTACTTTTATCACCTGCACTAGTGAATGCTCACACCAATGAAGCTAACCAAGCAGAGCTAAACTTACTTGTAGAGAATAACTACCAACTTAGTATCGATATTGATGTTTTGCATGTTATTAAAAGTCATCAAAAATCATCAGTAGATGAGGCAGATTTAATTAATTATCTGAAAAACCTCTCTTTAATTGAAATAAAGCAATTACTCTCAAAAATATTACAAATGATAAATCAACAAAGCGCTTTTATTATTGATGAAGAAAATGTACTTGTTGCCCCTTTTTCAGGGCTAACGGTATTTGAATTAAAAGCAATACTTGGCTCTGACTCACCAAATAAAATCATTAAGCTATTTTCGCAGGGTCAATTGCCACAAAAAAGTAAAAAAGCAGCCTTGATATTTTCGCCTATTTTAGGGGATGTCTTATTAACAGTTAGCCGTTCAGAGAAATCTTTAGTGCTATCCGGCCAGAACAGCCATCACTTTTCTACTGATGACATCAAGGGTGGTGTACGTAAACTTTCAACAGCCGAAATTAAACTGCTTAATATTGTTGAGTATATCTATCAGGGGTTTGTCCATATTCTGCCACAAGGGCTTGATCATATTCTCTTTGTACTCGCGCTATTTTTATTAGCCACTAAGACATCGACACTGCTCTGGCAGGTAAGTGCCTTTACGCTTGCCCATACCATTACGCTAGCTTTGGGTATCTTTGGTATTATCAACCTTCCTAGCTGCATTGTAGAGCCACTTATTGCCTTATCAATTGCTTACGTGGCTATTGAGAATATTTTTTATCACAAACTGACAAAGTGGCGCTTACCCATTATCTTTGCTTTTGGTTTACTGCACGGTTTAGGGTTTGCAGCAGTACTTGTTGAACTGGGCTTACCCAAGAGTGAGTATATCAGTAGCTTGATTTCATTTAATATTGGCGTTGAGTTCGGTCAAATAACGGTCATTGCCTTGGCTTTATTAGCGACGCGCTGGTTTGCTAAAAAACCTCAATATAGACAATACGTGGTGATACCGTTAAGTGTGCTTATCGCCGTTATCGCTATTTATTGGTTTATCGAAAGAACCTTTTAATACGAAACACAGGGCATATCGTCGCTTAATATTGAGTCGTAAAATGAACAACGGCCTTAAACCTACTTTATAGAGATTTAAGACCGTTGCCGTATAAACTAATTGATAATGGCTATATTAATTACTCAGGTTCATAATCCAAGTTAGCTGACAGCCAACGCTCTGCTTGTGGCAATGTCATCCCTTTGCGAGTAGCATAATTAATCACTTGGTCTTTAGCGACTTTAGCGACCGCAAAGTATTTTGATTCTGGATGAGCAAAGTACCAACCACTAACCGCGGCTCCAGGCCACATGGCAAAACTTGAGGTGAGCTCCATGCCGATGTTTTCTTCAACATTGAGTAGTTCCCACAACAAACCTTTTTCAGTATGCTCTGGACAGGCAGGATAACCCGGCGCAGGTCTAATACCTTGATATTTTTCACGAATTAAATCATCATTAGCAAGCGACTCTTGTGGGGCATATCCCCAGTATTCTTTGCGAATTTTTTCATGGAGATATTCAGCACTCGCTTCTGCTAATCGGTCGGCAACAGCTTTAACTAAAATACTATTGTAGTCATCATGTTGAGCGGCGAACTCCTTCACTAGGTCATCACAACCATAACCTGCAGATACCGCGAAAGCACCAACATAATCTTTAATACCCGACGTTTTATCGGCGATATAATCAGCCAAACAACGGTTAAACTGCCCTGCTGGTTTTTTACTTTGTTGACGTAATTGATGTAATTTCATCAATGGTTTATCTCGGTTTTCATCTGCAAACAATATTAAATCATCTTGTTGACGATGAGCTGGAAACAGACCAAAAACCGCTTTTGCCGTTAACTTTTTACTGTTAATAATATCGTCTAATAAAGCATTAGCATCATTAAATAGATTAGTTGCCTCTTCGCCGACCACTTCGTGTCGTAAAATAAGCGGATATTTGCCTGATAATTGCCAAGTCATGAAAAATGGCGTCCAATCGATGTAGTTTCGAATGACATTTAAATCAAGATTATCAAGTACCGTAATACCAAGTTTATTGGGTATTTTAGGGGTATAGTTTTCAAAACTTATCGGCGCAGCATTAGCGCGTGCATCTTCTAGTGATATTAAGCTTGAACGTGGTCCTTTTTTATAATGACGCTCACGCACCCGCACATATTCATCATCTTGACGCGCTAAAAATGCCGCACGTTTCTCACTATCATCTGAAAGTAAAGTACTAACGACTGAAACTGAACGCGACGCATTAGGCACATATATCACCGGATGTTGATATTGTTGCTCTATTTTAACGGCAGTATGAGCTTTTGATGTTGTCGCGCCACCAATAAGTAACGGCAAGTCAAAATTAAGACGTTTCATTTCTTTAGCGACATGCACCATTTCATCAAGTGACGGTGTTATCAAACCTGATAATCCAATCACATCGACTTTTTCGGCTTTCGCCACGCGCAAGATATCATCACAAGAAACCATGACACCTAAATCAATAATTTCGTAGTTGTTACACTGCAAGACAACACCAACTATATTTTTACCAATATCGTGGACATCACCCTTTACTGTTGCCAGTAAGATTTTACCGTTTGATTTTATTTCAGTTTTTTCAGCTTCAATAAATGGATTTAAATGAGCAACAGCTTGTTTCATCACGCGGGCTGACTTTACCACTTGTGGCAAAAACATTTCGCCAGCACCAAATAAATCGCCAACGATATTCATACCATCCATTAATGGTCCTTCAATGACATCAAGAGGTCGTTCAGCCACTAGCCTTGCTGCTTCAGTATCTTCGACAATAAATTCATTAATGCCTTTAACCAAAGAGTATTCTAAACGCTCTTTAATCGGTAGCTCACGCCAGGTTAAATCAGCCTTATTGTTTTTGCTCCCCGCTTGCCCGCGATAAGACTCAGCCACATCAAGTAAGCGTTCTGTTGCGTCGTCATCACTATTTTGTATAACATCTTCGACAGCAAGGCGGAGATCGTCAGGAATATCTGAATAAATAGCTAACTGACCTGCATTTACAATGCCCATGTCCATACCATTTTTTATTGCGTGGTATAAGAACACCGCATGAATCGCTTCACGTACTGGGTTATTACCACGAAATGAAAATGACACGTTAGAAACACCGCCCGAAATCATCGCATGAGGCAGGTTTTCTTTTATATCGGCAACCGCTTCAATAAAATCTACTGCATAGTTATTATGTTCTTCGATACCGGTTGCTACCGCAAAAATATTCGGATCAAAAATAATGTCTTCTGCAGGAAAGCCTATTTCATTGACTAAAATTTCATAAGCACGTTTACATATTTCATACTTACGTACCCGTGTGTCTGCTTGACCTTGTTCGTCGAAGGCCATAACAATAACAGCCGCGCCATAACGGCGTAAAAGTTCAGCTTGTTTACGGAAGTTTTCTTCGCCCTCTTTTAAGCTGATTGAGTTAACAACCCCTTTGCCCTGAATACATTTCAAGCCTTCTTCTAAAATATCCCATTTAGAAGAATCAAGCATAATAGGCACTTTCGCGATATCTGGCTCACCAGCAATTAAATTCAAATAACGGATCATCGCCGCTTTTGAATCAAGCATGCCTTCATCCATATTTATATCTATAATTTGCGCGCCATTGGCGACTTGTTGCAGAGCAACTGCGACCGCTTGTTCGTAATTTTCTTCGGTAATTAAGCGCTTAAATACAGCAGAGCCAGTAACATTGGTTCGTTCACCAACGTTAACAAACAATGAAGTTTCATCTAGGGTTAACGCTTCAAGCCCGGACAGACGACAAGCAATTTTCCTGGCGCTAATTTCCCTAGGTGTTACATTGGCAACCGCATCGGCCATACCTTTTATATGCGCCGGCGTTGTACCACAACAACCACCAATAATGTTAAGGAATCCCGACTCAGCCCACTCGTTGACATGAACATTCATATCTTCGACGCTGAAATCGTATTCACCAAAGGCATTAGGCAAGCCTGCATTAGGATGAGCTGAAACAGCAAAGTCTGATATTCGACTCAATTCTGCCACATATTGTCTTAGTTCAACCGGACCTAATGCACAGTTCAAACCAAATGAAATAGGTTTTGCGTGGCGTAATGAATTATAAAAAGCTTCAGTTGTTTGCCCAGATAATGTTCTACCTGATGCATCAGTAATAGTACCAGACACCATTACTGGTAAACGTAACTGTAATTCATCAAAAACAGTTTCTACCGCAAAAACAGCGGCTTTAGCATTTAAGGTATCAAAAATAGTCTCGATAAGAATAATATCTGAGCCACCTTCAATCAGTGCTTTAGTTGATTCTATATAGGCATCTTTTAACTGATCAAAAGTCACATTACGATAAGCCGGATCGTTAACATCGGGTGAAATAGAACATGTTCTGTTGGTTGGCCCTAAAACACCGGCAACAAACCTAGGCTTATCAGGATTTTTAGCGGTAAATTCATCCGCTGCTGCACGGGCTATTTGTGCCGCAGCTAAATTTATTGCCGCACTGTACGACTGCATATCGTAATCTGCCATCGCAATCGTGGTGGCGTTAAAAGTATTCGTTTCAAGAATATCAGCACCCGCTTCAAGGTATTCATAGTGAATAGCTTTAATTACCTCGGGTTGTGTAAGCACTAACATATCATTATTGCCTTTGACATCAAGATGCCAATCCGCAAATTGTTCACCACGATAATCTTGCTCTTCAAATTTATAGGCTTGGATCATTGTTCCCATAGCACCGTCTAAAATAAGAATTCTTTTTTGTATTTCTTGCTCAAGACGACTAAATGATGCTGATTTTTTCATACGATTTCTCTACTTTTACTTTCAAACTTAATTTGATGGCTACATATATCCGACACTGTTTATATTTCTGCATCTGGATGTATTGCTTTAATATTTGTTGCGTCTAGCTTGTACGGTGTGATCTGATAGACATAATAGTTTAACCAATTAGTAAATAATAAACTGGCATGACTACGCCATGAACTGTGTGGCACTTTTGTTATGTCACCATCAATGTAATAATTGTTGGGCATAACTGCATCAACATCAGCCTTAAGGTCACGTTGAAACTCTTCATCTAATGTGGTTGAGTCATATTCTGGATGGCCGGTTAAATAGACCTGCTGTTTATTTTTGCTCGCGACGACATAAACGCCTGCTTGTGGAGATTCAGCAATAATCTTTAATTCAGGAATTGAGAGGTAATCAGACTTATCAATATATCCAAATCTTGAGTGTGGGACATTAAAAAATTCTTCAAAGCCGCGGGTAAGCTGTTCTTTTTGGTCGATGGGGCTATGCTGAAAAACACCGGATAATTTTTCTTTTCTTAAATGTCGTCGCAATCCATAGTGATGATATAGAGCGGCATGAGCCGCCCAACAAGAAAACATTGTTGAGGTAACATTTTCTTCAGCCCAATCAAATATTTCACAAATTTTATCCCAAAAAGTTACTTTCTCATATTCCATTAACGCCAATGGCGCACCGGTTATAATTAAGCCATCGTATTGAGTATTTTTAATGTCATCAAAGAGGCGGTAAAAATTATCTAAGTGCTCTTTTGGCGTATGTTTGGATTCATTGGCGTGAATACGCACAAAATCGACATTTATTTGTAAGGGTGTATTAGACAATACCCGTAATATTTGAACTTCTGTTTCAATTTTATTAGGCATTAGATTGAGAATAGCGACTTTCATTGGTCGAATTTCTTGACTTGCCGCTCTACGCTCAGACATTACAAAGATATTTTCTTCACCTAAAATAGATAAAGCAGGTAATAAATCTGGGATTTTAATGGGCATAGCGTTTACCTAATCAAATAATGTCAAATAAGCATGAACACTTCGTTCTCTACTTTCATCTATTAACTTATATTCTGGCTATCAATTAACATAAAGGTTTCGACTAACTCGAGCACTACGGATGATAACAAATAAATAAATATTATCATTTGATGGTACGTGTATTTTTAGCTATGTCAACATCTAAACGTATAGACGTCTATAATGTTTTTTACGTTAATATTATTTGTCATCTATAGCCTTAGCGAGTAAATATTGGTGTAACTAGCCTAATAGAGTGTTGCGTAGAAAAATGGGGAGGTATTCGATCAGTAAATAGGCTATCAGCCTATTAAATAAAAATGAAACAAGAGAAAAAAATCATTAATTAAATATAAAAAAGCCACTGTAAATACAGTGGCTTAATAATAGTTTAAACTTTTAATGTTTATTCTACAGCTTCTTCTTCTTTATCTTCTTTAGGTGGTTTCTCACTTGCTCTTACACTTTTAATTAACAGTAAGTCGCGTAAACGCTTATCAAGCTCTTTTGCCATTGCAGGTTTTTCTGCTAAAGATTTAGCTGCATTTGCTTTACCTTGACCAATGCGATCGCCATTGTAGCTATACCAAGAACCAGCTTTTTCAACCATGTTATGCAAAACACCTAAATCAATTAATTCACCTAAGCTATTAATACCTTGGCCATATAAAATCTGAAATTCAGCTTGTTTAAAGGGAGGCGCTATTTTGTTTTTAACTACTTTTACGCGGGTTTCGTTACCAATAATTTCGTCGCCTGCTTTTACAGCACCAATACGTCGAATATCTAAACGAACAGAAGCATAAAATTTAAGTGCATTACCACCCGTTGTGGTTTCAGGGGAACCAAACATCACACCAATTTTCATACGAATTTGGTTAATAAAAATAATCATGGTATTTGATTTTTTCAGATTACCCGTTAACTTACGCATTGCTTGTGAGAGCATACGAGCTTGTAAACCCATGTGCGAGTCGCCCATATCGCCTTCAATTTCAGCTTTGGGTGTAAGGGCAGCAACAGAATCGACAACAATAACGTCAATAGCACCTGAACGCGTTAGCATGTCACAAATCTCTAACGCTTGCTCACCAGTATCAGGCTGAGAAACAAGTAACTCATTAATATTAACACCTAGCTTTTCAGCATAAATTGGGTCTAATGCATGCTCGGCATCAACGAATGCACAAACTTTACCATTACGCTGAGCTTCAGCAATAACTTCAAGCGTTAACGTTGTTTTACCACTTGATTCAGGACCATAAATTTCAACAACACGCCCAAGTGGCAAGCCACCAGCACCTAATGCAACATCAAGCGCTAATGAACCTGTAGAAATGGTTTCAACATCCATGGTGTTGTTATCACCAAGCTTCATAATTGAGCCTTTACCAAATTGTCTTTCGATTTGACTTAATGCTGCTGCTAATGCTTTTTCTTTATCATCTTTCATATTTATTCCGCCGATGTTGCTAAGATTTCGTTTGATGAGGCAAGTATACTGTATGATCATACAGTATCAAGCTTTTTTACAACTATTTTCATTTTATTATCAAAAAATAAAAAAGGTGACTTTTAAGCAATTGATAAATAATAAAATAATCAACAACGATAACTTTCAACCATTGCCCACCAAAAAGTTACTATTTATATTGTTAGTATAAAATCATTACATAAACCTTATAGTATTCAGTAAAAATTTTAGTTAAATAAATAGAGTCTAAATTTACCAGTTATGACATAATTACGACCTTACTCTTTCATTGAACTTATGAGTTACCGCATAGAAATGACGACAGCAAACTTAGACTTATCCTCACACACCCCTATGATGCGCCAGTACTTAACCATTAAAGCTGAGTTCCCTCATATTTTAATTTTTTATCGCATGGGTGACTTTTACGAATTATTTTTTGATGATGCAAAAAAAGCATCTGATTTGCTCGATATTTCATTAACCGCTCGCGGCAAGACAGGTGGCAATGCAATACCTATGGCGGGCGTTCCCTATCATGCGGTGGAGAATTATCTAGCAAAATTAGTACAACTGGGTGAATCTGTTGCCATTTGTGAACAAATTGGTGACCCAGCAACCAGCAAAGGCCCTGTTGAACGTAAAGTTGTTAGGGTTATTACTCCAGGTACGGTGAGTGATGAAGCATTATTACTTGATAAGCATGACAACCTAATTGTTGCGGTAAGTGAAGGTAATAATAAGTCATCGCAACGCTTTGGGCTGTCTTATCTTGATATGACCAGTGGCCGCTTTGTACTGACTGAGCCAAATACCATTGAACAGTTACAAGCTGAACTACAGCGTTTATCTCCTGCTGAATTACTATACAGTGAATCGTTCTCAGCGCCAGAGTTACTAAAAGGCTATCAAGGGTTAAGAAGAAGACCTGAATGGGAGTTTGATTTAGACACAGCTACTAATTTACTCAATACACAATTTGGCACTAAAGAACTTTCTGGTTTTGGTGTTGGTGATAAATTATTAGGCTTAATGGCCGCTGGTTGTTTATTTCAATATGTAAAGGAATGTCAACGCAGTGCGCTTCCTCACATTCGAGCCATTATTTGTGAGTCTTCTGCTTCTGGTGTAATTTTAGATGCGGCAACTCGTCGTAATTTAGAACTCACGCAAAACTTACAAGGTGGCTTTGAAAATACTCTAGCATCGGTATTAGACAAGTCAGCGACACCAATGGGTTCTAGATTACTAAAACGTTGGTTACATTTTCCTTTACGTGATTTAAACATATTAACTGCACGTCAAAATGCAATTAGTGAACTGTTGTCACAAGATTTAACGACTGAATTATTTAGCCAACTTAAATCTTTTGGTGATATTGAGCGTATTGTTTCTCGCATTGCCTTACGCTCTGCACGTCCAAGAGATTTTGCTCGCTTACGTAATGCTTTAAGTCAATTGCCTGAACTTCAGCAACATTTACAAACTTGTCAGCAAGCACATATCACTGAATTAGCATCAAAAAGCTTTCCAATACCCAACTTACACGACTTATTGCAGCATGCTTTAGTTGAAAACCCACCCGTTCTTATCCGTGATGGTGGCGTTATTGCCAAAGGCTATCATGAAGAACTTGATGTGTTACGTGACTTAAGTGATGGCGCAACTGAATTTCTTGCCCAACTCGAAGCACGTGAAAAAGAACGTACGGGTATTAGTTCCTTAAAAGTAGGTTATAACAGGGTTCATGGCTTCTTTATTGAAATGAGTCGTACTGCCGCGAACGATGTACCTGATGATTATATTCGCCGACAAACCTTAAAAAATAACGAACGTTTTATTACCAATGAACTAAAGCAACACGAAGAAAAAGTACTCAGTGCACAGAGTAAGTTTCTCGCCTTAGAAAAACGTTTATATGATGAATTGTTCGATTTAGTATTACCTGATTTAGAAAAACTGCAATTACTTGCTCAAGCTGTCGCAGAACTAGACGTTTTAAATACCTTTGCAGAACGTGCAGAAAGCCTAAATTATGTTAAACCAAGTCTAAGCCAAAATGACGGTATTGAGATCAAAGCCGGTCGTCATCCTGTCGTTGAGTTAATGACTAGTGAGCCCTTTATCGCTAACCCAGTCACATTAAATAATGAACGTAAGATGTTGATCATTACGGGTCCTAATATGGGCGGTAAATCTACCTATATGCGCCAAACAGCGCTCATTGTTTTATTGGCTCATATTGGTTGTTATGTCCCTGCTGATGCGGCAAATATTAGTATGGTTGATCGAATATTCACCCGTATTGGTGCTTCTGACGACCTAGCGAGTGGTCGTTCAACCTTTATGGTTGAAATGACAGAAACCGCAAACATTCTCCATAATGCAACAGAAAAAAGTTTAGTGTTACTTGATGAAATAGGCAGAGGAACCAGTACTTATGACGGTTTATCTCTTGCTTGGGCGTGCGCTGAAATGCTGGCGATTAAAACTAAAGCCTTTACTTTATTCGCTAGCCATTATTTTGAGCTAACTCTGTTAGCCGATCAGATACCAAGCTTGGTTAATGTTCATTTAGATGCGGTTGAACATGGTGATACCATCGTCTTTATGCATACCGTTCAAGAAGGCGCTGCAAGTAAGAGCTTTGGCTTACAGGTTGCACAACTTGCTGGTGTGCCCAAGACCGTTATTCAACGGGCTAAACAACGCTTGGCTGAACTGGAAAGACAACAAGCTCCTTCTGTTATCAATGTTGAACAACAACCCTTCGAGCAACTTTCATTTATTGATAACTCTCACCCCGTACTCGAATCATTGTCATCAATTGATGTAAACGATTTAACCCCCAAACAAGCATTGGATTTATTATTTGAGTTTAAAAGCAAAATTTAGCTCTTAATAATAAGTAAAAAAAACCAGCAATTGCTGGTTTTTTTATCGAAGCTAAAATATCTACGCTTGAAACAAAGCTTCAATCGATAAGTCTTGTTGACTTAAAATATCGCGTAAACGCTTAAGCGCTTCAACTTGAATTTGACGAACACGTTCACGTGTTAAACCAATTTCTACACCAACATCTTCTAATGTTGCCGCTTCATATCCTAATAAACCAAAACGACGGGCAAGTACTTCACGTTGCTTAGAGTTAAGTTCGTTTAACCAGTGGATAATATTATTTTTAATATCGGATGTTTGCAAGCTACCTTCTGGACCACCACTTTTATCATCAGGGATCACATCAAGTAATACTTTATCGTTTTCACCACCGAAGGGTGAATCGACTGAGGTCATACGTTCATTTAGACGCAACATTTTAGTGACATTAGCGACTGGCACATCAAGCGCTTCAGCAATATCTTCTGCAGTAGGTTCGTGATCAAGCCTTTGCACTAATTCACGCGAAGTGCGTAAATAAATATTGAGTTCTTTAACGACATGGATAGGGAGACGAATAGTACGTGTTTGATTCATAATGGCACGTTCAATTGTTTGACGTATCCACCATGTTGCATAAGTTGAAAAACGAAATCCACGTTCGGGATCAAATTTTTCTACCGCGCGGATTAAACCTAAGTTACCTTCTTCAATAAGGTCAAGTAGGGGTAAACCACGATTATTATAACGACGGGAAATTTTAACAACTAAACGCAGATTACTTTCGATCATACGTTTTCTTGAGGGTTCATCACCTTTAAGGGCAAGGCGAGAAAAGTACACTTCTTCTTCTGCGCTAAGTAATGGAGAAAATCCAATTTCGCTTAAATACAATTGGGTGGCGTCTAAATTCGATGGCACATCTTCTCTATCTTTAGATGATGCTCTAGTTGATTCTTTGTTATCTACACTAGTACTTACCAATTCTTTTTCTATACCCATGATGTATCTCCCGATATTTAGCAAAGCCAACTATCAATGATTAAATATGCACACTAACTCCAATTTATTATTATTATTATTTGTCGTTATTTAGACAGGTACTTCATAGGATTTACTGATTTACCGCGAAAGCGAACTTCAAAATGAAGCATGACTCTTTCAGCGTCTGTATCACCCATTTTCGCTATAACCTGACCCGCTTTTACCGACTGTTTTTCTTTCACTAAGATACTATCGTTATGAGCATAAGCACTAAGGTAATCATCATTATGTTTAACAATAATTAGCTGACCGTATCCTCGTAAAGCATCTCCGGCATAAACTACCACACCATCAGCTGTCGATTTAATCGAGTCACCACGTATACCTGCGATGTTTATTCCTTTATTACCTTGTTTTGCTGTAGAAAAACCTTCTGTAACTTTTCCTTGAGCAGGCCACAACCAACTTCTTATTTTTTGAGAAAAAATTGTGCCATTTGTAGAGGTTTTATTGTTTACTTTTTGCCCTCTTACATTTTTACCATACGCCTGCTTTTTATTTGATGCAACAGGTTTTTTTACCCTTGTTGGTATGTTACTTTTCTGCTTTTCATTGCGCGCTATATTACTAGTGGCTTGGCTCGAATTTTTAACTAAAAATAATTTTTGTCCGGGGAATATTTTGTAAGGAGATACCAGATTATTAAAAGTGGCTAAGCTACTAATATCAACATTAGCTCGCCAAGCAATAGAGTATAGAGTTTCACCTTTTTTAACGATGTACTCGCGACCCTTTAAGCTATTTTTAACACGCTTACTTAATGGAACTGAGCCTTGAACATCAACAACGGGGGCGGGTTTATGGTTAGAAGAACAACTTACCACAGACAAACTAAGCACTAAAAAAACCACATAAGTGATTGTTTTAGTACTTAATAGAACATAATTTTCACGATTTAAAATCAAAAAACCATCCTAGTGTTGTCTGTATTGATTTAACGTAAAACAAAATAAGCCACAATAATAAGCCCAACAATCAGCCAACCCAGTATATCTACCCATTGTCTTATCTTTTGTTCCATAGCGGCACCTCCCCAGCGAATAACACCGGCAACTAAGAAAAATCGCATCCCACGACCAATTGCTGAAGCGATTAAAAATGGCAGAAAAGCCATATGTAAGAAGCCAGCACTGACTGTGAATAGTTTATAAGGGATCGGTGAAAATCCAGCAATAAAGACGACCCAAACACCCCATTGCTGAAACCACAGCACAACGGCGTCAAAAGCATCTTGCTTACCCAAAGCGGTAATTGCTGGTTGTATCCAAGGTTCAAACATATAATAACCGAGTAAATAACCAACAGAACCTCCCAAAATTGAAGCTATCGTTGTTAGTGTTGCATAAGACCATGCTTTATGTGGTTTAGCCAGCACCATGGGTGCTAAAAGCACATCGGGGGGAATAGGGAAAAATATAGATTCAGCAAAAGTTATTAGTGCCAGTATTCTTGGCGCAAATTTATGTTCAGCAAAACGAAGTATCCATTCATACATTTTTGAAAAAATTTTCAATTAAATCATACCTTTTTTAGATAATAAAGACCGAGTAATATTGTTTAGTTTATTTATGCAAAGACCGCAATACTCTGCAGCAAATCTAGGGCTATGGCAGTAACGTACTCGCACAGTTTTTTATATCAAGCGATGAAATTAAATTAACGCACCGGGCACAAGCGGTACAAATTTAACCATTTCAACTTGTTGTTCTTTGTACTCATCGCCATGACGAGTAATAACTTTCAGTATTTGCGTATCTGTGCCAACAGGTATCACTAAGCGCCCACCATCAGCTAGCTGTTCGAGTAATGCCTTAGGCACTTCAGTTGGCGCTGCAGTAACAATAATCGCTTGAAAAGGAGACTTACTACTCCAACCTTGCCAGCCATCACCGTGCTTCATTGAGACGTTATTTAAATCTATTGATTGCAAGCGACGTTTCGCCTGCCATTGTAATGCCTTAATACGCTCGACCGAAAAAACTTTAGCAACCAATTGTGTAAGGATGGATGTTTGATAACCAGACCCTGTTCCTATTTCTAGAATGCTGTCAGGGACACCGTCCGCTAATAATAATTCTGACATTTTTGCCACTATATAAGGTTGAGAAATAGTTTGTCCCTGCCCAATAGGCAAAGCCGTATTGTCGTATGCTTTATGCGCTAAGATTTCAGGAACAAAAATATGACGAGGTGATTGAGCAATTGCTTGCAACACTCGCTGATCACGTATCCCTTCTGTGTATAATTTTTGCGCTAATAGCTCGCCGCTACGACGTGATTTACCGCTCACATTGCTCCCTACCCTTACATTCATAACCTGCTCTTTTTATTTTTTTTATTTTAAATTAACATGTGATTTATCTAAAATTTAGCAATAACTCAAGGGTAACTTAAATGATTAAGTCGCCAACCCAACGAGTGATCGATGCCAAACTATCATGGGCGGTCATATCAACGGTTAACGGGGTTATCGATGCATAACCATTGGCAATAGCATGAAAGTCTGTACCTTCGCCACAATCTTGCTCTTGGCCTAATCGACCGTACCAATATATATCACGTTGCCATGGGTCTTGCGTTTTTTCCATCATTTCTGCTTTATGACGATTACCCAAGCGTGTCACCTTGATACCTTTTAATTCACTAAGCGGAATATCAGGGACATTAATATTGATAATTTGATCAACGGCTAATGGGTGAGATTGTAAACGTTGAATAAATTTTGCCGTAACCACGGCAGCTGTTTGGTAGTTTTGTTCACTTTGACCCACCAAGGAAACAGCGATTGCTGGCATCCCCATGTGCCGCCCTTCGGTTGCCGCCGCAACCGTACCTGAATATAAGGTATCATCGCCTAGGTTTGCGCCACAGTTAATACCGGCAACAACTAAATCAGGTGTCAGCAGCTGACTGATGCCAAGATGAACTGAATCGGTTGGTGTGCCGTTTACTGAAATGAAACCATTGTCTAACGTTTGAATGCGTAGCGGATTCATTAGCGTTAAAGAGTTACTGGCACCACTACAGTTTCTATCGGGTGCGACTACCGTTACCTTAGCTATTTTTACTAATTCGTCGTGTAAAACTTTAATACCTAAAGCATGAACACCGTCATCGTTACTGAGTAATATTTTCATTAGTTTACCGCTCGCTCTGTCATATCTTGATAACTGATTAATTCACGTAAAATGGTGGTTGCATAACAACCAGAAGGTAAAAAGAAGCTCAATGTTATAGTGTCATCAACCGACTTTATACTGCCTTCAGTTAACGACAACCTAATTCTACGTCGTTCTTGCTTTAAGCCAAATTTAGCTAAACCTTGGCAAAAGTCAGCGTAACCATCGGCAACCTGTTGCTCTAGCTGTTGTGATTCACCTTGCGACATTAATTCGCCAGCGCCCCACAGCGCAGCCGTTAAGTCGATATCTTTTTCTTGAAAGCGTTGACGAATGGTTGCATCGATTTCATCAGCCAAAAATACCGACTGTGTGCCGCTTAACATAAAAACATCACCCGTTTGTAAAGATTCAAACTGATTTCTTTCAATACGAGTACTGATTATTTGATTAAATATTTCTGAGCGAGCCGCCGATAAATAAAGGCCACGTTTCTTTTTATCTTTTACTTTCTTACCTTGAAATAACTCCAACGCTCTTTCAAGGTTGCCGCCATTAATACCAAAGCGTTGTTCACCAAAGTAGTTAGGCACACCAAATTGGCTAACTGCTGCCCAGCGGCGTAAGACATCATCGGTATTACTGACATTACGTAACACTAATTCGAAGTGATTACCTGACAAGGCACCGATGCGTAATTTTTTGTTATGACGTTGTTGGGAAAGAACTTCGACACCTTCGATGGCTAAGTTACTTAAATCATAAATCGCTTTGCCTGGTAGGTGAATACCAAACCACTGCTCGGTAACAGCAAATCTGTCTTTTAAGCCGGCATAAGAAACTAAACCTTCTTTTACCTTAAAGTATTTAGCCAACTCACGGGCAACAACTAGCGTATTGGCGCCAGTTTTTCTCAGATGAATAAATAAATGCTCACCTTCGCCGCAAGGTTCAAAAGGTAATTTTTCAAAGACCTTAAAATCAGACATTTCACTACGAAGTTGACCAGTGGCATTCGGTTGGGTATATAAATATTGTAATGACTTGCTCATTTTATTGATTATTCTCTATAACGGCTGCAGAAGATTTTGTCAGTAAGACCACAGCGTGAACAGCCACACCTTCTTTACGACCTGCATAACCTAACTTTTCAGTCGTGGTTGCTTTTACATTCACTTGATCTAGCTCTGCTTGTAAGTCTTCACTTAAGCAAGTACGCATCGCCAATAAATGTGGTGCTATTTTAGGGGCTTGTGCAACGATAGTAATATCGGCATTACCGAGTTGATAGCCTTTTTCAATCATTAAACCGACAACATGCTTTAATAAAATTCGACTATCGATATTTTCATACTGGCCATCTGTATCAGGAAAGTGATTACCAATATCGGCTAAGCAAAGCGCCCCCAATATTGCGTCACACAAAGCGTGAATAGCAACATCACCATCCGAGTGAGCAATAAAGCCTTGCGGATAATCTATTTCTACACCGGCTAAAACAATAGGGCCTTTGCCACCAAATTTGTGTACATCAAAGCCGTGACCTATTCTCATGGTGTTTCCTGTAATGTTGGTTTTTGTTGCTGTTGTTTTTGCTTAGCTAAGAAAAAAGCAGCTAAAACGAGATCATCTGGATGAGTAATTTTTATATTTTCACTGCTTGCCGAAACTAACAGACTAGGTAAATTAGCCCGTTCAATTGCTGATGACTCATCAGTGAGTTCAGCTCCCTGATTAAGGCCATTAATAATCGCGGCTTTTAATTCTCGCACGGGAAACATTTGTGGTGTTAGCGCGTGCCATAAATGCTCTCGCGCTACCGTTGACAAAACTTGCGGACCATTTAACGTACTCAAAACCGATCGTTTCATGGTGTCTCGCACCGGTGCAGCTAATAATCCACCCACTTCTTTTGCTAGGCAACGAGCAATTAACGTTGAAATATCATCATGAGTAACACAAGGTCTCGCGGCATCATGCACCAATACCCAAGAATAGTGCTCAGGGTCAATCGCTGTTAATCCAGCCAGTACAGAGTCAACTCGTTCTTTGCCGCCAATAACCGTTTCAACCTGAGCATTATTGATCAATGAAGTTTGTGGGTAATATTCATCATTTGCACTAAGCGCGATAATGACTTTATTTATCGACGGATGACTTAACAGGCGTTCAATGGTGTGTTCTAAAATCGTTTTATTATCAATAGTTAAATATTGCTTAGGACAATTTGCTTGCATACGTTTACCTGCACCCGCAGCAGGAACAACAGCAATAAATTGTTGAGTGAGATCTTTTGAATTAATTAGCATAACGTTGTTATTCCGGATCTATTTGCATGGTGTTTTTTTCAGAGGGTATTACACGAAAAAATGTTTCGTTTTCTTTTATCATCCCTAACTCATTTCGGGCGCGCTCTTCAATAGCTTCGACGCCTGATTTTAAATCGTCGGTATCAGCATATAATAATTTATTACGTTGTTTTAGCTTGTTATTGTCCGCTATTTCACGTTTAACTTCTTGTTCCAAAGCTAGATAGTCAGGCACACTGTTTTTCCCAAACCATAGTCGGTGTTGTAATAACATCAGAAAAACCAGTAAAAGTACGGTTATAGCGCGCATAAAAACCTAATATAAAGCTTAAAATTCAGTCAAAAAAGTGCCAGTACGATTGCCATTATAAATGGGTGTTTGCTGGTGTAAACATTATTAACACATTAATAATGTTTAAAAATTAAATTGCTAACGATTGTTTAAAGTTACGCCAGTTAATAGCACAAGATAACAACAACTCACGTAAACTCGGTGTTAAAGGGTTTGCTCGGTGAGCATTTAACCAACAATGGCCACTACAAGCTGCAGTCATCACTTTCTTATTGGGTTTGAGTAATTGCCCTATTGCTTGGTTTTGTTCAAGTCCAGTTAAAGAAAACCAACCATGAAGATTGGTTCGAAAACGCTGTTGCTCAAGATCAATTCTGTCAATAGAGTCTAATAATATCGTGGCATCTTTTGCAATAGGCACCACTAGGCCATGATGCAACGTTGCCGATAAATACCACTGTTTTACTGACTCGCTGTCTTGACCATTTAATGGCATCTGTAAACCTTGTTTAGCTGACCAAGTTGCATTTTGCACATCAAGCTTTAGAGGTGTTTGCACTTGTAACATGGAATTTGCCGTACGCTTGATATAATGAGGTAAACTTTTTAATCGACCCTGCATCAATGGGGCTGATAAAAGAGGATCTATACTCAACTGCCCCAACTCTCTTTCGTATAGCGCATTACAAAGCTCAGCAAAATCAGCTGATTGATAGTCCCTTTGCCATATTGTGGTTTGTTCATTCATGAATAATTGAGTGCTTTTTAATACGTTACTGGGTAGAATTTAACCTGAAGTTTAAGCATAACCTATTGGGTGAAAAAGATAAAATAAAGCTACAGTCTTTATTTATGGCTATTATCATACACATTATTAGCTTTATCGCCCTTAATATTAACCAATAGCGCTATGCTGTTAATTGAACTCCACATAACCTAACACCGAAAACTCATGGAAAATATATGTTTGAAAAAGTAGCAAGTAAAAGCCCAGTAGTAGAAAAAACTATCTCTCTAGCGCCAACCGATTTATTACGACAAGAAATAGATCAGGTCAGTTATATTTATAATATCATTGTTAATTTTTTTGCTAATTATACCTTCCAATTGATTGGCGCCTTCATCATTTTCGCGCTCGGTTATATCGTCGCAGGCAAAATATCCAATGTTGTATTGAGACTATGTACAAAACATAAACTTGATATCACCTTAAGTCAGTTTTTGGCCAGTACCACCAAAATGCTTATCGTTATTATGATAACCGTTATCTCGTTAAGTAAATTAGGCATTAGTGTTACGCCATTTATAGCTGCCATTGGTGCCATTTCTCTTGGTGCAGGCTTAGCCTTACAAGGTTTATTAGCTAACTATGCAGCTGGTTTTAATATTATTATTATTCGCCCCTTCGTGGTTGGCGATACCATAACTGTGCGCGGTGTTACCGGCATAGTCAAAGAAGTTCTCCTGGCTTATACCATAATTCATGACCAAGACGGTGTTGCGATTACCATACCGAACAAACATATTGTTGGCGAGATATTACACAACTCCAAACATGACTCATTATTAGAGTTAACAGTGGGTATCGCTTATAAAGAAGATCCATTACAAGTGGTTACTATTTTAGAAAGAACGATAGAGGAACTCAATATCGTTGGTGAATCGCGCGAACCACAAATTGGTATTAGCGAATTTGCTGACAGCTCTATCAATATTTCGATACGCTTATGGACGCCCACGGCTAATTATTATGATGCTAAATTTAAAGCCTACAAAGCAATTTACTTAGCCCTGAAAGAAAACAATATCGAGATCCCGTTCCCACAACGCGATGTTCATTTAATCTCACAAGCTTAGTATAACAGTTGAATAAGTCTGACTTTCCACCATAAATTCAATGCATAAAAAAACCACTTATTGAGTGGTTTTTTTTCGAGGAAAATTGTAGCTGCGGATAATGTTCGAAACTAGCATGCCAAAATTAAAGCTCATCTACCGTTATCCACTCTGTTAGTTCGCTAGAATTTCTCAAAGCGAACTGCCTTTTAATCAGTCTCCCTGATGGATCAAAGAGTAAAAGCTCCGCAGGGCTAGCTTGATATTCAGCGATAAACTGGTCTCCCTCTGGGGTCCTAATTTTGGCGATAAGAAAGAGAACTTGGACACCAAGCTGATCACGAGCTTTATTCATCTGTTCAGTCTGGCTTATGCTAACTACAAGGTTTGGATCGTAAATAAACACTAGAGCCGGCAAGCCGGTGCCTATTTGCTCGTGAGTCATCTTAAAAGCTTTAGGCATCAACGTTACTGCAAATCCTATAAATATAAATATCAATACGATGACACTAATATAAATCCAAGGATTTCGACGAGTGGAGCTAAGGTTGTATTTTTCGTTGATGAACAATTCCTCTTTCTATTTTTGAAGCTATAACAGCCTATTAATACGCATTTCAGATTAAACCGTCGAAAATTTCAACGACAATCTTTTACGCACCACATTTTTTTATAATATATCTTATAAGTTATCAGCAATTTTTGTTGTATTCAACATCGTATATAACTTTGCATAACGAACCATGATATATCTGAGCCCAGACATGGTTCGTCATACATGTATTCCATGTAAATTAAAGGTAATAAAAACAATTTAATACCAATTAATTTGGGATAAACGAGGCTTCGCCATATATTTAAATAACATGCCAATAAATTTGGTTAGTGATTAATTAGATAACCTATGACTAATAATTTATAACTAATGTCTATAAAGCGCATAAGTGATTTTAAATATTGCTGACTGAATCTCTGATATTATGATCGAAAACGTGCCTTTTTACATAATTAAATGTTATGAGAGCCTTTTAAAAATAAACGACTGTAAGTAAGGCTAATCTCACCCTTACGCATAATCATAAAATATAACGAATAATTATTAGTTTAGCTGCTAATTGCTTTTAGAGCGAAGACGTCGCACGAAATTGACGATAGTCAATAAGTACTTCTAACAACGAAGTAGGAAGAAATAAACATGCTTTAGCTATGTTATTAAAGTAACCACTTGCCTAAATCAGTTATCCCTAAAAATAAAAAGCCACTCAAATGAGTGGCTTTTTATGACTATATTTATAACAAAAATAACGAATTAAAATGTGAGTTAGTTCAAACTACCACTAGGCAGACGCACGGAGTTGACGATAGTCAATGAGTACTTCTAATAACGTGGTAGGAAGAAATAAACATAGTTAATCGTTATTGGCCTTTAACTTCTGACAGGCCGTTGAATATAGCTTTATCACCAAGGTACTCTTCAATACGTAGCAATTGGTTATACTTAGAAACACGGTCTGAACGACAAAGTGAACCGGTTTTAATTTGGCCTGCCGCTGTACCTACCGCTAAATCAGCAATCGTTGCATCTTCAGTTTCGCCTGAACGATGAGAAATAACAGCAGTAAAGCCAGCATCTTTCGCCATTTTAATCGCTGCTAATGTTTCAGTTAAGGTACCAATCTGGTTAAACTTAATTAAAATTGAGTTGCCAATACCTTGTTCAATACCACGAGCTAAGATTTTAGTATTCGTTACAAATAAATCATCACCAACAATTTGTATTTTATCGCCCAATAATTTTGTTTGGTAAGCAAAACCATCCCAATCAGACTCGTCCAAACCGTCTTCAATAGAAACGATAGGGTATTCTTCGCATAGCGTTGCTAAGAAATCAGAGAATTCGTTAGCTGTAAATTGCTTACCTTCGCCTTTCAGATCGTAAATGCCTTTCTCGCTATCATAAAATTCTGAAGCAGCACAATCCATCGCTAACGTAATGTCTTTACCTAATTCATAACCGGCAGCAGAAACGGCTTCCTTAATAACGGCTAAAGCGTCAGCATTCGAGGCTAAATCTGGTGCAAAACCACCTTCATCACCAACTGCAGTATTTAAACCTTTTGCAGATAATACTTTTTTCAAGGCATGAAATATTTCAGCGCCCATACGTAATGCTTCACTGAAACTTTTAGCACTTACCGGTTGGATCATGAATTCTTGAATATCAACATTATTGTCTGCATGTTCACCGCCATTGATGATATTCATCATAGGTAAAGGTAATGAGTATTGACCTGGAGTTCCGTTTAAATCAGCAATATGTTCAAACAATTGTACTTTCTTTTCCATTGCGGCTGCTTTTGCATTTGCTAATGAAACCGCTAAAATAGCATTGGCACCAAATTTTTCTTTATTTTCGGTACCGTCTAAGTCGATCATGATTTGATCAATAGTGGCTTGTTCTAAAGCACTTTGTCCGATCAATGCCGCTTGAATGTCATTGTTTATCGCCGCAACCGCTTTTAATACGCCTTTACCTAAATAACGAGACTTATCGCCATCACGTAACTCTAACGCTTCACGTGAACCGGTTGATGCGCCAGAGGGTGCAGCAGCACGGCCCCAAGCACCCGATGCTAAAAAAACGTCAGCTTCAACGGTTGGGTTACCACGAGAGTCCATAATTTCACGGGCGATAATTTTACTGATATTCGACATTATAATTCCTTTAAATTGAGTGCACTAAGCGAATGAACCGCTATTAAGTTGGTAATAGTTTTAGTTTACATTTTACTGATAAAACATTTTGCCATAAATAATTATGCCAGAAAGCAAAACCGCAGCACTATGCTACGGTTTTATTAATTTTCAGGTTTAACTTGATTGCTGTTTTTGATGCTCAAATGAAGCAGCAATAAAGCTTTCAAACAATGGGTGTCCATCACGTGGAGTTGAATTAAACTCAGGATGAAACTGCCCAGCAATAAACCAAGGATGATCCGGTATTTCAATCATCTCAACTAATGTTTTATCCGTAGATAACCCCGAGAACACCAAACCAGCTTTGCTAATTTGCTCACGGTAGTTATTATTTACCTCATAACGATGACGGTGTCTCTCATAAATTGTTTCACTGCCATATACGTCATATGCCTTGGTACCTTTCACAATGTGGCACAATTGTGAACCTAAACGCATCGTGCCGCCTAAGTCTGAATTTTCATGACGGTATTCAACTTGGCCTTCTTCATCTAACCATTCATTAATTAAACCTACCACTGGATGTGGGGTTTCAGGGTTAAATTCGGTGCTATGAGCGTCAGTAAGACCAGCAACATTGCGGGCATAATCAATAAGCGCCACTTGCATACCTAAACAAATACCTAAATAAGGCACTTTGTTTTCACGAGCATATTTCGCCGCTAAAATTTTTCCTTCAACGCCACGAATACCAAAACCACCTGGCACTAGTATCGCGTCAACGGTTCCTAAAACATCGGTTCCTTTGCTCTCAAGATCTTGTGAGTCAATGTATTTAATGTTTACCGTTACTTGGTTTTTCAAGCCGGCATGTTTTAATGCTTCGTTAACAGATTTATACGCGTCTGGTAATTCAATATATTTACCTACCATGCCTATGGTAACTTCACCAAAAGGGTTAGCTTCTTGATAGAGTACTTTTTCCCATTCACTTAAATCGGCAACAGGTACATCAAGACCAAAACGTTTAACCACTAATTCATCAATACCTTGGGCTTTAAGTAACGCCGGAATTTTATAGATACTATCAACGTCACGCATTGATAAAACCGCTTTTTCAGCAACATTGGTAAACAAAGATATTTTTGCTCGCTCATTAGCAGGTACAGTGCGTTCACTTCGACACACTAAAATATCAGGGACGATACCGATTGAGCGTAGCTCTTTCACTGAATGTTGAGTTGGTTTTGTTTTAATTTCGCCGGCTGTTTTAATATAAGGCACTAACGTTAGGTGCATATACATCGCACGCTCACGTCCTAATTCTGTACCTAACTGGCGGATAGCTTCTAAGAAAGGTTGTGATTCAATATCACCAACCGTGCCGCCAATCTCAACCATAGCAACGTCATAACCTTCAGCACCCTCGATAACGCGACGCTTTATGTCGTTAGTAATATGAGGAATAACTTGAATAGTGGCACCTAAAAACTCACCTTTGCGCTCACGTGCAAGAATATCTTGATATATTCTGCCGGTGGTGAAGTTATTAAGCTTGGTCATTTTGGTACGAATAAATCGTTCATAATGCCCTAAATCCAAATCAGTTTCCGCGCCGTCTTCGGTAACAAACACTTCACCATGTTGAATAGGACTCATCGTACCCGGGTCAACATTAATATAAGGGTCAAGTTTTAACATTGTGACTTTTAAGCCGCGTGCTTCAAGAATTGCAGCAAGAGAAGCCGCGGCAATACCTTTACCAAGAGACGATACAACGCCGCCGGTTACAAAAATATATCTAGTTGTCATGTGATACCAAAAGTCAGAGTGAGCAGGAATTTTGTGTGTTTTACTTAAGTTGTTTTGCTGGCTTATTACGCGAATTAATGAGCGAATAATGAGGTAAGTTTAGTCATGATCTTGAAAAACGCACCAACCTAGCAGGACGGGAAAACATTATACTTAAAACTAGCTACCACGACAATATGATCAACCGATCAATTTCTGTTATTTTGACAAAAATGTTTAATCACTGTGTTTATTTTATCGATAAAAAGCTAACATATTGTTTTAATTCGCCCTAGGCTTTGGATACCCTTTATGACTTCATCTCGTTTAACCGCCGTACTTTGTGCCATCGATAAAATAAATAGTGAAGATCCCAATCAAACACTTGTTAATGGGCATCCTCAAGCCAATGAATTACTTTATGGTCAATACATGACCTCTTGTCTTGAGCAGTATTTTCCTCAGTCAAATGAATTATTACAAATAGCTGTGCGGGCACAGCATATTAAACGCTGGGACTTAAAGCGTACCCAATTTGATGAAGGCAAAGCTGGCTATTATCAATGGCGAATTTCCCAAGGAAAGTTCCACGCTGAACTCACTAAGTCATTAATGATAGAAAATGATTATTCTGAGCATGAGGCTGAATTGACCGCTTGTATTTTAAGAAAAGAACAGCTCAAAACAAATGCCAACACGCAAACGTTAGAGGATGTCGCTTGCTTAGTATTCTTACAATATTACTTTGACGCTTTTGCCGCTAAATATACCGAAGCAGACAACGAAGCTAAAATCATTAGGATAGTAAAGAAAACTTGGGGAAAAATGTCAGCGCGTGGCCACGAAATAGCACTTTCATTAACACTACCTAACCATTTAGCGACCTTAGTGGGTAAAGCACTCGCTGATCAATAATTAACCGTTAAGTTTGCTCCACCTCCGCTGAAAGAGGCAAACGCCATAGAAAAATAAAGGGGCGTGTTACGGCCAGATTTTGTTGCACAACGAGACCTAGTATAATGATTAATAGGTCTCACCATAAAACAGCAACCGCTATTATCGCTCGGTATTCCAACTAAATAAGTAAGAGCCTAACGCTAAAAAGATAGTACTCATAATCAAAAGTGCGGTCAGGTGATAACTGATATCAGCTAAGGTTGCACCTTCGGTGATCACTTTTCTAGCTCCAGCCACTAAATGAGTTAAAGGTAAAAAGTCAGCAAAAACTTTTACCGCATTGGGCGCACCTTCTAAACTAAACCAAACACCTGATAACAACATCATTGGCCATGAGGTCAAATTAAGTAAACCGCCAATAAGCTCTTCACTCTTACTTCTGCTCGCAACCAGCAAACCTAAAGATATTAAGCTAATAGCGCCTAAAACTGCGATGATAAATAGATCAAAATAGCTGCCCAGCATGTAAAAATCAAAAAAGAAATTACAGCCAATATAAACAACACTCGACATAAACATCACAATAAAAATGCGTGACACTAATTGTGCTGATACAAATTCAAACGCTGAAAGCGGTGTCGCTTTTAAACGCTTTAATACCGCATTTTTACGATAACGTACTATGACGTAACCAACACCAAATAGGCAACTGAACATCATGTTCATTCCAAGGATCCCAGGCAGCACCCAATCGACATAACGAATTTTCTTACCATAGGTTTCTAGGCGTTGAAAGTTATTGTGCTGTCCTAAAAAGATTTTTTCAACCAGGTAACTGTTTGGCGAACCTTGGTTAACCCAATAACTTTTTTGGCTAAAGTCGACTAAAAAATCAATAGCATGCTGTTCTAATTTTACGGTTGCTAACGCCTTATCTTGATAGTCGATAAAGTCAACGTAACGTGTTTCCATAAAACTTGATTGAACGGTTTTACTGTCGATAACCCCCACTTTGTAAACAGCTTTTCCGTCACCAGCAAAAACAAAAGATAAACCTGCTAACATGAGAATAGGGAAAAACAAATTCCATCCTAATGATGAACGATCGCGAAAAAATTCAATATTACGGGCTTTGACTACCGCAAAAAAACGTTTAAAATTCATATCTTTTATTCTCTCAATGAATGGCCAGTTAATTTTAGAAAAAGATCATCAAGATTAGGAGACTTTACTTGTAAACCTTCTAATGGAATTTTCTCAGCAATTAACAAGCTAATAGTTTCTTCCACATGTTGCGTCGTTATTTCGACGCGCTCGTGTTCGATAGTCCACTGATGTTTTTCAATTAATGGCTGAGGTACTTGCTCTTGAGGTAAATAAATAAAGACCTCTTGAAAATGCTTAGCAAGTAATCTATTCGGTGTACCACTTTCAATAATTTTACCATTGTCCATAATAACCACTTCATCACAAAGTTGTTCCGCTTCGTCCATGTAATGAGTGGTTAAAATAACCGTCTTATTTTGGGCTTTAATATTTTTTATTAACTGCCAAAAATTACGTCTCGCTTGTGGATCAAGCCCAGTGGTGGGCTCATCAAGAAAAATAATATCGGGGTCATTAATTAGCGCCAGTGCTAATAATAACCGTTGACGCTGTCCACCCGACAACAAACGATTATCTCTATCTAAAAAATCTTTTAAGCCACAAAGCTCAATTAATTGCTGATGAGGTACAGTGTTGTCATAAAATGCGGTGAATAGATTTAAGGTCTCTTGTACCGTTAAAAAATCTTGCAAAGCAGTACTTTGAAATTGAATGCCTATTTGCTGACTTATATCCTTACCTATGCTTTTTCCTGAATAAAGCACTTCACCACTGGTCGCTGGAATTATCCCTTCCATTATTTCAATGGTCGTCGTTTTTCCTGCACCATTTGGCCCTAACAAACCAAAACAATGCCCTTTAGTAATGGTGAAACTAATATCATCAACCGCTTGCACACCTTTATAACTTTTAACTAAATGATTAACTTCAATAACATCGTTTTTTGTTTGACCAACCCGTTGCTGACTCTGTGTCATAACTTTCCTAATAATACCTAATGCTTACTCGTTATTGTAATGGGATATGTGTAAAAATCACATCACTAAAAATAATAAAACATCACCACAATGCAAATGATAACAATTATCATTTGCATTGTGGTAACTATTACATTAAATTAAATCTAACGTCATCGGCTAAGCAAAGGAGTTTCATCATGGGTGCGCAACAATATTCTATCAATAGAAAAAATATCCAAGACAATTATCACCAAATACACACTGAGAAGGCAAAAGTTGAATTACCCATCATATTATTAGAAAAGTTAATCTTGTCTGGCGCTTTGCCTGGTAATGAGTGCAGGTGCTTAGATGATGCTGCGCGTAAAACATTGTGGCAATCACTCTTACAAAGCAGCTTGCAGGGAGAGCAATCAAGATGTCGTTAACTTATTCAGCGAGCTATCATAAAGACAGTATTCATTGCGCTATTGCTTATTCAAGTGAGCTTTATCAAATAGAAGATTGGTTGAGCGTATTAACCAAAACTTATGCACAACATCCCAGTAATGAATTAGCAAAGGTGATCAGCTATTATTTAACTCGCCTTATTAAACATGACGACTTCACGGCTTTCGCCAGTCAGCCTTGTCATTATTTTACTATGCTTAAATTTTGGCAACAACAGATCGCCTAGGCGATTGAATAGCTAGTGCGCTTGAGCCTGCGCAATGTAATCAATTAAGGCCTGATTTAGCATTTTTTTACCGGTTAATTGATGATTCTTACATACTTCATCAACGGACTTTTTCTGTAAAACACGCTCGATTAACACGAGTATACTTGCTTGATAATTTTCTTTACAGTGTAAAAGACACCAATAATGTAACGCTTTTACGCAATGACTAAACTGCCGTTTTTGTTGAATAAAGTCGCTAATACTGTTCAGCTGATGGGCGCTTAGCTGTGGTAAACTTTTATCAGGGCAATGATGTAATATTTGCCACACTAACTTAGGCGATAAACCTTTGTATTCATCGGTGAGTAAATAATCGAATGAACTATAAAATTCACTGGCAATCTTTCGTTGAAAAAATTGCCCCCGGTCGCTCATTGCAGAAACCACTAGCGCGGAATGCTCACCACTGGCTTGGTCTTTAGTGAAACCTATTCGAGCAATTTGATAATCAGCATCTTGCCAAAACTTAAGTAACTGCGCATTGGCACCAAAACTCGCGCCAATAAAATCAATTTGCTGCTTTTTTGCAAAATTTTCTAGCGTTTTAATAAAACAACGGCCAAAACCATATCCTTGATATTGTGGATGAATAGCTATGCGTAAAACCCGTAGATATTGATAACTAAAACTTTCACTAAAACCACAATGAGTCAATAAAGACTGGGGAATAAACTGATTTTTTAGTCGACGTTGATTTGTTGCTATCGCTTGAATATCGCCTACTTTATTACACCCTTCTTCAAGAAGTAAGGCAACACCGACAATATCATCACCTAATTTGGCAACAAATAATTGTAGCGCTTTATTGTCGAGTAATAGCGTAATATCGTTTGGTGACGTTTGATAATGAGCGGTTACCAGCACAGCAAAAACTTGCTTTAATAACACCGTGTCTTCAATCAACGAGGTTGATGACACTTGGCTAAAAGATAACGATTCTTTAGCCAACTGCACTGTCGATGATTGGCTTAAGGTTGCTTTATTCAAAGAAATTTCGCTTACAGGCTGAGTTAGTAACGGCAATTCTGTTAACTTGGCATTGAGTAAACAACTTTCAAAAACAAAGACTTCTAGCGGATCGTCTTGACGCCAGCGAATAGGCTGATGCATATGAAAGCTTCGCCACTGCGGCACTTGCTTTGTTAATGCATGTTGAAACTTTACCGTAAAGCCGCGCCCTGCTCCTTCATAACCATGAACCGTACTTGAAAAAACAACACGAGAAAAAAGAGCAGTTAAGCTTGTTAATAAAGGTACCGGAATGGCGGCGGCTTCATCAACCAGTAATAGTGAAACATTCAATGAATCATTGCGGCGAATGAGTTGGTCGACCGCAACAAAGGTTATCGAACCCAAGGGGTGAACCAAAGCGGTTTTGCTGGTATTAGCATAGTCAAATTTTTCGCCAAGTGCCGCTAATGAACAAGCAAGTTGACGGTAAAAAACCGATAAAGAACGAACATGGGGTGCAGTAATAACAATATTAATTTTTTCATGGCCCATAGCGGTGTTATTTGCAATGAGCTCAACACAAGCAATAGCAAGCGCTGATGATTTTCCACGACCACGATCAGCGGTTAGCACTAATGGACGGTTTCGATGACCTCGGCTGACCTTAATAATATGTTCAACGGCTATTTGTTGTTCTTTGGTTTTACATTGATATAAAAAATCACTAGAGATTGTCGATATTGCTGGTGCGATATCATCTAACAACGGAAACGTTTGCTCGTCACTTTGTGTAATCGTAATTAAGGCTTTATTGTCGAGAAGCTGTCGATAAAAATATTTAAGTGAAGCTGGCTTTGTTTGCTCAATCGCTTGTATTAATGGTTTTTCAAGCCATAAACACATAACGCCACCAGCGACTAGGGTGCCAGAGAGCGCGGCAAAAGCATCCAAATTGATACTATTAAGCGCAGAACAGTCGCTATTTTCAACACCTGAAAATAATATTCGATTATGCTCACTCCCAAGTTGCTGAGCAAAGTGTTTGTTGTTGATCGTGGCAGAAATTTCGGGGTGGTGACTAAATACCAGCCAAGCATCTTTACTCTGGTTTTGTTCATTAAGTTGCAGTAACTGTTTTACCCAGCAAGCATCACCAACCAGTAACACCAGTTGTCGCTGAAATTTGCTCAAAGCCTGACATTGCATTTCTTCAAGCCATTCGACGAAATTACGGTTAGACATAAGCAGGCGCTAAATTCAGTAAAACTAAAGTGAAAGCAGTTTATCAATCTGCTACCGCAATTCAAATAGTTTATTTTTATCTGCGGTTATTTACTAAAAAATAATGGCATTAATAGTAGGCGATTGAGCTAATTTATTTAGTAGGCAATTGAGCTAATTTATTGAAATTTTCTCAGTTGTTGCCTATCTTGAAATTAATCCTTATTAATAAAAATACTTAACCGTGAGAAAAACACGATAATGGCAGATGAATATAAAGCAAATGACGAGTCTGATAACTACGACAAAGATCTTGCCACCGGTAAAAAAGCAGATAAAAATAGCAAGGTGCGTAAACGTATCGATGATTTGCTAGAAAAGAAGCGCCTTCGTGAAGCATTAGACTTCAGTGATGATTGGGAAATATAATCATCACGGCTGTAACTTTTGATTGCATTAAGCCGATAATCTCTTATTGTTAGATAAAACATTCATGCTACTATCTAACGAACCTATTCTCCCTACATAATTTAAATTTACCGTTATGACATTATTTGAAAAATTACGCTGCTTATTAACATTTGGTCAAGGTGTTGCCTTACCACTGCCCGATATTTCTGAACAAACAAAACCCATTGAATTGTTTAGTCAATGGTTTGATGACGCGAAAAAATCAGGCATTTTATTACCTGAAGCGATGTCTGTCAGCAGCTGCGATCAAGAGGGCCAACCTAGCTCACGTATGGTGTTGTTAAAAGAGTTTAATGACGATGGTTTCGTTTTTTATACTAATTACGCCAGCCGAAAAAGCCAAGATTTAAATGAGAACAATAAGATAGCCTTATTATTTCATTGGAATGTTCTGCAACGCCAAGTCAGGATAGAAGGTAGGGTAGAAAAAGTAACACCTGAACAATCAGAACAGTATTTTCATAGCAGAGACCGCGGTAGCCAAATTGGCGCATGGGCGTCAAAGCAAAGCTCACCACTGGCGAGTAAAGAAGCATTAAAGCAAAGCGAAGCTTATTACACTGAAAAGTTTGCCGGCCAAGAAGTCCCCTTACCCGAGTTTTGGGGTGGCTGGCGAATAAAGCCTCATTACCTTGAATTTTGGCAAGGTCGAGCTAATCGTTTACATGACCGTATTTGCTTTGAACAAGACCAAAATCAAGAGGACAAAAAGGTACTATGGCGTCAATTTAAATTAAACCCTTAATGGCTATCTTTTAATATTCAAACGGTATTTATAGCAAAAAATTATCGTTAATAGTTAACCCTTGAATTTATAAGATGTCTATTTTAAACAACATATCAGTGTTATATAAAGTTGTCAGTGTTGCTGTTTTATGTTCTTTATTTAGCGTTAAATCATTAGCCAACCCTACTAATATTTTAGTTGGGTTGGAGCCATTTCCTCCTTTAGTAAACGAAGACGGCAGTGGTTTTGTTATTGATATGCTTAATGGGCTGCAAGAAAGTTCCACACTAATGTTTAATTATCAAATAATGACCTATGCTTGGGCGAAGCTAGAATTAAACAGTTACCGTATCGACATGGTAGGTTTAACGCCTAAAGATAGTGAAACAGAAAGCTTTTACCAATACGCACAAGAGTTATCTTGGCACTTTGACACTACCGTTGATCTTTATTCAACGTCCCCCGCTAACTTTGACATCAAAAATTTGCCCGAAGGGAGTATAAGTACGCTAATTGGCAATGCGATTTTTTCGCTGAATTAGCGCAAGTCCCCAGAGAAAAGTTTGTTGAGGTAAGTAGTTTAGCGCAACTAATTATGATGATGGCACGCCGGAGACTTAAAGTGATACTTTTCGAACGGGTGGCTATGATGTCGACGATTAAAGAATTACAAGATGATCTTTTCACCAGAGTTCCTACAGAATTTAATTCCCCCGAAAGCCCACAAAAAATTTATTATCAAAAGTTTAAAGTTATTGCAGCCAGTCTTGCTGTTGCAAAGAATGCAGTAGGAGAAAAGCTAAAAAACAATTAGATGCGTTACTGTCTAACAATACTGGTAACTACTTTAAAAAATAGCCCCTTACGCCCAATTGCCTGATAACGGTATAATTGAGTAATAGACAGATAAGCTAGCAAAGATGACACTTGTTGTCGTACATAGGTATTAGCGCAGCTAAAATGAAAAAAAAACGAGAAGCAAAGCTTCCCGTTTTTATTAGTTAACGCGCTAAGCCTACCGCAATTCTTATCCTACTAATGCCAGTAAGATACCTGCCGCAACCGCTGAACCAAGCACACCGGCAACGTTAGGCCCCATCGCATGCATTAATAAGAAGTTGTGTGGATTAGCTTCTAAACCCACTTTATTAGCAACACGTGCCGCCATAGGTACGGCTGAAACACCGGCAGCACCAATGAGAGGATTAATAGGTGTTGATGAAAGTTTATTCATTAACTTAGCCATTAATACCCCGGAAGCAGTACCAATTGAGAATGCAACAGCACCTAAACCTAAAATACCTAAGGTTTCTATATTCAAAAAGGCTTCGGCACTTAATTTAGAACCGACCCCTAAACCTAAGAATATGGTGGTGATATTAATTAACTCGTTCTGCGCTGTTGAGCTTAATCGGTCAACAACACCACATTCTCGCATCAAGTTACCCAAACAGAACATGCCAACTAAAGGTGTTGCTGATGGTAAAAAGAAAATAGACATCATGAGAACAGCTAACGGGAACACTATTTTTTCAATTTTCGCTACTGGGCGTAATTGCGCCATTTCAATTTTACGTTCATCTTCAGTGGTTAATGCGCGCATAATAGGTGGCTGAATAATTGGCACTAAAGCCATATAAGAATAAGCAGCAACAGCAATAGCACCTAATAATTCTGGCGCTAGTTTTGATGCTAAAAATATCGCTGTCGGACCATCTGCACCACCAATAATAGCAATAGCTGATGCATCTTTAAGCGTAAATTCAATACCAGGTATTGTGTTTAAGGCAATAGCACCAAATAAGGTGGCAAAGATACCGAATTGGGCAGCAGCACCAAGTAATAAAGTTTTAGGGTTAGCGATTAACGCGCCAAAGTCAGTCATTGCACCCACTCCCATAAAGATAATCAACGGAAATATCCCCGTATCAATACCCGCATAGTAGATGAAATGTAATAAACCACCAACTTCTGAAAATCCAGCTAATGGTATATTGGTTAATATCGCACCAAAGCCCATAGGTAATAACAATAACGGTTCAAAGTTACGTGCTATTGCAAGATAAAGTAGCAAACAGCCAACTATCATCATGATCACCTGACCCGACTCAAAGTTAGCTAAGCCAGTAGACAACCAAAGTTTATTTAACGAATCCATTATTATCTATCCTAAACTCAATAAAGCTTGACCAACAGTTACAGAATCGCCTTCTTTAATATCCACTGAAGTAACGGTACCTGAGTTAACTGCACGAATTTCAGTTTCCATTTTCATTGCTTCCATAATGATAACAACTTCACCGGCTTCAACTTCATCACCTTCATTAACTAACACTTTAAATATATTGCCAGCAAGTGGTGCATTTAACGCTTCAGAAGTTGATGATGACGGTTTTGATGCCTGTGATGATGATTGACTGCTACTAGGCTGAGAAATTTCGCTAATATCGCCTCCAGGACCTACAACAACCTCAAACACCTGACCATCTACGCTGACGGCATAACTTTCTGGCGCGGTTGAACTTTTAGCGTGTGCAGAGGCTGCTACCGCATCTTCAATCGAAGGCACAGGTTCAAATGCATCCGGGTTATTTCTATTTTCTAGAAATTTCAGTCCTATTTGCGGAAACAATGCATACGTTAAAACGTCATCAATCACTTCATCGGCTAAATCAATCTTTTTCTCTTTAGCAAGTTTTTCTAATTCTGCAGTAAGATTATCAAGTTCAGGTTTAATTAAATCAGCGGGACGACAAGTGATCGCTTCAGCGCCATCTAAAACACGCGCTTGTAATTCGGCATTAACTTTATCGGCAGTTGCGCCATATTCACCTTTTAAGACACCAGCTGTTTCTTTTGTGATTGACTTATAACGCTCACCAGTTAGTACATTTAATACCGCTTGCGTACCAACAATTTGCGAGGTTGGTGTCACTAATGGGATATAACCTAAATCTTTTCTTACTTTTGGAATTTCAATTAATACTTCATCAAGCTTGTCTGCAGCACCTTGTTCTCTTAACTGCATTTCCATATTTGTTAACATGCCACCAGGAACTTGTGCAAGTAAAATACGCGCATCGATACCTTTTAAGCTACCTTCAAATTTGGCATACTTTTTACGAACTTCACGAAAGTAAGTGGCAACTTCAGCAAGCTTCACCATGTCTAAACCAGTATCTCGTTTGGTACCTTCAACAATCGAAACAATCGTTTCTGTCGGTGAATGACCATAAGTCATACTCATTGAAGAGATAGACGTATCGATAACATCTACATCGGCATCAATAGCCTTCATGTGAGTAGCAATACTTAAACCTGTGGTCGCATGACAATGTAAAGCAATAGGTAAAGAGACCGTTTCTTTCAGACGACCGATCAATTCTTCAGCGTCGTAAGGTTTTAATAAACCAGACATGTCTTTGATACATAAAGAATGCGCGCCCATATCTTCAATTTGCTTAGCCATCGTCAGCCAACCTTCAAGAGTATGCACTGGACTCTCGGTATAGCTTAATGTGCCTTGCGCATGAGCGCCGACTTTTACTGCTGATTTAATCGCTGTTTGTAAATTACGTACATCATTCATTGCATCGAAAATGCGAAACACGTCAATACCGTTAACATGAGCACGTTCAACAAACTTCTCGACCACATCATCAGCATAATGACGGTAGCCTAAAATATTCTGACCGCGAAATAACATTTGTTGTTTAGTTTTTGGCATCGCTTTTTTTAATGCGCGTAAACGTTCCCAAGGATCTTCACCTAAATAGCGAATACAAGAGTCAAACGTAGCACCACCCCAAGACTCAATTGACCAAAAACCAATTTCATCAAGTTTTGGCGCAATGGGTAACATATCCTCAAGGCGTAAACGAGTGGCGAGCAATGATTGATGACCATCTCTTAAAACAACTTCAGTGATACCTAATGGCTTTGTCATGAGTTTATTCCTATTTAGTTTTATGGGTGCTTGAGCTTTGATTATGTTGTTTGCGGTATTGCGATACAGCAGAAGTAATTGCTGCCACCACTTTAGGTGAAACACCATCAACATTTTGTTTTGTTTTTTGATTTGAGCGGGTAGATCTTGTTTGGACAACGGCATCTGGAAATTTGATGGCGAGGCGTTTTAAAACGACATTAATAAAAACAATCATTAATCCCAAAAAGATAAAAACGAAGACCATGCCAGCAAACATTAACGTGCCCGCTTCTACAAATAATTGGTTTAGGTGTTCCATGAAAAGTCTCATTCAAACAAAAAGTTTTATTAGAATAATCACTCCAATGCCTAAAAAGCAAACTAATTATTGCAGTTTCATAAAAATAATTTCGTGTCAATCTAGATTAGAGTAAATATTCAGTATTTTTAGCGTTTTATTAAGAAAAAACTGTATACTTACCATATTGTATACAATATGGTATTCTGATATTGCTGAGCTAGCGAGATAAAAGCCAGTATAATATACAATATACACATAGCTTTGGTTTATTCTAAATATGTGCATAAATATATAAAGGGGGTTTAATTAACAAATAATCAACTGCTTTAGCATGTGTATGAGATAGCTATTTTGAACAAAGTAAACACAAGATAGCACAGTCAAAAATCTTGATTGCTACTCAGTCATCCTGAACACAACACCGTCATCCTGAACTTGTTTCAGGATCTGTACTTACAACCAAAACCAGATACTGAAATTAATTTAGCATGACGACAAGAGTGTAAAGCGAGCACCGTAATCCTGAACACGACACCGCCCCCCTGAATACAACACCATCACCCTGAACACATCTCCGTCATCCTGAACTTGTTTCAGGATCTGTACTTAGAGCCAAAAACCAGATACTGAAATAAATTCAGCATGACGAGAAGAGGGTAAAGCGAGCACCGTAATCTTGAACACAACAACGTCATCCTAATCACAACACCGTCATCCTGAACTTGTTTCAGTATCTGTACTTAGAACCAAAAACACAGATACTGAAATAAATTCAGCATAACGACAAAAAAATAAATTCAGCATGATGAAAATTGTGCTAATAATTATAATTCGGTCTATTTTTCATCGTAAGTTTAGTTATTTTATTGCTTAACGCCAAAAATAAAACCTTTATGATTCATTCAATTTTTTAGCAAGTTTGTTCGCTTGTTTACAAACTAAGCCATAAATAGAAAGTTGTGGGTTAGTACCAATAGAGGTAGGAAAAACAGAACCATCAAATACCCATAAATTATCTAAATAATGGTACTTACAATCGCTATCAACTAAGCATAGCGCTTTGTTTTCACCCATCGCTAAGCCTCCCATAACGTGAGCGCTACCAATTAAGTTGTTACTGACTTTATGCTCAAGTTGATTAAAACCGGCTTTAAAAGACTCAAAGCTTTCAAACCATTGTCCGTGTTGATGTGCGGGGCGAACTCTTTTAGCACCAGCAGCAAACTGCACTTCAGCCATAGATAAATAAGCGCGTTTAACCCCATCAAATAAATAATCATTCATCGGATAATCAACAACTGGGCTACCGTCATCAGAAAGCGTTATTTCAGCGCCTTCACTATCAACGTCAAAGCCATCACGTAACAAGGCTAACATTGCATGGGTATTATTCAGCTTTGCCATATCCTCAACATGTTTAGTGCCGTGGCCCATTAACATAATTGATGACATAGCCGGGTGTAATGGCGGTACCTCTAACTTATAACTTAACGGCCCGGTAGCACCATTTTGCCATTGATAATGATCACTATAAATAGTTTGTGGCGCGCCATAAAAAGGTGATATTTCTTTATCAAATTGAGCAAATGAAAAAACAGTTGGATGTAAAAAGGTTCTTTTACCAATACGATTATTCGGATCTGGCGCTTTAGAGCGTAACATCAGTGCTGGGCCGTTAATCGCACCAGCTGCTAAAATAATATAAGGTGCTTTGGCGATAATTTTCTTCGCTGTCTTTTTCTTATTATTATCGAGCGCAAAACATTCTACGGCTGTTATTTTTTTATTCTCAATAATTAACCGTTCGACACGAGCTTGATAAAGTAATGTGCCGCCATGTTCAAGCGCATCTGGGATAGTGGTAACTAGCATCGATTGTTTTGCGTTGGTCGGACACCCCATACCGCAGTAACCTAGGTTCCAGCAGCCTTTGACATTGCGCGGAATAACTTTCCATGGAATATTGAGTTGCTCACAACCTTCTTTTAGCACCGCATTATTTTCATTCGCTCCACCTTGCCATGGCGTTACATTTAAGCGCTTTTCCATTTTTTCAAACCAAGGGACCATATCGCTGGTGCTACAGCCTTTTACCTGAAATGTTTTTTGCCAATAATCTAGCGTTGGTGACGGTGTTCTAAAGCTTGAGGTCCAGTTGATTACGGTAGTTCCGCCAACACAGCGCCCTTGCAAGATTCCAATGCCACCATCTTTTGTAGCTCGCCCAGCATTTTCTTGATACAAATCGGCATAGGCAGTTCGCTCATCCATTTTAAAGTCACGGGTCGACTTTAATGGCCCTTCTTCTATCATCAACACCTTCAGCCCTGCCTGCGCAAGTATTTCAGCACTTGTGCCACCACCCGCCCCAGTGCCAATAATAATGACATCAGCGCTAATAATATTGGTATCTAGCTGATTAGCATTGACCGTTTGCTTAGTGATCGCTTTATTTGCTGAGTACGGATCGCTAATACCACGAATTTCAGAGACTATTTTCACGTTTTATTCCTGCGATGGATATATTTTAGGAGGGCCTGGGTATCCCGCTTGTAAATAATTTTCTGATTGAGCATACCAACTCATAATAATCAGCTTACCTAGAGAAGCGTAGCCAGTACGTTTTAATGAAAACAGGCTATTTTTCCAACCTTGTAGAAAGCTTTCAATTTCTTTCGCTGGGGTTACGGTCCAATCACTGGTCGGTGCACCAACAAGATAACGAAATGTCGCCGATGACATTAAATCAAACAGCTGCCGTAATTGCTTTTGAGAGTGAGCCCCTAAAGTAATAATTTGTTGGTCAACAGCCATTAATAAGCGCAATCCAGCGTCTTCAGCTAATACACCAGGATAATTACTTTTTAACATAACAGGGGCTAGCGCTAATAAAAAATCAGCATCAGATGCTTGAAGAAAATCAAATTGTTGTAACTTTTTTGTGGCTGGGCTAGTCAGTGCTATAGTAGACAAACTACTGCCAACCAGCAAGATGGCACTGCCAAGCAGACTAACTTTAAAGAATTCTCTACGACTTGTATTCACACAGATACCAAAATGATAAAAGGTAATACTAACTGGTATTACCTGTTAATTAATCATCAAAAGATAAAGGATAATAGCGACAAAGTCTAGTGGCTTAAATTGAGTGCTGTTTTTGATGTGTTTATGTTAGCGTGACTTTCTGCCCGATCATCACGGTCTCATTCGCTTGGACAACTAGCCTGTCAGTATTAGCTGCCTCTAAACAAACAAATTCCTTTTCAGCGCCAACATGAAGATCCTTCATTCGCTGAGCAACCTCAACGCCGGGATTCCATAAAACCCACTGCTGACAATTTGTTGACGATACTGTAAGCGTTCTTTGCCATTGTTTATCTTCGATTAAGCATTGTTGATTAGTGTAATAAATACGATCGACTTCACCCAGACAATTTTCTAAAGCAGCAAGCTGCTGCTCTTTACCCGTAACTTTGTCATCAAAGGGAAACTCAGCTAACGGCGCTACCGTAATATTTTCTGGTGTACTAACGGCAAAGTAACTGTGTAATGCCGCTGAATATTCAAACGCCTTGGATGATAAATTACTGATAAATAATTTTTGTTCAAATTGATCAGAAAAAATCAACTGCTGCTTTAATTGGTATTGATGAGGCCATAATTGATGCTCATTTTCTCCAGACAAAGATAAAGTTACCGTAACCCTGTCTTTAGCAACGATCACGTCATCAAGTTGCCAATTTCGTTGACGAGCAAAACCATGATTACCCGCTTTTTCACCGCTAGGTGCTTGATATGGACCAAACCATGGCCAACATAAAGGGATCCCACCTCTAATAGGCGTTCCTTGTTCAAAAATAACGTCATCACTTAGCCAAAATACTGGCTTTTGGTTAGCCGGTTGCCAAGCGAGAACATGACCACCATATAAACTTATTTTTGCGGTACAAGTATTATGGATAATTTCTAGTGCATTTATCTGATCGGTAAGCGAAACTTGCTTAATTTGACCAAATTCATTTTCAGCAATAATTGATGACATACAACCCCAAGCGGTATTTAAAAAGTAATAAATAAATCATTATAACGATAAAATAAATAACCGTCATCCTGAATACAAATAACTGTTATCCTGAATACTACTCCGTCATCCTGATACAATCTCCGACTCCCTGATACCAACCCCGTCATCCTAATACCATTGTCCGACTCCCTGATGCCATCTCCGTCATCCTGAACTTGTTTCAGGATCTGTACTTATAACCACAAAGACCAGATACTGAAATAAATTCAGCATGACGACAAGGAGTGAGAAAATACGAATAATAAGCAACCCACCCTCCGTCATCCTGAACTTGTTTCAGGATCTGTACTTACAACAACAAAGACCAGATACTGAAATAAATTCAGCATGACGACAAAAAGGCTACACGATTACCGACTCCCAGATACCATCACCGTCGTCCTGATACCACTCTCCGACTCCCTGATACCAACCCCGTCATCCTGAACTTGTTTCAGGATCTGTACTTGCAATAACAAAGACCAGATACTGAAATAAATTCAGCATGACGGCAAAAATACAAAAGAATTATTGAGTCCCAGATACCAACACCGTCATCCTAATACCACTCTCCGACTCCCAGATACCAACACCGTCATCCTGAACTTGTTTCAGGATCTGTACTTACAACCACAAAGACCAGATACTGAAATAAATTCAGCATGACGACTAGAGAAATCAATTCAGCATCACGGTAATGGTGCTAAACAACAAAGCGCAAAAAAAAGGCATTAAACGAATTATCGTTTAATGCCTTTCGCTATCTAATAGCAAACTGCCAATAAAGGTTACTTCGTGTAACCTCTTGGCATATCACTGTCAGTGGTATAACGCTTACGTAACTCATCTTGACGACTCTGTGTTGAGACTTCTTTGCCGTTAATCCACATTTTATCTACTTTCGTACTAAGCTCGAAAGGGTCAGCACTCCATAAAACCAAGTCGGCTTTTTTACCAACGGCAATTCGACCCGCATTAATGTTAAAAGCATCGGCAACATTGGCAGTAACAGCCGCAAGTGCTTGGTCTTTAGTTAAACCATTAGCAATTGCATTACCTGCTTCGAAACGAAGCTGATATAAGTTATGTGCGTCGTTTATCGCTAAAGCAACATTGATACCGGCTTGAGTTAATTTCGCCGTATTGTCTAATGATGAATGCAGCGAATCAAAACTACTCGGTAAGTTATCTAAAGCGCCAAATATAACTGGGACTTTCGCTGCAGCTAATTGCTCGGTAATTAATATCGCATCAGCACCGCCAGCAATCACTAAATCAAGATTAAACTCAGCTTTTAATTTCAGTAATTCGAGTAAGTCTGTGGCGCGGTCGGCATAAGCTACAAGCGGTTTATCACCGGCTAATAAGGCATTGATAATTTTTTCATCACGCTTTAGTTCTTTCGGTTCTTTTTGCTTGTCGTCAGCCTTTTTGTCTTTTTTCGCTGTTTTAGCGTCTTCAGCAGCTTTGGTTAAGGCTTTTTGGGCGTCTTCAAGCGTATAGCGTAGTTTTTGTAAGTTTAGAGCGCGTGAACCACTGCTTTTAGCACCAAGATCTATAATGACGGCATTTTCTTTAAGGTAAACACTGTCAAATTCGCCGGAGAGGTCTGTTACAAAGGTTTGCCCTTTGAACATACTATCGCCACCGCTAGGCACTGAAACGTTACTGGTGATACCACCTTTGCGTGTATAAGGCACAACCGTTGAGCGGGGATTAAAGGCGATTGATGCATCAAAAGTAATGTCTGCTTTTTTATCACTAGCATCACGTGTTCTTGATACCGCATTTACCTCAACCAAACCTAATGTATTCATTGAACCAATTAAACCCGGTGTCAATATTTTCCCCATCGCATCGAAGGTTACATCAGCATCAATTTTTTCAGGGTTAATCGCAATAATTTTTCCGTCATCAATAACAACCGTGGCATTTTTTAAAACACCCTGTTCAGTAACCGTATGAATAGTGGCATTGGTTATTGCTAAACTTTCTGCGTTAGCATGGCTTATTGCTGCTAAAGCAAGTGCGACTAACGAGGCTTTAAATAGCTTAATTTTTTTCATGATTACTGCCCTCCCTTTTTAGGTAAAGCCGGAACTTCAGCTTGCCCTAACATAAAGTCACTTGTTGCTTGGTATTTATCATCAAAACGGTCATACACTTTTGCACCATCAACAAATACTTGTTCAGCTTGTGCATAAACGCTGAAAGGACTTTGATTCCAAAGCACTACATCCGCATTTTTACCCACTTCTAAACTACCGGTTTTATCATCAATACCTAAAGATTTAGCTGCATTTAAAGTGATCCAACGAATAGCTTCTGCTGGTTTTAAGGCAAAACCATTCTCGTTAGCACGGTACATGACTTTACCTGCTTCTTGGTTTAAACGCTGAATAGTACTGTTTGAGTCTGAGTGAACAATCGCACAAGAGTTTTTCACCGCGTTAACAACCGCAACGTTTTCGTGGATCATGTCGTAAGCTTCCATTTTGAAACCCCACCAATCAGGCCACATGGCTGCACAGTTTCCATTTTCAGCTAATAAGTCAGCAATTTTGTAACCTTCAATCGCATGATGAAAAGTCCCTGACGGGTAATTAAACTCTTTACCCAGATCAATCATCATCGCCATTTCTTCAGCTTTGTAACAATGGTTATGAATTAAAATTTCACCATCAAGTACGCCACGAAGGGTATCAAGCTCTAAATCTCGTGCTGGCGCTAAAGGATTTTTCCCCGCTTCGTAGTCACGGTCATATTTTTCCCAGGCATGTTTATACTCAGTCGCTTCGGCCCAAGCCATGCGGTAACCTGCCATGTTGCCCATACGAGTTGAGGGTAATATTTTACGGCTACCGTAAACACGTTTAGGGTTTTCACCACAAGCCATTTTTAAACCATAAGGCGCTTCTGGAAATTTCATGCCTTGCATCGTGTGGCTTGATACATTACGAAGCGTTACACCACGGCCACCAAATAAATTAGCAGAGCCAGGTAAAATTTGCATTGTAGTAACACCACCCGCGCGGGCAGCATTAAAACCAGGATCTTGTGGCCAAATACTATGTTCAGACCAAACTTCAGAGGTATTGGGCGAACTCATTTCATTACCGTCTGAATGTGACTCAGCCGACGGGCTTGGATAAACCCCTAAATGCGAATGCACATCGATAACACCAGGCGTAACCCACTTATCAGTTCCATCAATTTCGACAGCACCCACAGCGGACAAGTTTTTGCCCACTTGAGATATTTTTCCATCAGTCATCAATACATCAGCATTATCAAAACGCTCACCATTACCAATTAATACCGTGGTATTTTTGATTAATGTTGTTTGCTTAGGTAGAGGTTGATAAGTACTCGGATAAGGGTTTTTATTAATAGATACTTTTGGGTCTTGCTGCTCAGACTCTAAACAGCCAGATAGCGCGAGTGATACGCTAAGCGCCAACAACGTAGGCGCGATGCTTTGCTTGATATGCATTTAATGCTTCCTGTGCGGATTATTATTTTGGGTTATGACGGATAACAATAAAATGATTTGAACAATACAGCAAGTGAACCTTAACCAATTACGTTAAATGGTTACACATTTAAGGTGAATGGAGAATGAAGCAAGTGAATAAAAGTATTTCCGAGATTAAAAGCACATAGATAATTTGCCTTTTGGATTTTGCTCACTCTCTTGCCGTCATGCTGAATTTATTTCAGTATCTGGTTTTTGTAGAGCAAGTACAGATCCTGAAACAAGTTCAGGATGACGGAGTAGTATTCAGGATTACGGAGAGTGTTTTGTTTATTATTCGTATTTTCTCACTCTCATGTCGTCATGCTGAATTTATTTCAGTATCTGGTCTTCGCGCACTCTCATGTCGTCATGCTGAATTTATTTCAGTATCTGGTTTTTGTAGAGCAAGTACAGATCCTGAAACAAGTTCAGGATGACGGAGTAGTATTCAGGATTACAGAGAGTGTTTTGTTTATTATTCGTATTTTCTCACTCTCATGTCGTCATGCTGAATTTATTTCAGTATCTGGTCTTTGTAGAGCAAGTACAGATCCTGAAACAAGTTCAGGATGACGGAGAGTGTTTTGTTTATTATTCGTATTTTCTCACTCCCGTGTCGTCATGCTGAATTTATTTCAGTATCTGGTCTTTGTAGAGCAAGTACAGATCCTGAAACAAGTTCAGGATGACGGAGAGTGGTTTGTTTATTATTCGCATTTTCTCACTCCCATGCCGTCATGCTGAATTTATTTCAGTATCTGGTCTTTGTAGAGCAAGTACAGATCCTGAAACAAGTTCAGGATGACGGAGTAGTATTCCGGATGACGGGGAGTGGTTTGTTTATTATTCGCATTTTCTCACTCCCATGCCGTCATGCTGAATTTATTTCAGTATCTGGTCTTTGTAGAGCAAGTTCAGGATGACGGAGTAGTATTCAGGATGACGGACAGTGGTTTATTTATTATTCGTATTTACTCACTCTCATGCCGTCATGCTGAATTTATTTCAGTATCTGGTCTTTGTAGAGCAAGTACAGATCCTGAAACAAGTTCAGGATGACAGAGTATTTTCAGGACTCAAGAGTCTGTTGAGAATGGTAGTCTTAGAGTTCAAAGTCACCAAAATCAAGATCTGTTGAGGGATCTGGCTTTGCTTTTGGTTGGGGTTCAAGTAACAAAGGCTGCTGCGTTTCTATTAGAGTAGGAATAACTTTGACTTTCGGTTTGGCATTTTTACGTTTTTTGCGTTGTAAGCAGCGTTTAACTACTTTTTGTTTGTTATCAGACGTTAAGTTTATCCACGTTTGGCGTTCTTCACGCGTACGGTAGCAGCCAAGACAATTGCCTTTTTCATCAGACTGACACACACCCACACAGGGGCTGGGAACATCAAAAAACTCTAATTGCATAAAAACCTTCGGCCAAACTTAAAAAGCCTATACATAATGTATAGGCTTGTATCATATTAGTCTAATTTATCAGTAGCAATATGATAGTCAGGGTCTTCAATCACGTTGATTTCAACTAGACTACCCGCTTTGGTCAATAACTTTGTACATTCACTGCTTAAATGTCTTAAGTGCATGGTTTTGCCACGTGACAAGTAACGGTCAGCTAAGGTATCAATTGCTTCGATAGCAGAATGGTCAACAACGCGTGAATTTTTAAATTCAACGATAATGTCGCTACTTGCTTCATCCATATCAAACTGCTCTAAAAAGTTTGAAACCGACCCAAAAAACAACGGCCCTTTAACATCATAAACGGTTGAGCCATGCTCGTTAGTAGAGCGATGGACAGTAACGTGTTTGGCGTGTTCCCAAGCAAACACTAACGCTGAGACAATAACACCAACAACAACAGCAATAGCAAGATCTGAATAAACAGTCACACCTGAGACAAGAATTATCACAAAGGCATCAGCTTTAGGCACTTTGCCTAAAATACGGAAACTCGACCATTCAAAGGTACCAATAACAACAATAAACATAACGCCGACTAAGGCCGCTAGAGGGATTTGTTCAATTAACCCTGAGGCAAATAAAATAAAGCCAAGTAATGCTAGTGCTGCAGTAATGCCTGATGCTCGACCTCGACCACCCGAGTTCACGTTGATCATTGATTGACCAATCATTGCACAACCACCCATACCACCAAAGAAACCCGTAACAGTATTTGCTGCACCCTGTGCAATACATTCTTGGTTACCACGGCCACGAGTACCGGTTAACTCATCAATAAGGGTTAGCGTTAATAATGATTCAATTAAGCCAATCGCTGCTAATACGATAGCGAATGGAAAGATGATTTTTAACATTTCTAAATCAAACGGTACGCTAGGTATGCTAAATGTTGGTAATCCGCCGGCGATAGAGGCAACATCACCTACTAACTTAGTATCGAGGTTAAGGCCGAAAACTAAGAATGACACAGCAACTATCGCGACCAATGTTGACGGTACCGCTTTAGTTAACTTAGGGAAAAAATGTATAATTGCCATGGTTAAAAGAATTAACCCTGCCATAGTATAAAGAGGTGCTCCTTGCATCCATTCTAATTCACCCGCGTCATTAGTAAATTTGAATTGACCAAGCTGAGCTAAAAATATAACGATAGCTAAACCATTAACAAAGCCAAGCATAACGGGATGGGGTACTAAGCGGATAAACTTACCCAGTTTAAAGATACCAGCAAGAATTTGCAGTAAGCCTGTTAATACCACCGTAGCGAATAAATACTCAACACCATGAATAGCCACTAGACTCACCATCACAACAGCCATAGCGCCGGTTGCACCAGAAATCATGCCAGGGCGTCCACCGAAAACAGAGGTAATTAAACCCACCATAAAAGCAGCATATAAACCAACAAGAGGGTCAACACCAGCAACAAATGCAAAAGCAACAGCTTCGGGCACTAGCGCTAAGGCGACGGTAAGTCCTGAAAGAACATCGTTCTTCAGGTTAGAAACTTTACTGGCATGTAATTCGAACATTGCACTCTCATTTTATGGATAGTGGGGTGTAACCTGACAACGTCCTAATAATAGGAAAACTTAACAAGAAGTGTTAATTGACTTATTTGAGGGTATATCAAGGTAAAAGCGCGGGAATACTATAGATTTGCCATGAAAAAGTCAATAACTAGCCACTTTTATGACTAGTTATTGTTCATATTTCAATGCTACTTATTAGTAGAACTATTAAAACGTTTGATTAGATTTTGACTTGAAGCTGACAGCATTGACATTTCGCCACCATTGATTGCTGATAAAATACTGTTGCCTAATTGTTTGCCTAATTCAACACCCCATTGGTCAAAAGAATTTAACTGCCAAATAACACCTTGTACAAAAATTTTATGCTCGTAAAGTGCAAGTAATGCCCCTAAATTTTCGGGTGTCATTTCTTCAAGTAATAAGGTGTTACTGGGTGTATTACCTTTCATGGTTTTATGTGGCGCAAGTGTAGAAATTTCGTCAGGTGTTAAGCCTGCAGCGTCAAGTTCACCTTCAACTTCTGCTAAGGTTTTACCGCGCATTAACGCTTCACTTTGCGCAAAACAATTAGCTACTAATACTTGATGATGTTCAGGTAAATGGCTCGCGCCTTTTAAACATACAATAAAGTCGGTAGGAATAATGTCATCGCTTTGATGCATTAATTGCATAAAAGCATGCTGACCATTCGTCCCCTCTTGACCAAAAACAGTGGGGGCGGTTTGCCACGCTAACTTCTCGCCAGTATTAGACACCGACTTACCATTACTTTCCATATCTGTTTGTTGTAGATAACCGGGTAAAGCCCGCAAAGAATGGTCGTACGGTAAAATAGCAAGGCTTGAATACTGCAAAGCATTACGATTCCAAATACCAAGCAGTGCCATTAACACCGGCATATTCTGCTCAAAGGGAGCATTTTGAAAATGCTGGTCCATTTGATAAGCGCCCTGCTTCAACTTATTAAAATTTTCATTACCAATCACTAAAGCCAGCGGTAAACCAACAGCAGACCAAAGAGAAAAACGGCCACCCACCCAATCCCACATGGGTAGAATGTTTTTTTCTAAAACACCAAACTCAGTTGCTTTAACTATATTGGTGCTAACTGCAAACCACTGTTTTTCAATAATGTCAGTATCAGAAGAATATTTGAGCATCCAGTTTTTAACCGCTAATGCGTTAAGCAAAGTTTCTTGGGTGGTAAAGGTTTTAGAAATAACAACAACCAAGGTATTATTAACATTCAGCTTAGCGAATTTCTCTTCAACGGCAGCACCGTCAACATTGGCAATAACATGGGCATTCAAGCCAGTGGTATGAAAAGTATTTAATGCAGAAAGCGCTACTTTAATACCGTAATAAGAGCCACCAATACCAATAGCGATAATATCAGTAAACTTTTCACCAGAAGCTGAAAGTAACCTTCCCGAGCTAATATCATTAACGATGTCGGCCATGTGCTGCTCAGTGGCAATAACTTCGTCAGCTTGTGCACCTAATATTGCTTGTTTTTTTTCATCTGGGGCACGAAGAACGGTATGAAGCACGGCACGTTTTTCAGTGTTATTGATAACCTCACCACAGAACTGCGCGTTAATTTTTTCAGCTAAATCAGATTTTTCTGCTAAGTCAAAAAGCTGATTAAGTTCTGTTGCGTTAATGTTTTGTTTAGAGAAGTCGAGGTATAGACCGGCATTGCTAGTTGAGTATTGATCAACACGGCTTTGGTCAGTAGAGAATAATGAAATAATTGCCCGAGACTTAGCCGCTTTTGAAAGCGCTGATAAAGAAGATATATCCATATGTAGACTTTTCTTATAGTAAATTTAAAATAGGTGAAGGCTCGTCATGCTGATACCAACACCGTTATTCTGTAGGATAAACGTCATCCTCAACACATCACCGTCATCCTCAAAACAACACCGTCATCCTGAACTTGTTTCAGGATCTGTACTTGCAACAACAAAGACCAGATACTGAAATAAATTCAGCATGACGAAAGAAGTGCTAAACGATCACCGACTCTCTGATACCAACACCATCATCCTGCGGGATAACCGTCAACCTGATAACATCAACGCCATCCTGAACACTACTCCGTCATCCTGAACTTGTTTCAGGATCTGTACTTACAACAACAAAGACCAGATACTGAAATAAATTCAGCATGACGACGAAAATGCAAAAATGTTAAAGTACAAACTGCAAAAGTACAAAAGAGTACAAAAATAGTTGTTACTTCATCAAGTCGGTTAAATATGCTCTGAAATCATCAGCTAATTCTGGGTGGCGTAAACCGTATTCAACATTCGCTTTCATATAGCCTAGTTTAGAACCACAGTCATGTGATTTGCCTGTCATATGGAAAGCTTCAACCGTTTCTTTTTCCATTAACATCGCAATAGCGTCAGTTAATTGAATTTCATCACCAGCACCTGGAGGTGTTAACTTTAATAAATCCCAAATTTTCTCAGAAAGTACATAGCGACCAACAACAGCTAAGTTTGATGGCGCGTCTTCCATCGCTGGTTTTTCAACAATAGCCGTCATAGTTTTTGACTCACCAGGGGCAAGGTCAACACCACCACAATCAACCACACCATAACTACTGACTTGCTCCATTGGCACAGGTTCAACCATAATTTGGCTGTAGCCACCAACTTCGTTATAACGCGTTAACATCGCCGCTAAATTTTCGGTTTTCAAATCGGCCGTAGCATCATCTAAAATAACATCAGGAAGTACCACAACAAAAGGTTCGTTGCCAATAATAGGACGTGCCTTTAATACAGCATGACCTAAGCCTTTCGCTTCACCTTGACGAACATGCAGTATGGTAACGTCTTTCGGGCAAATCGCTTGAATCTCTTCAAGCAACTGACGCTTTACACGATTTTCTAAAGTAGTTTCAAGTTCAAAAGATTTATCAAAATGATTTTCAATGGCGTTTTTTGAAGAATGGGTAACTAGCACAATTTCTTTAATACCTGCCGCAACACATTCATTAACTATATATTGAATCATCGGCTTGTCTACAATTGGCAGCATTTCTTTGGGAATTGCTTTAGTTGCTGGCAACATACGAGTACCAAGACCCGCTACTGGAATTACCGCTTTTGTTATTTTATTTGTCATTTTCGTCCCTAAATTTTTATGATAGCTAATATTAAAGAGACTCTTATCAATTGTCACGGTCAAAAATAATTTTTTTTCTATTAAAATGCAAAAACGATATCAATTGATATCGTTTTATTGCTAATAAATTTGAATGTTTAGCACTTATTCGTATTGAGATGCAATCCAGTTTTGGTATGAACCATCCATAACACTTTGCCACCAAGACTCATTGTTTAAATACCACTGAACAGTTTTAGCAATGCCCGTATCAAAACTTTCTTTAGGTACATATCCTAATTCTTCATTCGTTTTAGTCGCATCAATAGCATAACGAAGATCATGTCCTGGACGGTCTTTTACGTAAGTAATCAAAGACTCAGTATTTTGCTCAATCGCAGCTCTAGCAGCAGGAAAGCGAGTAGCTAAATCAGAGTTTTTAACAAATTCTTGTTCAACTAATTTAGAAATAGTTTTAACAATATCAATATTGGCCCACTCATTATTACCGCCAATGTTGTAGTTTTCACCAATTCTGCCATTTTGAAGTACTAAATCGATCCCATAAGCATGATCTTCAACATATAACCAATCGCGTATTTGCTGTCCATCACCATAAATAGGTAAAGCTTTATCAAGAAGGATATTAGTAATAACCAATGGAATTAATTTCTCAGGGAAATGAAATGATCCATAGTTATTTGAACAATTACTGGTCGTAACATTTAAACCATATGTATGGTGATAAGCACGTACTAAATGGTCACTTGCGGCTTTACTCGCAGAATAAGGAGAATTAGGTGCATAAGCCGTATTTTCAGTAAAAGGTGCTTCAGTAGGCGTTAATGTGCCATAAACTTCATCGGTAGATACATGATGAAAACGATGACCTTCTAATATACTCTCACCGTCTAACCAAACTTTTTTAGCTGCTTTTAATAAGCTGTAAGTACCTAAAATATTAGTTTCTATAAACGCATCAGGACCTGTAATAGAACGATCAACATGTGACTCTGCGGCAAAGTGAACTAGAGTATCAATACTATGCTCAACTAATAACGTTTCAATTAACGCTTGGTCACAAATATTACCGTGCACAAAGGTAAAGTTACCTTCATCTTTCACACAGTCTAAATTGGCGATATTACCTGCGTAAGTTAATGCATCTAGTACGACGATTTTATCTGCTGAGTATTTATTCATCCAATAATGAACAAAATTAGCACCTATAAAACCTGCACCGCCTGTAACTAATAATTTTTTCATAATAATTCTCTAAAAATTTAATATATAAACTTAAGACTGATCAGCCTTTAAGGCTTTCATCATAGTTTGTAATTGAGTTTGCCAATGTACGAAAGAAAGTTCGGGTAAAGCGTTAACTAAACTAGATTTGTCTAAAACACTGTAATGTGGTCGTGCAGCAGGTGTTGGATACTGCGAAGTTGAAATGGGCTTAATCGGAATTTTTTTATCTAACAAACCTAAATCGAAACCAATCGATTGTATCGCCACAGCAAAATCAAACCAGCTAGCAACACCGGTGTCAGTATAATGATGAATACCTACTAATTTATTTTCCAGAGCATGAATACAAGCTTCAGCTAATCCCTTCGCATAGGTTGGCGATCCTATTTGGTCACTAATAATGCCAAGTTCAGGTTTAGTATTCATAAAGTTCAGCATAGTTTTCACAAAGTTATTACCATGCGTGGAATAGACCCAAGAGGTTCTAATAATAGCGCTATTACTAGGGTAGATATCAGTAATTAACTGCTCACCTTCTGCTTTACTAGCACCATAAACACCTAATGGATTAATTTCGTCATTCGGTAGATAAGGAGCGCCTTTATCACCATGGAAAACGAAATCTGTAGATATATGAACCAATGGCAGAGATAACAATTTACACGCTTGTGCTAAATGCCCTACCGCTTTCGCATTAAGTTCATATGCATTATCAATATCACTTTCTGCTTTATCTACAGCGGTATAAGCTGAAGCGTTAATAATAGCTTCAGCTTTATGAATTTTTAAAGTTTCACTAACCGATAAAAGCTCATTAAGGTTGATATCCTTTCGGCCTAAACAAACAATTTCATGCTTAACCGATGAAAGTTGGCTTAACTCCCAGGCTAATTGACCTGACTTACCTATAACAATTATTTTCATAACGTTTGATCTATCCGTTCTATAATACTGAAGTTATGAAAAAGAAGGTGCGTCTTTAAACAATAATCCGACTTCATCTTTTGCTGATAACGAAGGTAAAATTTCATCCACTAGTGTCCACTGAATATTTAATGCTGGGTCATTCCATAATAATGATACTTCATGCTCTGGAGCATAATAATCAGTACATTTATAAACAAACTCTGCTGATTCACTCCTCACGTAAAAACCATGAGCAAAACCTTCTGGCACCCAAAGCTGGCGTTTATTTTCACCTGAAAGAATAACACCTACGTGTTGTCCGTAAGTAGGAGATGACTTTCGCATATCAACCGCAACATCATAAACCTCACCAGAAGTAACGCGCACTAATTTACCCTGAGTATTTTTCAGTTGGTAGTGTAAACCACGAAGAATACCCTGTGATGATTTACTGTGGTTGTCTTGTACAAAAGTAACATCAGCTACATTGGCTTTGAACCAATCAACACGGAAAGTTTCTAAGAAAAAACCGCGTTCATCACCAAATACTTTTGGTTCAATAATTTTTACATCTGGGATGCTTGTTTCAATAATATTCACTAAAACTCCATAAAATAATAAAATCAACTCACAAGCAATAAAAAGCAACTGTTTAATTACTCTGAGGATATACGGTAAAACACTTAAAACACCAATGCTATATCTTCCTGAATTTATTTATCAGAAGAGCTATTTAACAAAAGATCGAAAAAATGACGATGTCTATAATAAATTGTAAAACGGCCTTGAATTCGAATACTGATTAAAAATATCAATTAAAATTGGTCGTTACAGAAAATCCACTGTAATTTTGAAGTACAAGTTAAAAATGGCGGTATCAATTCTGACTATATTCTAAATATTGTTTTATTTTTAAATAAGCGACCCAAACTTTTCTTACGTTTGGATGGATAAGGACACTTTAAGTCATCTGTATAAAGGTATATCTTGCTTTTTCCAGCATAATTATTAATAGTTGGTAGCAAGTTTTTCATACTGTAATCCAAATAAATATATATGCAAGGATTACTGAGAGAGGACCATTTAATCAAACTTAAATTCTTCAAGTCAAAACCCGTATTACTTCCAATATTTAGAAATCCATTAAAATAATATGAATCTGAAATATTTATAAATAAGTCATTACTTATTTTATTGTTAGGTAATTCAGCAAAGAATCCTGTCTTTTCTAGACATATTCTAGCAAAGCGTTTACCCGCGAACAAAGACAACTTAAGATTTGAAAGCGTCCTTTGTTTGACCCCTTGTTTTTTTCCTCTTTCAAACTCAGCAATGAAATCTGAATCTAAATATTTTTCTCCCAAGTAATGGTATAAATGGCAATCATCTGTTTTCAAACCAAGCAAAGATGCAACTTGCCTTAAACTAATATTTGCATTTTCGATCGGACCCAATTTTTTATACTCATATTTAGCCAATACGCCCAAAACCAATTCTCTAGTTAAAAAAACAAATGAACCTCTAAAAACTGGAAAGTTTTTCGCTGGTTCGAACCCCTTACTTAATAACTCTACATATTCATTGGTATACTTTTTGTCATAGTTATCCACGGTTCTTCTTGGCTGAGAATTACCAATAGCAACATACCCATCGCTAGCTAAAGACATTAATCTATCCACAAAACTAATATCTTTAATAAGAGTATCATCATGCATAAATAAGACATATTCAAAATCACTACTTAATGGATCTAATGTTCTTGCAAATTGACAGAACGCCCCCCAATCCCATCCTTCATTATTTTCTATTCGAAGCTCAAACCCTTGACATTCAATAAGCGCCATTATTTCTAGTGGTATGTCAGACGCAACTTTATGGGATATGATAGAAACACTTACTTCTTCATATGTCTTATTAATATCACTTATTTTACTATAAAACTCACGCCCGTAATAATAACCTGCAATAACTATTTTAATCCGCATCTTTCAACCCTTTAACTACCATCAATATGTTTACAAAAAAATATATATACATTACTAAAACGAACCCATTAACAAACTGTAAAATATCTATTTCCGCGATATAAGTAATTCCACATAGAAGCGCAAGTAGTGCAAACCTGAGTGTATTCAATAATTGAAAATAATTATGTTTTTCCAATACTGTCAATACATGTACTAAGTGGGAACCTGACAAATAACAAGGTAATAGCAACATCAGTACTTTTGCAATAGAAAAAGCCATAATCCATTCATCATCAAAAAATAGACTGAAAATGCCAGCGCCCCAGAATACAAAAACAAAGTAAAGAAATAAAGAAAGGAAAAACCCTATGCCTCCCACCTTAACGGTAAGGACAGATAATTTATTTAATTCATTCCTTAAGGAGCTAATTTCGATCCAAAAAACCTGCGACACTGATGATGTCACTACCGCCAAGGGTAACATTATCAAAGCGTAAGCAAGTCCCCAGTAACCAACGTATTCTTGGCCAAAATGGTAACTTATAAAAGCAATAGGGATCAGAGAGCTTAGACCCAACAATACCTGTGCAGGTACTCGCTGCACAATGAGTTTTCTATTTGAGGTAACAAAACGTTTAGCATCTACTAACAAGAATTTATTCAGCCTGACACGTTTTATGTGACCTGCTAAGAGAAATGGAAAAGATAAAGAATTTTGAACTATGTGAAACAATAATAGCAAAGTAACACCACCACCTAACTGGGCACATATTACTTTCCCCCCAGCCCCCAGCATAGTCTGAAGTACAGTTAATATATTCACCTTCTTATAAAGGCCTTGCTTCAGGGCCATTAAACAAGATGTTTGGTATAGTGCTAAAAATGCAGCGCCCAAAACAGGTAATGAACTTAAGTCTTCTGAAAATGCAGTAACTAAAACTAAAGGTATTGTTAAACAAATTATTACTGTTGCAATTAAACTAAAAAAATAGTCACGGTCAGCATCCATTTGTTGAGGTAACAACACACATAACCTTAATGTTAATAAAGGTGATAAAAAGGTCATATATGCAATGAGAGATGCCAACGCCCCAAAAGTACTAGGCCCAACTAAACCTGCAACAACAGGAGTGCTGGCAATAACAATCACTCTAGACGCTACACTACTAAAAAATACAGAGAACGCTTTCTTAAACATCGAATATGTTCAGCTTACTAATCATTAAATCACCATAAGCTGTTTTTATAATTTTCACGAAAAAGTCTTTTCATCTAATAATCGTAACAAATACTCACCGTAACCACTTTTACGTAATGGTTTTGCTATCTCGCGAAGTTTATCAGATGATAGCCAACCGTTGTGAAATGCCACTTCTTCAGGGCAATTAACTTTTAAGCCTTGGCGTTTTTCAATAGTAGCAATAAAGTTCGCTGCAGCAAGTAAATCATCATGAGTACCTGTGTCAAGCCATGCTGTACCACGTCCCATAATTTCAACTTTTAATTCACCAGCTTTTAAGTACTGTTCAATAACATCAGTTATTTCTAATTCTCCACGAGCAGAAGGCTGAACATTCTTCGCAAATTCAACCACACGATCATCAAAGAAATACAAACCAGGAACTGCGTAATTAGACTTAGGCACTTCTGGTTTTTCTTCTATAGATACTGCTTTACCTGAGGCGTCAAATTCAACTACACCGTAAGAGCGTGGGTTTGAGACATGATAACCGAACACAGTTCCGCCACGCAGTTGAGCATTAGCATTCTGTAAAGATTTAGTTAAATCATGTCCGTAAAACATATTGTCGCCAAGCACTAATGCTGCGGCTGCACCGTCAAGAAACTCTTCCGCTAAGGTAAAAGCCTGGGCTAGACCATCTGGGCTAGGTTGCGTTTGATAGGAGATTGAAACACCAAAGTTTTCACCATTACCTAATAACTCTTCAAAACGATGAATTTCTTCGGGTGTAGAAATAACAAGTATCTCTCTGATACCTGCCTGCATTAACGTAGATAGCGGATAATAAACCATAGGTTTATCATAAACAGGCATTAATTGCTTACTAACCACTTTTGTTAATGGGTAAAGGCGAGTTCCACTACCACCGGCTAATATAATTCCTTTTCTCATAATTTCCTCTTTTATTTAAATAAACTAAAATACTGATCTTTTACTATTTTCCAAGTATAACGACGTTCTGCAATTTCTTGCATAATACACCCATTATTTAAAGACCCTAAATTCCCAATCAGTTCAACTAATTCCTCAGTATTACTGAAATAATCTGCCTTCCCCTCAGTCGAAGCTTTATTATAAGTGCAATAAAATGCAACGATATTTTTAGTAAAGTGCATCATCTCAACTAAAGAAGGGTTAGTCCCCCCTGCTGAATGGCCATGTACATAAAAGCTACATTTTTGTCGAATATCAAAAAGAACATTAATATCGTAAATAGGATCGACTATAATAATATTCTTAAATTGTTGATACTTGGCTTTCATTGAACGACCGAAATCGCTATTGTCCCAATTACCAATAAACTTTAGTGGTTTACTTGTTAGACTAAACGCTTCTAGTATTAGCTCAACATTATTTTCAGGTTCAATTCTGCATAATGCTAATGCGTAACCTTCATCAGAGGTACTTAAATTATTTACAACCGCATGATCACCGCCATAAGCGATAACTTCTGATTGTACGTTGTACTCATTCTTGACGTAATCAGCAATAGCAGCGTTATCTGCAACAACAACATCTGAATATGTAACAGCTAATTTCTCAGAGAACTTTAAAAACTTTTTTATCAAGAAATTCCACTTTTCTCTTTGCCACTCTAGGCCATCGATATTTGTGATAATACGAACGTTAGAAAATATCCGAATAAATGGCAGGCAAATGGCACCGGAAACACCTAACAACAAGATATTATCTGAACCTTTCCATACAGAATGACATAAAGACCAAATATCATATGGAATACTTTGTACCCCATTAGCATGTAATAAGATGTAATGAAGATTGGCATTTTTATACTTCGAGACTTGTTCCGTATAACTTTTTGACGAACAATAAACAGTTATATCTTTATCCTGTTCATTAACATCTAACAAATTATCAACTAGGGTTTCAAAGCCACCATAGCAGGCTGGAACACCTACGGTACCAATAATTGAAATACTCACAGGCTAACACCCCGCTCGCTTGGTGATTGTTAACTCATAAAAATTCACTAATTTTTTGTAATAAGCTTCTTTAGAAAATCTTTCAACAGCATCCTTTCTTGCCTCACTTGAGAAACTAGCGAAGTGACTATCAATTTTATCTATGGCATCTTTTAATCCCTGCACACTTCCTGGTTCAAAAACATAGCCATCAACACCATCTCTTATCAACTCAGGAATCCCTCCAATATTAGCGCCAATGACAGGTCGGCTTAATGCTTTAGCTTCCAAGACATTCATGGGGCAATTTTCATACCATTCTGAAGGCACAATCACACATTTAGCATGTGCAATAATATCAATTAATTCTTCCCCGTTTTTAAAACCATCATAAGAAATATTATCTATTGAACTGATCAATTCCTCAACATGAGGCAAGTATACTCCAGCACCTACAATTACTAATTTATGATTACTATTTTTAAATGCATTAATTAGCGTATCCATACCTTTGAGTTTCTCAATTCGACCAAAATATAAATAATAATCATCATGTGACTCTGTAGTTCTGTACTTGTCTGTATCTACAAAGTTATGAAGTACATGCAACTTACTTTTAGGAATACCAACTTTTTCCATAATAGTACTATGAAACTCACTTACTGATAAGAACAAATCGATATGCCGAATATCCCCCATACTTCTAGAAAAAGATGACTCCAATGCCATAATAACTGACTGTACTACTGAATCATTTTTACATTTTTTAATTACACAAGGTAGTCTATTACCCCCAATACAAGCATCACAAACATCTCCTTTATGTTCCATGGTATATATAGGACATGCTAGTTTATATTCATGTAAAGATTGAATTATAGGGATGCCCTTAGCACTAAGGGCATGCAATATAGAGGTAGTTAATTTACCGTAATAGATGTGAAGATGCGCTACATTAAATTCTGATTTTTGATTTTCAATCAACTTTATTAATTGTTTTTTTGCTTCAAAATTATAAAAAAAAGAAAGTAATGAACTTGGAGTTATATTATTAAAATCTATTGAAGTAGGAAAAAAAGGCTGATACTTAGAAGCCATATTATTTTCATTTGCAGCACAGTAGGGAATAACCTCATGGCCATTAGCCTCGAGAAGTAAACCTGTTTCTATTAATACACGATCTGAGCCGCCTGCAACAAAAAGATTATGTCCGATATTTAGAATTTTCATTTTTAAAAAATAAACCACACGAAAAATAAAGAAAAGAAGTAATGAGAAAATTATTAATTAAATTCTCACTGAACATGTAAATACATAAAGTTAAAAAAAGAGCAGCTAAAAATTTATCATGCCCTCTTAACTTAATAAATATAACGGCATTTAATAAAGTAAAAGATAAAAAATTAAATATTCCTAATTCAAAGAAAACTCTTAGCCAGTCATTATGAGGCACTAAAGACATCGATGTTAATGCAACGGATGCCCCCATACCCCAACCAAAAATCAAGTTACTGTAATCATCCATTAAAATGGCTAATATTTCACCCCAATGCTTTAATCTAAAAAACATTGAAACATCATCACTACCATCTTGCATAGCAACGATTTCACCGAACTTGACATGTTTCAAATCCGACAATGAATAAAGCTCAAAAAAGCTAATGAGGCCATTTATTGCAATACTAACTCGCTTAAAAATTTCTAAATCCAAATAAAAAAACATTAAAAAAACGAAAAATAACAAAGCTAATACTTTGAAAGCAGCAGACAATGACCATTTAAACATTGTAAAAGAAAAGGCAACAATAAAAGCAAGTAATGCACCTAATGTTCCATAAAAAATTGTCACAATAAGTGTAGCTAAAACACCATTCTTAATAGTTTTTGTAAAGGTACTCAAAACAAAAATACAAACAAATGTGTATGCGATTGCATTATTCCTATTACTAAAGAATAGAACAGGGTTAGTAGCCTCGTGCTTGATTAGCGTATCGTACATATATACACAAAAGCACATTAGTGGAAAAAAAAGCATAGGTACAAAAAAAAGTTTATGATCAATTTTTTTATATCTATTCAATCCATATTTAGCAATAAAAAACACAAGAAATATAAATATAAACTTAATGAAATCTGACAATAAAAAATAAGGGCTTAACAATACATGTAAGGTTGAACCAATGAAGAGAAGACCTACTATTAATAAATCTGTTTTAGATTTATTAATGTACCGTAGTTTCTTACAATTAAAAAGAAGCAAGTAAGCCAATAAAAAAACAGGAAAAAAAGAAATGACTTTACTAACGCTATCATTCCCCAAGCCCCATGCCAATAGTAAAATCACTATATAAAAAGTGTTGAATATTAAAACTGATTTAAAAAGTGATATATTCATTTTGATAATGAACGCATTTTTTCATTTAAAAATTTAAGACAAGGGTAGATAGCTTTAGAAAAAAGTACATTTTTATCACGCAAAAGACTATATGTAAAATATACAAGAAAAGTAACATTATTCAATACAGTAACAACACTAGTTTTTCTACATTTTTCAATGTGTGTTTCATATTTGAAAGTACCAGATTCGATCGAATACATCTTGATGGTTTTTTCGACAACACTATCACTTGGTTTGTCCAAATCTAAGGGAGATAGAGTTTCATCGCTACTTGTTATTGAAGTACGACCAGAGAAGTTGTTACTTACTAATTCACTAAAGTTAGAATCATTTATGTTGACTAATCTAGAGCTATTATTAGCCGGCGTAAAAGTAACTTTATTTAAGAAAAGAGATTCGACCGCGCCTCTACCTGTACCAATGACTATATCAACTGCGTTAATATAGTTGGAAGCGCTATTAGTATATTTACTTTCAGTTAACCAAAGCACATTGGTTTCGATAGTATTATACAACTCAGAAAAAACGTAACTATCATCTATTGAGCCAATACAAATCAATGTACACTTATCACCCAAATTCAATATTGAATTTTTAAGTTCATTAGCTAATAAAAATTTATTTTTGTATTCATTGCCTATTCTTGCAATACATAATATTTTTAATCCAATTAACTCTTCAAAAACTTGAACTTTATCTTGAGAAGCTAGTAACTTCTCCCGGCTCACTCTATTTGGTATCAAAGATACTAATGACGTTGGGGATTTTTTTTTGAAAAAATCATAATTTTCTTTTGAAAAACAAATCAAGTTATCAGTCTTAGGATAATAAAGTGAAGGGTTTGGACCACCACATTTAACAAGAGTTATCGTGATATTATTAGATTTTTTTGAAAGTAACATTCTGATTAAACTGTATGAGTAAACATCAAAGCAAAAAACATTAATTGACTCACGATTCAGTAATGTACTTTTTAATTCGCGCAATGCCCATATACACTTAAAAAAAGAAAAGTTAATAAATTTATATGATTTCAAGTTAGATAGTATTGGACTTTTATTGTATCCAATTTCCAGTATATCAGCGCCGTTAAAGACTTCCATATCTAAAAGAGAAAGCATACTAAAATAATGCCCACCCACACCTTTATTAAAGGTAAAGGTACATAATAGATTTTCATTACGTTTATTTAACAAGTTTATTCCTTCGTATTACTAATATATAACCACTCTTATAGCATTAAATATTTTCCATTATTAAGCTAATAGGAGTTACAAATTGAACTTTCGTAAAAAATCATAAAATAAAAGCTTAACGAAGCGTAACTAATTAACATAATAATTAGTTTTACAAATATATTCTCAGAGACAAAACAATAGGTCTGACAAAAACACGTCTTAAATCGGGAAAAAATTCAGCGCCATTGCAATGCTCTGTATGAAATTTAAAATACCCATCTCATTATTTTAAATAATTTATGACCGAACAACTTTAAATATCAAATATTTACACCATTAGCATTGATATAATCTGATAAACAATGAAGTTTGCAGTTTCTATCCAAGTATTTAGCTTCAGTTTCCAAATCCACCCCAAAAACACGGTTCGATTGTTGTTGAATTTCGGCAATTAATTTGGCTACATCGCTAGAGGAAGCATCACCGGAATGGTTAACAATAAAGTTTCCGTGTTCTGGTGCTATTCGGGCACCTCCTATAAATTTTCCTTTCAACCCCAGTTTTTCAATAATAAGTCCCGGTGGACCCACTTTTTCGTAAGCAATAGCATTACTTTTAAACACAGAACCACAACTAGGCAGCCTTAAGGGAAATTTTTTACGGCGTGTTCTAAGAATATTTAGCATTTCTGTTTTAACTAGCTTGGAATCATTCATACCTAACTTTAAATTAACATAGACAATCCAGTCATCTCTTTCCTGAAATGTTGACTGCCGGTATGAAAATTTACAATCGATATTGTTTAAATTTTTTATATTGCCTAAAGAGTCTATAACGGTAACAGATTCGACATTAGTACCAATGGCTTTCCTTAAACTACCACCATTCATATAGACTAAGCCACCGATAGTACCTGGGACACCTACGATATGTTCTATACCTGAAAGCCCATTGCAACCGACTTTATATGCTAGCCAAGGAACAGATGCCCCCCCCCAGACATTGACAGCTTCATTATCGATGTAACAATCTGTGAGGAATCGACTTAAGCATACAAAGACCCCATTTATATCTGATGAGGTAAACAAAATATTAGATGTTTTACCAACTAATAAATGATTTATTTTTAGCCTTGAAAGGTTTTTTCTCAAAAAAACTAGAGATTCAATACTGTTAGGATAAAAAATGGCTGTTATATTCCCACCGATTTTCCAATACGAAAAATCTTTTAAACTAACATCACTTTCTACATCGCCATATGATGAATCAATAAAAGTGCTAACAATCCATTTAATATCTTTAGATAACACGAATGTTTCCACCTAGCATTTCAAACTTAGTTACAAAGTTATCGTAGCCTCTTTCTATCTGCCAAGCATTTGAGATAGTTGTTTCACCTGCTTCAGGGCAAAGAGCTAACAATGCTAGAGAAATTCCAGCTCTTAAATCGGTTGCAATAACATTAGCAGCATTTATTACTCCTTTCCCTTTACCTGTTATTTTGAGCATATTCCCAATAATTTCTGTTTGAACACCCATTTTTTCAAATTGCTCTGCGTATGCATAACGACCGATAAATCGAAGGTCTACAATATTACTGATCCCTTGTGCACAGGAGGCGTATGCGGCTAAAATTGGTTGCATATCAGAATTAATCCCAGGATATGGTCCTGTACTAATATCTAAAGGAAAAGGCGTTGAACCAGTTATAATTGCAGTTGTTCCATGTTTAAATATAACGCAGCCAGATTCTCGCAAATAGATTAAGGGAACTTCTAAATGTTCAAAAGGAAAGTTATTAATCTTAATTGTGCCACCCGTTATTGATGCCCCTACAGCCCAAGTTAAAGCTTCCATGTTATCAGGCATCACTTCATAATTTGTACCGCTCAGTTTTTTAACACCATGCACTTCAATTCGTTCCTGACCAAAAACTTTAATCTTCGCCCCCATCGAATTTAACATAGCTATTAGATCTAGAACTTCAGGACGAATATGAGGGTTCCAGATATTGGTGACACCTTCAGCTAGACTTGAGGCTAAAATTGCATTTTCTGTAGCGCCAGTGGAACGCATAGACAAGTGAATTTCAGCACCTTTTAAACGCCCTTCACAACTTGCATATAAACGTTCATCATCACCCCAAACTTTAGCGCCTAACGACTCCAAAACATAGACATGAATATCATATTTTCTTTCCCCTAATTTACAGCCACCAGGTAACGGGACACTTGCATGACCATTTCGAGTTAATATACTGCCGAGCATTAGAAGGGTACTTCTGATTGAACGATCGTTCCATGTTAAATCAGATTGCAAGCCTTTGTTTTTTTTAATATGAAGAGTACTACCGTTTACAGTACAAACTTTACCTAATTTAATAAGCATTTGTCGATGAATTTCTGCATCTGATAGACTCGCAGGATAATTCCGAAGAATAACATCATCATCAGTTAACAAAGATGCAGATAAAAGCTTTAAAACAGAATTTTTTGCGCCTGAAACTGAAACCTCACCATTTAAAACACTTGGTTTTATTACAAATTTTTTATTAGTCATAAAGTTCACATATAATTAATAAATACTAATTTAAAAGTAAGTTTTAATTAGTATTTATTTGAAAGTTTAAAGGTATATAAGGGGCATCGCTTTATTAATACCTTCTTGGATTGTATATTTTTGTATATTTTTGTATATAATTTAATACATTTTGTGCATTAGGAATATTGGCCTGTGAATACCGAGCATCGCCAACTCTGAAGCTTCTATAAGTTTGCACTGTGTTGTGCACATTTTTTTTAGTAAGTGCTGATTTACAGAACTATAAAAAGTGTTTAATGTCGCTCTATCGCCTATAGCAATATTATAAACTTAATCTTTTACTTCTTATGATGGTCTAGTTACCAGAATATTGATTTGAACAGTATTTTCAATAAATCCTGCTTTCTGCCAATAGGTTTACCTATTTTACTTTTTTAACTTTGTTATTTTACGAATTACTAGTACATAACAAGCAAAGATAAATATAAAGCCTGTTAGCATAATCAAATCTTGTACGGCAAAATATTCACCCACCAAACCAATTATTGACATTACTACTGCAGATATAGAGATAATAACCAAAGTTTGACGTGAGCTATATCCAACACGTTGAAGTATATGATGAAGGTGATCTCTATCTGGCTTGAAAGGTGATTTACCATTTTTATAACGTCGTACAACTATTGCTAACATATCCATTAATGGAATAGCACAAATCCATAGCGCAGTTACAGGTCTAAATGAAGCGTTTTCATTTTGAGTCCCCATCGTAAGCAACCAAATAACGCTTAAACCAATAAACATGCTGCCCGCGTCACCCATGAATATTTTTTTTGCCTTGGACGCTAAACCCAAATTAAAAATTAAATAGGGAATAGTCGCTGTAGCGAGTATTAACGGGTAACTCACGTAATCGTTTTGTCCACTCATAATAAATAATATAGCGATAGCAGTGAAAGTATTAATGCTTAAGCTGCCGATCAACCCATCAATACCGTCAACCATATTAAAAGCATTGATAACAACAATAATACCGACATAGGTAAATATAATACCTACAGGGCCTAGTGTTACGTCACCTAAACCAAACAAGTTACCTAAGTTTGAAATATAACCGCCTACACCATAAATCATTAGACTAGCGACAATAAGCTGTCCAATAATTCTAATACGTACTTTCAAGTCAAATTTATCGTCTACCGCACCGATGAAAACCATCATTGCTGAGGCAATGAGGTACATACGAAGTTCTAAAGTATTAGGAAGCCACAAAAGACTAGCCATAAGTACCGCTATAAAGATTGAAATTCCGCCAATAAGCGGAATATGTCCGGCATGCAGCTTTCGTTCGCTAGGTTTGTCAACTAGGCCAACTTCTATTGCTACAGGTTTAAAGAACTTAATTGCGATAAAGGCACAACAAAAAGCGGTAAATGCAGAGATAAATACTTCCATCATAATTTCATATTAGCTTATGCTAAATTTTTGTCCTTTGGTTTGGTCGATTTATTGTTCTTAGTAAAGTATCTGATCAATACAACAATTATCGACAATATAATACCTAGTATTGTACCTAGCACTACAATTAATGCGCGCTTAGGGCCCGACTTTTTTTCTGGTACTTGAGCTGGGTCAATCGTTTTCAAGACATATTCTGCTGAAACCTTAGTTAACATCATATTTTTTGTTTGCTCTTCAATCAATTGATAAAAAACAGTTTCCATCGCACTAACTTCTGTTTTCTCAAGTTGTTTCGTTAGATAATCAATAGAAGATTGAGCTTCTTTTTCATCTTTTTCACGCATAAAGTTATTAACGTCGCTAACTAACCAAATTAACCATTGTTTTGCTACTTCAGGTGAGTAGAACCCAACATCTATGGTTACTAGCGATGTCGATTTATCTTGTGTAATTGAAAGTAACTTTAAAAGTTCTTGGTAGGCTTCCCAAGAAGACGGTTCAGACTTTTTAGGGTATGAAACTTCTCTTAACCATTTTTTATTAATTACATCATATACTTTATCGTTCAAAATAAGCGTATTTTCTACCCTATTCCAACTCTCACTTGCCATTAATGGCACTAACAAATTATGTTTAATAATAAAGTTTTCAAGAAAAGCACGTGATTTTATAATTTCTAGGGCTAAAGCCGTTTTATCAGCTCCACCGCCACCTAAGCTAATGCCCGCAAGACTAGCTAACCCACCAAATTGTCCGGCAAGGGCACCCATTCCACCGGCAGAATCTGAAGAGGCTGGCGATAATAAAATTGAAGCTTTATATACATCAGGTTTTGATAAAGCAAAAGTTATAGATAAAACAGCAAATATAAATGAAATAACGATAATAAAGAGTTTATCAGACCATATAGCTCGCCATAATTCTACTAAGTCAATTTCGTCGTCTGAATTTTTCTTTTCGGCAACTTGTTGAGATATTTGCTGAGAAAGCAAAAGCGCTTCTTGAGAAAATGGTGTAGTGGATTGCTGAGTACTATTATGATCCGATTGATTCGGTTGATTCTGATTAGGCACTTGCGGATTTTCCATACTTAACTATTTGAATAACAATATGACACTTTCTATTAAAGCATGTGGATTATACTGTATTAAATTTAGTTATGTAAAGGTCAGCAAACAGATTCTTGTAATAAAACTTTTACTTTACTTTTATTACTATTAATAATAATTGATAATTAATTACATGCAATTTTGTCGTTTAACTTAAATATTATAAAATAACAGGTTATTTGCTTTTTATTTATTAATGCTTTTGAGTTTCTAAACTCAGCTCATATGCACAATTAAACCTAATTACCTGAATTAATGTAGGTAATATAGGATAACGTATTCAAAGTAATAGTTAACTGTGCTGTTTATCTTTAGCTCTTGTAATTAAATAACTTTTCCACTAGTTTCTAAATTTCAGGGCAGTCATTATTAATAAGAAACTGTTTATCTTTTTTACCCCATTGTCTAATCTTATTTGGTATTTTCTGCCTTCTTCTTCCGTTTTAGATTTCTGTTGGTGTACGGGTTGATGCAGGTAAACTGAGGTTTTCCTCGCCTACGGTTAAGATTATGGAAGTTTGCTGCAAGCATTTTGAGATATAATCATGTACCACTAAGCCATTGACCTTATCGGTTTCAACAAGACTATAGAGAACAGCACTCGCATGAGCACCATTGCAGGTATTTGAAAACAGCCATGCCTTGTGCCCAATAACAAATGACTTTACTGCGCGTTCGGCTCGATTATTATCAATAGATAACCTGCCAACTTCAAGGTAACACTGGAATTTATCAAACAGATTTAGGCTGTAATTTATTGCATCCCCAAGTTTACTTTTGGGTAGGATATTATATTTGTGTTTTATTAGCCAGTGATAGAGTTCTTTTACGACTGGCTTAGCGTTTGATTGCAGGGTGTTGAACTTTTCTATTGGCTTTTTTTTGATACGTTGTTCAATACCATAAAGCTTAGCGATTAAGTTCAAGACCACATCGACTTTTCCTGTACTTTTTTGGCTTGTATCTTTTTTGCATCAGCAAACTCACAACGAATATGCAAAAGACAGGCAACTAGTTTAGCCTCTGTTAGTCCATAAGCTTTATACCCATCAACATGCAAGCAACCTTGGTAGCCATCAAGAAAGTCAATCGCACATTGTGCACGCGACTTTAGTGATAATTGTATAAACAATATTTTTTTTCGCTTGGACTATCACTGCCGCAGCAATATACCTACATATAACTGGTCGCTTTTTCTGCTTTGATAACTTTTAAGGCCGTTTCATCGCGGTAGATGGCAGCCTCTTCCAGTAAACACTCTTTCAAGCACATATAAAACGGTTCAAGTAATTGAGCACTGCGCAGCATCCAGCTCGACATCGTTTGATAAATTAATAAAATGCCAATATCACTAAACATCGTTTCTTGGCGGTATAACGGTAAGCCAAAATGGTATTTATACGAAATAATTTGGCTGAGTTAGCTGGGCGTCGCAATACTTTTTGGTATAGGAGTTGCTGGCATTAAGGCGGTCTTTACTACACTTTCAATGCCATTATGCTCACATCAATGTCATTAACTTAAGCTTAATTTATTCATTTACAATAAGTTACCTAGTTGATAACTTATCTATGAATTAAAAATAGAGGGAAATCACCAATGCGCTGTTCAGTATTTAATTCAAATAGTACAAAAACCAACCAATAAAATTCATTCACCTGAATTTTTAGAAAATCACCGTAAAAAACCTACAGATTTCACTCGAAATCGTACGCCAACTTTTACTCGTTTAATGAGTTTTATGTTGAATGCGCTTAATGGTTCAATTCAAGCCGAACTCGTTCGGTTTTTCAATGTTATCGATGATAACTACTTTTCAACAAAATCAGTCAGCACCGCTGCTTTTTGTAAAGCCAGAATGAAACTCTCCCATCAAGCATTTATTGAGTTAAACGATGATCTAGTTCAAACGTTCTATGACATTGCAACCATTGATAAATGGCAAGGCCATAGACTGTTAGCGGTTAATGGCTCGTTCACATGCTGCTATGCCTCATGTTCGTCTTTCTCAACTTTATGATGTTAAGAATAATATGACCCTAGATTTACAGATAGAAAGCCATTCAACAGGAGAGCGTGAAATGGCGCTAAAGCATTTAAATAAGACCCAAACCGCTGACTTAGTCGTTTATGACAGAGGTTATCCTGCCGTTTGGTTTTATAAATATCATAAGTTAAAAAATGTTGATTTCTGCATGTGTATTGTTAAAAGCTCTAATGTTGTTAACGCCTTTTTAGCAAGTGGGAAATATAGTAATATCATTGATTTTCCTTGTATCGAGAAGTCTCCTCAATGATGTAGAAAAGATAAAATATCGACTGGATCACTACGTTTAAGATTAGTGCGAGTTGACCTACCAGGTGAGCCAGAATTTTTGGTATCATCATTAACAGATCTACAAACTTATCCTACAGCTCTTTTTGCTGATTTATATTTCCAGCGCTGGGGTGTTGAAGAAGATTACAAAGTATTGAAAAGTAGCCTCAATATTGAAAATTACTCTAGTGTTTCTGTTGAAGGTGTTTTACAAGACCTACACGCGAAGCTATTAACTAAAAACCTTGCAGCTTCTGCGATCCATGATGCAAAAAGAAAAATAAAGAAGCTTAAAAACAATAGAGTTTATGAATATAAAATCAATTTCACCTTTGCGATAAATCAGCTAAAGGATTTTGTTGATCATCAATGAGGGTTTGCCATTGTTCTTGGCTACTGGTAATTCCTATGTTTATCTCCTAATTAAGTGTGTAAATAACATACCAGAGATCAAGCGCTAACAGCAGATACCGTTAACTATACGCTTACTAACAATTAAATGAAATATGAGGTCAACTATTCCTAACAATACCATTTACTTTATCATTTGGTGCCAAGTAATATTAATTTATGTTATGCTAAATTTTACAAAGTGTTGATTTTTCTTATTTATGCCGCTCATCTTATTATTTTAATGCCTAGTTTATTCAAATATAAATAACTAGGCATATTTATGAACCCCTAATAAATCCTGCGCATTCAACAGCCTATACCATACTAAAACCTATCACGGTTAAAGTATGCTTGATTAAGGTTATGGTAAAGCGCTGGCTCTGTGGCAAACCCTGTTTTAATAGTATTCCCCGTATTTTTATCCGTCAAAGAGGTTTTTACACTGTAATTCCATTGTTCAATGCCTTTTATTTGGAAGCCATATCTTGGGTTCATCGACTTTCCAAAATTTAGTGGAATAGAAAAACCAATAGCGAAAAAGTCTTCTTCTTCACCACCATCTATTTCATCAAACTTAGTTCGATTGTATTGTACGTTAATTTGTGCGTTACCAAACCAATGTGATGACTTTAACGTAAACCCTTTATCACCTTTCCAATATTCCCCTGCAGTTACTTCTAGGTCCCAATTAAGAGGTCTGTAACGAAAACGATACTTAACTAACTTAGGTTGGTGAATTACTTGTGCACGGTTTCCAATCTGCTTATCCTCAAAGTCACCTATTAGAAGGCCAAAACGATGATTACCATTATCAGTTACATAACGTGTTTCATTAAGTAAACCATCCGCATTGCCATATATTCGACCAAACGAAAACTGTGTAAATATATTTAATGGTAAAGAAAATGTTTGATGTATTAAACGTCGGTCAATACCTTTAATTATACTAAACTGCCTATTAATATATTGCTCACCTTCAAAATCATCTGAGTGCAATAATGTTTTACTCATGTAACGTATATCAACTACTGCACCAGGCCAAATAGATATTTGAGGGTTTATGCTCGCAACAACTTGATAATCAAAAGCGCCATATTCGGTACCTACTAATGATGATATAGCAGGTGCTAGGGTTATTCTCGGTGTAAAATAAGCGCTAGAGGCATTGTTAACTAACCATTTATTATTTCTGGATAATAAATCCAATAAATAATTTTCTGAACCATCCTTTTCCTTTGGTTGTATATCGAGTACTGCGTTTTTTGTGGGTTCTATATTTACGGTTTTTACCACTAAACCATAATTTAGCAAGTTAAGTTCGGTATTAACCGGTAATTTCTGACTTATTAAACGCGCCATAACATTAATGGCGTCATCTTCATTACGGTTGTATAAATTATTTTCAAACTCAACAATCAAACCATTATCATATTGATTTAAGCCAATACTTACCGATTCAAACCCATAATCAGTTACATATTTCGCAAAATTTTCGATGCTCTGAAGGTTAACTTTATTATAGTTAATTTCAGTAGCTTCGGCATAACTTTTACGGCTCAATTCTTGTTCAGAAGATTCTGTTAACAAGTTTTCGCTAATAACCAATTCAGGGGCTATGGCTGAGGAAGGGTTTCTCTTTTGTCTTTGATTCGTATGCATACTTACGAGTTTCGTTGCATTATTAGCAACGGTTTGTGAACTTGGGCTAGGCGTGGTTGTACCTAAGGGAATACTTAGATCAAAACTAAACCAATTACTCTTTTCGTTGTGCTCACTCTCGCTAGAATAAAGCTGGGCGCCGGCCGAAACTCTCCAACCTGTTGGTAACCATTCTTTAGGTACAAAGAGTTTAACGCCAACGTTCACTGCGTTAGCATCATATTCAGCGGCAACTTGCATTAACTCAAAGGGTTGATATTCAATAGAGCCAAAACCTCCATTCATAAAGTTAAGCGCATTGTCAGAACTCGAATAACCAAGACTAATTCTAATGTTGCCTAAATCATTTAAACTTATGTTTTTTGAAGCAACACCATAATAAGCTTCTGATAAAACTATAGAACCACCAACATCTTGTCCACCTATAGCTAAATCAAACCAGCTTTTAGGAACAAAAGGTATTTGATATTTGAACGAGCCTGATAGATCACGAAAGGTAAAACGACAATACTGTTCAGTATATGAATTACAAGTCCACTTTTGTGTAGCTAAACGACCAACAACCTCAAGCCCAGGTAATAAACCTAAACCGAACTTTAAATCAGTTGCAATCTCAAAACCATTTTTTGCATTTTCAACATTACCTTGATTGTAGTAATTATCGCTATAACTAAAGTCAAAATTACCATAATTAATAACACTGGAGTTAGGAGTATTAAATACTCCAGTAAAAGCCTGCATAGAAAATGTATTTGTTACTTTGTTGTTTTCAACAAGGTCATCAGCATAAGTATCTAAGCATGCAATTGTTATCACAAAACAGAGTAAAACTTTTTTCATTATTATAAAGTCCTTAATTACCTTGTGCATAACACTCATAGGTAAACATAAGCCATCGTCACAATCTTTAATGACATTTTATCTAATACGCATTCTTATCAATGAAACCTTTAAATATAGTTGCTACAATTATTTTAATATCAAAAATAAGCGACCAATTTTGGATGTAATCAAGATCAAACTCGACACGTTTCTCCATTTTTTCTAAAGTATCTGTTTCACCACGCCAGCCATTAACTTGTGCCCAACCAGTAATTCCAGGTTTAACCTTATGCCTAAGCATATAACCGTTTATAATTGTTCTATATTCCTCATTATGCGTTACTGCATGAGGACGAGGGCCCACTATCGACATTCGCCCTTGTAGCACATTAAAAAATTGCGGTAACTCATCTAATGAGGTTGAACGAATAAACCTCCCAATTGAGGTTAAACGAATATCATTCTTTTTAGCCTGAGTAACTTTTTTACCATCTTCCATTACAGTCATAGAACGAAATTTCCATACTTTTATTGCTGTTCCGTCTACTCCATAGCGATTTTGTTTAAAAAGAATAGGACCAGGCGAGGACAATTTCACAGCAATACTAATACAAATAAGTACAGGTGTGATTAAAAGTAAAATTATACTTGATAATACAACATCTTCGACTCGCTTAATTATCTTATTACTACCATCTAGGGGGGAATCGTAAATACTAATAGTAGGAATACCGGCAACAACATCACTTCTGGCATGTAAAAGTTCAAACATAAAAACATCTGGGACTAAATAAACCGAAGCAGTAGAATCTGCGAGTTCTTTCATTAGCCATTTTATTCGTTTTTCAGCGCGCATAGGTAATGTAATATAAACTCGGTCAGTTAACCCATTTTTACAATCCTTAACCAATTGCTCCAAGTCACCATCTATTGATACGGCGTCACTTTTTCCAACTCGGTTGCTATCATCATAATAACCTTTAAAAACCAAACCTAAAGCCTGATTTGATGTGACTTTACTAACCAACTTTTGACCAAGCTGTCCTGCACCAGCAATAACAAAAGAACGAGTATTAAATCCGTTACTACGCAAAGTCGATAAGAGTAGCCTTAATACGATACGATAAGTAATTAGTAATAGTAAAGTCGTAACAAACCACATTAGCATTAGTGGTGTATCTATTGGATACTGTGGTGTTAGAAAAGTCGCACATATAAAAATAATACCTGCTGAAATGAACAAATGCACTGTAACTTTTTTCATTTCTTTAAAAGGTGAGAGACCTCGCCATGAGATGTATAAATCACCAAAGCCACTCGAAAAGTTGAATAATGTTACGGCTATGGCAGCCATTGCGCTTTGTTGTAAGCTCCAGTCTAATTTAAAATAATTCATCACAAAATATAAACTAATTATGATGAAGAACATATCAAACACTCGCTGTATTAATGAAACAACAGTTTGATTACTTTGTAAAATCCCTTGTACATTATGTTTCATTATTTTCTCTAGGTTGACAATTTTGGTTGGTGTAAATAAAATCTTATCAGTTAAATTTATTTGTAAGCGGTAAAACTTTGTCGTTCACTACTTACTTGAAGTTAAGTTTCTCTTTGAACAGTAAATAGGCGAATTTAGAATTAGTAATTAAGTACCTCTTCCACATACGTCCTGGTTCTTGAATAACACGGTACAGCCATTCTAGACCATAATTTTGCATCCAGACCGGCGCTCGCTTAACTTTGCCTGCAACAACATCAAATGTTCCTCCAACTCCCATTACAAAATCAACACCTAACTTATCTTGCCATTTATTGATAAAATTCTCCTTTTTAGGAGATGTAATTGCAACAAATAATAATTTTGCACCAGATTCGCGTATTTTATTCACCACGGCTTCCTCATCATCCCAAAAGTAACCATGATGAATCCCAGCAATTTTTAAATTAGGATAAAGAGCCTCTACATTTTTAGCTGTTTTCTCAACAATCTCTTGATCAGCACCTAATAAAAACACAGGGAAATCACGCTTTGCACTCATTTCTAGTAAATTATGAAATAGATCTACTCCTGCGACACGTTCAGGAATATAGTGACCACAGAATCGTGCACCTAAAACAACCCCCATCCCATCAATATTTATCAAATCACAAGCTTTAACCGACTCACGCAATACTGTATCGTTCTGCATATGAACTAATTTAGCAACATTCACCACTACATGTTGCAAAAACACCTTACTAATTAGTTTAGTCTCGATGTACTTTACGGTATCAACCATGGTGCCCGAGTCCATTGGTGCACCTAAAAATTTAATGCGTTTCACTTAATTAGCCTTACTTCGTTCAAATTCAGCTAGTTTAACCTGTTTAGCTGTAAAATTATTGTAATATGCAAAAGAATAATAAACCCATGACTGAGTCCAGCGTATGTAGTTTATTTTATTGGTGAAGTGCTTCTGTTTCTGGTAAACAAAATTTCCGCTTGCAGGAAGATACATGCTTGTAATAGATTTATTAATTATTTTATCAACCAGCAGTAAACACTCTGATGTTCCTCCAACACGCAGCAACGTAAAAATTGCCTGTGATACACAATGCATATCAAGAGGGTATTTATTATTACTGTAATATTTTGCAGTGCCATCGTCGTCAAATAAATGCAACTTGTAAAAAGCTAGTCCTTTATCAATTGCAGAATCAAACTCTTTTGTCTGCAATGCTTTACGAAGAACATCAAGCGCTTCAAGATTATAACCTGTGTGAAAACCATCAATAAATTGATGGTGATGCCGAGAACCATAAACCCATGAACCATCACTACCTTGTTCTTTAATAGATTGATGAGCAACGGTTAAAGCTATTTCTTTGTATTTTTCATTATCAGTTATGTTAGCCACGAAGCCGACCCATGCCGCCCCCCATAAACTGGCGTTGTGTACAAAAGCTGTTTCTCCTGGAATATAAGCAAAAAATTCACGCCCGTCATGCTGGCAATGCAAAGTATTCACAATAAAGTGCGCAGCATCTAAAGCAGGTTCACGATATTTTTCATTTCTCGTAACTTGACTTAAAGCATATAGGGCTTGAGCTACATATATTGTAGTAATAATATTTGGCTTACCTTTTGGCACAAAGAAAGCACGAGCATTCCAGTCGAAGTGATAGCCCCAGCAAGCATGCTTCCATTGACTTTTATCGCTTTGCTCAGCAAGCAACCAATCAGCTAATGAAACTGCTTCATTTAAATATCCAGTGTCTTTTGTACGTTGATAATCTTCTAACAACCCCAAAATAAACAGACCAATACCTTTAGGATTCCGACCCATTGGTATACCCAAACTTGACCTTAAATTGATAATAGAACGTTTATTTACTTGAGTCCAAACAAGCCCAACGAGTCCCTTTTTTAGTTTTGGAAACCAAGAAAAAAATCGACTATTTAAACCGTCAAATGGATCTTGTCCTGCAAAATCATTCTTTTGTGCACTGCTCAAAATTTTTTCAGTAATTTTTTTTAAAGAACGACTCATTTCGGCTTACTCAATAATTCTTGATAAATAGCTTCCAATTGTGGAACGATCACCTCAGGGCAAAAATTTAGCTGGTACTTTTCTTTTGCTGAAGCTGAAAGTTTACATCTCTTATCTGAGTCTTCTAACATTGTTATTAAGGCCTCTGCTAGGGAGTCAACATCACCGGCATCAATTAACAGCCCGTCAATTTGATCGGTTATTGCATCCGGAATTCCACCCGCCTTTGACGCTACCACAGCGACACCAGCAGACATTGCTTCCAATATCCCCATAGGAAAACCTTCGTTATAACTTGGTAAACAATAAATGGTAGCATCAGCTAAACATTGATTTTTTGTTTCTCCTGAAACCCAACCAAGAAAAGTTACTTGGTTCACTAAGCCTAAGGAAGATACTTGTGTTTGGTATTTCGTTAAATCACCATCACCGCCAAGTTGCAATTGAGAATTGGGAAATTTACTGGCGACTTTTGCAAAGGCATTAATGAGATCTTCTACTCCTTTACGTTGCCCTAATCTCCCTAAAAAGAGAATATTTTCTTGCTGTAATTTTTTGCAAGGTAATACGACTTCAGGTACAGCGTTATAAACAACACAAACTTTATATTTTTCTTCAACTATTGTTCTGACCCAATCACGCCATTGAGTAGAAAGCACAATAATCTTATCTGAAAGATTGAATGAATTCCGTATGTTTTTCTGCTTCGAATAGGAGCATTCATCAGAGTAAAATTCTTTAAATTCAGCACCATGTAAATGAATAATGATCTTATTTCGAAATAAACTAGCAAGTCGAATTATCACCGATTTTCTAGCATAGCTCCCACGCGAAGCCATGTGAATATGTACAACCTGTACATTACAAATAACATTCAGATATAAAAAATTAATACAAACACCAGAAAACTTTATAAACGCTCCTAGTTTTGATTTATAACTAACATGCGTTGATAGATATGTAACTCTATTGTCCCTAAAGAAACCGTCCTTGATAAGGCCATTAACTACGGTTGCAATACCGCCATTTCCATCAGGTGCTGTACCTAACATTATATTTAACTTTTTCCGCATTATAATCCATTTGCTCTTATAACAGATTTAAACTTTCCCGCCTTAGTACGCGGTATGGATAAAACAGAGTGACACTCTATGTGAATTGTTGATCCCAGTCTTAATTGTAAATTCAGTAAAATACTTTCAGATACAATGTGTGAGTTAATTCCTTCTTCACAAACATATTTAACCAGTATTTTTTGGTAACTAGTTTGTTCAATTTGGCACGCAAACAATCCTTCTATATCTTTAAATGCAACATCTAAGCGGCCAACTTTTCGGCCATCTGTCAACAGTATGTAATCATCATCACGGCCAATTATTTGCGTCACATACGGTGAGTTATTTCCACATTCACATACTTTCGACGACTCATAGCCTTTTACATAATCACCAGTATCATAGCGCTCAATTGGCATTGCACTATTATAATAATTTGTTCCAACTATCTTTAAACCATCCTCATCTTTTTCAAATTCAACTTTAGAATAATCAACCCTGACATGATAATTACCTAGTGAACAAGACTGCAGTACTGCCACTCTTTCGGCTTGTCCATAATGATCAAACACATGACCAAAAACTTGTTCTACTAATTTTTTATCCTCAGGAGAGAAAGTTTCGCTACTAGTAAAAACCCCCTTAAAATCCCAATCTAACGACCATCCAATCTTAATTGCTTCGCGTGCTATTAGTGTAATAGAGCTTGGATAAGCCATGATCATATCAGGCTTAAATTCTTGTAATTTATCTAAGTAGAAAGGAATAGACTCCGGAGATAAATGAAATGATGACATGACCAAACGTCGTGTGAATGGTTTAACAATCCAATAAGGAGAAGTAAGATCATTCACATCCTTAATCATATCCCCCCGAATCACCGCAATATTTGAAGAAAGTGGTACGCCATTTTTATGTGTGTACGTTTTAAAAATATACTCTTCCAGTAATATCGAAACAAACGACCTGTACACTGTTAAAGGGCTGTTAGTAGTTCCACTGGTAAAGCCTTTCAAATATAACCCCTTCGGTTGACTTCTTTGTTTAAGTTCTTCTTTAGTTGTAAAAACCGTTTTTATGGAACTGTTAGTTATATTTTTCTTTGTAAAAAAAAACGGAAAAATTTTAATATAAACAAAATTTATAACGATATTATCTTTTATTACAAACCACAAAAAATCTTTTATCACAAATCACCCTATTTAATTTTAACGGCAGGTATACCAGCCCAAACTTCGTTATCACCTGTACTCTGGGTTAATACAGAGTTAGCTCCTACAATAGTACCATTACCTACAACTAATGACGTAGCCGTTACTATTTTGGCTCCAGCACATAAAATAGCGCCATCTTTAATAACAACGCCTTTGAAATTCTCACTGGGTAAGCAATTCCAAATATCAGATCTACCAATTGTAACTTGTTGGTATATTGATACATTATCGCCAATAATTGTTGATGGATGTAAAACAACACCAAGTCCACCATGAGGTAACCTGACCCCACTTCCCCGCTGCACACTTTTAGGAATATCACAACCTAAACAACGTAATAATCGGGAGGATAGGCCTTTGAGAAAACAAAGGTTAACTAAAAAACACGCTATTCTATGAATCATGTCGCTATTCCTGCAATCTAACAGTCCAAAAAGATAATAAAGTACACTGTAGGGATTTTTTTTTGAAAAATCATCTAACGCACAATTTGTAATATTTATATATAAATTAGTAAATTAGGGCTTAAATTCTAATCAGTAAAGCTGTAGTTGATATAATCAGACTAAAAACAAACATTATCTTAATAAGATCGCTAAACATAATTGTATTTTTTATATATTGTCTTTGCTTTGCAAAAATAATACATAGCCCTAAATATAAACATATTGGAGTTATAATTATTGTCCCTCCCCTTAAAGCCCACAATGCATTTAGATATATGATTATGTAGAATAAAATACTTGACAGTTTTTTATCAAACCGGGACTTGTTATAGAAATATTGAAGTACAAATCCTTTTGCAAAGGCTAATACAACCAAAGAGCTATACCCAAAATCAACAAAGTAAGCAAATGGTATGCCTAATGATTGGGCAGTAGTACTATTGGTAAACTCTTTTCTAATTAACTCCGCTCCATGGTCTGTATAACCAGGTATAAAGATAGAAATATATGAACCAAACGCATAACCACCATTCAACATTTTATCGCCTAATGTCTCCGCAACACTTTGTCCAAATATAATAGCAGTTGTCAAATCGGCATGAAGTACATATAAAGGTAACAAGAATAAATTAACATTTGAAAGTAAGTTATCAGCGCCGAACCTCAATATAGCGCCGACACCTATCAATACATACAGAGAAATAAAAGTAAAAACACCTAGTAAAAAAACTTTTGGTAAACTTACTTTTTTTGCAAAAAAAGATATAATTAAACAACTTAAAACTAAATTTAAAATCTCTTGTCGCTGCAACAACATTAGATTTGCAGTAAAACCTACGAGAACAAACGCTAAATAGATATTTTTCTTGTTTTTTAAATACAACAAAAAAATAACAGCAGATAAAGGGGCTAACAATCTAGAAGGATAATCTTCAAAGCCACCTAATGTTAAGTTATATCTGCTCGATGGATCACCCAACAAAGGTATGTCACCGATGTTTACAAACTTTGCAAACTGAAACACACAGGCAACAAAGAACATAAATAAAACTGTATTTTCTTTTAAATCGAAAGATATTTCACTATTACTATTATACAGGTTTCTGTTAAAGATATTCCCACAAAAAACACCTAAAATTATGAAAAATATATAACAGATAAAGATGGTATAATTAAAATTTCCACTCCAGTCATATTTTGATGTCCAATTCATCGGATTATCCAGCGTAGACAATAACATTATCAAAAAGGTAATGATTAAAATCGAAATTGGTGAAATAAGGCTATAACCATTTATTTTCATTTACTAATCGATCTCGCAGGGACACCAGCACATACTTCACCAATTTCAACATCCTTAATTACCACAGCCCCTGCTCCAATAACAGCATTGTTGCCAATAGTTATTTTCCCTATCACAATAGCACCTGCACCAATGTAAACATCATCACCTATGACAGGGACGCCGTTTTGATTTGAACGCCCCCCTATAGTTACAGATTGCGATATAGTGACATTCTCACCGATTATTGCATTTTTATGCACAACCACAGCGATTCCCCCATAAGCAAAAAATGTACCCTTACCTATTTGTGTACTAGGATCAACAGCACAGTTAAAAAAAAGTCTGATTAAAGCCTTAAAAAAGGTTGCCGCAAATGGTACATGATGACGATGTAACCAATTCCCAATTCGGTATAAATTAGTTACTGACATAGTAATTCTCCCACCATTTTCTTAGCCAAAGTAAAGCGATATATATTACAAAATAAAAATATTATTGTTAGAGCTAAAAATGAAAATTGACTGCCAACAAGTACAATCGAAACTAAACCACAGAAGTATATCACTGCAATCTTAATTGTAATTACTAACAATTTATGGCTACTCTCGTTAACCATTAGTAAATTGAAATATACTAATGTTTTATTTCCAAAAAAAGTTGCTGTAAGGATCAAGCACATTGAAACGATTTCGATTGGATAAATTTTTCCAGTTAAATAAAGCGACAAAATAAAAGCTATTAATATATTTAGCCCTAAGGTGATCCAATTAAACAAAGAAATTTGACAATGCATTCCTTGGGACATTTTTAATAACGCCAATCTGTCATGACCAAGTTTAGCTAATTGAGGTAGTTGACTTAAAGAAATAGCTCTAGGTATTAATAATGACACTGCAGTTACCGCAATAAAAAGCGATATTAACCCTGCAAACTCAGCATCAACTAAGTACTGGGCTGTTGGAATTATGCTTAACACTAAACCACCACTTAAAAAGTTATTAAAACCAAATTCAATACCTTTCCTCTCAGGTAGTTTTAGGCGAATACAAGCACCACTAAATCGATTAATTAAGTATATAGCAACTAATGAGCTTATAATAAATGGTATTGAAATTGATAAAATAGGATTTTGGGTGCCCAAAATTAACGCCAATGTAAATACGAGAATAAGTAAATCTAATACAATTAATTTAAAGTAATCCTTCAAGGACAACAGATAATGACGAGGGAATTGGTAGAGCGACCAAGCTATACTAAGTGCTATAAATTCAACAGTCATCTCTAAGGAAAAAAAATAGTAACCCACTAATAATATAACCGGTAGTAGTCCACAATAAACAATCATCCCCATTGAAAATAAAGAATTGAACTCTTCTACCAACGCCTTTCTAACGTTCAATTTGGGTAACCGAACTAAAATAAGCGAAGACCAACCTATTGCAGTAAAGAAAGCTAGTATTTGGGCCATTGAGAAAAGTGAAGCTGTTTGCCCTAGCACAATTGCCCCCAAGAGTATTTCAATTAATAAAAATACAATAACTTTATAGGCCCCAGGCATGCCTGTAGCAATAACAACATTCAATTTTTCAAAATTTATTAAAGCTTTCACCATATCCCTTTAGTGTCAACTATATAATCGGCAGTTACAGATAGTGATTTAAACTCTGTATGGTCTACGAGCAAAACATGTACATCAGCAGAATTAATAGCACCATCTAAAGAAAGGAGTTCAATATTTTCTAATTGATAAGGTAATTGATTAATATTTGGTTCAACTGCGATTACAGTTCCGGCATGAAAATTAGCAATATGTTTCGTTATTTCAAGTGCGGGGCTTTCACGCAAATCATCAATATTTGGCTTAAATGCTAAGCCATAACAAGCAACAGTAACTTCTTTTACGGTTTTATTTGGATTCGCTTGTAAAAAATCTGCAATAGCCAATTTGACTTTATTGATTACCCATTCAGGTTTTGCATCATTTACTTTACGAGCAGTATGGATAAGCTGGGCTTGCTCGGGTGTTTTTGAAACAATAAACCAAGGATCTACAGCGATACAATGTCCGCCAACACCCGGTCCAGGTTGTAAAATATTAATACGTGGGTGGCGATTTGCTAAAGAGATAAGCTCCCAAACATCAATATCTAGTTTGTCACAAATAATTGATAATTCATTTGCAAAGGCAATTTGTACATCACGGCAAGAGTTTTCGGTAAGTTTTGCCATTTCAGCGGTACGTGCGTTGGTGGTAACACACTCACCCTTAACAAACGCTTTGTATAGCTCAATTGCGCGTTCTGAACACTTCGCAGTCATTCCACCAATTACACGATCGTTATCCACTAACTCACGAACAACATGACCAGGAAGAACTCGTTCAGGGCAATGAGCAACATTAACATCTGCCGTTTCCCCTGCTTGTTGTGGAAAGCTCAAGTCACTCCTTGCTTCAGCAAGCCACTCAGCCATCTGCTCTGTAGCGCCTACAGGAGAAGTAGATTCAAGGATGACTAAGTCACCTTTCTTTAACACAACGGCTATCGCCTTAGCGGCAGATTTTATGTATGTTAAATCAGGTTCAGGTATTTCAGTGCCGCTTTCTTTAGATTTAGAAGCTTTAAATGGTGTTGGTACAGCAATTAAAAAAGCATCCGCTGGCTCAGGGGTTGTTACCGCTTTTAAAAAGCCCTCTGTTACCGCTGCGTGAACTAACATATCTAAATCAGGCTCTACTATGTGTATTTGTCCACGGTTAATGGTATCAACTGCATGCTGATTTACATCAACACCGATAACTTTAATTTTACGTGATGCGAACATAGCTGCTGTAGGTAAGCCTATGTAACCTAAACCTATGACTGATATTGTATTGAACGACACTTGATTTCCCTTCAGGTAATTATATTTTACCATTTATGTGTAATGAGTTATTTATTACGGTGTTCTATTTAAAATATTATAATTAATAATATTACTCGTATTCTTCTTAGATGGATTATTTGCCTTGAGCTAAAATATCGCAAACCCTTTGACATGCATTACCATCGCCATAAGGGTTATGGGCAAAGCTCATTTTATCGTATGCTGCACTATCAGTGAGTAATATGTTCAATTCTGCGGTGATCTTCTCGACATCGGTACCCACTAATTTAACTGTTCCTGAAGCAACTGCCTCTGGACGTTCGGTGGTATTACGCATAACTAATACCGGCTTACCCAAACTTGGCGCTTCTTCTTGAATTCCACCCGAGTCTGTTAAGATAATATGCGATTGATTCATAAGGTAGACAAAAGGTAAATATTGCTGTGGTTCAATTAAATACACATTGTCTACATCTTTTAAAATACGCTTTACTGGCTCTTGAACGTTAGGGTTCAAATGAACTGGGTATAGAATTTGACAATCAGGGTGAGCTTTAGCTGTTATGGCGAGCGCTTCACAAATACGCTCAAAACCACCACCAAAACTTTCACGGCGATGACCCGTTACTAATATTAGTTTTTTACTTTTATCAAGCATTGGAAATTGTGAAGCTAAGGTATCACTTAAGTCATGGTCATTTTCAATTTGTTGTTTTACGTGGAGTAAAGCGTCTATAACCGTATTTCCTGTCACATGAATACTACTTGCGTCGTAATTTTCATTTAACAAATTTTGTTGCGATGTTGCTGTTGGGGCAAAATGATACTTAGTTAAAGCGCCTGTTAATTTACGATTGCCCTCTTCAGGCCAAGGAGAATATATATCGCCCGTTCTCAGGCCCGCTTCAACATGTCCAACAGCAATTTGTTCGTAATATGCTGCGAGCGTCGCGGCAAAAGTAGTAGCAGTGTCGCCATGTACTAAAACCACATCGGGTTTGAATTCTTTTAACACTGGCGTTAATTCAAGTATTATACGACTTGTAACTTCGGGTAAGGTTTGCCCTGCTTTCATGAGGTTCAAATCGTAATCAGGTGTAATTTTAAACAAGTCTAATACTTGGTCTAACATTTCTCGATGCTGCGCAGTAACACATACTTTGGCATCGAAACGATTGTCACTTGCAAGTGCATGTACGAGGGGTGCCATTTTAATCGCTTCAGGGCGTGTACCAAATACAGATAAAACTTTTACTTTATTTTTCATTATTAAACTTATTTATTGAAGCTTCAGTACTAGACCAAAGTATTTTATGTTCTTTATTTAGATTCTTATTGAGTCACACTTTGAATAAGAATCTAAATAAAATAAGTACAGATCTAAATAAAATAAGTACAGATCTAAATTTAGGATAACTCTCAGAATAGTTAATGTTGCATTAACTGAAAGTCTCATATATTCCAAGCTATACTATTTACCGTTAATTATTTGGTTATTTATTTGATTTATATTCGTAGTTGTAGTGACCGTAATACCCGTAGGCATTACTTGCTTTTTTAACTACGCCATTAAATACGACACCTTTAACATCAATTCCGTTCTGTTCAAACCGTTGACGTGCGTAATCTATTTCTTTAATACCGTTTTGACCATAACGTGTGATCAGTAACATGGTACCTGCGTGTCCGCCGACAATGGCAGGGTCAGTTACCGCTAGAATAGGAGGGGTATCAATAATAATGATGTCGTATATGGCTTTTATTTCTGTAATTAAGTTACTGAAATTTTCATGCATAAGTAATTCTGAAGGATTTGGCGGTACTTGACCACGAGTAATTATGCTTAAACCTTCAACATTCGTAGACTTTGTAACTTGTTCAAGTGTTTGTTGCCCTGATAAATAATCAGATAAACCATTTTCCCACGGTAAGCCAAATTGTTTTTGTAAATAGCCCTTGCGCATATCTGCATCTACTACTAAAACCTTTTGACCACTTTGAGCAAGTATAGCGCCTAAATTTGCTGAAATAAAAGACTTACCTACACCTGGTGAAGGTCCAGAAATAGCGATAACATTATTCTTAGCTTCCATCATGGCAAAATGTAAACTGGTTCGTAAACTGCGTAATGCTTCTATTGATAGATCTGCAGGGTTTTCTATTGCGAGTACATTTTTGTTTTTAAGAACTTTGTTCTTTTTACTTCTACTTGAGCCTTTAGTTAAGCCTGTAAGCTGATCTTGATTCGTTGAAAACGGCACACTCGCATAAACAGGAAGACCTATAGCTTCAATCTCAGTAGGGTCTTCAACACCTTTATTTAGTGCTTTTTGAATTAATACAATAACTATGGCAAGAAACCCACCCAATAAGGTTGCAACAATCGCCATTAATGCTTTTTTAGGCTTGACTGGTTCAGTGCGATCTACTTCCGCACGGTCTACTAGACGCACGTTACCAACAGTGCCTGCACGCACAATGTCTAACTCTTGGGTTTTAGCCAATAGCAACATGTAAATTTCGTTACCCACTTCAACGTCACGCATCAAGCTCAACAAAGCTTGTTGAGTCTCAGGCAAAGCCTTAACCTTTGAACTGAGCTTACTTTTTTGATCGTTAATTGATTTAATTTGACTGAGTATCGCTTGATAATTAGGATGTTGTCGTTTGAATTTAAGTGAGACTTGTAATCTTTTCAACTCTAACTCTTGTAATGTTGATTCAAGCTCAACAATTTGTTCAAGTACCCCTTGAGTTTCTAGGGTAATATTGACTGATTCTTGGGCCTTTTGAAAATCATTAAAACGTGTTTCAGCTTGTTCGAGGTCTTTTTTTATCTGAGGTAGTTGAATTCTTAAAAAATCGAGTGACTTTTTTGCTTCAACAGAGTTTCTCTCAACATTTTGGCGCACGTAAAAGTCGGCGATATAATTTAACACCACTTCAGCATGACCCGGATCTTGATGTTGGTAACTTAGATTAATAATACCTGATTTTTTGCCTTTTTCTGATGCGCCGATTGCTCTTTGTAACTTTAATATTGTACTTAAACGGTGGTTTTTGGTTAAAGTAAATCGTGTTCCTGGGCGCGCATTCAGTGTACGTACAGTTATTTTGTAAAGACTATTACTTATTTCCGCGCCGACTTTTCCTGAAATAACCTGTTCGCCATCCTCAGTAAATAACATAAAGCTTTGTTGTTTACCTGCTACTAGCTCAAACTCTTGACCAATCAGAGATGAAGGCACTTCAAAGCTAAATAGATCAAGTTTTTCACCACCCCAGGCATAACTACTGGCACCAAACATTGGTTCAGCTAATTCATTCACGCTTTTGGGCGTAAACTTACGATAAAAATAACCACCAATTAATGGGAGGAATTTAGGTTCTATAATCGTGTCTAGTTTTAAAGTGTCGGTTGCCTGACCCAATACTGTACGTGATTTTAGTAATTCAATTTCAGTTATGGCTTCAGAAGTTCCTTCAAACATACTAGCCATATCATCAAGCCCAGGCACAGACGGACTGCTCTCTTCAACTTGGATCATTGCCGTTGCTTGATAGACTGAGGGTGAAAGCACAGCAATGGCTACACCAACCACCGAAAACATTGCCGTTACGGTTGCGATAAACCATTTTCGATCTAATAAATTACCAAATAAAGCCAGTAAGTCGATTTCATTACCTTTGGTTTCTTGGTTTGCGTTGGTTTGAATTTTTGGTTGCATACTCATACTACAGAGTGTCCTTTATAAATATTTAGTCCAGGCGACACAGGCCTGTTCAATTAACTGATACACATGTTCGAAGGCTTCTTGACTCTTGCGATATGGATCGGGAATTTCTTTATCACCAATCCACTTTCCGAGAAGAAAAGCTTTACCTCGTGCTTCTGGGTATTGAGAATGTAAATCCATAAGATGTCGTTCTTCCATCACCAAAATCAAACTGTGTTGAGCAATTAATTTTGACGATAGTTGCTGCCCAAGATGTGGGGTTAAATCAACACCATTTTGACGGGCAATTTCCAGTGCCGTTGCCTCTGCTGGTTTGTCGACTAAAGCGGTGAGTCCTGCCGAAGCAACTTTAATTAACTTGCCATTGAGTTTATCTTTCAAGATATACTCGGCGGTTGGGCTGCGGCAAATATTACCCGCACAAACCACTAAAATAGAGTTAAACATAGCCATTAAAAGATAGTACCTTGATTCTTAATGGTTGAAATACTCTCAAGGGCCTCTACTGTAGGAACAAGCTGACTTATTAAACGATTCCAACGTGCAATAGGTGCAGTAGTTACATATACAATATCACGAGGTTCCAACTTGAACTGGTCTGCTAACACGAATGCCACTACATTTTGAGCATATAATTGATAAACATCAGCGATAACACCATCTTCGTTGTCTTGGCGTTTACGTAAAACGAAAACACCATTAGCATTTGCTGTTTTTTCATTTAAGCCACCGACATCGCTTAAGGCCTCTGCAAGGCTTAAACCGTAGCGGTTTATTTCGATACTTCCCGCTTTAGCGACGTCTCCTAATACAAATACTTTTTGATTATCTGTTCGGTTAACATGAATGATGTCTCCATGTTTTAGTAAACGATTTTGAGAGATATCGCCTCTTGTATAAAAATCATCTATCCTAATAATTTCAGTTTTATTATCTCGAGTAAAATTAACAGTACGCCAGTCAGCTCTTTGACTTAAACCGCCCGCTTGATTTAATGCGTCAATTAAGGTTAGAGGTATTTCACTTATGGGTAAGATACTGGGATTTTTTACTTCTCCGGTTACGTAGGCTCTCTGGCTTTTAAAACCAACTACTTTTAAATCTAATTGTGGTTTTTCGATGACCTGACTAAGCTTTTTAACTAGTACCGCATGTAACTCTCTGATGGTTTTACCGGCAGCAGGTACATTGGCAGCATAGGCGTAGGTAATAGTGCCATCAGCTTGAATTCTAAAACCGTCAAATTCAGCAGTACGTTGCACTGCTGCAGGAATAGTTAATTCAGGATGGTCCCAAACACCAATAGATAGCACATCACCAATACCGAGTACATAATCATAATCATCGGTAAGAATAGGAGTGTATTTTTTAGCTTGAGTGTACGCTTGCTGACTATCTTTTAATTGCGAGATAAGTGCAGAGTCAATAATTGATATGTTTACATTGGATAAGTCTTGCTCAAGTGTTGACCTTTCAAGCTCTATATCAACGCCTTCAATATGACTACCAGGGATCATACTACAACCACTCAAGACCAATAATGATAATGAGACAACTAGTTTTTTAGAGTATTTTAACATTGTGTAAGTCTATTCAATCCTTCGCTAAGTGAGTCAACTGCCGTGTTGTTTTGAAATTTTTGATGTTTATTGTAAAAACATCTTAACAATGCGTACAGTTCTCTCTTTATTATTATGGCCATCTTAATGCCGGAATAGTCAGCAGACAAATATAATTGCATGCTTTCTTCTTGACGATATATACATCTCAATATGTGAATTTATAAGGCCAAGATAGTTAAAGCTGTATTGCGCAGAATAATACGCAAGTTATTAACTATTGTCTAGTCAGAAAAGAGGAAAGTGTGGGAGTAACAGAGTTCTGTCCTTATGGTACTGGATTTATGTCAATTTCTGGTTTGGGCACGTTGTCTGTTTGTCGTTATGTTGATGGCTTCATGCTGAGTTTATTACAGTATCTTGTTTAGGTGTATTGCCCTTTTTTCGTCATGCTGAATTTATTTCAGTATCTGGGCTTTGTTGAGTAAATACAGGTCCTGAAACGAGTTCAGGATGACGGTATTGGTGGCTGGCTGATAGTGTTGATGTCTGTTGACGGTGGTTCTGTCTGGCTGACTGTGTAGATACGTATAGCTACCTTGCCCTTTTGTCGTCATGCTGAATTTATTTCAGTATCTGGGATTGTTGAGTAAGTACAGATCCTGAAACGAGTTCAGGATGACGGTGGTGTGGGTTTGGCTGACGGTATTAGTGGCTGGCTGATCGTGCTGGTGTCAGGTGACGGTGGTTCTGTCTGTTTGACGGGGTACATACTTAGAGTTACGTTGCCCTTCTGTCGTCATGCTGAATTCATTTCAGTATCTGGGGTTTGTTGAGTAAGTACAGATCCTGAAACGAGTTCAGGATGACGGTGGTGGGGTCTAATTGACGGGCTTCATACGTAGAGTTACGTTGCCCTTTTTGTCGTCATGCTGAATTTATTTCAGTATCTGGGGTTTGTTGAGTAAGTACAGATCCTGAAACGAGTTCAGGATGACGGTGGTGGGTTCTGGCTTATGGTGTCAGGCTGATGGTGGCTGGGTCTGATTGACGGGCTTCATACGTAGAGTTACGTTGCCCTTTTGTCGTCACGCTGAATTTATTTCAGTATCTGGGGTTTGTTGAATAAGTGCAGATCCTGAAACGAGTTCAGGATGACGGGGGTTGTGTGGCTTATAAATCTTTGCTCAGATCTAGCCAATTCGGGTTCATTTGTTCTATTAAATTTTTCTTCCAGGCCCTTCGCCAGTTTTTAAGTTGCTTTTCTCTTGTTATCGCATCGTACATCGTTTCAAATGACTCAAAATATACTAATTTATTCAGGTTATATTTATTGGTGAAGCCTAATGTCAGTTTAGATTTATGTTGATAGACCCTTTGAACTAACTGACTTGTTACACCTATGTATAGTGTCGTGTTTTTTATATTTGTCATTATATAAATATGAGGCTGTTTCATATTGACGACCCGGTTAGTAAATAAATTTTTTCGCTAATTTAGATATTTCAGGCCAATCATTGTTAATAAGAAATTGTTTTTGTTTTTTAGACCACCTTCTAATTTCATTTTCTATCAATCTTGCTTCTTGTTCAGTTTTAAATTTCTGCTGGTGGACAAGTTTGACTGGGGGCTTTATTTCAGTACCTAAAAGAAGTTGGTTATATTTATCGTATTTCGCTAACACAATGCCAAGTTCATCACAGCAGCCAGTGTGGTAGCTACCATCCACCGACTGTAATATATAAATATAAACTAATGTATTCATACCAACTCCTTTTGTTAACATTATTTTCACATGTCATTAATATTGTAGTTGAGCTTTATTGTTTTGTCAGGTTTCTCATATAAAATTAAAAATACTCTTTTGGTATTTGTGTTTTTTGGGTTCTAAGTTCAGATCCTGAAACGAGTTCAGGATGACGGTGTCGTGTTCAGGATGACGGTGTCGTGTTCAATATGACGGGTTACACAATCAGGATGACGGTAGTGGTGTCTGGCTGACAGTGGTTGTGTCTGGATAACGGAACATACACGCAGAATTACGTAGTTCTTTTGTCGTCATGCTGAATTCATTTCAGTATCTGGGTTTTGTAGAGTAAGTACAGATCCTGAAACGAGTTCAGGATGACGGTGGGGATGTCAGGCTGACGCTGATTTTTAAGGGTTACGGTGGTTCTTAAGAGTAACGGGATTGTTCAGGGTTACTGTGCTCGCTTTACACATTTGTCGTCATGCTGAATTCATTTCAGTATCTGGGCTTTGTTAAGTAAGTACAGATCCTGAAACAAGTTCAGGATGACGGGCTACGCAATTAGGATTACGTTTTACTGGCGTTGTGGCTGAGGGCTTGTTCTTATTGGTCGATCTGGTTTATGTTCGGGAGTTTCATTTAAAATGTAAAGTCCGATGCAATCGGACTTTACTTATGTATTTTTTAAAAAATTATCTATTTTGTTAAAAAATTAATATACCAAGGCATCGCTTTATCTATGCCTTGTTGTATTTTGAATTCAGGTTCAAAACCTAATAAGTTTTTAGCTTTAGAGATATCGGCTTGAGAATGTAAAACATCCCCTGCTCTGAAATCTTGATAAATTGCTGATTTATCATAATTCACACTGTTCGCTTTTAATGCTATTTTTAAACTATCAAATAAAGTGTTTAAGCTTGTTCTGTCGCCTAAAGCAACGTTGTAAACTTGATTTTTACCTGCATCATCAGCGGTGGCGGCTAATATGTTTGCTTGTACTGCGTTTTCAACAAAACAGAAATCTCGGCTAGTTTCGCCATCTCCATTGATATATAAATCTTCATTGTTGATCATAGCGGCTGTCCATTTAGGAATTACAGCTGCATAAGCGCCATCAGGGTCTTGACGTTTACCAAAAACGTTAAAGTATCGTAACCCTGTAGCGTTCAAACCATAGGTTCTGTTGAACACGTCAGCATATAGCTCGTTTACATATTTTGTTACGGCATAAGGTGATAATGGTTTACCTATGTTTTCTTCTACTTTAGGTAATGCTGGGTGATCGCCATAAGTAGAGCTTGATGCAGCGTAAACAAAAGTACTTACTTTTTCTTCTTTAGCGGCTGTTAACATATTAACAAAACCGGTAATATTTGCAGAATTAGTTAATATTGGATCGGCAATTGAACGTGGTACAGAGCCTAATGCCGCTTGGTGAAGGATGTAATCAACGCCTGAAACTGCTTTTTGACAATCATCAAAATTTCGGATATCTCCTTTAATAAAGGTAAATCTTGCCCATTGCTCAGCCGAAACTTCTGACTGTACTTCATCTAGATTGTGCTGGTGTCCGGTAGCAAAATTGTCTAACCCAGTAACCGTTTGATCAAGCTTTAATAATTTTTCAAGGATGTTTGAACCAATGAATCCAGCTACTCCGGTAACAAGCCATTTTTTAGGCGCTGTTTGCAGCTGTAATTTGATTTCGTTATAGCGAGACATAATTTTCCTTTAATTTATATATTGGTTTGTTTTGATATGCTGAGAAGTGATGCTTAACTTGCCTACCTTGTTGTAGGAACTCATTTTTATGGAAAACTGTCTTTCAATATCTATATTTAGTGTATTGGCGTAATACCACCTGATGCTGAATTTATTTCAGTATCGGGTGGTAAATGCCTAATAACAATAATGGTATTTTCTTGAAAAGAGAGTTAACACTACAAACGCATATCAACACTATCTTTAGGAAGTAAATATTTTAGATCGTAAAGTACATGGTTCTTTTTACCTAGTTTACGAATATTTTCCGCACCTAGTTTTTTAAATTCATCATGAGAAACAGCTAGAATTATTGCATCGTAGCTATCCGCTTCTGGAGTTTGTGTAATAGATAAACCATATTCATGCTCGGCGGCTTCAGTTGAGCACCAAGGATCGGTAATATCGACATTTATGTTGTATTCTTTTAGCTCGCTAACGATATCAACAATTTTGGTGTTACGTAAATCTGGACAGTTTTCTTTAAAGGTTAAGCCCATAACTAATACGTTAGCCCCTTCAACTTGAATTCGATTTTTCAGCATTTTCTTAACAAGTTGCGATACGACGTATGCCCCCATACCATCATTTAAACGACGACCAGCTAAGATCATCTCAGGGTGATATCCGACAGATTGTGCTTTATGTGTTAAGTAGTAAGGATCAACACCAATACAGTGTCCGCCAACCAAACCAGGACGGAATGGTAAGAAGTTCCATTTAGTGCCTGCAGCTTCTAAGACTTCTAAGGTATCAATGCCCAGTTTGTTAAAAATGATTGATAACTCATTAATTAATGCGATATTGACATCACGCTGGGTGTTTTCGATAACCTTTGCCGCTTCTGCCACTTTTATTGAGCTTGCTTTATGTGTACCGGCAATGATGATGGAGCGGTATAACTGGTCAACAAATTCGGCAATTTCAGGCGTTGATCCAGAGGTAACTTTTAAAATGTTAATCACCCGATGTTCTTTATCGCCTGGATTAATTCGTTCAGGGGAGTATCCCGCAAAAAAATCTTTATTGAAGGTTAAACCCGAAAATTTCTCGACAACAGGGATACATGACTCTTCTGTAGCACCTGGATAAACGGTTGATTCATAAATAACAATATCGCCTTTATTAATGACTTTACCCAGCATTTCGCTGGCTTTAATTAACGGCGTTAAGTCAGGTTGTTTATGCTCATCAATGGGTGTTGGCACAGTAACAATATATATATTACACGACTTTAAATCTTCGACAGTACATGAGTATGATAATGCTTTAGTCGCAGCAAGCTCTTCGCTACTTACTTCTAGTGTGCTATCGATGCCACTTTGAAGCTCGGCTATTCTTGGCTTATTGATATCAAAGCCTAATGTTGGATATTTTTTTCCAAATTCAACAGCCAGAGGTAAACCAACATAGCCTAATCCAATTATCGCTAATTTAACTTCATTTAAATCTTTAATCATTATCATTCCATTTTTAATTTATTAAACTTATTAAAAAACAAGTATTAAAGTCCACTAATTGCCGCTATGGCAACCGCTGTGTTATACATAATTGTTGTCGCTGTTGTCCACAGGGTTAAATTGTTCATGTACTCTGAATCAAGTGGTACAACAATTGAATCACCCGGTTTTAAAGCTGAGTCAGCACCGCCGCTAAACCAATTACTTTCTTCAAACATTTGGATACTACCGTTTGACGAAATAATATAAATTCTCTCATCATCAGCACGTTTTTTTAAGCCACCGCTTTGCGTTATATAATCTTCAACACTGCTTGTTGAATCAAACATGTGTGAGCTATTTACTTGCACTTGCCCCATAACATTAATTGAACGATTCTGAGTTGGGATGTACAGTACATCGCCGCCCTCTATCGCAATATCATAATCATTTTTGGCAATAACTTGCGGTAAATTAATGACTAAACGCCCTAGCGGTTCTACCTTAGAGAGGTCTGCTAATAACGATTGAATTTCACTATATGAAGTTACCCCGCTGTTACTTGATAAAGACTTAGTTGCCATTTCAATACGTAAGTCGGCACTTACTTTCATTAAGTTTTGTCTTTCAAGTTGTTTTAACTTTGTTCTTGAAAAAACAGAGCCATTGGGATCTGCAAAAGCGGTTAATCCTCCCGCTTTAAGAATAATACTTGATAAGCTGTCTCCACGACGAACTGTATATTTACCCGGAAAAAGGACTTCGCCGCGTAACTCTATAACATTATTTTCACTCCATGATGGGATACGGTGAATGTTAAGGCGATCTTTACTTTTTAGCAGAATATTATCTTCATCGAAATTATTGAGGGCATTCACTAAATGAATATTTTTAGAGATTTTTACAGAGTTAATACCACTCATTTCATTACGTGTTAACTCAGCTCTTGATAAATAAGCTGACTCTTTAACGCCGCCGGCAGCTAAAATCAAATCGATTACCCGAGCCCCTTTCCCTAATGGATAAACCCCTGGAAATTTAACTTCACCATCAATTTCAATTAACTTTACCGCTTCACCAGATCCTGCTTGGTATCGAAGTTTGTTAACAATAGGCACCAGTAGACGTTGGCGAGAAAACAATGCCATTTCTCGAATTGTCACATTTTCGTGCTCTGCACCACTGTTAATATTATTGATAGAGGTATAAATTTTTTCATCTTTGGTCTCAGCCATAACATCATTTTGCTCATGGGTTTCCCAAAACTCTTTTTTCTTACTCGTTTCAATCGCTAAATTTCTTTCTTTCGCTAATAACTCTTCTTGAGTGTAGGCGAGCTCGTCTAATAAGAATTGTTCTTCAGAGAATTTAAAGGCTTTCGAGAAGATGATAATTTTATCATTACTGCTGAGTTGGATATTGCTCTTAGAATTTTTATCAGCAAAAACATTGGCTAAATTAAACTGTAAAATTTCTATATTACGGGCACTATCAATTTCTCTAACGACAATGCCGTAATTTAAATCGGCGTAAGGTAATAGGTGAGCGTCAGCATTGGTAATAACATCGGATAGCAACATATTTTGTTGCAACTGGTATTTACCTGGACGCGCTACAGCGCCTATTAAAGTAATTGAATCGACATATAAGTCTGAGCTTTTTAACACTCTAATAAAATCGCCCGCTTGAACTTTTTCAGCTTTTTGGGCTTTATCAGATAAATCAATACTTAGGATACTGCGTAAATCGCTTTTGTTATAACGCTCTACGATGGTAGATTTTGGGTAAGCCGCAGGTAAAAGTCCGCCAGCCATTTTAATGACATTAGAAAAGTCGTCTGATTGGCTCAATTCATAAATAGCAGGACGTCTTACTTCACCGGCAATTGACACAGACTTGCCTTGAGGGGGAATAAAAACGACATCACCTGATTGCAACAAAATATCACTTGATGAATCACCTTCAATTAATAAGTCATATAAATCGACTTGTTGAATTAGCTTCCCTGAACGTTTTACTTGAATATTTCTTAATGAGCCAATATCACTGACACCACCTGCAGCAAAAATGGCATGGGTAACTGAAGATAATGAACTTAACGTATAGGGGCCGGGTTTATAAGCTTCACCTAAAACAAATATTCGCATAGAGCGTAATTCGGCTAAGCTAACCACCACATTAACACCAATAATTTTTTGTTGAATTTTATTAACAACAAAAGTCTTTAATTCTGAAAATGTTAATCCTGCAACGCTAATGGGGCCAAGATTAGGAAAAACCAACTCACCTTCACGTGTCACTGTTAATTGCATTTCACGGTTTTCTTTACCAAACACCTGTATTGAAACTGAATCTCCCGTACCTAAGATATACCCTTCTGGAATAGCAATATCCATAACCGGAGAGAATGTTGTTGGCGAATTTGCAAATACATCTAAACCAAACCGTGGCAAGGTCTTAAAAATCGCTTCAGCTTTCTCTGTTTCTTCGGCGTCTTTGTCTTTAAGGTTTTTATTGTTCCGGCTATTTATATCGCGTGGCATTACCTGTGTATTAATAGGAGAGCTTTGTGTATTACTTCCTGATAACTGAGCCTCAATAGCATTTAAATCGACGCCCATACTTTTGGCTAATGCTTGTTGTTGAGATTTAGGTAACTTTTTAAATTGTTCAATTTGCTGAGCAGACACTTGCTGGGCATGTAAATTTAAAGAAAGCGCAAAAAGTAAAAAGGTTGCTATCAGATAGCGAGTAATGTTCATCATTGGGGCAATAAATTTCCTATAAATGCGAGGTATAACATTAGCTCAATACTTATAAACCATAAAAATTAATAATGGCCAAATATATCGACTAAATAAGTTCTAAAATTAACCTTTGGAGTTTATCAGTAACAAGCTATTGAATAAAGTAACTTGCTTACCTTTTTATGACGTCAAATAATTAATTTTGGAGAGTCTGTTTATTATTTTTCTTTCTAAAAGTATCAAAAGTAACTAAAACATTACATCTGCTTAATCAAATCTCGATGCCAAACTATTGCCTTTCATGGCAAGCACAGGTATAACACACGCTGACTTTCGCAAATAAATTTGACAATAATTACAGCGCAAAGAACTTATTTCAATATTTTAAAATGTTTTTAGCGAATTAAAATAATAATATTTATCTGTAATTTACACTTATCTTAGAGGAATTTTTTATGAGCAAACCTGATTCAGGTTCTTTTTTTGGCCATCCGGCAGGGTTACAAACGCTGTTTGTTACAGAAATGTGGGAGCGCATGAGTTATTACGGCATGCGTATGCTACTTGTATTATTTATGACCGCTACTTTACAAGAAGGAGGCTTAGGTTTAACCGTCGCTTCTGCAGCGGCTATATATGGTTTATATACCGGTAGTGTCTATTTTATGGGCTTACCTGGCGGTTGGATAGCTGACAGATTAATTGGTGGTCAAAAAGCAGTTTGGTACGGCGCCATCATTATTATGATTGGCCATATTATCTTAGCTATTCCTAATGACACCACCTTTTTTATTGGTTTAATTGTCGTCATTTTAGGTACGGGTTTATTAAAGCCGAATATTGGCGCTATGGTAGGTCAATTATACTCAGATGAAGATGTTCGCCGTGATAGTGGTTATGCCATTTATTATATGGGCATCAATTTAGGTTCAGTTATTGGCTATGCAGTTTGTGGCTACTTAATGGAAAATGTTGGTTGGCATTGGGCGTTTGGCGCTGCAGCCATTGGTATGGCATTAGGTTTAATTCAATACAAAATGACTACCCCTAAGCTTAACGGTATAGGAGAAAAGCCGGTATATCCATTATCAGTTAAAGCACAAAAAACAAGCTGGACAGTTATTGGTGTCGTTTTAGCGGTTATTGCACTGGTAACGGTTGCTGTATTTCAGGGCATGTTAACCATTAAACCTGTCACTGTTGCCCAATATGTTGCTGTAGCATTTTCTCTAATATTTGTTATTTATTACGCAGTTATTTATTTTGGTAGCTCAATAACACCTAATGAGAAGAAAAAGCTTTGGGCGTTATTACTTATTTGTATTGCTTCAGCTTGTTTTTGGTCTGGCTTTGAACAAGCCGGTTCTTCACTCAACTTATTTGCGCGTGATTATACTGACCGTATAGTGGGATCATTTGAAATACCTACGGGTTGGTTCCAAATGACTAACTCGTTCTTTATCGTTTTACTCTCACCTTTTTTTGCTGCTCTATGGATTAACTTAGGTAAAAGAATGGTCAGCCCTTCTTACGGTATAAAATGTGCTTTTGGTTTAATTATTATGGCCAGTGGTTTTATCGTGATGTTTTTTGCTGCACAATACGCTGCTTCAGGAATGAAAGTTGCCCCTTATTGGTTAGTAGCAACTTACTTCCTACATACAGTTGGTGAGCTTTGTTTAAGCCCTGTAGCATTAAGTGCCGTAAGTAAATTATCTCCTAAGCGTTTCGCTGGACAAATGATGGGTGTTTTTGTATTAACCTATTCAATTGGTAATATTATTTCTGGTTTGTTAGCGGGTAACTATGATCCAAATAACGTTGCACAAATTCCTTCACTTTATCTCCAAGTGAGCTTATTCAGTATTGGTATTGGTATCATTATTTTACTGGTTGGTTTCAAATCTAGATTTTGGGAAAATTTGCCTGATGATTCAGAAGTATCTACAACTAACGCAAATGGTTCAACGGCAACAACTAACGCTTAATTAACTGTTAGTCATCGTTAAAGTGATTTTGAAAAGCCAACATTTATTGTTGGCTTTTTTATAGCTAATTTTTACTGTAACTTACTTGTTGTCGTTAGACTTATTTTATAAGGGGTTAAATATCATGAAAACAAGAGATGTTCTTCGCCAAGAAATTCGCTATCAACGCAGTTTATTAAACGCTGACCAGCAAGCAGAACAATCACTTTTATTATCGAAGAGACTCATTAAAGAAAAAGTAGTCAAAGGCGTTAAACACATCGCTATTTATTTAGCCAATGATGGCGAGTTAAATACTCAGCCTTTTATTGATTGGTGCTGGCAAAATAGCATCACCGTATATTTACCGGTAATACATCCTTTTAGTAAGAATAATTTACTCTTTTTAAAATATACTGAGACGTCTATTCTCGTCAAAAATAAATATGGTATTTTAGAACCTAAGCTTAACGTTCAAGATATAATAACGGTCGCTCAGCTTGATATTATTTTTACTCCCTTAGTCGCCTTTGACCCATATGGTAATCGCTTAGGCATGGGTGGTGGCTTTTATGACCGAACACTTTCGGCTTGGCATGATCAATATCAACAAAACAAACACGCTAAACCCTTACCAGTTGGCTTAGCTCACGATTGCCAAAAAGTTAACACTATTCCCTTTGAAAGTTGGGATATTCCACTGCCTAAAATTATCACTCCTACCACCAGCTATAACTTCGATATTTAATCATCTGCTGATATACTTCTACCTAACTTCTCCTCGCTAATTAGGATTCACATGACACAAGATGAAATGAAGAAGGCAGCAGCCTTTAAAGCACTCGAATTTATTAAAAACGATACCATCGTTGGCGTAGGCACCGGGTCTACTGTTAATCACTTTATTGACGCCCTAGCAACAATCAAAGACGACATTGAAGGTGCAGTTTCTAGCTCTGAAGCGTCGACTCAAAGATTGAAAGCCCATGGTATCGAAGTGTTTGAATTAAATAATGTCGGTAGCATTGATGTTTATGTTGATGGCGCCGATGAAATTACTGAATATCTGTCGATGATAAAAGGTGGTGGTGCTGCACTAACCCGAGAGAAAATTGTCGCGGCCGTAGCAAAAACATTTGTCTGTATTGCCGATGAAAGTAAGCAAGTAAAAGTGCTAGGTAAATTTCCACTACCGGTAGAAGTTATTCCGATGGCACGAAGCTATGTGGCTCGTGAATTAGTTAAGTTAGGTGGCGATCCCGTTTATCGTCAGGGTGTAATTACCGATAACGGTTGTGTAATTCTCGATGTACATAACTTAGAGATACTTGATCCCAAAAAACTTGAAAATGATATTAATGCCATTGTAGGTGTTGTTACTAATGGTTTGTTTGCACTACGTGGCGCTGATGTTTTAATTTTAGGCACTCAAGATGGCGCAAAACTGGTAAAATAAATCTTTAGAGTTTATACACTATATGCTAGTTTAGATATCTAGCCATCTAAATGCTTTATATTTTTTAAGGCAATGACCACTATAGTCCCACATGAGATATTAGAAAATGAGCAATAATTCATTAGCAAAAGAAAAAATTAAAATTTTATTACTTGAAGGTGTCCACCCGAGCGCTGTTGAAGAGTTAAAAATGAAAGGCTACAGCAATATTGAATGTATTAGTACATCGCTTGCTGAAGAAGATTTGATCAAAAAAATTGCTAATGTTCACTTTATTGGTATTCGTTCTCGTACTCAGTTAACTGACCATGTACTAAGCCATGCTAAAAAACTCGCGGCTATTGGTTGTTTCTGTATTGGTACTAACCAAGTTGAAATTAAAGCGGCACAAAAACGTGGCATTCCAGTATTTAATGCCCCGTTTTCAAATACACGCTCGGTTGCCGAACTTGTATTAGGTGAAACTTTATTATTATTACGTGGTATTCCTGAAAAAAGTGCTAAAGCTCATCGCGGTGAATGGCATAAATCTGCAGCTGGCTCGGTAGAAGCTCGTGGCAAAACCTTAGGTATTATTGGTTACGGCCATATTGGTACACAGTTAGGTATTTTAGCTGAAACGTTAGGTATGCGTGTTCGCTTTTATGATATCGAAACTAAACTTTCCTTAGGTAATGCGAGCCAAGCACCTAGTTTAAAAGCTTTATTAAAAGAAGCTGATGTAGTTAGTTTGCATGTGCCTGAAACGGTTCAAACGCAAAACATGATGGCAGCAAAAGAATTTGCAATCATGAAAGACGGTGTTATTTTTATCAATGCTTCTCGTGGTACTGTTGTTGATATTGACGCATTAGCTGAAGCGCTTAAAAGTAAAAAAGTCGCTGGCGCAGCAATCGATGTTTTCCCTGTTGAACCCAAAGGTAATGATGAAGAGTTTATTTCACCACTACGTGCATTCGACAACGTTATTTTGACGCCACATATTGGTGGTAGTACTAAAGAAGCCCAATCTAATATCGGCTTAGAAGTTGCCAGTAAAATGGCAAAATACTCTGACAACGGTTCAACACTTTCGGCAGTAAACTTCCCTGAAGTTTCTTTGCCTGGTCATACGGGAACAAGCCGTTTATTACATATACACCGCAATCAACCGGGCGTGTTAACCCAAATTAACCAAGCATTTGCTAAGCACAATATTAATATTGCAGCACAGTACTTACAAACAGACGATCAAATTGGTTATGTAGTTATTGATATTGAAGCACAAGATAGTGTACTAGCATTACGTGAATTAAAACAAATTGACGGCACAATACGCGTACGTATTCTTCATTAGTTTTTCTAAGTATTTAGCGTAAACAATAATAAACGAGACTTAATAAGTCTCGTTTTTTTTATTGCCACATTAACAATCCATCATTTGACCGTGTAAAAAAACCTATTACAGCCTGATAATACTGAAATGAACGAACTTGTAGTCATACTGAATTTAAAAAACTCAGATCTTTTGTAGTTATTTACTTTCGTCATACTGCATTTATTTCAGTATTCATTCCCGTAATGCTGAATTTATTTCAGTATCCATTCTCATCATACTGAATTTATTTTAGTATCCACTCCCATCATGCTGAATATATTTTAGTATCCACTCCCATCATGCTGAATATATTTTAGTATCCACTCCCGTCATGCTGAATTTATTTCAGTATCTGGGCATTGGGTTGTTAAGGACGAGATCCTGAAACAAGTTCAGGATGACGGCGGTTGGGTTCATGCTGACGGGGGGGTGAGTTCATGCTAATGGTAGATTGGGTTCAAACTAAACTTGTTTCAGTATCCATTCTCGTCTTGCTGAATTTATTTCAGTATCTGGGCTTTGGGTTGTTAAGGACGAGATCCTGAAACAAGTTCAGGATGACGACGGTTGCGTTCATGCTGATGGGTGATGCGTTGATGCTGAATTTATCTCAGTATCCACTCCCGTCATGCTGAATTTATTTCAGTATCTGGGCTTTGGGTTGTCAAGGACGAGATCCTGAAACGAGTTCAGGATCTCGGCGGTTGGGTTCATGCTGACGGAAGTTGGGTTCATACTGAACTTGTTTCAGTTTCCACTCCCATCATACTGCATTTATTTCTGTTCCACTCCCGTCATGCTGAATTTATTTCAGTATCTGGGGTTTGGGTTGTTAAGGACGAGATCCTGAAACGAGTTCAGGATGACGGCGGTTGGCTTCATTCTGATGGGTGTTGCTTTAATGCTGAACTTATTTCAGCTTCCATTCCCGTCATGCTGAATTTATTTCAGCTTCCATTCTCGTCATGCTGAATTTATTTCAGTATCTGGGCTTTGGGTTGTTAGGGACGAGATCCTGAAACGAGTTCAGGATGACGGCGGTTGGCTTCATTCTGATAGAGTTTGCGTTCATTCTGGTGGTGTTTGGGTTCACACTAAACTTCTTTCTGTTTCCCCTCCCGTCATGCTGAATTTATTTCAGTATCCATTCTCGTCATGCTGAATTTATTTCAGTATCTGGGCTTTGAGTTGTTAGGGACGAGATCCTGAAACAAGTTCAGGATGACGGAGTTTTGTTCATACTGACGGAGCTTGAATTCATCCTAACGGAGCTTACGTTCATCCTAACGAAGTTTGAGTTCATCCTAACAGCGTTTGATTTCATGCCCATTTACAATATCCTTTAGCTCAATTTAATGATATGACTACACCTTCAGGATTAGCTAGTAGTGAACTCACTTTTTTTAACATTTGAGCATCATTGCCGATAAAATGTTTTACTGCTTTTGTCATCGCTAATTCAACTTCGGCGCCATCATCAGGTGTTAATGGACGATGTACTTCTATCTTTTTGCCATCCTGTTCATAAGACATTTTAATGGGCTGTTCGAATATGCGAATAGGTGTGCCTACGGGAATATTATTATATAACCATTCGATGTCATCATCATACATACGAATACAGCCAGAGCTTGCTCGCATACCGATACCAAAGCGCTTATTGGAGCCATGAATTAGGTATTCACTTGTGCCAATACGTAATGCATATTTACCAAAGGGATTATTGGGTCCTGCGGGGACTTCTCTTACCATCTCTTTACCATGTTCGGCAAAATAACGCGCGCGCATCTCTGCTGTTGGACGCCAACTTGGGTTTTTACGTTTGTCGCCAATAGTACTGGTTAAATGCGGTGTTTCTAGTCCTTCTCTACCAATACCCACAGGGAAAACGTAAACTAATTTCTCTCCTTTCGGGTAGTAGTACAAGCGTAACTCAGCTAGATTAATGACAATACCTTCACGCTTACCAAAAGGTAGAAGCATCTGCTTAGGAATAACAATATTATCATCTAGAGCCAATAAAAAAGGATCAACACCGGGGTTGGCGGCCAGCAATGCAAAAAAGCCTACGTTATAATTTTCAGCTAAAGCTTGAAAGTAATCGCCTTTTACTGCTTTATGGATCGTATCCTCGCCCAATAACCTTGAATTGGCGGCAGGGAGATTATAGACACTCGCCATACTTACACAGGTAATAAAACTACTTAACAATAAACTTAATTTAACAACCCACTTCATTAATTTATAACCCTACGAATTATCTTCAACATTATCTAAAATCTTTTCTATTCGAACCGATAAACAGCTATGACTCATCTAACCAGTAAGGTTTTGTTAATAATGCCATATTTCTAGAACTGTCTAACGCAATGAGTAACCCTTCGACTTTGCTTCCTTGCCATAAAACGAGTTTTTTAGGTTTTTCATCTAACGTTTGTAGTTGCTGGTGAATAATCCACAATGTTTGTAATTCACTGATCCCTTGCTGAATGTCCAACCAAGGTGCCCTGTATTGTTTACGTTCTTCTTCACCAAACAATAAACCAAACCAAGTGCCTGTCAGTAAACTTCGGTTTAACAGTTTTGCTTGTGATAAGTATTGCTCACTGCTCAGCGACTGCGATGGCGTGCTATCAGCAAATAACACCGCCATACTTTTCGTTAAACTTTGCTGCGCAAAAGGTAACAACGAGTCACTAAACTGTGTATCTTCAGTTAATAGCATTTCTAACAAATGAGCCTGCAGGGTATTAAAACGCTGGCCATGCAATAATTCGATAACATTTTCACTCGTTGGAAGACGACGTTTCTCCATTCTTAGTTGTTCTACCAATTGTTCGCTGTAGTTTAACTTGCGTCTATAATTACCCGTTTTATTAGTAAGTTCTTGTAGGTTAACGGCATTATCAACCCACGAGAGTAAGTGCACAAAATAGCTTATGTCATCACGAATTTTTACGGCTTCTTCGGGTAGATAGTCTGCAAATAGCCAAAAACCGTGGCGAATTAACGATAAAGTTTCTGTTATTTTTTCTAACTCGACTAAGCTTGGCGACGTTATATAGTATTCAATATGATCATGTAGGTTAACTAGGCAATAATTGATACCGGTAGAAAAGGCATTAGAAATAGAGTGACTACGGTCAATGGGAAGAATATCTGTAATATTTTTTTTATAATTAACGGGGATGTTTTTCCATAAACCATAGCCACGAGCCGCTTTACTTTGGCTACTTGGCCTAACAAGCAGTACAGAAAATAATAAGTTGGCAAGCAACAGTAAATCTGAAGTTATGCCACTGACAAGTTCTAGTTCGAGTTCACAAATTTTAATACTGCGACCATCGCTACTAATATCGCCTTGATCGAAGGCAACTTCTACCACGGTACCCGACGACAAAGTAACTAACCAAATAATACGGGTGAAGTCCGTTGAAAAAAGGGGGATTAATGATTCTTGTAACTGCTCTACTTTTTGGGTTGACTGCCAAATTTCATTTGGGAACAAGGAAAGTTCAGGGAAGTTATTAACAATATTAACGTTATACTCTGGTCGCTGATGTAAACCTGCAATTACCACCCCAGCTGTTTTTATGGTTTGCTCTAACTTTCCGTCACAACCTCTAATTCTTAGCCCCATATCATGACGGCGAAAATCTAAATGAGTTGTATCGTAATAGCAGTTCGATAATTGCTTTGTTTCACAGCTAAATGACAGCTGTTTTGTGGTGAATAACTGGGTGATTTTTTCTTGAGTATTATCACTTGTAACAAAATACTTAAGCTCAATTTCGGTAACCATATTCTTCCAATAATTTGTTTTATTATGTCAACGTACTGAGTTTACAACAGCAACATATGAAAACAAATAGTGAATGCCAATTCCCATAAGTTTCTTTCATATAATATAGCAATATACAAAAATTTAACTCGCTGCTGATGCCCTAATAAACTTTTAGTAAAAACTATCATAATGAATTAGCTATGTAATATCTTGTTTACAAAATATTGAGAACACTTATTTATTTTATCAATAAAACCTTAATGTTCGTAAACTTAACTTGCTATCAATCCGCCAAACCCCTAGTATTTTGCTATGCATAATTTTATAAAGGTTAATGGTAGTTTCATGAAAATAATAAAAGCTTTATTGGTTGGTTTAGTTCTCAGTTCATCTTCCCCTCTTTTTGCAGAAGACAGCCCAACCAACCTTCCTTCTGGCTATATTTCAGACGATTTATTTATTTATATGCATTCAGGAGCGGGTAATAATTATCGAATTCTAGGCAGTATAAATTCGGGCACTGAAGTGAAAGTAACCGGTAAAAATGAAAATGATTACTCTGAAATCATTGATGATAAAAATAGAAATGTCTGGGTTGAAAGTAAGTACCTATCATTAAAACCCGGTTTACGTTTTGTTATTGCCGAGCTTAATGAAAAATTAGCCAATACCAGCAGCAATACTGACAGTATGTCAGAGGAACTTTCCCAAAGTAGAAATACTATTCAAAACCTTAGCAGTGAAAAAGCCCAACTTAACAACGAAATAAGCCAGCTTAATAAAACGCTGATAACGATACGAGCCAAGTTAAAAGACCAAGATACCAATATCAAAAAAGAATGGTTTTATAATGGCGCTATAGTATTAGTTATTGGCTTACTTTTAGGTTTAATTCTGCCAAGATTAACTTCTCGCCGCAAAGGCTCAATGGATAATTGGAAGTAACCCCTATTATGTTAGAAAAACTCGCGTATAATCACTGCGATTTTTAGATTACATGATGGCTTTTTTTGTGCACAAAACTAAATACTTATTTTTTATCGCTTTATTTATACTATTCTATACAAAACAGGCTAATGCCGATGGTGTTAGCCCTTACTTACCGTTAAAAACTGATGCTCTTATTGAACTTGAAATCGCGCGTTTAGCGACAATTTCTCGAATGCCAATGTTGAGTAAACCCTACCATATTGTCACGGTTGTAGATTATCTAAATAAAATTAAAGATTCTCATCCTGAGCTTTTTTATAGAGTTTCTGCTTACATAAAACGTTATAAAAAGCAGAGTGCGATCACTCATTTATCAACCACGCTTTCAACATCTAACAATAAAAACTTCACCATAGCTAATAATCGTGGTGTTGCCATGGACAGCACGGCCCAAGCAAGTGCTGCTGGATTTTATCAGTTCAATCAATATGCCATCGCAAATTTAGGGGGAACCATCGTCGATGGTAAGAATATTATTCCCCATAACAGCTACTTTTCATTGGGTTATGAATATGCTCAATTTGATATTGGCTACCGCGAACATTGGCTATCTCCCTCACAAGAAAGTGCATCATTACTGTCTACTAACGCTGCCCCAACTTTTTCTATTACCATGAGTAATGTAAAACCTATTACCTCTTGGCATGTTAAATACGAATTTTCATTAGGACAGTTAGAGGAAATGCAGGATATAAAATATAAGGGTTCTACATCATCAGGAAAACCATTATTAATGACTATGCATATGAGTTTTCAACCCTTTAGCTGGTGGACGATAGGAGCTAATAGAACCTTTCAATTTGGTGGTGGCGAAAGAAGCACTGGCCTAAGTGATATTTGGAATGCGATTATTGACCCCGTTAACTCAGATAACTGTGGATCAGGTTTAACAAGTTGTGCCAATTCTGATGAAGAAGTGGGTAATCAAATTGCTTCGTTAACCAATAAATTTGACTTGTCTTATCAAGGTTTCCCTTTTACCTTTTATATGGAATATGCTGGTGAGGATACCAAAGAACACAAGAACACTCAGTTAGGTAACATAAGTCAAACTTACGGGTTATTCTTTCCCTATATTAACAAGGATTTTTCATTGTATGCTGAGCACTCTAAATTTCATACTGCATGGTATGTTCACCATATTTACGATGAAGGTTACCGTAATGATAAAGTTGTAATGGGGCATTGGTGGGGTAATACCAAAGAGTTGAGAGATGGTTCAGCCGGGAATGCTTCGGTAATTCGACTAAACTGGGACTTTGCGCCCCAGTATCATTTACAAACACTATTTCGAACCGCTACTATAGATTCTTCGACGCAAGATAAGTACTCTAGAGCCCAAGAGATAGAATTAAGTTTAAAACAAGTATATAAAAATGGATTTATTAATTATTCGTTAACAGCTGGTAGTGATATTTATGGAGAGTCTTTCTACCGTGCGACTTTAGGTTATAACTGGTAATTTATGAATGTTTTTTTTGATATTCAACACCTGTATTATTTACCACAATATTTACCGGTAAAAGATGTACTTGAAAAAAATTCAGTGTCTTGCCACTTTATTTTATACAATCAAAAACAGCTGCAAGATATATTAATAAATTATGTTGAAAATGAAAAATTAAACTACACCCTTGTAAATAATTCAAATGAAGCAAAAGAATTTTATTCCAATAAAAAACCTGACTGGATAATTTTTGGTAATGCGTTTCATCATCTAGAAAATGTTCATCAATGTTCTAAAACAGCTATGATGAATCACGGGGTTGGTCCAAAGTCATGTTATTATGATTGGTCAGATTGTGACATTCAGCATCGATTTGTCGAAGGGAAACACCGATTGAATCGTTTAAAAGAACGATTTCCCTCTAAAAGCTTTATTGATACGGGTTATGCAAAATTAGACCCTATCATTAATAACGAATCTTCTAGTTTAGACTTAAAACAGTTAGGTTTAGATCCAGAAAAAGAAACGATATTATATGCACCGACCTATTACCCAAGTAGTATTGAATGTTTACCTCATAATTTTCCTGAACTTTTAGAAGAATATAACCTTATAATTAAACCTCATTATTTTTCCTTAATTAAAGAGAAATACAAGAATCATCAAACGATTTTTGAATCTTGGTCTCAGTACAATAACGTATATATCTCTTCTGTAGAGGAAGCCTGTATTATCCCTTTTATGAATACCGCAAGCTTGTTAATCAGCGATACATCTTCTACTTTGTTTGAATTTACTGCGCTTAATAAACCCGCTATTTGGTGTGATTTTTTTAAAGTGCGTTGGAGCTACAGAGGTATATTCAAGTGGCGTTTAAATAATCGTCTTGATGATGATTTGAAATACTTTGCAAAAGTTGCCCAACAAGTAATCAATACTGAGCAATTAGTTCAGCAAGTTAAAATTCAACTCAAGAGCCCTCAATTAAAAGAAATGCAGAGGCTTGAATTAACTGAACTTCTTATTGGTAAAGTTGATGGTAATTGTAGTAAGCGAATTGCGGATTATTTGATAAATCATACTGATTAATAAACATTTACTCTGTAGGTTGTACATGTAAAGCTATATAATATTTTTTTACTAAGTTAGGTTAATAATATGAGTTCTGTAGTTTACGTTTCTGGTACTTTCGACTTGTTTCATCGCAATCATCTGAAAATGATTGAATATGGGGCAGGTTTGGGCGACACACTAATTGTAGGCGTGAGTACTGATGAATTAGTATGCAGCTACAAAAACCCTCCCGCAATACCTTTTGAAGAACGCATAGCAATTGTTAGTGCCTTAAAATACCCTGATGTCGTTATCCCACAAAGATCTTTAGAACATACTGACAGAGTAAAAGATCTTAACATTGATATATTTGTTATCGGTGATGACTGGAAAGGAAAATATGACTACCTCAGAGATCTTGGAGTTAAAGTATTCTATTTCCCCTATGGCTCCGGTGTCAGTAGTTCAAATTTAAAAGCTCAAATTGTTGATCAATATAAAGAATTAATAACAAATGCCGACAAACATATCAATCCAGACGTGAAAGCGTAATGAAATCTATATTAATTACCGGTGGTGCGGGTGACTGGGCACAAAGCTTTTATCAACAGTTCAAAAATGCCTTCAAAATCTCTACACCAAGTAGAACTGAATTAGATATAAGTAATGAGTTGAGCGTCAACGATTATTTTAAGAGCCATTCATTTGATATTGTTATAAACAATGCTGGCACAATCCATCCAAAAAGAATATTAGAGAGCGACACACATCTTTGGATTAATGATATTCAAGTCAATTTAATTGGCACTTACCTTACCGCTAAAGCGGCATTAACCAAAAACCCTGATACAGTTATCATTAATATATCATCAACGGCTGCGTTTAATGCCTACCCTGATTGGTCATCTTATTGTGCTTCAAAAGCAGGTGTTGTTACCCTATCTAAATGTTTAGCTAAAGATGGTTTTAATTCTTATTGTTTGTGTCCTGGAGCAATAATGACAAAATTCAGAGACAAATTCGACTTACCCAACGACAATGTTTTAACATGCGAAGATCTTTCAAAACATGTATTAGATATCATTGATGAAAAATACACATCAGGTGATATTTTGTTTGTCCGTAAAGGTGAGTTCATCTTAAATCCGAGTTAATTTATATCAATGAAAGCATCTAAATACCTTTTCTATATCTCACAAAATTATTCTTTTGAAATTTTGCGACCTTTACAGCAAGAAATACTAAGCCAAGGCAGCCAAGTTGCGTGGTTTGTTGCCGGTAGTGATGTTAATCTGAGTAACTTTGCTGCCGATGAAGTGGTGCTTAACAGTGTTGCTGATGTGATTAGTTTTAACCCTGTCGCTAGCTTTGTGCCGGGTAATATCATCCCACGATTTATTCCCGGTATTAAAGTACAAGTTTTCCATGGTTTAGAGTGGAAGAAGAAAGGTCACTTTGTTATTAGAGACTGCTTTGATCTCTATTGCACTCATGGGGCAGCGACCACCAATCACTTTAATGAATTAGCTAACCAACATAAGTTTTTCGATGTTAAAGAAACAGGCTGGCCAAAATTAGATAATTTATTTAATACCCCCAAAGAGCAATATTTTAGTAATAACCGGCCAACAATCCTCTTTGCGCCCACTTTTTCACCCACGTTGACTTGCGCACCTTTTTTATATGAAGAAATTACCGCTTTAGTGCATGATAAAAAATATAATTGGCTGATTAAGTTTCACCCAAAAATGGATACAAAGTGGTTAGAGCTTTATGCTCAACTCTCTTCAGAAAACCTGAAAATAATAACATCGTCAAATATAAATAGTTTATTGCAGTCGGCTGATATTATGGTGTCGGATACTTCATCAGTTATCGGGGAGTTTGCTTTACTAGGTAAGCCAGTTATCGCGTTCAATAATAGCCAACCGGGTGATTACTTAATTAACTTTACCGATGCCAAAGAATTACCCCACGCATTAACTGTTGCATTATCGCCTTCAGAAGCACTTATATTGGCGATAAATCGTTATGCCCAGGAGTTGCATCCTTATCGCGATGGTAAGTCGTCATCTCGGATATTAGAGGCTGTAGAAGATATTACACTCAATGGCAAACAGGCAATAAAAACACTACCGCGCAATATCATCAGAAACTTAAAGCAACGCAAAATCCTTAATTATTGGAAGTTTTGAACGCCTTATATTCATTAGCGCCATCATTATACTTTTTAAATATTAATAATTAATTGACATTATTTGAGTAAATACGCTATTAATAGATGACTGTTTGCTCTAGCGAGCTAAACTAACTTAATAAGACGACTTTAATGACAACGACCATCACCATAAAAGACATTATTCGCATTAACCTCCTCCTCACATTATCAATGCGCGGATAGGTTTTTTATTGTTGTAAATTAAAGATAAACATTAAAACCCGCGCACATTACCGCGGGTTTTTTTATACCCGCATTTTATGTAAGTAGCCAATACCCTAAGCACAATAAATATTAAGGAATAAACATGGACAGCAAGGTCATTATTTTCGACACCACCTTACGTGACGGAGAGCAGGCACTAAATGCAAGCCTTTCAGTGCATGAAAAGTTACAAATTGCGCTAGCTATTGAACGCTTAGGGGTAGATGTAATGGAAGTTGGCTTCCCTGTTTCTTCGCCAGGCGATTTTAAGTCAGTGCAACAAATTGCCCGCACGATTAAAAATTCCCGAGTTTGTGCTTTAGCTCGAGCTGTTGAAGGTGATATTCAAGCCTGTGCCGATGCGTTAAAAGTCGCTGACCAATTCCGTATTCATACGTTTATTTCAACGTCAGATGTTCATGTTCAACAAAAATTGAAGAAAGATTTTGCCGATGTTGAAGCAATGGCAATCCATGCCATTAAATTTGCCCGAAAATTTACTGATGATGTCGAGTTTTCTTGTGAAGATGCTGGCCGTACCCCTATCGACAATTTATGTCGCATGGTTGAAAACGCCATAAAAGCCGGTGCCACCACCATTAATATTCCTGATACGGTTGGCTATACCTTACCCAATGAATTTGGCGGCATTATTACCCAATTATTTAATCGTGTACCTAATATTGACCAAGCGGTAATTTCGGTGCATTGCCATAACGATTTAGGTTTAGCCGTTGCAAACTCAATGACTGCGGTACAAGCAGGCGCTAGACAAATTGAATGTACCATTAATGGTATTGGTGAACGCGCCGGTAATTGTTCATTAGAAGAAGTCGCGATGATCATGAAAACCCGCCATGACTTCTTAAATGTACACACCAATATTAACCATCAAGAAATTGCTCGTACTTCAAAGTTAGTCAGCGAATTATGTAATATGCCCGTGCAATTAAACAAAGCGATTGTTGGCGGTAACGCTTTTAGTCATTCGTCAGGTATACACCAAGACGGCATGTTAAAAGCCAGTAATACTTATGAGATCATGACCCCAGAAAGTGTCGGCATCAGTAAAACAAAATTAAACTTAACCTCACGCAGTGGTCGTCACGTTATTAAGCACCGCATGGCAAGTTTAGGTTATACCGAAGCTGAGTTTGACTTAGAAGAGTTATACAGTGACTTTTTGGCGTTAGCCGATAAAAAAGGTCAAGTCTTTGATGATGATTTAGAAGCATTGCACTTTAATATTCAACAACAAGGTGAAGAGCAAGAATTTTATCATCTAGAAACATTAAACGTGCAGTGTGGCGGCGGAGAGTTTTCCACGTCAAGTATTAAATTATTAGCTGGCAAAGAAAGCCATATTGTTTCTGAAACGGGTAATGGCCCGGTTGACTCATTATATAGAGCGATTAAAAAAGCGGTTGATATTGACTTTGAGGTCGCTGATTACAAAATATCAAATAAAGGTGAAGGTGAAGACGGTTTAGGTAAAGCTGATTTAGTGGTTACCTGGCAAGATAGAAAATTTCATGGCTACGGCTTAGCGACCGATGTTATCGACGCTTCAGCAAAAGCCTTGATACACGCACTGAATAGTATTCATCGCGCTATTACCATTAATGAAATAAAAAGCGAACTAAAAAACGACGTTCAAGCTTCATTATAGTAAATTCAAACATATAAGATTGACTAAAGGTATAAAAGACATGTCGAACATAGCAATATTAGCCGGTGATGGCATCGGACCAGAAGTAATGGTTGAAGCTAAAAAAGTATTAAGTACCATCGCAACAATATTTGATATAAAAATATCGACACAAGATTACGCTATAGGCGGTGCTGCTATTGATAGCCACGGTCACGCCCTTCCCGATGAAACCATGAAAGGTTGTGAACAAGCCGATGCTATTTTATTTGGCTCGGTTGGCGGTCCAAAATGGGCTAACTTACCTCCTACACAGCAACCTGAACGTTGTGCATTATTAGGATTGCGTAGCCGTTTTGATTTATTTTGTAATATGCGACCGGCGACCTTACAACCGGCTTTATCATCATTATCGACATTGCGCAGTGATATTTCACAGCAAGGCTTCGACGTACTGGTTATTCGCGAGTTAACCGGCGACATCTACTTTGGTGAGCCAAAAGGACGTCGCGGTGAAGGTGAAGAAGAAACTGGCTTTGACTCGATGTTTTATTCTCGTCGAGAAGTTAAGCGTATTGCTCACTTGGCGTTTCAAGCAGCGCAAAAACGTAACAATAAGGTAACGTCTGTTGATAAGGCCAATGTTTTAGCGACCAGTCAATTATGGCGCCAAGTGGTTGAAGAAGTCGCGAGTGAATACCCCGATGTTGCCTTAAAGCATTTATATGTAGATAACGCCGCCATGCAACTTGTTCGCGATCCCAACCAATTTGACGTTTTGTTATGCCCTAATTTATTTGGCGATATTCTTTCGGATATCTGTGCAATGATAACTGGCTCTATGGGGTTATTACCTTCGGCAAGTTTAAATAGCGATGGTTTTGGTATGTATGAACCTGCCGGTGGTAGTGCACCTGACATTGCCGGAAAAGGTATCGCTAACCCTATCGCTCAAATTTTATCAGCAGCATTAATGCTACGTTACAGCTTAAATGAAAGTGCAGCGGCACAAGCGATTGAAGATGCCGTAGCAAGCGCATTAGACAATGGCGTGCTAACAGCTGATTTACTGCCAGCAAACCAAAGACATCAGGCAAAAAACACCACTGAAGTGGGTGATTATATTTGCCAACAAATTATTGCGCGACAAAATAGTGCTAATCAAAAAATAACAGAGGCATAACCGATGAGTCCTAAAAAATCTGCAACCACCTTATATGAAAAATTATGGCAACAGCATGTTGTTGAAGAAAAAGCCGGTGAAACACCTTTGCTTTATGTTGACCGTCATTTGATCCACGAAGTTACCTCACCACAAGCGTTTGCTAACTTAAAGTTTAATAACCGCCCTGTTCGTCATCCTGAGCGTACGATTGCCACGATGGATCACAACATATCAACCCGCTCAATAGAAATTGATGCTGCGGGTGAAGGCGCAGCCAATCAATTAAGAACATTAGAAAAAAACTGTAAAGAGTTTGGTATTGAACTATTTGGTATGGGTCATAAAAATCAAGGTATTGTTCATGTTATTGGGCCAGAACTTGGCTTAACATTACCGGGTACAACAATTGTCTGTGGTGATTCTCATACCGCAACCCATGGCGCATTTGGCGCATTAGCCTTTGGGATTGGTACTTCAGAAGTTGAACACGTTTTTGCCACGCAAACCTTACGCCAAACAAAAGCAAAAACCATGAAGATTGAAGTTAATGGTCAAGTAGGCGCTGGAATTAGCGCAAAAGATATTATTTTAGCGATTATTGGCAAAACAGGTAGTGCGGGGGCGACCGGTTATGTCGTTGAATATTGCGGTAGTGCTATCGAAGCACTGAGCATGGAAGAACGCATGACCGTTTGTAACATGAGCATTGAATTTGGCGCGAAAGCGGGCTTAATCGCTCCTGATAAAACCACCTTCGATTATCTAATAGGTAAAGAATATGCGCCAAAGGGCGACGTATGGCTTGAAGCGATAAATGATTGGAAAACCTTCAAAACTGATGAAGGCGCTGAGTTTGACACGATATTAACCCTTAAAGCCGAAGAGATTAAAGCGCAAATAACCTGGGGAACCACACCAGGACAGGTTACTTCAGTCGATAGCGTAGTGCCTTCGCCCGATGACTTTACCGACCAAGTAGAGAAAGACTCATGTGCGGCCGCCTTAACCTACATGGGTTTAACGGCGGGTACAAAAATTACAGATATTACCATTAACAAAGTCTTTATTGGTTCGTGTACAAATTCACGTATCGAAGATTTACGCGCAGCCGCAAGTGTTGTTGCAAGCTATCAAGCACAGGGAAAATCAGTCTCTGCAAATGTTGATGCCATCGTTGTTCCCGGTTCATATCGCGTAAAAGCGCAAGCAGAAGCGGAAGGTTTAGACAAAATATTTAGTAATGCCGGCTTTGAATGGCGTTTACCCGGTTGTTCAATGTGCTTAGGCATGAACGATGATGTGCTAACAGAAGGTGACCGCTGTGCTTCAACCAGTAATCGTAACTTTGAAGGCCGACAAGGCCGTGGCAGCCGAACGCACTTAGTGAGCCCAGAGCTAGCTGCTGCTTCTGCAATTACCGGTCATTTTGTTGACTTGAATTCACAAGGAATATAATCATGGAAAAATTCACAACACATACGGGGTTAGTTGTTCCTTTAGATGCAGCAAACGTAGATACCGATCAGATAATCCCAAAACAGTTTTTACAAAAAACAGAGCGAGTAGGCTTTGGACAGCATTTATTTCATGACTGGCGCTATCTAGACGTATCAGGGAAAGTAAATAACCCTGAATTCATTTTGAACAAACCTCAGTACCAAGGTGCGAGCATTCTACTAACCCGTGAAAATTTTGGCTGTGGTTCAAGTCGAGAACATGCACCATGGGCATTAGAGGAATACGGTTTCAAAGCCATCATTTCACCAAGTTTTGCGGATATCTTTTATGGTAACTGTATTAACATTGGTTTACTGCCAATAAAGCTCAGTAATGAAGAAATTGACACGTTATTTAAAATGAGCAGCCAAGAAAACCTCGCGTTAACCGTCGACTTAACCAATAACACAATCACTTGTGGCGAATTAAGTTTCACGTTTAGTTTAGATAAGTTTCATCAATATTGTTTAGAACAAGGCATCGACAGTGTTGGCTGGACATTAAACAAGCTAGACACGATAAAAGCTTTTGAAGCAAAAATGCCAAGCTGGCAATAAGTAAAGTATAACCTGCTAGAGCCTCATCTGCTCTTTACCCATAAAAAGTAGATGACGCTTTATTTTTTCCCCCATCAATTGCACTAATGACTAAAATTAATCTAAAGTAATGTCTAGTAATACGTTATTATCAGTTAATGATTATAGCTTTGTAACTAGCCGACCAACAATATGTCCAAAATAACAACAAATGATATCACCAAAATTATTTCTATCGATCAGCTAAAACCTGGCATGTATGTAAAATCATTTACCGATAACAATCATCTTTCTATCAAATCTGAAGGTTATATTTCGTGTCTTGAAAGTATTACTCAATTACGTAAGGCTAATATTATTCAGCTCGTTATTGTGCCTGATAAAGAGAAGCAAACCGTTAATGTTGAAAAAGTTTTTGCTGATATTAAATCCAAGCAACTGATTAAACTAAAAAGTAATTCGCTGGAAAAGTTAGCTATATCATTTGACAGTGAAATGAAAAAAGCCAACGACTTGTATAAAAACGCAAAATTACTGCAAGAAAAAATTCTCTCGCAAATTAGACAAAAAAAATCAATTCACATTTCAGAGGTCGAAGAATCAGCTAACGCTATGGTTGACTCTATTTTTCGAAATCAAGATGCCCTAACCTGCATGTCCCGTTTTCAAACTAAAGACTCCTATCTTATTGAACACTCGCTCAATGTTTCAATTTTAATGGCTGTTTTTGCTAAACATTTAGGCTTTGATAAACGTTTGATTCAAGAAATAGCACTCGGTGCATTTTTGCATGATATTGGTAAGATATTATTACCTCAGGATATTTTAAATAAAAAAGGTACTTTAACCGCTAGAGAGCAAAGTATTATTCGCAGTCACGTTGCACTTGGCTTGAAGATATTAGAAAACAGTCCTAGCATTTCTCATGTCGCGATGACTATGATACAAGAGCATCATGAACGTTTAGATGGTTCTGGTTATCCTCATAACCTTAAGCGAGATGACATATCAAAATATGGTAAAATGCTTGCTATCATCGACAGCTATGACGCCATGACGTGTGATCGCCCATATAAAAAGAGTATTCACCCTATTAATGCTTTTAAGAAACTCATTACAGAGTCCCCCAAATATTATGACGAAGAATTAGTTGAAAGCTTCATTCAGTGTATGGGCGTTTATCCAGTAGGTACCTTAGTCAAACTTAACAGTGGTCAATTAGGGCTAATTAGCCGTTTAAATAAACAAAAACCCTTACACCCTTACGTACGCGTTTTTTATAATATACGCCTCAATCAAGCGATACCGATTAAAGAAGTTAACTTGAGTGAATCAAAATATAAAGATCAAATTGACTGCTGTATTCGACCTGAAGAATTTAACCTTAATTTATTAGGTTTTTTCAAAACCGCCTTTATCGACTAACGTTTAGCGCTTGCCGATAAACATTAGTCAGACAACTTAACACAATGATATTACCAAGAAGAAAGCGCCGGCAAGCTAAACTGCTGGCCTTTAAACGTTAAAATAACTTTCTGACTGTAAATATGATTTAACACTAATTTCTCAGAAATAGTGTCGCCTTCATAGCGATCTCTGCCATTAACGTTTACCCAGCTTTCACCTTCACTGGTATAAATATGTTGTTGAAAATTTAATGAAGGTAACTCACTTTGCACCCAAGCAGGCATATCAGATAATGTCGGTGCATTAACCTCAGGTTCGACAGCTTGGTTTACGCTATTTTTGAATTGAGGGTCTTGCTCGGTATCATCTATTGCGCTTTGAAAAAGCGCCAGCAAATCATCAGAAACACCGTCAACCGATCTCACAGAAAGCTTTTCTTTAACCTTGTTTATCGCTTTATCTTCAGCTAATTGACTCTCTGCTAATTGACTCTCTGCTAATGTAGATAGTTGCTCTGAAGAACTCTTGTCCGACATAAGCACGTTTACTGTGTTATCGGCTGTTACGATAAGCTGCTCAACAACACGTTTTTTGTCACCATCATTTTCTATTTCAAACACTTTAGAGGAGTTGTCTGTTGTTACTTCAACTAAATTTTCGTCTGGTGTTTTTTTATTGTTAGTCGCTAAACTTTCATTAGCCGCAATAATAAGCGCTGGAGCGCTAGTGTCACTTATAAGGTTATTAACCAAAGGCTCAGTAATATTGAGCGCCGACGTTTCGTTAATATCTTCACCAAAAAATTGACCTAGGAAATACGAGCTACTGACAATAACCGCTAACACTGTAAATGCGGCTAGCGCCTTAACCGCTTTGTGTTGCCACCAATAGGTTGCTTGATATTCATCGCCTAATGCTTCTTGTGCAGATAACAAAACAATTTTTTGAGTCACCAAAGCATTATTACTACAATAGGCGTTGGTCAGTGAACGCTCACATAATAAATTAATTACACGCGGTATACCTTGTGAAATGCGATGAATTTCAGCCACTGCGGCACGTTCAAATAACATACGTTCACATTGTGCTACTGACAAGCGGTGTTGAATATAATGCCCTACTTCGCCCTTAGTTAACGGCAGCAAATGATAGCGAGCAGTAATGCGTTGTGCCAATTGTCGCAAGTCTCGACGTTGCAACAATTGTTTTAATTCAGGCTGACCAATTAAAATGACCTGTAGTAATTTTTTAGTATCTGTTTCTAAGTTTGTTAATAAACGTAACTGCTCTAAAACTTCTGGCGCCAAATGTTGCGCTTCATCAATAATTAATAACGTATTTAGGTTAGCTTGGTGATTTTTATTGAGTTTTTCATATATTTTATCGGTGAGTGTTTTTAACGTTGCCCCCGTCTTTCGGTAACGAATCTTTAGCTCGTCACAAATAGTAGCCAGTAGCTCTTGGCTTGATAATGTTGGATTAAGAATAAAAGCCGCTTGCGTATTTTCGGGTAACTGCTCCATTAAGCGCCGACTGATTGTGGTTTTTCCGGTGCCGACTTCACCCGTTAACAGTGCAAAGCCTCCTGTTTCACCCAAGCCATAACTTAAATGAGCCAAGGCCTCTTTATGGCGTTCACTCATAAATAAAAAGCGAGGATTAGGTGCGATTGAAAAAGGGCTTTCTTTTAAACCAAAATAACCTTTATACATAATAGATTTAAGTAATTTTTAAAGTCAATAAACTGTCATAGAAACTACCCTGTAGTCCAGCATAAGTCAAAACTAGCAGGTAAATAATTTATATAAATATGCTAAGCTTTCTGAAAATATGTCAGCTTTAATAAATAAAGAGTAATAATGATCAACAATGACCTTTCAGTACTTAACCGCTATTTAGTCGGCGGTGCCGTTCGCGACAAACTTTTAGGACACAAGGTCTATGATCATGATTATGTCGTTGTTGGCGCAACCATTGAACAGATGCTGACATTAGGCTTTACGCAAGTAGGTAAAGACTTCCCAGTATTTCTGCATCCCAAGACTAAAGAAGAGTATGCCTTAGCAAGAACTGAACGTAAGCAAGGCCATGGTTATACCGGTTTTATTTGCGATGCCAGTAGCGCGGTTACCCTTGAAGAGGATTTACTTCGTCGCGATCTCACTATTAATGCAATGGCGATGCATTTTAACGATAGCGCTGAAAGCACCACTATTATTGACCCTTATAATGGCCAAGTTGATTTAAAAAACCGCATACTGCGACATGTTTCATTAGCTTTTGTTGAAGACCCGCTTCGTGTCTTACGGGTAGCTCGATTTACTGCCCGTTATCATGATTATGGTTTTACCATTGCTGGCGAAACAGTAGACTTGATGACTAAAATCAGTGAAAGCGGAGAATTAGCGACACTGTCAGGTGAACGTATTTGGCAAGAAATGCAGCGGAGTTTGACTGAAAATAACCCCGAAGTATTTTTTCAAGTGTTACGTGAATGTGGTGCGTTAGCGAAAATATGGCCTGAACTTAACTCGCTATGGGGGATCCCTAACCCAGAAAAATGGCACCCAGAAATTTGCTCGGGTATTCATACTATGATGGTACTGCAACAAGCGGTAAAGCTCTCCCCTAAAACATCTGTACGGTTCGCAGCACTTTGTCATGACTTGGGTAAGTCTTTAACCTTAGCAGAAAATTGGCCCAGCCACCGAGGTCATGAAACCTCAGGTTTAGCATTAGTTGACAAAATATGTGAGCAATTAAAAGTGCCTAAAGATCACAAAATTTTAGCGCGTAAAGTCTGTGAATTTCATTTACATTGCCATAAAGCATTCGAATTAAAAGCCCACACGCTAGTTAAGTTATTTAATAGTTTAGATGTATGGCGCAAGCCTGAAGAGTTTACTGATTTCTTGACTGTCTGTACGGCTGATTTTCGCGGTCGATTGTACAATGAGAACAGAGCCTATCCACAAGTAGATTACTTACGTGGTGCTTTTGAAGCCGCCTTAACGGTAACCGCTAAAGAGTTTATCGAACAAGGAATACGAGGTGCAGATATTAAAGAAGCCATAAATAAAAAACGCATTGAGTTTGTTCAGCGCTTTAAATTAGGCCATGAACAGACTAACAATCCTTAACCTTTGGCTGAAAAATAAAAAAACATTCAAGTACAAAGTAAATCTGCCTGGCCCGCACGGTAATTTAACTTCGCGGTGAGCACGTTACTATTCTCGACCAAGTTATGATGCTCGATAGAGTTAACTAACCAATTCAACTCCTCGATATTTTTATACAAAAAAGTCAGCTAAATTAGCTGACTTTTTAAGTAAGACGATTAATGTTCTAACCGCTATTTACAACTCAATTAAAAGCTATAAGTTGCTTTTACGTAGTAGAAGCCACCGTTAAAGCCAAATGGAGATGTTTCATAGTACTTACCACCCCAGTTGTTATTAGGTGTGAAACCATCAGGATGATTACGTGAAGCTTCTTCAAAATCTAACTCTTCAGCTTGTTGATCAAAGATGTTCTGTGCACCCGCTGCGATTGTAAATGAGTCATTAATAAAGTAACTCACTTCAGCATCAAAGGTAATTGCTGCATCAGCATCTTGAGCCGCTAGGTCATAATCTACGTGTACCGCATGGTATTCACCGAAGTAGTTACCACGAACGTACATACTGATATTATCCCAGCTTTGAGAAACAGTGAATGAACCTCTATGCTGTGGTAAACCTTCTTCTAAGCGTTTAACTTTAAAAGCACCTGTAATATCAGAACTACCCGTAACATCGGTTTCATTCCAGTTGTAAGCTAAGCTAAGTTTAGTATCACCTTCAAACAACTGCATGCCGTAGTTTGCAACAATATCAATACCTTGTGTTGTGGTATCAAAATCGTTAGCAAAGAAACTTACTGTACCTACTGAACGAGGGTTAGCTACATTTAATGCTTCTAATTTAGCATAGTCAGCTTCTTCTAATTTTGTACGGTCAGATTGTGTAATACGGTCATCAACTTCAATATTATAATAATCAGCCGTAAAGAAAAAATCTCCATTTTGATAAACAACACCAAATGCATAGCTGTTTGACTGTTCTGGCTCTAATTCTTTACCACCAAATAATTTTGAAAATTCACTTGTTGGCGGTAATAACGCTGAATCGGTTAATTCACCATCTTCTAATGCGGTAGAAACATTACTTACATTAGCTTGACCAACGGTAGGAGCTCTAAAACCAGTACTTATAGAGCCACGTATTGATAACTCATCATTAATAGAATATTGAGCCGTTAATTTATAATTTAACGTATCACCAAATGATGAAAAGTCTTCATAACGTAAAGCTGCGCCAAGTAAAAGGTCGTCAGTCATGTATGCTTCAACATCTACGTATGCAGCAACACTGCGTCTAGAGAATGCACCGGCTTGTGATGGTTGAAAACCAGGAAAACCATGTGAACCTAGGTTAAACCCTTGGTCGATTAATGGGCCAGCAAGGAATGAGTATTGATCACCCGCACCAATTTCAAATGTCTCTTCGCGCCATTCTAAACCACCCGCAACATTCATAGGTGAATCTAGACCAACTTCAACGCCCTTAGATAAATCTAAGTTAAACGTTTTTTCTAATTGTGTGTAATCACCTAAATCAAAATCACGTGGAGATTCAGGACCCATTGAAGAGTTAATGGTATTTACAATACTAAAGCTTGATTTATTACGACCAACAGAACCACTGATATCGAAGAAAACCTCGTCTAGCATTCCGCCATTAATTTCACCTTCAACACCCATAGTTAATGATGTATCAACTACATTACCACCAAAGTTTGGCGTATAACCGCCTGGGTATGTTTCGTTAACCGCAAAACAGTTTTTACCTAAAGCCGTACTATTGTCGGCAATAGACTGATAATCAGCTTGGTCTAAAACATTAGCGCCAATAGCTATAGTAGGACAAGTAATACCGCTATCTACGCCATCTAAATCACCAACAAGTAGTGTTTCACCACCATCATTTGAATAAATGCTTGAACGGTTATGTGGATTTCTCCAGTAGAAGCCACCCTTTACATCTCGTTCAGAATAGTTACCGAACATGTAGAATTTTTTATCATTACCTAAATCAAGGCCAATATTACCAAAAATTGTTGTGTCATCATTAACTTCTGGAGAACCCCAAACCTGAGCTTCTTCTGCGATGAATGAGTTACCTGCCGCTGAAATGGTCGCAGCATTGGCGACTTGAATACTGCGGCTAGTCGCATCAGCATTTTTATATTGAAAACTTAAGTTAACGAAACCATCTTTAGTTAATGGCATACCAACGTTACCTGCGTAAGTTGTTGTAGCACCATCGCCTTCATAATATTCACCGTGCTTAACTGAAAAACTACCGCCTTCTGCAGCATCTTTTAACACAAAGTTCATTACACCAGCGATTGCATCTGAACCGTATTGTGCTGCTGCACCGTCACGAAGCACTTCAACTTGCTTTAACGCTATGCTTGGGATAACAGAAATATCTGGACCTTGTGCACCATCATTAATGCCGCCACCTTGGAATGCAATAACTGAAGCGCGATGACGACGTTTACCATTTAATAACACCAATGTGCTATCTGAAGACAAACCACGTAAGTTTACTGGACGAACTAGTGTCGCCGCATCACTAATTGGGTTAGCGTGTACGTTAAATGAAGGAACACTGCCGACAAGTTGATCAAGCATGTCACTTGAACCCATTTTCTCTAAATCTTCGCCACCAATAATATCAATTGGAACAGGAGAGTCAGCAACAGAACGAGGCGCTGAACGTGAGCCAACAACCGCGATTCTTTCTACATCTTTTACTTTTACTTTTGAGCTGTTTTCTTCTGCATATGCTGGCGCAGTGCCAAGTGCAATACTTACCGCTAACGTTAACGTTGCTGTACGAAATAATTGAGTAGACATGTTACTTCCTTCATAAATTTATGTTTATATTTTTATCTTTTTATCTTTTTTTAGACTAGGTATTAAATAGGTGAAACTACCTAGACTTGCAGGTACTTTATAAAACAGGCTAAAAGTGTTTACAAGAGCGAAATTAATTGAAAATACCGCAAAAATAGTTGTGCTCCATTAAATAACATTTAATTACGAATAAAAGTCTAGTCATTGATAAAGAGATTTTCTCTGTAAAGGCTATACAGGCTAATGACTGCAGGCTTATCAGCCAGAAATTAGTATCCGAATATATTCGTAATCAAATATACCTAAATAGACCTAAAAGAATTTCCTTATTCCAAATTAGCATAAAAATAAATTATAAAATTATTGCACTATTTAGTGAAGTCACAGTCTAACCACTAAAAATTAACACTAAAATCACAGTGTATACAATATACAAGGTAATTCATCGTCTTTATTTAGCATTTCGTCGCTTATTTATGCACACTTATTGAATAATTTTGTATTCACAGAGCTGGTTTCTAAAAAAGGCAATCTAGATCAAAACAAAATTTAATGAGAAGTAGTTAGAGAATAAAATAGATTATTGCTATTGAAATTTAGTGATAAAAAAAGCGCTGATCATAAACAACCAACGCTTTGCGATTAACTTAATGAGCAATTAGCTAATTAAACGGTTAACTCGCTGGTAAAATTTTCGCTGATACGGTACCAAAACCAATGCGCACTGCACCTTCTTTTTGACACCAACCTTTCATTATGACGTTGTCACCATCTTCTAAGAAAGTACGTTTTTCACCATTAGGTAAAGTAATAGGATCGGCACCCGCATTTGAAAGCTCTAACATTGAACCGGCTTCTTCAGGCTTAGGTCCAGATTGTGTGCCACTGCCAAACATATCACCCGCGCGAAGGTTACAACCATTAACAGTATGATGAGCGACCATTTGCGCCACTGTCCAGTATGAGTCTTTAAAGTTAGATTGTGACATTTCAACGGCTTCTTCACTTTTTTCACGCATGTTTTGCGTTTCAAGCAAGGCTTGTAGCTGGATATCAAATGAACCGATCGCACGATTACTCTCTGACTCTAGGTATGGCATTGGTTGAGGATCTGACTCAACACGTGTCCAAGCCGAGCGGTAAGGTGCTAATGCTTCTGTTGTCACAATCCAAGGAGAGACTGTTGAAGCAAAGTTCTTCGACAAAAATGGCCCTAAAGGTTGGTATTCCCATCCTTGAATATCACGCGCAGACCAATCATTAAATAAACATAAGCCAAAGACATGATCTTCAGCGTTATCAATAGAAATAGCGTCGCCTAAGTCATTACCTTTACCAATGAATATGCCCACTTCTAATTCATAATCGAGACGCTTACAAGGGCCAAATGATGGTTCAGTTGCCGTCGGCGCTTTAGTTTGTCCCGAAGGACGCTTAAAATCTCGACCAGAAACATCAATAGAAGATGAACGACCATGGTAACCAATAGGTACCCATTTATAGTTAGGTAATAATGGATTGTCTGGACGGAACTTCAAACCCACTGACGTAGCATGGTGAATTGAGGTGTAGAAATCAGTGTAATCACCAATATTACAAGGTAGTGCATATTCAACGTCAGCTTGAGCGATTAAACAAGCGGCCACTTTTTCTTGTAAAGCTGAGCCTTCTTTTAAGGCATTAGAGAGTGCTAAACGTAAAGCGCTCCATGTCGCTTTACCCATCGCCATATAATCGTTTAACTGTGGCGCATTACAGGATTCTACGCCTGCTTGTGCTAGACCATCAAAAACATTTGCGTTAGCCAAAGCAGCTAAATCAATAACTTGATCACCAATGGCAACACCGCCACGGAATGCTTCTTCGCTATTTGCACGTTTAAAAACCGCAAAAGGTAAGTTCTGAATAGGAAAGTCGGTATCTGCTTTATTCGCAGTAACAAGCCAACTAACTCGGGCTGAATTGTGGGTTTCATTTAACAAATTCATAGTAGACATTGATTGAAGAACTCCTGAAATTTAAGGCTTACCTTAATAAAACGTCAAAATACGTTTTAAAATAAAAATAAGTATAGAAGATAACGATATAAGATGGCTGCATTATACCAGCGAGAACAATAATTGGTATTAATGATAACATTGAGTTATTTTTCTGAGGGTTAAGCTGTCAACAAATAGTTGCACTAACAAGTTTACAGCCAATAATTTTATTAAAAAGCTATCTCGATAATTGTGCTGGTCGTAAAATAACGCTGAAGCGATCACGACCTAATACATCAGATAAATACTCTTCTGCTTTTTGGTTAATGGTCAGACAAAACGGTTTAATACCGAAGCTATTTGCTTAGCAATAGCTTGGTGAGTATCATAAATACCAAAACGGCCTAGCTAATGAACTATGTCATTAGGTTTTCCAGCGAATAAATAGGCTGATATGTATCAAGTAACCCGTTATTTAATCAAGGTTTTAAAAAGAAGTGAACAGAAACTAAAACTCGACGTTCTTTGCTATTGATTAAAAAATTAGGTGCATGCAAGCCAGTGCCGCTAAGCCCGCAAGAATATCGTCGACCATAATACCTAGACCGCCATGTAAATTTTTATCTACATAGGAAATAGGCCAAGGTTTAAAAATATCAAAAATTCTAAATAAAATAAAACCAACAACAATACTTTGCCATGTCAAAGGAACAAGAAACATAGTGATTAAAAAACCAACAATTTCATCCCAGACAATTGCGCCATGATCAGGTACACCTGCATCTTCTGCCGCTTTTCCACAAATATAGATACCGGCAATACTCATGATAATAACAATAGCTAAATAAGTACTAAATGAAGCAGGCGCTAACAGCAGGTACAAAGGAATGGCGGCAAGCGTGCCATAAGTACCTGGTGCTTTAGGTAATAAACCACTACCAAAACCCAAAGCAAGAAAATGGATGGGGTTAGTTATTCGAAAGTTCTCGGTAGATTTACTCATTAGATTTAACTTAAGTTATTTATTAGAAGGGGTATTAGAGAAATGTTGATAGCTCTGAACCTTAATATCTACCGCTTTTTTATTTAATGTCGTGGTAATTTTTCCTGAACCATTCAATTGGCCAATACAGGTGATCTTATTGCCTGTGTTAGCTAAGGCTGTTTCCATGCCTACTCGGTTATCTTCAGTCACACTAAATAATAGCTCGTAATCATCGCCACCTTCTAAAGCTATATCGTACGCTGCGTCTATACCAACTGTATCACTTAATGCGGCAGAAAGCGGTAAAGCATCAAGAAAAATATTAGCACCAACACCCGAAGCATTACAGATATGAGCTAGGTCTGCGACTAAACCATCAGATAAATCTATCGCCGAAGTCGCATATTTACGTAAAGCTTGTCCAGCCAAAATCCTTGCTTTTGGAAAGTCTAAGCGTTTTTGTATTTCTTGCTGATATTTAGCTGCTACTTTCACTTTACCTTGGATATGTTGTAAAGCGAGGTTCGCTGCACCTATCTCACCGGTAACATATAACCATTCTCCAGCTTTAGCACCTGAACGGGAAATATGTTGTCCAAAAGGAATTTGTCCTTGCGCTGTAATGGTTATACTCAATGGTCCTTGCGTCGTATCACCACCAATAAGCTGGACATTATAAAATTCACAAAGGTCAAAAACACCAACGCAAAATTCATTGATCCAATTTTCATCAATTTCAGGAAGCGTAAGAGCTAAAGAAAGCCAACTAGGCTCTGCCCCCATAGCAGCAAGATCAGACAAATTAACAGCTATCGATTTATGACCAATAGCACGTGGCGATGTATTTAAAGGAAAATGAACACCTGCCACTAAGGTATCTGTCGTTACTGCAATGTGTTGGCGTTCACCCGGAGTAACCAGTGCACAATCGTCACCAATACCTAAATAAACGTCTTTGCGCTTCACTACCTGTTCAGTAAAATAACGTCGAATGACTTCAAATTCTTTCATACAACAACCAATCCTTTGCTTTGAGAATATGAGTGCAAATTATTCTTCTGGACGAATCAGTTTAACGGCTTTATCAAGGACGCCATTAACAAACTTATGACTATCGTCAGCAGCAAAAGATTTTGCTAATTCGATGGCTTCATTAATAACAACTCGGTATGGTACATCTTTACAATCTTTCAATTCATAAATGGCGACACGTAAAATAGCTTTTTCTACTGGGTCAACGTCGTTTAAAGGACGGTCAACGTGCGGAGAAATAGCTTCATCGATAGAACCAACTGATTTGGTTACACCGTGGAGTAATTGTTGAAAATATGGAATATCAAAACGTCGTGCACTGTTATCAGTTAAAAAATTAACTTCGATATCAGTTACTGAGTTTTGGCTAAGCTGCCATGAGTAAATAGCTTGAACAGCTAACTCACGAGCTTTCCTTCTAGGAGTTGGTTTCACAAAAATTCCCGCTTATATTTTATCTAAAACATTAACCATTTCTAAAGCACTTAAAGCCGCTTCTGCGCCTTTATTACCTGCTTTAAGTCCGGCACGATCTATTGCTTGCTCAACGGTATCGGTGGTAATAACACCAAAGGCAACAGGAATAGTGTATTCCATTGAAACTTGCGCTAAGCCTTTATTACATTCGCCCGCAACAAAATCAAAATGTGGAGTTCCGCCACGAATAACGGCACCAATAGCAATAATGCCATCGAACTCGCCTTTACTTGCAATGCGCTTAGCGGCAAGGGGTAATTCATATGCGCCAGGAACACGAACAATAGTAATGTCGTTATCTGCAACATTGCCATGGCGTTTAAGTGCATCGACTGCACCTTCTAATAAATTTTCAACTACAAAACTGTTAAAACGTGAAACAACGATGGCAAACTTTTTACCTGCTGCGTCAAAATTAGCTTCAATGATATTCATTTATAATTCACTCACAAAAAATTTGCCGCAATTCTACCAAACCCAGAGACAATTCGGTACTTGTTTGCTTAATTAAGTGTAAAAATACTGTAGAATACTGCTATTACTCACTAAAAATACGATACCTATGGCTTTTATATTTTCCACAAATAAACTTCCTGAACTCGAAAGCTATACGCTTGGGCAAAGACAGCAGATTTTAACACTAGCAGCCGCTAAATTGACCGCACCAGAGAAGTTCGTATTAAATATTTTGAAGTTAATCATGTTGGTGCCACCCTTTATATTTATGGCACAATTAGATGGGCTGCTCTTTATGGTCTCTTTGTTTAGTTTTCTAGCCGTGTATTTTATTTTACTTCGGCCAGTATCATTAATTTTTACCCGTAAATATCTCAGTGTTGCGATCAAGCAGTATAATAAATTAGCTTAATCTTTAATTAACACATCGAAAAATCTGCGGATTACATTAACACTCACTGCCTTTATTTTCAAAATGAGTGAAGCTTGAAGTATTCTAAGCTTCACTCTGCAAAGCAAGTTTATTGATCAACATCTGCCATGTTATCGAGTTCTTCTAAAAATGCATTAATTTCGTCTTCACTGTCTTCATCAATCACGATGGGCGGGTTACCATCGTAAACTTTAAATTCCATATTTTGAAAGTAAGCATTTTTAACAAATTCATACGAATCAATAGATTCATTAATAATTTGCTCTTGGTCAACAAGCGCTGCTCGTTGTTCAAGCCCGAGTACGGCTTGGCGAAGTAAGTTGGGCCAAAAATCAATAATAGCTAACGGCCAGTAGTATTTATCCACATAGTCACCTACTTCTTCACGAACTGAGCTTGGCCCAAGAGCTGGTATAACTATATAAGGTCCATCTCCAACACCATATGAGCCTAAGACTTCACCAAACTCTTCTTCTGCTCTGGTCCATTCAAAGTCACTTGCTGGGTCAAAAAATCCAAATATGCCGATTGTAGAGTTAAGCATAAAACGACCGGTACTTTTACCTGCTTCACTAAACTTTCCTTGCAGCAGGTTATTTATAACCGTTGATGGTTCATTCAGGTTTAAGGCAACATTATGTAACCCAGACCTAAAATCTGTTGGCATATATTCAACATACGCTTGGGCTGTTGGTTTAAGTACATATTTGTCTGCATAATCCCAGGTAAAAGTCCAAAACGGTCGATTAATCGACTCTAATGGATCTTTAGGATCTGAAACACTAGCACTATTTTCAGTAGGTGTTGATGAACAGGCAGAAATAACTAAAGCCAGTAGAATGATCACAATTTTTTTTGTTGGGTTATTGAACAAATAAGAAAATATAGCGGCTACTTTCACTTAGCGTCCTTGATATAGAGTAAAAAAATAATAACGCAGTTTACCACGCAAGAATGCAATGCAACATAAATCTTTAACTATTTATCTGTGGTAAAAGCATAAAATGATTGGTTTTAAGAAGGCGATGTTTTATTTCTGTGGACAGATATTAACATCTCAGCTTCAGCAAGTGGGATATCACATTCTCGAACGACTTCATCTATCTCTGCACCTAACTCAACGAGTTTAAAAGCACGTGAATAGAGTTTATCTTGCGGTTGCTGATTTTGAAATTGGTCGATTAATTGCTTTTGTAGCACACTCTCTTGTTGCAGTGTTTTAATACGATGTTCAAGTTGTTTACTGACTTGCTCGTTTTCTAACTGCAGACTTTCAAGCTTATGATTAAACTCAAGCAATTTTTTATTTACTGTATTGTGTGACGACTGTAGCTCATTTATAAACAACTCTTGCGTTTCAAGTTGTGTTTTTAACACTTTATGGGCTCGATAAAAATAAGTTTTTTGTCGATATATATAACCGATTAGCACTATAAAAAGCACAAAACTGCTAACTGAAATAAAAAGTGGCGAGATAATAAACATAAACGCTTCTTAAACCATTACAAATAAATAAAGCCTGATAAGTCAGGCTTTATTTAAAGAGACCTAATAAACAGCCTAGAACTGTTTAAGTTCATCCCATTCGTCGTCAGAAAGTAACTGATTTAGGTCGACTAAAATCAATAACTCACCTTCTCTGTTTGAAACACCTTGAATGAATCGTGCACTATCGTCATTACCAACATTCGGAGCATCATCTATCTCAGAATTTTTTAAGTAAACAACTTCAGCGACACTATCTACCAAAATCCCAATAACTTGTTTTTCAGCTTCAATGATAACAATACGAGTATTGTCAGAAATATCCGCAGGTTTAAGCCCAAAGCGTTGTCTGGTATCAATAACAGTAACAACGTTCCCTCGCAGATTAATGATACCTAATACATATGTAGGTGCACCTGGCACCGGTGCAATTTCACTATAGCGCAAGACTTCTTGCACTTGCATTACATTAATACCGTAGGTTTCACTATCGAGCTTAAAGGTTACCCATTGCAACACTTCATCGTTGTCTACGTTTTCCTTTGCATTACGTCTATCATCAGCCATACAGCCTGCCTCTTAAATATCTTATTGAAAATCAATCTGTTTGATTATTCTTCTAGTGTATATAGTATAATACTATCTGAAGATCTAGCCATTAATCTTGGTTAATATTTGCGCCTGCGTCAAGTAACTTAATCAAAGAATCAACATCAAGCAGTGCACACATACGTTCTTTGACTAAACCGGCTAACCAAGGTCGCTTGTTCGGTAGGTCTAACCATTTTACATCTTCTTGCTCTAAGGTCACTGTATCGACTAATGTTTCCGCCGATAATCCCCAATGACTATTACCTAGCATGACAATATATTGATAGTTTAACGAATTTATTAACGCTTCGTCACATTTTTCTGGCATTACCCATAAAGCGGTATTCACTACGTTAATTTTCTCATCTCGATGTAACATAACACCGGTAAACCATTTAGGCTTACCCATGAGACTCGTTGTCTTGTCTTCGTTATGTATGCCCCCCAATTCAATCAAGGGTACTGCAATCGTTAAACCCGCAACATTAAAGAACATCGCTTGAAAACTACCCTTTCGATAATTCTTACTCTGATGAACAATTAATGGCTGATCACTTTTTCTTGTCTTAAGCGGTTCATCAAGAGTCAATGGTGTTTTTTCTTTGACTTTTTCCTGAACTTTTTCTTCAACTATTTTAGGTCGTTCATCTTTCACAGAACTTTTTACAGTATAAACAGGTTCATCTACTGGGTCGGCAATACGCTCAGTAATATCAATTTTTTGCAAAAGTTTTTCTAACGGTTGCTGATATTTTGCTTTTACAGCAATAATTGGCAGGTCAGATTCTTGCTGATCTTCAGTCAACAATTCTGATAAATAATTCTGCATTAGTTTCTTACTTGCAGCGAGTGACTTTGCCATTGGACAATTAACCTAATTTTTGCAGTTCTAATAAACTGCTTAGTAGTTTTTTATATGCACTAACACCACGTGTTAACGGTGCGTAATCTGAAGGTACCTGCATTGCATAACTGGCATTTCTAAAATTAGTATCGACAGGTATAACACCAGCCCAAACACTATCATCGTATAACTCTTGTAACTTTCTATAGGTCAGTAATGATGCTTTAGTACGTTTATCAAACATGGTCGGCACTATGGTATATTTAAACGGCTTATCTTGCTCAACTTGCATAATATCCATTGTTTTCATCATGCGGTCTAAGCCTTTCAAGGCTAAGAACTCAGTCTGCACTGGCACAATAATACGTTGCGATGCCGCCAAAGCATTCACCATCAGCACACCTAAAATCGGTGGGCAATCGATTAAGACATAATCATATTCATCGGCTATTTTTATCATCGCTTTTTTCAACACTAAGCCCATACCACCTTTATTACCGAGTGAACGGTCTAAAGTGGCTAAGCCCATAGTTGCCGGGAGTATATCTATATTGTCGTATTTCGTTGGACATAAGCTTTGCATTATTTGTTCTTTGGTTGAAACTTGAACAAATAAATCGTAAACACTTAACTCAAGATCTTCAGATTCGATACCAAAATAATAACTCAAAGAAGCATGGGGATCAGTATCTACCAACAACACTTTATAGCCCTGCTCAGCTAATAACCCACCTAAGGAGATTGTTGTTGTGGTTTTACCAACGCCACCTTTTTGATTTGCTACGGTCCATACTACCAAGTTGCTAACCTACTTATTTCGTTATGCTAATTATTGTTCTGCTCAGAAGAGGGGTTGTCATCTTCTCGTGTTGTAATTCTAATGCCACCGTTATCAAGTCTTATGATACGTATTTCATTATCCTCATCACCATTATCTATCTGCTTTATAGCTTCGACGTCTTTAATGCTGATGGTAGGGGTCGCAAGTAAATTTGACTTTTCTAAACCATACTTTGATATAGCAATAACAACACGACGGTTTTGAGCGCGCCCTTGTGCTGTTTCATTATCTTCTCGTGGGTAATATTGCCCATAACCCTCAATGGCCATTCGAGCAGGGTCAAGGGATAAGTATTCAAGCACTCTTAAAATAGCAGTTGCTCTAGAAACTGATAATTCCCAATTAGAAGAAAATATCTCAGTATTAATTGGTTCGTTATCAGTATAGCCCCTTACACGAATAAAATTACTGGAAGAACCAATTACATCATAAATAACCGCAAGTATTGTTGTCGCGTTGTTGGTTGCTGATGATGAGCCACTGGGGAAAAGCATACCGCTGTTTAATTCTATTTCTAACCAATCGCCATCAATCTGCAGTTGCGCATAACCTGATTCGATTAATTCGAACAAGGCGGTATGTAATTCTTTTTCTAGTGACGTTAGATTAGTGCCTACCTGACTGTCAGAAACATTAGATAGTGTTTTCTCACCGTCAAAAAGTTCAGGGCCAGCCACATCTAAAATACCATTGCCATACAAGCGCTTATTCGTTTTTGAGGTGTTAACATCGAGGATGTCCTCACCATGCCCCCGATTTTTCGGTAATTTATCATTGGCTTGAAAAACTTTACCTATCGATTCTGTCGCAGATTCAAAGGGCTCGTCATTAACCATTGCCATCGCATATAAGACAACAAATAAAGCGAAGAGCAAGGTCATATAATCGGCATATGAAACTAACCATCTGTCGACATTATCATTTTCGACTGAATGTCGGCGTTTCCTTAAGTGGTTCATTGCTCTAACCGAAAGGCCGACAACTTGTTTTCAATGGCATGTGGATTTTCTGCTAATGCAATAGAGATAAGGCCTTCAGCAATCATTTCGCGGTACATCGTTTGCTGGTGTATAATAGCCTTTATTTTATTAGCAACGGGTAGGTAAATTAAATTGGCAAAACCGACACCGTAAATAGTCGCAATAAAAGCTGTTGCAATGCCTTGCCCCAGTAAAGTTGGATCGGTAAGGTTACTCATCGCATGAATGAGGCCAAGTACCGCTCCTAAAATACCTATGGTAGGACTGTAGCCGCCCATAGACTCAAAAACATGAGCAGAGCGCAAATTATGCTCGCGATAAAGATCTAAATCTAATTCTAATGAGACACGCAAATTGTCTACTTCTATACCATCAACTAATAAGTTTAGCGCTTTATTGGTATAAAAATCTTGTTCTTCTTCGGCAATATTTTCCAGTGATAAATATCCAGATTCTCGTGCTTTTTCAGACCAAGAAACTATCGAATCAATGCCTTGGTTGATATCATACTTTGGTGGATAAAATATCCACTTTAATAAAGACAACGCATGAAAAAATTGCACTGAAGATGATTGTAACATTACAGCCCCTAAAGTACCGCCAAAGACAATGATAAAGGCAGGTAACTCAAATAACGCAGCAAGGGAGCCACCGTCAAGAATAAAACCTAAATATATGGCAGTAATTGCGACAAAAAGCCCAGCAACGGTTAACTTATCCATGGTCAACTTCCTTGATAATACTTTGGCTGATATCTTCTAATGCTAAAGATAAAACAGAAATACCGGCAACGGTAACGGCTTGCGGCATACCATAAACCACACAAGAAGCTTCATCTTGTGCCCATATTGTCGCTCCTTTACCTTTTAGCATGCGAGCACCTTCTCGACCATCAGAGCCCATACCGGTCAGTACAACACCCAATACTGAGCCACCAAATACTTTAGCTGCTGAGCCAAAACTCACATCAACACTTGGTTTAAAAGCAATCTTTTCAGACTTATCTTCTATAATTTTTAATTTTGCTAATTTTGGCGTGCCGTCAATAATCATTTGCCTGCCACCAGGCGCTAGGTAAGCGCAACCAGGTTTTAAAATATCCCCATCTTCTGCTTCCTTGACATTAATATTGCACAAGGTATTTAAACGATTGGCAAAAGCAAAAGTAAAAGCAGCGGGCATATGCTGTATTAAAATAATGGGTAACGGAAAGTTTTGCGGCAATTGCGTTAATATTTTTTGTAAGGCAATTGGCCCCCCCGTTGATGTACCTATAGCGAGTAGTTGATAACTTTTACCTGAGCTTCTTTTAACAACCTGACTGCGAATACTTTCGCTTTGATGCGGTTCAGTTTTAGTTGTACGCAGCGGAGTTCTCGATTGAATTTCGAATTGATTTACAGGTTTAGTAGCCGTTGAAGAGAGGCTAATTCTTGACGCGTGTGCTTTTACTGCCAGTTTTCTTTTCAATAAACCGTTAGTCTTAGCTAATTGAACCACTCGTTGACGCAGCACACTACCCGCATCATCAGTTGTTTTGGCTATTTCACTAAATTTTTTCGGGAGAAAATCAAGTGCTCCAGCTTCTAAGGCCTCGAGGGTCGCATTAGCACCTTGATGAGTGAGCGATGAAAACATTAAGATTGATGTTGGTGCTTTTGCCATTATTTGTTTCACAGCTTCAATACCATTAAGTAATGGCATTTCTATATCCATGGTGATCACATCAGGCTTTAAAGACACAGCCTTTTCAACAGCATCTTTACCATTTACAGCAACATCAATAACAGTAAGGTTCGGATCTTTATTTAAAATATCGGTAACTCGACGTCTAAAGAAACTCGAGTCATCAACAACCAACACCTTATAGGGCATTTATTATCTCATTTGTTATTATGAATGAAAAAGCCCTAATAAAATTTAGTAGGGCTTTATTATGCGTTAAGAGCGTAATCTTTTATTAACAACAGATTTTTTTGCGTAAAACTTCAGCATGTTAGGTACATCAATAATTAACGCGATACCACCATCGCTGGTAATTGTTGCGCCAGCCATACCTGGTGTGCCGTGTAATAAACGGTCGAGTGGTTTTATCACCACCTCTTCTTGACCAATTAAACTGTCGACCACAAAGCCAACTTGCTGATTGCCCAATTGAACGATGACCACATGACCTTTTTCTCTTGGCTTTTCAACAAAATCACGAACTAACCACTTATCTAAGTAAAAGAGTGGTATCGCCTTTTTACGAACAATAATGGTTAGTTGTCCATCAACAACGTTGGTCGTGGTTAAATCAAGATGAAATATTTCATTGACACCAGCAAGTGGCAAGGCAAATGTTTGTTTACCAACAATAACCATTAATGTCGGTAAAATAGCTAACGTTAACGGTACTTTAATCTCTAAGATTGTACCTACGCCCATTTCAGAATCTATACTTACCGTTCCGTTTAACTGGGTAATTTTAGTCTTGACTACATCCATGCCAACACCACGGCCTGAAACTTCTGAAATCTCAGTCTTGGTAGAGAACCCTGGAGCAAAAATCAAACTAAAAGCTTCTTTATCTGTCATTCTAGCAGCTGAATCAACATCTAGAACTCCACGAGTAATCGCAATTTCTTTGAGCTTTTCTGCATTCATGCCAGCACCATCATCTTTGATGGTTAATAATATATGATCACCCTCTTGAGAAGCAGAAAGCACCACGACACCTTCTCTTGGTTTACCTAATGCTTCGCGCTTATCGGGCATTTCTATACCGTGATCTACAGAGTTTCGCACCAAATGCACTAATGGATCAGCGAGTGCCTCAACAAGGTTTTTATCCAGATCGGTTTCTTCACCTTTAAGGACTAATTTAATTTCTTTATCTAAACTGCGCGCTAAATCTCGAACAACTCGAGGAAATCGTCCAAAGACTTTTTTGATTGGCTGCATACGGGTTTTCATTACCGCACCTTGCAAATCAGTCGTTACCGCATCAAGATTAGAAACAGCTTTTGTTAAATCTTCATCCTCTTTAGTTAAGCCTAAACTTGATAAGCGATTTCTCACTAAAACAAGCTCACCCACCATATTCATAATTTGATCAAGACGTTTAGTGTCAACTCTAACAGTCGTTTCACCCTGCATTGCTTTAGCAGGTGCTTTTTCTGGTACTGGCGCTTTAGCGACAGGTTTAGCTGCAGGCGCTACAATTGCTGTCTTCGCGGCTGGTGTTTGAGCAACAGGAGTTGGTGTTGGTGCGCTAGGTGCTGGAGTAACCGATAATTTTGGCGCTTGACCTTGACCATGTAATTCGTCTAATAAGGCTTCAAAGTCATCGTCACTTATTTCATCTGATGAACCGCTATTTGATGAAGATGGCTTACTTGAATTATTAGCAGCGACTTCGGGCGAAAAAGCCCCTTGACCGTGAAGTTCATCAAGCAAGGATTCAAATTCGTCATCTGAAATATCATTGCTGTCTGAAGACGTTGCTGTTGCTGCATGTGCTGGCGTTGAAGCTGAGCCACCACCATGGAGTTCGTCAAGAAGCCGTTCAAATTCATCTTCTGACATTTCGTCGCTAGAAGAAAAGCTTTCGCTTTCATGAGTAGCGACTGCTTCAACAGCTACTGGCGCAGGCACTTGATCTTTGCCTTCGGGTTGGCTTAAACGATGCAGTTCTGCAAGTAATTGAGCATCTGCTTTATCAAGTTTTTCGCCGTTTTGAACTTGTACAAACATTTCATTTACAACATCAAGCGCTTGTAAAATAACATCCATTAAGCTGGCACTAACACTACGTTGGTTGGTACGTAACAGATCGAAAATATTTTCCGCGCCATGACATACGTCAACTAAATTATGTAATGCTAAAAAACCAGCCCCACCTTTAACGGTGTGAAATCCTCTAAAAATAGCATTTAATAATTCGGCATTATCAGGGTCGTTTTCAAGTTCTACGAGTTGTTCCGAAAGCGTTTCAAGTATTTCTCCAGCTTCTATTAAAAAATCCTGAAGAATCTCTTCATCTTGCTCAAATGACATCCAGCAACTCCTATTAAAATCCTAAACTTGATAAAAGGTCATCAACATCATCTTGGTCAGCGACAACATCATCACGTTGTGCTGCATTAACGATCGGGCCTTCAACTAAGTTATCACCTACTTTAGGTTTACTTCGTTCTGCATTACTATCTGTCGTAATACCAAAAGCGGTTAGCATACCAATTAAGCTATCCTCTACTTCACGAACTAGATCAATAACTTTACGAATAACTTGTCCGGTTAAATCTTGAAAATCTTGCGCCATCAAAACATCAGTCATTAAATCATGCATACGCACTGATTCTCTATCTGTCGTTTTTAATAATAAATCTATATCAACACATAAACTTTTAAATTCGGTTAATTCCAATTTGTTATGCATTAATTTTTGCCATAACGGATTAACAGCCTTTATTTGCTTTTGTATTGTATCCACAACGGGAAAAATAGATTCTACAGCATCCATGGTTTTATTAGCAGCTTCTTCCGTTCGCGTTATAACGTAATTTAGACGTTCTTGAGCATCGGGGATATCTGCTGTCGCTAAATCATTTAACCTAGAATCTAATTGAAAATTATTTAATGAGTCATGTAGTTGACGAGTCAGCTTGCCTATTTCAACAAACAATTCAGAATTAATTGGATTTTGAATTTCAGCAATTAATTCATCTGCCTTGTCTTGTTGACCACTTTCTAAATATTCGACCAATAGCTTTGCTTCTTCCAAAGAAACATGCACATTTGTATTCGCACTCATGCAAAAACCTCACGTTTAGATTAATTAATTATCTATCTAATTAATGAATTAACCTAAGCGTTGAAATATTTTATCTAGCTTGGCGTTTAACGTCGCTGCGGTAAATGGTTTTACAATATAGCCATTAACACCCGCTTGAGCCGCCATCACAATTTGTTCTTTTTTGGCTTCAGCAGTGATCAGCAAAACTGGGATATGTGATAATTTTGCATCGGCACGGATGGCTTTGAGCAAATCAATACCTTGCATACCTGGCATATTCCAATCAGTTACAACAAAGTCAAAAGAGCCTTCTTTTAACATCGGTAAAGCAGTGCTACCGTCATCTGCTTCTGAAATGTTAGTGAAACCTAAATCTCGTAACAAGTTTTTGACGATACGTCTCATCGTTGAAAAATCATCAACAACAAGAACTTTCATATTTTTATCCAAGGCACCCTCCGGTGAGAACATTTTAAAATTGTAATTATATGTATATTCTACTCAACTTTGCCAAGATTGCATACGTCCTTTTAACCTATGCATCGCTTGACTGTGAATTTGGCTAACACGCGACTCACTTACATCAAGCACTTGACCAATCTCTCGAAGATTTAATTCTTCGTCGTAATATAGTGACAGTACTAGAGCTTCGCGTTCGGGTAAAGTGGAAATGCATGCTGTTAACGATTTTTTAAAAACTATTTTTTCAAAATTATCATAGGGATCGTTATTATTCACATCTTCCATATTCGATATAGCATCTGCCCCCGTACTTAAGTCTTCAATACCAATTATTTTACCAGTACTGACCTCACTTAGAATATGATGGTAGTCATTTAACGAAATATCAAGTTTTTCAGCAACTTCAATATCAGTTACATCACGACCTAAACTTGCTTCAAGCAATTTTATCGCTTCACTGACCATGCGGCTATTTTTATGAACAGAGCGGGGAGTCCAGTCACCACGGCGTATTTCATCAAGCATAGCACCACGGATACGGATACCAGCAAAGGTCTCAAAACTTGCACCTTTGCCGTGATCAAAATTATTAGACGCTTCAAGCAGGCCTATCATGCCTGACTGGATAAGGTCATCAACCTGCACGCTCGCAGGTAACCTTGCTAATAGATGATAAGCGATTCTTTTAACTAAAACTGTATGCTGCGAAATTATAGCAGATTTATCAGTTTGAATACTGTAAGCATTTGATTTTACCACTATCGCTCACTCGCTAAATTATAGGAAAGATAAAGAACTTTCAACAAACTACTCATATCTGATTACTATTGTTATTGATGTTCTAACAATTGTTCAATAAAAAACTCTAAATGACCTGATGCTTCTTTAGGCACTGGCCATTTAATTAAATTACCTGCTAAAGATTTAAAAGCAACCGCTGCAGGCGATTGTGGATAAGCTTCAACAATTGCTTTTTGTTTTCTAACGGAATTTCTTATATTTTCGTCAAATGGAATCACCGCAACGAGTTCAAGTGCAACATCTAAAAATCGATCGGTAACTTTAGAAAGCTTACCAAAGAGTTGCTGTCCTTCTCTTGGTGTTCTCACCATGTTGGCAACAACTTTAAATTTAAATACGCCATGATCTCGACTTAATAATTTCATTAAGGCGTAGCAATCAGTAATAGAGGTAGGTTCATCACAGACCACTAACATTACATCTTGTGAGGCACGGCAAAAGCTTAGTACCATATCGGAAATACCGGCTGCAGTGTCAACAATAAGTACATCAAATTTTGTGTTCATATCACTAAAAGCGCGAATTAAACCCGCATGTTCAGCTGGCGTTAAATCGACCATAGATTGTGAACCTGACGTAGCAGGAATGATATTAATGCCAGCGGGACCTTCAATAATTATATCGTCTAATTCACATTCCCCAGAAAGCACATGTGATAAGTTACGTTTTACCCGCAAACCTAGCATAACATCGACATTAGCCAAGCCTAAATCGGCATCTAAAACTAAAACTCGTTGTCCTAATTGTCCAAGTGCAATAGCGGTATTAAGCGAAACGTTAGTTTTACCTACTCCGCCTTTACCACCAGATACAGCAATAACTTTTACCGGAGCTGAATTTTGCATTTTTCTTAAGCCACTTGCTTGATCATTCATTTATCGTCTTTCTCTACTTTCTTACGAATAGCCATCAATTTAATTTAGTATAACCCTATAATCATTTATTCTGCATATTTTTATAGTCTTAAAATCACATATTTAGAACATGTTATGGAAATACAGCTGTATTAGCACTCATCGGTGCTGTTCGCCAATTTATTGGATTATTAATTTGATTTTTCGCGCTCATTTTATCTGCTAGCGTAACGAGTTTTTCAGCATTTGCAACTTTAATATCTTCAGGAACTCTTTGTCCATCCGTTAAGTAGCCTATCGCTAAACCGTTTTGAATCGAAGTGGAAATTATTTCCCCTATGCTAAGGCTTTCATCAAGTTTAGTATAAATACAGCCTGCTAAAGGTACTTTTTTAAAGCGATCAACATTTTCTTGCATAACTCGTTGCTGAGTATTAGCCGCTAACACTAAATAATTGCGAATTCTGACCCTTGCATTAGAAACTAAAGTGGTTAGGTGTTTAGCTAAACGCATATCACGTTGCCCCATACCTGCAGTATCAATAAGTATTAGTTTCTTTTTGGAGAACTGTTGCAACAATGTATCTAAGGTTTTAGCATCACTGGCAAGCTTTACATCACAACCAATAATTCGCCCGTAAGTAGCTAATTGTTCAAATCCAGCAATACGGTAATTATCTGTTGAGATCATCACCACTTGGTCTGCGCCATGAATCTGAGCAAACCGCGCTGCGAGTTTAGCGACGGTAGTTGTTTTACCTACGCCGGTAGGTCCCACTAATGAAACCACACCACCACGATGAATAATGTCATTATTAGTGGTATTAATTTGTTGGCTGATAAATTTCTTCGCTAATAACCAAGTATCTTGGTCATTTTTTTGTGCTGGTATATAGCCTGCAATTTGATCTGAAACTTGTTCGCTCATACCCAAAGACATTAGTCGATTAACCAACATCGCGCGAGTGGGATCTTTTTGCGCCATATCCTGCCACATTAACCCCGAAATTTGGTGTTCTAATAATTCACGAATAGAAGACATTTCGTGTTTCATCTTCTCTAAGTCGGCGTTATTTACATTTTGTGGCGGTAACCCATCGGTTACTAAAGACTGTGCTTGGTTCATTACCGGCTGTTGATAGGAGTCGCTTGATTGTTCATCACCTTGTTCTTGGCTATTTTGCTCCAAACGGTCGGTGAAGCTTTTAAATTGCTGCTCAATATTACTTGACGGTGTTGGCGTTGAAACTGGCACTGAGTTACTAGGGTTATTTAGCTTAGCGGCTGCCTGGACAATTTTATCATGCTGAACTTGATTAATACCTTGACCAATATTTGCAGGTGCTTGCTGAACTTGACGGCTTAATAAAGCCGCTAAACTGTCTGAGGGTAAGCGGCTATCTTCTGCTGTAGAGTTGTGCGAAACACTAGGACTGGTCAAGGGATTATTTTGTCTAATATTGACTACATCATTGTCTATCGAACGGTCAAAACTTTTTGTTGCTTGCGCTGTAGAGTTGTTTTCACGAGAATTTTGCATTACAGGTTGTGTTGCTTTAATTTCTACGTTGTTGTCAACCGCAGCCATTAATTCAACGCCTTCAGGTACACGTTTATTTGACATAATCACAGCGTCAGCACCTAGCTCGTCTTTGATTTGTGTCAGCGCACTTCTCATATCTTTTGCTACAAAACGTTTAATTTTCAAAACTAACCCCTTATCAACTGCAATTGCTATTAATGATTGATTCATTTAACCGCAAATATTTTCTGCTGTTCATTACTGACATTGTAATTATTGACCTATGGCGCTGACTATCTTTATCTGCTTATCATCTGGAATTTCTTGGTACGAAATTACCCGCAAACCTGGAATAGTATATTTAACAAATTTAGCCAGTACCGCTCGTAAAATCCCTGAGGTTAACAATATTGGCGTATCACCCGCCATTTCTTGTTGTTGAGCACCATCAGCTAGTGATTTTTGTAATCGTTCTGCTAAACCTGGTTCAATGCCAGCACCATCATCGCCAGCCATTTGCATGGACTGGTGCAACATCTGTTCCAACTCTGGCGCCAAAGTTATGACAGGTACCTCAGACACTGGGCCCACTAACTCTTGAACAATGAATTTACGCAAGGTAATACGAACAGCTGCGGTTAAAATTTCAGGATCTTGGGACTTAGGGCCATACTCTACTAACGTTTGAATAATACTGCGCATATCACGAACGGCAACACCTTCATTCATCAGGTTTTGTAGTACTTTAACCAAAGTACCCAGTGATAAAACATCTGGGATGAACCCTTCAATTAATTTAGGGTAATTTTTGCCTAGCATATCAAGAAGGTTTTGTACTTCTTCATGACCAAGTAACTGTGCTGCGTTATTCGTCAGTATTTGACTTAAATGAGTGGCAAGGACAGTCGATGAGTCAACCACGGTATAGCCTAAAGACTGTGCATGTTCGCGTTGTGCTGGTTTTATCCATACCGCTTCTAATCCAAAAGCAGGATCGATTGTTGCCACGCCGTCAAGTTTGCCAAACACTTGCCCTGGATTTATCGCTAATTCATGATCGTGTCTAATTTCAGCTTCACCGATAGTGACGCCCATTAATGATATTTGATAAACATTAGGGTCTAAATCAAGATTATCGCGAATATGTACCGCTGGCACTAGAAAGCCAAACTCTTGAGAAAGTTTTTTACGAACACCTTTAATACGGTTAAGGAGTTCCCCACCTTGAGATTTATCTACTAGAGGTATTAGGCGATAACCAATTTCTAAGCCAATAATGTCAACATGATTAACATCGTCCCAACCTAAGTCTTTTACTTCTGCTTCTTGTTGCTGAGTTTCAACCTGCTCAGCATCTGACTTATCCGCTAATTGTTTTTCTTTGGCAATTTTGTACTTTCCACTTAAAAAGGCGGTTCCAGCGATCATGAAAGCAAAGAATAAAAACGCAAAGTGTGGCATGCCCGGAATAACCCCCATGACAAACATAACGGCGGCAGCAATATACAAAGAACGTTCTTGACCTAATTGGCTGCTGACTTGCTCGCCCATGTCCTGAGAGGTATTTTGTCGCGTAACAACAATCGCCGTACCTACCGATAAAAGTAGACCTGGAATTTGCGCAACTAGGCCATCACCAATCGTTAATAAGGTGTATATTTCAACCGCTCTGTCAAAGCTTAAATCATGCTGTACCATACCGATAACGAGTCCACCGATAATATTAATCAATAAAATTAATATGCCGGCAACTGCATCACCTTTAACAAACTTACTGGCACCATCCATAGAGCCATAGAAATCAGCTTCACTGGTGACTTCGATACGTCTTTCTCTTGCTTGGTCAGCAGTAATAAAGCCAGCATTCAAATCAGCATCGATTGCCATTTGCTTACCAGGCATAGCATCGAGGGTAAAGCGCGCGGTTACTTCAGCAATACGCCCTGCACCTTTAGTAACAACCACAAAGTTAATAATAATTAAGATAACAAAAACCACTAAACCAACCGCATAGTTACCACCAATAACCACCGATCCAAAGGCTTCAATAACTTTACCCGCAGCATCAGGCCCTTCATGGCCTTCAAGTAGCACTACTCGTGTACTCGCGACATTTAGCGCTAAGCGTAAAATAGTAGCAATTAACAGTACGGCAGGAAAAGAGCCAAATTCAAGAGGTTTTAAGGTATAAACGGTGATCAGTAATACCACCAAAGATAAGGCAATATTAAAAGAAAAAAGTATATCGAGTAAAAATGCCGGCATAGGTAAAATAACCATACCGAGCGCCGCCATAATTAATATTGGCGTACCTAAACCAGAAAATAGGTTTATTTTACTTTTTTTGAACGCTTTAAATGAAGCAATTAACTGCATATTACTCTTATGATATTTTTTTGACGCATACCATTAAATAGCAATAAGTAGACCAACGTCGATTAAAAATATTTAGAGTGATGAATAAATCTACAAAAAACATTTAACTTAATAATTATAAAGAGTATTAATATTTGAATTCATCGGGGATAGGAAGATTTTTTGCAATCGGTTTCGGCCTTTTGGCTTTACCTTTTTTATGTTCGTTAAGTTGAAAAATAAAAGCTAACACTTGAGCAACCGCAGCGAAGAGCTCTTCTGGGATTTCTTGATTGGCGTCTGCACTGTAATATAAAGACCGTGCTAATGCCGGAGAAGCAATAATTTCCACATTATTTTCTTTAGCGATAGTACGAATATGCATCGCCATTTCATCAATACCTTTTGCCACTAACATTGGCGCACCACCGGCGGTGACATCATATTTCAACGCAACCGCATAATGGGTCGGGTTGGTAATAACCACATCAGAGTCTGGCACTTCTTGCATCATTTTACGCTGTGACATTTCATATTGAGTTCGACGAATACGACTTTTAATTTCAGGACTACCCTCAGAATTTTTCATTTCATCTTTAATTTCTTGCTTAGTCATTTTTAACTGACGGTTGTGATCCCAAGTTTGATAGGGCGCATCAATCGCAGCAATAATACCTACCGATAAGGCTAATGCTAAAAACATCCACTGCAATAAAGTTACCGAGTGCTCTAAACTGAGTGGGATCAGCTCCAAACTAAGACCTAATATCTCTGGAAACAAACTACTTAACAACAGATACGCGACAATAAAAACCACAAAAAATTTCATTAACGACTTGAATAATTCGACTAAAGCTTTTATGCCAAACATACGTTTTAAACCGGCTAAAGGTGACAATTTACTAGCTTTTGGCGCCATAGCCTCAGCAGAAAAACTCATCCCTCCCAACATAGTATTGCCAATAAAAGCGGCGACAATAATAATAGAGAATATCCACAACATTGGTGCTACTAAGGAGCCTACCGAGCCCCTAAGCACATTGTATAACGCATGAATGTCCATGACTTCTTCGCGGCTCAAGCTAAATGACCGTTTCATAATTCCGGCTAAGCTTTCAGTTAACATACCGCCAACCAGCATTATCGCAACAGCACTCCCTACCAACACAAACATAGTGCCTAAATCTTTTGAACGTGCTATTTGACCTTTTTTTCTCGCATCAGCAATTTTCTTAGCCGTAGGTTCTTCTGTTTTTTCACCGCTACCTGCATCAGCCATTAGTTTGCCTTACAATTAATGAGGTAACAGCTAAAATCGAGTGCCCGTTGCCATTGCAATTCATAATGCGTAAAAAAGTTACCCATCGTTAACCACATAATCAACAAACCAGCACACATAGTTACCGGAAAACCTATCGCAAAAATATTTAATTGCGGGGCTGCTCGCGTCATAACTCCAAAAGAAAAGTTAATCAATAACATAGCCGTTAGTGGCGCTAATGCTAACGATAACGCAGTAACAAACATCCACTCGCCCCATTCAACCACTTCTTTAAATTTATCGGCCGTAAACTTGTACTCCCCGATGGGCAAGGTTTCAAAACTGGCAACAATAAATTGTATATAGGCTAAATGTCCGTCCATCGCCCAAAACATCAGGGTAGATAAAATCAAGAAAAATTGGCCAACAGCAGGAACGTTCATGCCACTAACCGGGTCAACGAGTGATGCAAAACCTAAGCCCGTTTGCATAGCAATAATTTGACCCGCTAAGGTAAAGGTATTAAGGACCATAACGGTAACTAGGCCAAGTGCAACACCAATAACCATTTGTTCGAACATAAGCAGCGCCGTTTCAAAAGAAATCAGGCTGCCAACTTGTGTTGGCGGGATTGCCGGCATAACGGCGACCGTTAATGTTACGCACAGAAAAATTTTAACTTTACCCGGAATGATTTTAGAACCAAAACCAATCATTGCCATAATAAGTGCAGAAATGCGCGCGAAAGGTAAAATAAAGTCAGCAATATATTGCATCACAACTGACTCGGTGAATTCCACTAGCTCACCACACTGGGTATACTTGCAATCAGTCGGATAGTAAAATCCATGAGTTTTTGTACTAACCAATGCCCTCCAAAGATAAGGGCTAAAAGGGTAACGATTAGTCGAGGTAAAAAGCTTAATGTTTGTTCATTAATCGATGTTGCCGCTTGAAATACAGCAACGATTAAGCCGACACACAAACCCGGAATAATAATCGCAGACACCAAAACAATCACTAAAAATAGTGCATCACTGAGTATGTCGACAAAAACTTCTGGATTCATTAAATACTCCCCATGCCATAACTCGTTGCGATAGTGCCTATCACCAAGTTCCAACCATCTACCAGCACAAATAACATTAGCTTAAAGGGCAAAGAAACGATCATCGGCGATAGCATCATCATACCCATTGCCATTAAAATACTAGCAACGACTAAATCAATAATCAAAAAAGGAATAAAGAGCATAAAACCTATTTGAAAAGCCGTTTTTAACTCGCTAATAATAAAGGCAGGAATAATCACTGTCATCGGTAAATCAGTGGGTTGATCAACTTCAACAATACCCGCCATATTGGCTAAGGTTTGTAGATCTTTAATTCTGGTTTGTTCAAGCATAAACGCTCTTAAAGGAATTTTTGCACTATCTATTGCTTGTACTAATGTCATTTGATCGGCTAAATAAGGTTCAATCGCTCGTTGATTTATTTCATTATAGACAGGTGTCATAATGAACATGGTCATAAAAAGCGTTAAACCTATAACCACTTGATTAGACGGTGTTTGTTGTAATCCTATCGCTTGTCTTAAAATGGCCATGATCACGACAATACGAGTAAAAGAGGTCATCATGATAATCGCAGCAGGAATAAAGCCTAATGCGGTCATAAACATTAATATTTGCAGGGTTACCGTATATTCTTGTGAACCGTCAGGGTTAGTGGTCAGCTTCAATGCCGACATACCTAAATCGTCAGCGGCTAATACTGTTTGACTGGCAAAAAAAGCAACAAGGAGGAAAAATAAAAAAATAAAACCTTTTACAGAAAATAAACGGGTCAGTAAATTTTCGAGTGGATTTCTTTTTGCCATAGCGTTAGCAGAACATTGCGCCGTTTTAGCACCATCGTTTAATATCGAGTCTTTCATGAGTATTTTTCACTATTGGCTTTATTAGCAGAATTACGGCTAAAGCGTGCTAATGTTTGGCTAAGTTCTATCGGCACACCACTTTTAACTTCAATAGGTTCGGCTAGCGTATCAAGTATATTAATTTGTTGACCGGTAACACCGAGTAACAATTGTTTTTTACCGACTTGCACCACCACTAATCGTTCTTTGGAGCCTAAATTTAAACTAGTCACCACTTTCAAGCCATTTACTGAGTTGCCCCCTACTTGAAGCTTTTTTAATAGCCAAGCAACAATAACGATAGCAACGAGTACCGCCAATAATGAAACTATCATGCTACCGGCATCAATATTACCCATAACATGTCGTCCTACTTCGACGGTCGCCGGTGCTGTTTGCGCTATAACGGGAGCGTCGTCTTTTTCAACGACGGTTGTTGCGACGATACTTTCTTGAGCATGGCCCAAAAAAGTAAGTAAGCTTAACAAGCTCAAAAGTAAAAAACGCATCAGTATTACTTCAACTTTTTAATACGTTCAATTTGACTAATAACATCGGTTAATCGAATACCAAACTTATCGTTTACCACAACAACTTCACCATGGGCAATTAACGTACCATTGACTAACACATCGAGGGATTCACCCGCAACTCGGTCAAGCTCAACAACAGAGCCTTGGTTTAACTGTAATAAATTACGAATACTAATATGACTACGTCCAACTTCCATTGAAATAGTCACAGGAATATCTAAAATTGCATCAAGTTTACGTTTTTCATCACCCGTTATTGGTGCATCTTCTTCAAGCTCTTCTAACTCAACAGTTTCGGCTTTGGCTGCAGCTTTGGCTTGTTCATCCATCGCTTCATCCCACATGCCTAAATCATCGTCTTTATCACTCATGCCATTGGCCTCAAATTTATTTTCTTGTTTACTGCTGCTTTAATAAAATTATTAATAATCGAAATCGTCTTCTAAAAGATGTAATTCAGCGTCGCTATCTAAGCGCTTACCTCCTTTAGTTAATATCGTTAATTCGTTTTTCACTGATTCAGGACGTTTAATTTTTTCAGATATTTTAATCGCAACATTATCGCGACTACGGCCTAGTTTTGCTCTAAACGACGGTAAACCTTCAATTAATACCGTAATATGTTCTGGCATCTCAATAGGAATAATATCGCCCTTCTCTAAGTCCATAATCTTTTGTAAAGGTAGGTCTACAGAGATAAATTTAGTGGTTAATTCAACGGGAACGTCCATTATTTCATCGCGTAGGGCTTTCGACCATCGCATGTCGGTATCTTCTTTATCACTTTGCACACCGGCATCAAGTAGCTCACGGATAGGTTCGAGCATTGAGTAAGGCAAAGCAATGTGAAAATCACCACCACCACCATCAAGTTCAATATGAAAAGAGCTGATCACTACCACTTCGGTAGGACTAACAATATTGGCCATCGACGGGTTAACTTCAGAATCTAAATACTCAAAAGAAACATCCATCACGGGTGACCAAGCTTCTTTGTAATCTTCAAAAATTAACTTTAACAGCATTTGAATAATACGACGCTCTGTTGGCGTAAATTCACGACCTTCAATCTTTGCATGGTAGCGACCATCGCCACCAAAAAAATTATCGACTAAAATAAAGACTAGCCGCGCTTCCATAGTAATTAATGCGGTGCCTTTTAATGGGCGAAAACGTACCATATTTAAGCTTGTGGGCACGAATAAGGTATGAACATATTCGCCAAACTTGATCATCTGAATACCATTAATTGATACTTCAGCAGTGCGGCGCATCATATTAAATAAACTGATACGCATATGGCGCGCAAAACGTTCGTTAACCATTTCCAGTGTTGGCATCCGGCCACGAACAATGCGATCTTGTGATGAAAAGTCATAGTCAGACGTGCTGCCAGCTTCACGGGCAAAGTCTTCAACTAGCTCCTCTTCTTCAACGTCATCAACACCGTGTAATAGCGCATCAATTTCGTCTTGAGATAATAAATCACTCACTGAATAGTCTCTTTAATTAAATGCATTGTTTTATCGCATAGCCTTATTGCATTACAAAACCGGTAAATAATACTTTTTCAACCACATTGCTACCTTCAACTTCTTTCATAATTTTATGAACTTCTACTAAAGATTTCTGTTTCAATGAGGTTTTTCCGGCACTGGTTGCTAAATCATCGGCATTTGATTGAGAAAAAGTCGCCAGTAAAGTACTTTCAATTAATGGTACATGCTTCTTTGCAGCTTCTTCATTATCAGCGCCGCGAACTAATAACTGCACTCTAATTTCTACAAATCTGTCGCGGGCAGCACCGGGAACATTAAAGCGAAAAGGTCTTGGCATAGGTACATAAAGCGCAGAGCCTGTAATGGCAGTAACACTTTCAGCGGCTTCGGTTTCAGTGGCACTATCACCGTCTAGCTCAGCATCAAGTTGCTCTTGAGAAACAGCATCATCTCCAGCCAGAAAAAAATAAGCCGCTCCACCGCCAACAGCCAATATTACAACAGCAGCAATGATAATGATCATCTTCTTTCTTTTGCCTTTACCGTCTAATTCTAATTCTTTACCTTCGCCTTTATCATCAGCCATCATCAAGCCTTTATTATCTATTTAAATGTTAAAATTACTTTCGGTCAACTATATCGTTGAATGGTCAGCGAGCCAATGAGTTTTGTCATTTATGCGTAGTAATCTATACCAGTTGACGAACCTTTAACCAAATGCAGCGTTTGAGTATCACTTAAATCTAAAAATTCATTCTCGTTACCGTTACCGTTACCTTGGCGACCTTCACCGAGTTCTTCTTCATTCTTTTGTTTACTTTGCTGTTCGACATTCGCATCACCGACATTCACGCCACTTTCAGCAAGCATCTCTCTTAATCGCCCTAAATTTTGATCGAACACTTCTTTAGCCTGCTGATTTTGAACAGTAAAATTAACAACCGCTTGCTCATTTTGCAGATTTATTTTTACGTTCACATTCCCTAATTCTTGTGGATCAAGACGAATTTCAACCTGCTGAAGCTTTTGGTTCATCATCACCATGACTTTATCATTCAATGCGCCAGTAAAGTCTTTACGGTATACCGATAAGGCTTCATTTTGTAACGCTGTCACTTGCTTGGCATTGGTTGCTGATTGGGCTGTCGATTGCACATGGTCACTGGTTAATTTGGTGATCATCTCCTCCGCAGAAGCCGTAGATTTGGTTACTTCATTATTGGCTCGATGCATATCTCTATTAAGAGTATTCTCAATACTTGTGCTTATTTGTTTCTTATCAAATATTTCATTAATGGTTTTTTCTTTGACTTGAGCGTCATTGTTAGCCACTTTATCAAGCTGAGTTAAGCTTTGTGGCTGCTTTTGGTTTTGTTGCTCTGCAGATTGATCTTTAGCTAGCTCTTTAAATTGTTCACCGGCATTTAAATTTTGTGTTTCAAGGGTTTTCTGGTTTATCTGATTAACCGCACGACTATTATTTGCGTTTTTTTCCTGAGCTTGTTTTTCACCTGGAACAGCTACACTTGAAAAAACAATATTATCCGTATTGACCTTCTCAGCATCAATTGCTATTTCGTTAACCAAGCTTTCATTTTTAAGGGTTACAGGTAATACCGCTCCAGCCAACTCTTTATCGACCGACGTTTTACTATTGCTGATACTTTGATTACTATTGTCAGGAATTACAGCTTTGTCCTGATTGGCGTTAAGTGCAGCTTTAATTTGTTCAAGTTCAGTATCCGTGGGCGCTTTTTCCATATCCGCTAATAGCGCTTCAAGATCACTTAAAGGCATCGCCTGTTTCGATACATTATTGGTTTTATCTACAATAGGCTCTGCTTTTAACGACGTTTCGCTTTGAGCAGGAGGAACGGTTTGAGTGGAAAGTTGGCTATTAATATTCGTTGTTTTTAGTGAGGGATCTTGCCCTTCACTGTTTGTTTTTTTCTCCAATAATGCGGATAAGACTAATTCAGCTTCCCCTTGCACAACTTTATCAACAACGACTTTGGGTTCGCTAACTAGGTCAACTTTCTTTGATGGCATTTCACTGTTAACCTTTACTGGAACGGTTAATGATTTAGCTAACTCCGGCGCAACGCTATCTTTTGCTAAGATATTATCACTGGTCGCTACATTTTCTTGGCTATTGCCACCAAGCACTTGCCTTAACATTGCTGCTAACTGTGTTTTTTCTTGTTGATGACTACCAGCCACAACTATTGATGGTTTTTCATTAAGTTGTGATGGTATCACACCATCATTTTTCACCGTATCATTTAATAGTTGTTGTGACGCAGATAACAACGACATTAATTGCTCGGTACTCTTATCTGTATTTTCAGGTGCGGTGGAATTAGTATCAAGATTACTTAATCCGCTAGCTTTGTGTTCCGGTGTCTCTTCTTGGCTATTTTCTACTCGAACATTTTTTTTACGTGTCGCTGTATCATCATAAGGTAATCTTTGTGAAGCTTCGCTTTGGTTAATTTCTGTATTAACGTTCTCATCAGAAACTCCACCCATTTCCTTTTCTTTTGGTTGAACATCCGTTTTTGAAAATTTTTCTTGGGATGCTTTCTTTTCAGCATTAATTTCGCTAGCAAGTTTCATGTTATTGCCACTTGCCTGTTGCTTTTTGCCGCTTTGTTGACTTTGATAATGCTGGTCAACCATTTGTGCAAAATCTTTAGATGAATTTTTGGATGTGCTAATCGCTCCTGACTGAACAGGGCTAAAGTCCTTACTTGGCGAGATATCTATGGCTAATGGAGTAACTTGCGGCATAGTAAACCTTTTTATTTCAATGGTAAATTTGAGCTATATTTACAATGATGACAACGTCGTTTATTGCGAATACTTTTTATATTAGTTAAATAAGCAAGTATTGTTCCACTTAGAAATTACAATTTAATTCACTTTATCCCCGCATTTTACGACGGACAAATTGTTGAGTAGCAATTTCATCAAACATTTTTTGTTCTTGCTTGTTAGCGATAAGAGTCAGCGCTTGTGTTTTTTTATCAAGCAATAGTTCTACCGCTTGAATTTTTTGTCGCTGCGCTAGCCAGAGCTGTTTGCTCTTCTCCACCATCGCCTTACTCTGCATAATCGCAATATCAACTTGCCCAGCAGCATAATCGAGCTTAGCAATAAAGGCATGAAAATGACTAAACGTCGCGCTATCAATACCCACCATAGAGCGAGCATTCAAACGTTTCATATATTCAAGACGATAGTCACTGACACTTTGTAAACGTTCAAGATTTTGTTGGTATTCAAATTCAGCAGTTTGCAGTGCTTGCGCTGCTTTTTTTTCTTTATCCTGTTCATAGCGATGTAAGGTATTCAGTTGCTTTAATGGCATAACGTCCTCCTAAATAATGCTAAACAGCTAATAAATTTTTCGAAAATAGTGTTAACGTTATTATGTTTAGGCATTTTGCTGGCCTTGTTTTGCTTGCGCGTGTGCTTGCGCTGCAGAAAGTATTTCTTGAAGTTGCGTTAAGCTTTGATCGTAAGGAATAATTTCCAACATTTTTTGTTGCAGGAAGAACTTGATCACCGGCATTAAATCAATGGATTGATCAATGCGAGGATCATTACCACGGCTATAAGCGCCAATAGCAATCAAATCTTTATTTTGCTGGTAGAGTGAGTAGACTTGCTTTAGTTGCCGAGCAAGTTGTTGATGCTCATCACTGGTCACCATCGGCATAACACGGCTAATCGAGCCTTCAATATCAACAGCGGGGTAATGCCCTGAATCGGCTAAGGCACGAGATAAAACAATATGTCCATCTAAAATAGCACGCGCCGCATCAGCAATCGGATCTTGTAAATCATCACCTTCGGTTAATACGGTGAAAAATGCGGTAATTGATCCCTGACCATCGCCACCATTACCGGCTCGTTCAACCAGTTGGGGTAACTTTGAAAAGACCGAGGGCGGATAACCTTTGGTTGCCGGTGGTTCACCAACAGCCAGTGCTATTTCTCGTTGCGCTTGGGCATAACGCGTTAGCGAGTCAACCAGTAACAAGACATTCAGACCTTGATCACGAAAGTACTCAGCAATTTGTACGGCAGTTTCACAGCCTTTTAAACGCATTAATGGCGAATTATCGGCAGGCGCCGCAACAACAACTGAACGCGCTCGCCCTTCTTCACCTAAAATTTCTTCGATAAACTCTTTAACTTCTCGACCACGTTCGCCAATGAGCCCCACAACGATAACATCAGCAGTTGTGCCACGTGTCATCATACCTAACAAGACACTTTTACCAACACCTGAGCCAGCAAATAAGCCCATACGCTGACCAATACCAACCGTTAAAAAACTATTAATAGCGCGTACACCAACATCAAGTGGTTCAGTAATACCACGCCTTGATAACGGATTAATCGGCTTATTGTTTATTTGATAATTGCCTGAGTTCTTGATTGGCCCTTTGCCATCGAGTGGTTTACCAACACCGTCAACGACACGGCCGAGTAAATCCATTGAAAAGGGTAAGCGAGCTTTAGTTGTTAGTGGCACAACGCGTGCACCCGGTAAAACGCCTTGTAAGCTTTGCTCTGGCATTAGAAAAGTTATGTCTTTGGAGAAACCAACAATTTCAGCGATTAAATCGCCTTGCGCCGTTTCGACTAAACATTGGCTGCCAACTGCCGCTTTTACGCCAACAGCTTCAAGCGTTAATCCAACTACTCGGACTAAACGCCCAGCAACAGAGACTTTATGCGGGTGCACAAACTCTTGGCAGTTTTTTAGTCTTTCATTAAGGCGAGAAATATCAACCATAGCGGTATTTTGACTCTTTTGTACAAGAAATTACTGATGTAGTGCATCTTGCAAAAACGAGTCCAATACTTCTTTTATTCGAGATTTAACACTAAGGTCAATATTAGAGGTGCTATTTTCAATTTGACAACTACCCGGAACTAATTGCGGAGCAGCGAGTAAACGCCAACCTTGCTCTTGCACATGTTTAGCGCCAAATTGCTTTTCAACACGCTTAATATCGTTGGGGTGTAATAAAATTTGCGTTTGTGCTTCTTGGCTAGGTAACGCTTTTATACCTGCAGAAATCGCAGCAATAATAATATTAGGATTAGTTTTAGCTTCTTCTAAGGTAATCGCTTCAGTGAGTTCTACCACAAGATGAAGTAATTGTTGTTCAACATTTTTTTCGACATCGAGTAATGGCTTATGAAGCTGTTCAGTAAGTGACGCCCATGCAGCTGATTGTTCATCGATACTTTCTTTTGCTTCAGCTAAGCCAGTTTCAAGGCCTTCTTGGTGACCGAGTACCACACCTTCTTCATGGCCAGAGACTTTACCTTCTTCATAACCTTTCGCAAAACCTTCTTCCTTGCCTTGATTAAGGCCTTCATCAAATGCAGCTTGACGAATATTTTCAATATCTTCTGCCGTTAATGGCGCGATTTCTTCTTCAACAAAATCTTCAGGGGGCTCGAAACGCCAAGCGACTTTCTTTCCCATAGCATTGGTTGTTTCATCTTTAATTTTATTTTCAGATTCAACTGTCGGCAATGACCAAACATCGGTTTCTTGTTCGGCATTATGTTTAATAACTTCAGCATTCGATTTATTTAATAATTTCATAATATTTTATAACAGTAAGTTTTGACTGACCTAAAAATATAAGGTTTATAAGAACTCATCACCACCACCAGCGCCACCAAGCATAATTTCTCCAGCGTCAGATAATCGTCGAGCAACAGATAATATTTCTTTTTGTGCGGCTTCAACTTCACTAATACGCACAGGTCCCATAGCTTCAAGGTCATCTACCAGCATTTCAGCGGCACGTTTGGACATATTAGCCATAATTTTTTCTTTCAGCACATCATCTGCGCCTTTAATTGCTTTCATCAACGCATCTTGTTGTACTTCACGTAATATCGCTTGAATACCACGGTCGTCTACATCGGCAAGGTTTTCGAAAACAAACATCAAGTCTTGAATTTGTTGACTCATCTCTTCGTCATGTTCACGAATTGAATCCATTAGCATACCTTCAACATTGGTATCCAAATAGTTCATAATGTCAGCTGCTGCTTTCAAACCGCCCATTTTAGCGGCTTGTGCACCTGCTTGACCGGCAAACTGTTTTTCCATAATTTCATTAAGTTCTTGTAATGCTGCCGGTTGAACTTCTTCAAGGTTGGCAATACGCATCATTAAATCTAAACGCACTTTTTCGGCAAACTGGCTCATAATTTCAGCCGATTGATCAGGGTCTAAATAGGAAAGTACAATGGTTTGAATTTGAGGATGCTCGTTACGAATAATATTAGCTACTTGTTTTGAGTCCATCCATTTCAATGAATCTAAACCTTTTGCACCGCCTCCCATGACAATTTGATCAATTAAATTACCGGCTTTGTCTTCACCTAATGCTGCAGTTAATGCCTTGCGAACGAATTCTTCACTTTGGAAGCCAATGGTACTGAAGTTTTGTATTTCATGGATAAAGAGCTTATGAACAGCGGTAATTTTTTCTTGGGTGAAATCTTCCATGGCAGCCATAACCATGCCCACTTGTTGAACCTGCTTAGGCTCTAAGTGTTTTAATATTTGCGCGGCATCTTCTTCAGATAAACTTAGTAATAATATCGCAGCTTTCTCTGCACCATCTAGTTTGTCAACGTCAAACCCCTTAGGTGCAGGGGCTAACTCTTGCATTTCATCACTCATCTTCGTTCAACCAACTTTTAACCACTTGAGAGGAAAGTTCAGGCTCATTAGCAACAAGCGCTCGAACAGCTTTTAGTATATCTTCATCGCGATGTAAATCAGGTAATTGTAAACTACCATCAGGTGCAAAACCTACTGCCGCCGCATCAAAATCTGATGTTAGCATATCCATGGTTTCATCACCCAAATCAATGTGGCTATCAAGTGATTTATCACCGTAATCATCAGGTGTTTGATCAGGGTTAATAAGACGTTTAAGCATAGGTTTAACAACGGCAAGTATCAATACAATAATAACTAATGCGCCCATACCTAATTTGAAAAACTTTAATATATCCGGATTCTCATAGAAAGGAACTTTAGGAGCATCCTCAATAATTTGACGAGAAAATGGTAAGGTAACGACTTCTAATACATCACCACGTTGTAAATTAAAACCAATACTCCCTTGTAATAAGCGACGAATATTTGACATTTCTTCAACAGATCTCGGTGAATCGGTAATGACGCCTTCAGCATCAGCAGTTGCCAAGTAATCAAGTGCAACAGAAACGCTTACTCGACGAACGACACCAGCTTGCTGCTTGGTATGGCTAATGGCTTCGTCTAATTCATAATTTTTTGTTGATTCAAGGTGTTTACGACCAGGCATTGATCTTTGTTGTGCACCACCATTAGCATTTTCTGGAATATTTGAATCAAGTGGTGGTTGATTGCTTAATGCTCCTGGAATACCACCCAGTAAACCACCGATAGTGCTGTCTTCCACTTTCATTTCACTACGCAATGCTGGTAAATCTGAATTATAACGACGCTGCATTTCTTCACTTGAGGTGAAATCCATAGTCACATTAACTTGTGCGGTGTAGCTCCCTAAGCCAACGACAGGGATGAGTATGCTATCTATTTTGTTTAAATATTCATTTTCTCTTTTTTTCTCCATTTCAAATTCTTTGCGTGAGCGAGAAGAAACAGAGGTTTGTGAACCAGAATTAAGTAAACGACCATTTTGATCTGTCACTGTAACTCGGTTAGGCTCCATCCCCTGAACGGCAGAAGCAATAATATCAACAACAGAGTCAACTTCTTCTTCAGATAACATCCGCCCTTTACGCATAGTTAATACCACAGTGCCCGATGGGCTGCGGGTACGTTTAGCAAAAATATTTTCACGGGGTATCGCCAGTAAGACTTTTGCTCTAGAGATAGATTGCAGTTCTTCAATGGTGCGAGCCAATTGCTGCTCACGAGAAAACTTGAGACGTTCTGTTTCAAGGCGCTGACTGACACCAAAACCCATATCCTGCATAATAATTTCACTACCTTCTGTTGGTTCATCAGATAAACCTTCACGGGCCAGTAAAATTTTAATTTCTTGATATTGATCACTTTGTACTGAAATAGTGTTGTTTGCTTGACGATAATCCACTTGGTTAGCGTCTAGAAAGTCCATTGTTTTGATTAATTGTTCGGTAGGTTGTTTGGCAAGAAATCTATATTCGGCTTGATTGGCCCACATAATAACAAAAACAGCAATAGCTAAACATATTGCCAATGCCATAATTAAGGTGACTTGGCGTAATAAGTCGACATTACCCATAGCAGAAGCAAAGCCTGATTTTTGCTCATCAGCCATATTATCAACACCATCACTTGCCATTAGCCCGGTGCCGCCATCGCCAGCAACCATTGAATTATTATCAGCCACTTAATTTCTCCACTACCACTTGATTTTATTACGAAATACTATCTATTTTATACAAAGGTATTGTTAAACTGGCATATTCATTATTTCTTTATATGCTTCAACAAACTTATTACGTACTTGTACGGTGGCATCAAAAGCAATACCGGCTTTAGCGGAAGCAACCATGGTGTCAGCAAGCGTAACGCTACGGTCGCCCATTTCAAAAGCTATTTTCTTTGCTCCAGACTCTTTTTGAATATCATTGACATTATTCACCGCATCTTTAAGCATATCGCCAAAATTACTGGTCGACTTGTTTAGCGCTGGAATAGCGCTGTCTTCCATGCCAAGGTTATTGCCCATTTTTTCAAATGAAGCCCCCTGCAACGAAGAGTTTCCAAGCGACATACTTTGCATTTGTGCGTATAAAGAATTGGTATCGATATTCATGAGCTACTCACTTGTGTCAATTTTTTGCTACTAAGCCTATAAATAACGGTTTAAGTAACGATATAACGATGATATTGCAAGCATGGTGCCAGTATGAGAATTAAAGAATTATCGAGGCTGTGGAAGGTTTAATCAGTGGAAACTGCAGATAGCAGTAAAGCCAATATTTTAAATGAAAATATTGGCTTTATAGGAATATTACCGTTTTTAGCGATTGTTAGGCTGGTATTTGAATGCCCGAATCACGCATTCTTGCTATTTTATAGCGTAGCGTTCTTGGGCTAATGCCTAATCGTTCAGCAACATCTTTACGGCTACCTTGGCAAGCGGTGAGGGTATCAAGAATAATTTGATGCTCTTGTATTTTTAATTCATTACCAAGCATGTCTTCGCTATTATTTTCTAACGCCACATCAGTAATAATTTCACTGTCGAAATTTTCAATTAACAAGTCACCAGCATTAATAATCTGGTCGCTATGCAAAATAATGGCTCGTTGAATAACATTGTCTAATTCACGAACATTGCCTGGCCAATCGTAACTCATCAGTTTATTTCTCGCCGAAGCGGTTAGTTCTGGAATAGCCATGTTGTTCGCTAACGATGCTTGAGTAATTAAATGTTTGGCTAATGGCACAATATCATCTCTGCGTTTATTTAATGCTAACCACGTTAATGGAAAGACATTTAAACGGTAGTAGAGATCTTCACGGAAGATACCATCTTTTACAGCCACTCTTAAATCACGGTTGCTGGTTGCGATAACACGAACATCAAGCTTAATAGTTTTACGACCCCCTAAGCGTTCAACTTCTCGCTCTTGTAAGACCCGTAAAATTTTTGCTTGTAAGCCGAGATCCATTTCTGTGATCTCATCTAATAAAATGGTACCGCCCTGTGCTTGTTCAAATTTACCCGGGCACGCTTGAATGGCTCCGGTAAAGGCACCTTTTTCATAACCAAATAAAGTCGCTTCCAGCATGTTCTCTGGAATTGCAGCACAATTTATAGCAACAAAGGGCTTATCACTTCGGTTCGAGTGATAATGAACGTATTGTGCTAATACTTCCTTACCAGAACCACTGGGGCCAAGCACCATAACAGAAGCATCGGTGGTCGCGACTTTCTTTGCTAACGCCAATAGTTCAATACTTTGTGCGTCGGCAACCACAGGTTCATAGCGACTAGTCACATTCAATGGCACATATTGGTTGACCATATTGAGCAGCACTTCTGGTGCAAAAGGTTTTGCCATATAGTTACAGGCCCCATCACGCATCGCTTGAACAGCATCATGAATCGTACCGTATGCCGTCATCATCAGCACAGGTAAATTTGGCCAGTTTCTTTTAATACTATTGAGTAGTGTTAAGCCCGACATACCATCCATTTGCACGTCACTAACGACGAGATCAACACTTTGTTCTTTAAGCGTGAGTAAAGCATCTTCACCTGATTGAGCTTCAATACATTGATAACCTGATAACTTTAAAGTATCCATCAGGGCTTCACGTAATCCTGCATCATCTTCAACAACTAATATTTTACTTTGATTCATTAGTGTTCTCCCCGTTAACATTGTTTGTGTCTAGAATAGGTAAGTGAATACAAAAGTGCGCGCCCTCTCCTGGCTTACTCACTAAGCGAACGTCGCCTTGATGAGCCTTAGCAACTGACTTTACCACCGCTAAACCTAAGCCGGTTCCCTGTGCCCTTGATGTATAAAAAGGTTCAAAGATTTTATTGGCAAGCTCTTCACTAATACCTTGACCATTATCTTGTACACTAATATAAGCGTATTCATTTTGGCAGTAGGTGGTAATAGAGATCTCCGCACCCTGCTTAATAACTTGTAAACTGTTGTGAATTAAGTTTTCAATAGCACCGCTTAACGCACGTTTATTACCTAAGATTTGGCAATCATCATCACAAAGCTTAATGTTTACTTTCGCTTTGGCCTGAACAATTAATGCTTCTACGGCGTTAACTGAATGGGTAATCAATTTATTAATTGAAAGTGGTTCAACAACTTTTTGCTTGCCACTTTTTGAAAACAACAACATATCGTTAACTTGTTGTTCTAGGTCGTGCAAGCGCGCCATTAATTTGTCTTGAAAGCTACTTCGATCGTCTGAAGAAAGCTTTTTATTTTTTAAATTTGCGCCATATAACATAGCAGCAGAAAGCGGTGTGCGAATTTGATGAGCAAGCTTTGAAACCAAATGACCTAATGACGATAAACGCTGCATATGGCTAAGCTTATCTTGTAATAAACGCGTTTCGGTCAAATCAGTGATCATAATTAACTGGCCAGGTTGATCACCTAAAGCAGTAATTTCTAATTTAACTCGGCGGCCGTCTTTTAATGACACTTCATGCCAATCGTCGGCACGAGGTTTAAACGAGCGTTTAATAACATCAAACCAAGCTTGACCAAGAATCGGTTCATCGAGTAACAAACTAGCAATTTTATTGGTTTTAATAACAATACCGTTACCATCAAGCATTATCATCCCGGTCGGCATAACATCAATAATTTGCTCAAGTTGATTAGACTTTTGACGAAGTAACGATAGCTCGCCACGGTATGCTTCACTTTCTAACGTATCGCTATGGGCAAATGACTGCGGAGTAAAAGCAAACTTAGCTTTATGAAACAGATTATCGTCCACACAATGAATGGGTGTAGACAATTTAGAAGATGCTGATGAATGTGAAACTGCAACGGCCATATACTTTACTCAATTTAGAAATACCAACTGAATAAAGCATTAACTATGCCAAAGAGGTTTTTTATTAATTTACATGATGTTAGAAGCTATTTTTAGAACAATTCTTGCCGTCAAAGATTTGGCTTTACTGTCTAAAAGCATTCAATTCAGCCAAAGATAAAGACGCTAACCCTTGCGATACTTTCCAGTACAACGGCTGTTGTGATAACGGATATAACATTCAATATCTATGATTAACCTAGGATATTAGTTAATGTTTTTTTGTAAGTTATACTTACGCATTTTTTCAACTAATGTGGTTCGACGCATCCCTAATAATTCTGCCGAGCGTGCAACAACCCAATCATTTTTTTCAAGTGCTTGGTTTATCATCGACACTTCAAGGTCCGCTAAGTATTCTTTTAAATTCAAGCCATCGTTTGGCAAAACATCAACCACAGATGCTTCATCTGGTTGGTCATCAAAACTGCTGGTATCTTCTTCGTCATCATAATCAAAGCCAGAAAATAGCTCATTTATCGCATCACGTTCTTGCAACTCATCAGGGTATTCAGGTTGATACTCTTCAACATCGATATGACGATACTTTGCCGGTAATTCACTGACATTAACCACTTGCTCAGCAAACATAATGATCATACGTTCAATTAAGTTAGATAATTCTCGAACATTACCTGCCCAAGCATGTAATTTTAAAGATTCAATCGCTTGCTCAGTAAAACGAACACTTTGTCCTTGCTCTGCTTCAAAACGAGAAATAAGTTCTTTAATCAATAATGGAATATCTTCTTTTCTATCACGTAATGCCGGTGTTTCAATAGGAAAAACATTAAGACGATAGAATAAATCTTCGCGGAATGTGCCTGCGGTGATCATATCTTCTAAGTGCTGATGGGTTGCAGCAATAATACGAACATTGGTTTTAATACTCTTAGCGCCACCGACACGCTCAAAAGTACGTTCTTGCAGAACACGAAGTAGCTTCACTTGCATGGGTTGAGGCATATCACCTATTTCATCAAGAAATAACGTGCCCCCCTCGGCCATTTCAAAACGCCCTTTACGAGTAGAAATAGCGCCCGTAAAGGCACCTTTTTCATGACCAAATAATTCACTTTCCAATAATTCACCGGGTATAGCGCCACAGTTAACCGGAACAAAAGGCCCCTTAGCGCGGTCAGATAAATTATGAATATTACGTGCGACAACTTCTTTACCCGTACCTGACTCACCTAAAACCAAGACACTGGCTTGCGTACAAGCAACTTGTTCAATTAAAAAGCGCACTTGTAACATAGGTTCACTGGCGCCCACCAAAGAGCGGAATAACAAATTAGGGCCGTTGTGGTTTCGCTTTGAGGGTAATTGGTTATGGTATTGATGACAGTGGTGTACTTGCTCAGTAAGCTGAGCATAATTTAAAGGCACCGCTAAACTGCCTAAAACATTAACAGCACCACTTAATAAAGTAGCGTCGAGTACATCATGAAGGATAAAAGGTGTTTCAGGGTGTTTTTTAACAAAACCGACCAGTAAATCACTGACCTTGCCACACAAAACCACCGTAAGAATATTATCAGTTTCTTTAAAATACTGCTCAATATCATCTTCAGGACACACATGAAAATGTTCACCGACAAATGATAATACGGTCGCTATTTGATCGCGTCTGGCAATGTCGTTATCAACGACAAGTACATGTTTTTGACCCTGCATATATCTAAAAAAACCATATTTTTGTTATCTATAATTTTATTCTAGCGAGATATTCTAAACAAGCAACAAAAGATTGACGCTAATTGGTCATTAATTTGACAAAAAATAAGAGATATATAATTTAATAATAAAAATAGTAATGAAACTAGCGAAAAACCATAAGAATCAATAAAAAATAATTGATACGCTATTGTGTCTTATTGTAACTAGGCACATAATTTGCTTATTAAAATATATATTATTAGCAAGTCATTCGTTTACCGTGGCTATTAAAAATAAGCTAGAATTTGTGGGGATAAATATGACAACTATGTTTGATAATAAGAGTATTCTTATTACTGGCGGTACAGGTTCGTTTGGCAAGCTTTATGTTAAGACATTACTTGAACGATATAACCCTAAAAAAATCATAATCTATTCAAGAGATGAGTTGAAGCAGTCTGAAATGCAACAAGTTTTCAATCAACCTTGTATGCGTTACTTTATTGGCGATGTAAGAGATGGGAACCGCTTAAGAAGAGCAATGAAAGGGGTTGACTTAGTCATTCATGCAGCTGCATTAAAACAAGTTCCTGCCGCTGAATATAACCCCATGGAATGTATTAAAACAAATATTAATGGTGCTGAAAATGTCATTGAAGCGGCTCTTGATAATGATGTAGAAAGGGTTATTGCTCTATCCACCGACAAAGCCGCGAATCCGATAAGTCTTTATGGTGCAACGAAATTAGCTTCTGATAAGTTATTCGTTGCAGCGAATAACATGAGTGGCGGTCACAAAACATTATTTTCAGTAGTACGTTACGGTAATGTTGTTGGTTCTCGTGGCTCAGTGGTTCCCTTTTTTCAAAAGCTTGTTAACGAAAAAGCCCCCATCACGGTTACCCATGAAGAAATGACTCGTTTTTGGATCACTCTGCAACAAGGTGTAGACTTTGTTTTGAAGAACTTTGAACGCATGCTCGGTGGCGAAGTTTTCGTTCCTAAAATCCCTTCAATGCGAGTGATGGATTTAGCAAAGGCGATGGCGCCTAGATCAACTATCGATATTATTGGCATTCGTCCCGGTGAAAAGTTACATGAAATAATGTGTCCTGCCGACGATTGTTACCATACTTATGAATATGATGACCACTTTGTTATTGCTCCAAGTATCAGCTTTTCAAGTAGAAGTAATGACTTTACACACAATGCCTTAAATGAAACGGGGGCAGTTGTTGAACCTGGGTTTGAATATAATTCAAAAAATAACAAGCACTTCTTAACCGAAAAAGAACTTATCAGTTTTAATCATATGGCTGAAGAATGATCCCTTACGGTAAACAAAAAATCAGCCAAGAAGACATCGATAGCGTTATTAGTGTTCTTTCTTCTGACTTTTTAACTCAGGGCCCTCAGGTCCCTTTATTTGAAAAAAAGCTAGCCAATTATTGTCAGACTGACTTTGCCTGTGCGGTAAATAGCGCAACGTCTGCATTGCATATAGCTTGCCTTGCATTAGAGGTTCAAGCTAATGATATAGTTTGGACTTCGCCGATTTCCTTTGTAGCTTCGGCTAATTGTGCGCTTTATTGCGGAGCATCTATTGATTTTGTCGATATAGATATTACTACCGGAAATATTTGTGTATTGGCTTTAAGAGCAAAGCTAGAGCAAGCTAAAATTACCCATACACTTCCGAAAGTAATTATCCCTGTGCACTTGGCTGGACAGTCATGTTTGATGCAAGAAATTAAAACATTGAGCCAACAATATAATTTTGCCATTATTGAAGATGCTTCACATGCAATTGGTGCGTATTATCAAAATAAAGCCGTTGGAAATTGCCAGTATTCTGACATTAGTATTTTTAGTTTTCATCCAGTAAAAATTATTACCAGTGCAGAAGGAGGCATGGCATTAACCAATAACCCAGAATTAATTGAAAAGTTACGTTTATACCGGAGCCACGGTGTTACTGCTGATCCACAGCAATTTAAAGGTGAAAGCCACGGTCCTTGGTATTACCAACAAATAGCTCTCGGCTATAACTACCGAATGACAGAGCTGCAAGCTGCGCTTGGTGTTAGTCAATTAACTCAATTAGATGTTTTTGTTAAACAACGAAACACCTTGGCACATGTATATGACCAAGCTTTCGCTCAAACCGACCTAACACCATTAACACCAACCGCAGATAACTATTCCGCTTATCATTTATATATAGTTTTACTTCCACAAGCTGATACAAAACAACACCATAAAATGATCACACGATTAAGAGCCGCAAAAATTTTTGCTCATGTTCATTACATTCCTATTCATACTCAGCCTTATTATCAAGAGTTAGGTTTTAACTGGGGGGATTTCCCTATCGCTGAAGATTATTACCATCGTGCTATATCGCTCCCCTTATACCCAGAACTAACGCGTGAAGATCAACAATATGTTATTGATACTGTAATAAATTTATTATGAAACTCGCCTTAGGTACAGTTCAATTCGGTATCGATTACGGTATAAGTAACCGACAAGGGAAAGTAGTCCTCCACGAAGTAGAAAACATCTTATCTTTGGCGAGAGCTCATGGTATTACCACCCTAGACACGGCGGCCGCTTATGGTGATAGTGAGCAAGCTATTGGTACATTAAATGCTAGTAGCGGCTTTTCCATTGTTACGAAAATTCCCACTTTAGCAAAGGTCACGTCGACCATAAGTGATTTGCTAGAAATCAGTTTAGCCCATCTTAAAACTAAGCAAGTACAAGCTTTGATGTTTCACAGCGCTAAGGATTTATTAGGAGCAAAGGGTGAACATTATTATCAGCAAGCGAGCATATTAAAACAGCAAGGAAAAATTAATCAGCTTGGCGTGTCTGTGTATAACCCTAAACAATTGGATAAACTGATGCAAAAATTTGATCTTGATATCGTTCAAGTGCCATTAAACTGCATGGACCAACGCTTTACTAACACTGAACTTCGCCAACAATTACAAACAAAAAAGATTGAAGTACATGTTCGCTCTGTTTTTTTACAAGGCTTGTTACTGATGCCATTACCTGAACTTGCCCCTTACTTTCAGCCATTCCACCCTCAGTTAAATAGTTTTCATGCTTTATGTAAACAATTAAATTGCCAGGCGTTAACGTTAGCTTTATCAATTATTCATCAAAATCCATTTATTAATAAGGCAGTCATAGGTTGTTGTTCAACACAACAACTTGAACAAATTATTGAGCATTATTATTTAGCAAAGAAACTCAGTAAAACGCACAAAAATGCCATTGCACAACTATCCTGTAGCAACGAAGCATTAATTAATCCGAGCAACTGGTCGATACAATATAAGTAACTATTTATCCATAAAAGTAATGAACCAAAATGACAGTTAATATAATTTTACAAGCAAGAATGAACTCTAGCCGTTTACCTGGAAAAGTATTAATGCCTATTTTAGGGCAACCTATACTAGCACTTCAAATTGCACGTTTAGCTAAAGTAACTCAAGTGAACAAACTTATTATTGCCACCAGCACAGAGCCAAGTGACGATGCGATTGATCGTTTATGCGATACACTCAACATCGCGTGTTTTAGGGGAAATTTAAACAACGTACTTGACAGGTATTACCAAGCTAGTCTGCTTTATCCGAGTGAACATATCGTTAGGATCACCGGTGACTGTCCATTAATTGACGCCCAAGTTATTGATCATGTTATTTTAGCGCATTTAACTGGCGGCTTTGATTACACCAACAATTGTGAACCAGCCACTTTCCCTGATGGCTTAGATGTTGAAGTGATGACAAAAAAAACATTGAAATCTTCGTGGTTACAAGCCGTTAAACCTTCTGAATTAGAACATGTCACCCTCTTTATTAGAAACCATCCAGAGCAATTTAGTTGTGGCTCATACCTACATGAATGTGATCTTTCAGCACATAGATGGACAGTTGATGAACAAGAAGATTTTGAATTAGTTGAAAGAATATATAATGACCTATACCCAAAAAACAACAATTTTAGTTTCCAAGATATATTAAAATACTTAGCAAAACACCCTGCTTTATTGAAAATAAACCAGGATTTCACCCGCAATCAAGGGTTATTAACATCACTCAAAAATGATAAAGAGCAAGGTTATGCCTAGAAAATACGAACAATCAAATACATGGTTAACTCGCGCTGAAAAAACTATTCCTTTAGGATCACAAACCTTCAGCAAGAGTCAGATTTCTTACCCTAAAGGTGTTTCTCCTCTCTTTATTAAACGCGGCCAAGATTGCCAAGTATGGGATGCTGATGATAATCAATATACTGATTTTGTCAGCGGTTTACTTTCAGTATCATTAGGCTATTGCAACGAGACTGTTGATAATGCCGTTATTAAGCAAATAAAATCTGGCGTAACTTTTTCTTTACCACATCAACTTGAAATGCAAGTTGCTGAAAAACTGGTTGAGTTAATTCCCTGTGCTGATATGGTACGATTTGGTAAAAATGGTAGTGATGCAACCTCTGCAGCCATCAGACTTGCTCGCGCTTATACTGGTAAAGAACATATTGCGGTATGTGGTTATCACGGCTGGCAAGACTGGTACATAGGTTCAACAACGCGAAGTTTAGGCGTACCAGAAAGCACTAAGTCGTTAACGCACACTTTTAAATATAATGATATTTCATCACTAGAACAAATATTCAGACAGCAAGAAAACAAAATAGCCGTGGTTATTTTAGAGCCGATGAATACTCACTTTCCTCAAGATAATTTTTTACAAAAAGTAAAAGAGCTATGTAAGAAACAAGGTGCGGTATTAATTTTTGATGAAACCATCACCGGATTTCGTTTCTCGATGGGCGGTGCGCAGGAGTTATTTGATGTAACGCCAGATTTAGCGACGTTTGGCAAAGGAATGGCCAATGGTTATCCTATTTCTGCGGTGGTCGGTCGAAAAGATATAATGATGCTTATGGAAGATATCTTTTTCTCGGGTACATTTGCAGGTGAAACCTTGTCGTTAGCCGCAACACAAGCAACGTTAAACTTTATGGAACAACATAATGTGATTGCACATTTAACGGCCATGGGAGAAAAGTTACAAGCAGGTTTAGAAAAAATAATTGACGACATGCAAGCCCAAAAATGGCTAAGCTTAAGCGGTCACCCTGTTTGGTCATTTTTAAACATAGCTGAACAAGGCCGTTATAGCGCCATCGAATTAAAATCATTATTTTTGCAAGAAATGGCGAGAAGAGGAATTTTGCTAGGTGGAGGACATAACTTAAGTTACGCCCATAAATCAGCTGATATTGACAAGCTATTATTAGCTTATAAAGCCGTGTTACCTATTTTAGCCAACACCATTAAAAAAAATAATTTTGATAGTGTTTTTAAAGGTGAGTTATTACAACCTGTATTTAAGGTGCGTTAAGTATGACTCCCTTAATTTTAAAATATAACAAGCTGAGTAAATAAAGTACTTATGCATATTGCTTTTCGTGTTGATAGCTCAACTATTATTGGATACGGCCACGTGATGAGGTGTTTAACCTTAGCGCACGCACTTGTATACGAGTTAAAAACGATACCACAAAAAAATGTTGATGATAATTTATTAATCAGTTTTCTCTGTCGTGATCATCAAGGTCATATCAATCAGTTAATCCTAGATTCCGATTTTAACCTGCTGCAACTGCCACCTGTTGAACAAAAAATTAATCAGCAATGCAGTGATAGCTGGCTAGGTGCTACTTTTGAGCAAGATGCTCAACAATGCATTACCCAAGTTAAACAATTACCCAAAATTGAATTATTCATCGTTGATCATTATGCGATTGATCATAAATGGCATAGCTTAATGAAGCCTTATTACCAAAAACTGTTAGTGATAGATGACTTAGCAAACCGTTCCCTCGCCTGTGATTTTTTACTAGACCAAACGTATAATCGTAGTAAGGCAGAATACCAAGCGTTAGTGCCAAGCCAGTGCCAATTTTTAGTAGGGCAAGACTATATTTTACTTAGAGATGAATTTTCATTATTAAAGGATCAAGCACTGCTCCGACGAAAAAAACGTATTGATGAATATAACAACGAACTAACACCAACTAATATTCTTATTACGATGGGGGGTAGTGATCCCGATAATTTATCACAATTAGCTTTGCTCGCTGTAGGTGAGCTTATTGAAGCACTACCTAAAATCACCGTTAATCTGGTGATATCAAGTCAATCAATACATGTAGACTCCTTAACAACGTTTTGTAATGAACATTCTTGGATCTATTTAATAGTTAATAGTCAAAATATGGCCGAATTGATGCTATCAGCTGATATAGCTATAGGGGCAAGTGGAGGGACCGCTTGGGAGCGCTGTTGCTTAGGTTTACCTTGTTTAACGACGGTTAATGCTGAAAACCAAAAGGTAATCGCAAATAATTTAGCCCAAGCGGGTGCAACTATTAACTTAGGTTGGTATAAAAACATTACGATTCATACTATCGTTTCAGCCTTAAATAGTTTACTTAATGATACAAGTGCCTATGAAAAAATGAGTGATTGCTGTTTTGAAGTATGCGATGGCAAAGGTGCAGCTAGAGTTGCAGCTAAACTTGTAGAAAAAACAACCAAACACCTTATAGTTATCCCCAAAGAGATAATATTTCATGCAGCAAAAGCAGATGATTGTGAATTAATATACGGTTGGCAATCCAATAAAAACATTAGAAAATACTTTATAAATCCAAAAACACCAAGCTGGCTAGAGCACATGCAGTGGTATAATACCTGCTTGCTAGATCCAAACAGAATACTCTACTTACTCCACAATGATCAGGGTAGTAGCGTTGGTTTATTACGACTCGATCAATTAACAAAAAATAAGTGCAATACGGATATACCGACATACGAAATATCTATTATCATTGCTCCCGATCACCAGGGTAAAGGTCTGGCAGTAAGTACCTTAACAAACCTAAGTCAACTTAAACAAAATGCAACCTATATGGCCACAATACACAATAAAAATATTCAATCACAAAAAGCCTTTACCAAAGCCGGATTTAAAAAAGTTTCTCCGTCATCTTATCAGCTGAATGTAATCAACTTTCGATCTGATAATATCAAAAAACTAGGGCCTAATAATTAAATGAAAATATTAATGAGTGCTGCTGGCTCGTCGGCAGCGACAGAAATAATAAGGCATATTAAACGTCTAGGTCATTATGTTATTGGTATTGATGCAAATCACCACAGTGCCCCCCTCGCTATAAATATTTGTGATGAGTTTTATTTATCACCATTGTGTAAATCTAACGATTTCATTCCATTTATTAACAGTCTTGTTAATAAATTTGACTTGTATATTCCATTTATTGACGAAGAATTAATTTTGTTATGTCAACATCCTGACTTACTAAAAACCGCCTTTGATAAAATATTATTAAACCCCCAAGAGACGGTGTTAACTTGCACAAGTAAAATAAATTTCCAGCAACAGTGCCGAGTGTATGGTTTGCCCGTGGCTCCATTAACAACGTCTGCCCCCGCCATATTTAAACCTAATTATGGGCGAGGTAGTAAAGGTATTTTTTATATTGAAGATAATGAATTGATTCCTTACTTTTTAAAACAAGATGGCGTTATTCAAAACGTTATTGAAGGTGTTGAATATACTATCGATGTACTTACTGATAATGACTCAAAATGGGTCTTTGGTGTTGCAAGAAAAAGGCTTGAAACTGCAGGGGTGTCTAGGGTTGGCGAAGTTGAACAGAATGAAACAGTACTTTCGCTAGCAAAAGAGTGTTGTGCTACTTTCAATTTTATAGGGCCCATTAATATACAGATCATGCTTGATAAAAATAACATACCACACTTAATAGAAATAAATCCTCGTCTGTCAGGTAGTTTAATATTTTCTACTTTAGCGGGTTTTGATATTATCGATTTAGCTCTTAAATTATGGTCAAAAGAAACAATCAATATTCCTCACCCTGATGAAATAAAAAATAAAAAATTCATTCGTTATTGGCAAGAATACTCATGTTAGCTGAACAGTTATTTGAACAATTAGCGGAATTTGAGGAAATAATCTTCGATTTAGATAATACACTTTACCAACAAAAAGACTTTGACCGTGGTGCTTTTGAAGATATAACTGCCGCATTAAAAAAAGAAAGCCAGCTAACACTTGACGGTATGGAAGACTTTTTAATGACTCATAAAAAATTTAAAGGTAATAAATACAATAAATTATTTAATGATACTTTAGACAAATACCACTTATCTCAGTCCTTACTACCTATAATGCTTACAAATTACTTTTCGCATAATGGGCGCTATATAAACAAAGAAAGTGGTTTAATGCCTTTAATAAAAAAACACCTCGTCAACAATAGAATATTTGTGGTGACCAATGGACCAATAATGGTACAGGAAACTAAAGTTAGGCGTTTAGCGTTAGAAGAGTACGCCACTATTGTTATCTGTTCATCTAAAGAGCCTCAGCAATTAAAGCCTAATAGCTATGCTTTCGATGAACTATCTAAAAAAAACTATTTCATTAAACCAGTAATGGTTGGTGATGATCACTCTACCGACGGTTTATTTGCCACTAATGTAAATATCCCTTTTATTCACTTTGATATAACCCAAGATGACAAATGAATATAAATAATTTTAAAATTTCTAAACAAAACAAGCCCTTTATCATCGCTGAAATGTCAAACAATCACCTGTGTGACCTTTCAATAGCCAAAAAAATCATTGAAAAAGCAGCAGAGTGTGGCGCTGATGCAATAAAAATTCAAACGTATACCGCTGACTCTCTAACGATTGAGTGCGATAAACCAGAATTCATCATTCAAGATCCATTATGGAAGGGGCAAAGCTATTATCAATTATATAAAGATATAGCTATGCCAATGGAATGGACTTCGATTCTTTTTGAACATGCTAAAAAGCATAACATTATTATCTTTAGCTCTCCTTTCGATGAAGAATCGGTTCGCTTATTAGAAACAGTCAATTGCCCTCTCTATAAAATAGCCTCTTTTGAAATTCAAGACTTCGCTTTATTAAAAGCGGTAGCGCAAACAGGTAAGCCTGTCATTATGTCGACCGGTATTGCAACACTTGACGAAATAAGAAAAAGTGTTAGTTTTTTAAAAGAACATGGGTGTTCGGATGTTGCTATTCTTCACTGTATAAGTTCATACCCTTGTAGTTTCGAACAAATGAATTTATTAGCAATAAAAGAGTTAGCGTCACTTGATTTACTTTACGGCTTATCTGATCACAGCTTAACGAACATTCCTGCTATTGCCGCCGTAGCAATGGGAGCAACGATTATAGAAAAGCACTTTACCTTAGACCGTGCATTAGGAGGGCCAGATGCAGCGTTTTCAATCAACCCAGAAGAGTTGACATCTCTGGTCAATGAAACTGAATCTACTTGGCTGGCTTTAGGTAATAAAAATATATTTAATGACACTAAAAGGCCAGGAAAACATCATGGTAGATCTATTTATGTCACTAACCCCATGAAAGCTGGCGATACTCTATCAGAAAAAAACACTCGTATCATTCGACCAGGTTTTGGTTTGTCTCCAATATATTACGATGAAATTTTAGGTAAAAAAGTACGTACTGATATCTCTTTTGGTAGTGCTTTAACATGGGAACATATTCATGAGTAAAATAATAATTGCTATTGTCGCGCATCCCGATGATGAAGCAATAGGCTGTGGCGGCACTCTGGCAAAACACAAAGAACGTGGTGATAAAATTCATATCATCTATATGACAGATGGGGTATCCGCCCGAATTAATTCAGAAGATACAGACGTTAGTATTCGTAATGAGATGGCGCATGCCGCTGGAGCATTTTTAACTGCAAAGCAATATTTTTTTAATTACCCTGATAACAGAATGGATCAAGAACCACTAATCGACATTGTTCAATCCATTGAGTCTATTTTAGTACAGGTATTACCTGATATTATTTACACACATCATTTTGGCGACTTGAATGTAGATCACCAAATAGTACATCAAGCAGTCATTACCGCGAATAGGCCACAGCCAGGTACAAAAGTGGCTAGCATTTATACATTTGAAGTTAACTCGAGTACTGAATGGGGAATAAAAAGCACAGCAAATAATTTTTTACCAACCAGTTTTATTAACATTGCAGAGCAATTAGCAGATAAAAATAGACTATTAGATATCTATGCAAAAGAAATGAGACCCTATCCTCACACTCGTTCTAAAGAAGCTATAACAGCATTAGCGGTGGTAAGAGGGACAAGTGTTGGCGTAAGTTATGCCGAAGCATTTATGCTTATCAGAGAACTTAACTAACCCTGAGTTTAAGAATGAATATAATGCACTACTCACATATAAATAAAGGTTCATTATGAATTGTCCAGTTTGTCATTCTGAAAACAACAAACATTATCTTACGTTAGATAATAGCCCTGTTTATCAACATCCCGTTCCTGACCCTAGCGTTATTCCACCTCCCTACTCCGTTAGCTTAAATTACCTCAGATGCATTGATTGCTCACACGTTTATCAGCAAGAAAATTACCAAAATATATTAGAAAAAATATACTCTTATCATTATTACACCCCACCTCCAAGTGATCTGGGTACAACATTAAGAGACGATTTCCTCCTGTTTTTGCAAACACTGCACTTAGACAAAGAAAGTATATTTTCAATATTAGAGATTGGATCCTCTAGTGGTGAAATGCTTACCACATTAAAAACTGAATTCTCAGCAAAATATGCCGATGGCTTTGAACCAAATATTGAATCTGCTGAAGCAGCTAAAGAGAAAGGGCTAAGAGTCTTTACTCATTTTTTTACAAATGACTCGGTAAAGGTATTAAATGAAAGTTATGACTTAGTATATTCACGCCATGTCATAGAACATATTTTTGATTTCGAAGATTTTTTTAAAGCGACAAATATGGTCAGCCATGCCAATACACGATTGCTCATTGAAACACCTAGCCTTGACTGGGCAATACACAATAGTTCAACCATCGCTTTTCACATTGAGCATATTCATGTTTTTTCAGAATACTCTTTAGTAAAGCTAGCGAATAAATTTGGTTGGCATAAAGAGTCAAGCACCATTACTGATGCTGGCAATCTCATCGCGTCATTTACTAAGTACAACGTAATGGCTAAACAGCCGGTTTTTACTATACATATTGAAAATATGCAAAAGAGAAATAAGGCCGTTTCGATACATATTAGTAAGATATCAAGAAATAAAAAAACGATTTTATGGGGCGCTGGAACTTGTGGTATTTCACTCATTTCTAATGCTAATATCAACCCAGCTTACCTCATCGATGGCAATCCAGATAAAGCAGGTAAATATTTTTGTGGCTTTGACAAAGCTGTATTATTTGCTCCGACAGTAATTAAAGAATTAATAGAAAAAGGTGAGGATATTAATATGCTTGTTATCATATCATCTTCATTTTATTTCGAAATAAATGAAATTTTACAAACACTAGGCTGGAGAGGTGATGTATATATTCCTGAAATATTTTAAAATATATAATGTTAAATTTTATGTATCCTTTGATTAGTCAGGTAAAAGTACAGATTATATGCTCAACTTCTGGATTAGATCAGGAAGATGATAAGGATACTATGAATTATCTACAGTACAATAATAGCTATGAGTGGCGGCATAACAATTGCATTTAACACTCGAACTGAAGAAGTATTACTTGAATGTAAATTATCAGTAATTAAGTACTTATAATGAACACTTATTTATCAAGTTTACAAAGTAATCTAACTAGCTAACATTACTTTTTTATTGATAAGTCCATTAGGTCTGAAAAAACACTCTATTTATATTTCACTTTGGGCTTAAAGCATATATGGGTATAGAAGGTTTTCTATTTATAGACAGAGCTCCTAGTAAAGGTGAGCGTATTCTTGGTGTTCGAACATTTATGTTGAACTAACTTCTGTAAATTATTACATAATAAATCTAGGTTAAATTGTATGACTAAGCATGTATTAGTAGTTGGTGGTGGGATAGTTGGTATTACAACTGCTTATTTTAAAGCCTTGAAAGGTTATAACGTAACTTTGGTTGAAGCATCAGATGAAATTGGTGGCTTACTTAAAAGTAGTCCTTCACATTTTGGTAGCTTTGATTATGGTGTTCATATTGCGAGTCGCACAGGCGAGCCAGAGCTAGATCATTTTTTATTTGGGAATAATAATGAACATCTACATTCATTCGACACTCAACAGGCAGGTAGTTTTTTTAACAATCAGCTTACTGATTTCTCTCCTTTTCTAAACCTTAACTCTTTAGATCAGCAACAAGCAAAAATTGCTGGCTATGAGCTTATCAAAGCGCCGACATTAACTGATTTTGATGATTTAGAGACCGCATTAAAAACACTATATGGTGAAACTGCCTACCAACACGCCTTCCTTCCTTATGTTAGAGCTACTCTCGGCACAGAGCCGTCAGAGCTTCCTGCTAATTACATAAACTTTTTTGATATGTATCGTGTCGTTGCCTTTGATGAACAAACCACCTGTGCATTAAAGCATGTTGACTATATAAACGAGAGACTTGGTTTTCAAAAAGCAACGCCTGGAGTGGAAAAGTATTATCCAAAAGAGGGAGGAATTGCGAGTTGGACAAAAGGACTTTTTCAACAAATTCTTTCCGCTGGAGTCAAGGTTTTACTTAATACTACCGTAACGTCTATTGACTATAAAAACGATAAAATACGTGTTTATTATGGTGATTGTGATCAATCCGTTGATGAACTAATTTGGACTATACCTTCCGCGCTATTGCCTCACTACCTTCCTATTACTAGCGTTATTAAAAAGCCTACATTTAGAAAAACTGTATTGTTTGATTTTGTTTATGAACTCCCCGTGTTGACGAGCTGTAAATATATTAATAATTTCTCATCAACCCATGTATCGACTAGACTCACTTGCTATCAAAATTTGTTACCCAAGAGTGAGTTTTATGCGATTACCGTAGAAGTGCTTGTGGATGAAATAAAAGATAATGTGCAGTTATTGGCTAAAGTATCGGCTGAATTGAGCGAGATGGGGTTAATTGAACAAACGAATACCTGCATTTTTAGCCAATACCGTGCTATTAATGAAGGTTTTCCGATTATGACTAAAGAAAATGATAAATTACTCAGGCAACTAAATTTAGAGATATCAACCAAGTACCCCAATATTAAATTATTAGGGCGTAGTTCATCAAAAGGTTTCTTTATGTCAGAGTTATTGATTGATGCTTATATGAGTTGTCAGTGAGTATATAAATAAAAATTTTATTCAAAAGTTAAAATGGCATTTGCTTCAATATGTATTTCATTACTAAAGCCCTCTTTAAAAAAACCGATGGAATTTTCTTTTTTTGTCGGCATGTGTGTTTCAAATAAATGATGGCGATTTCCTAAAAAGTATCGCTTAACACCCAGTGCTTTCATATATTCAATGGCTTTAAGTTGAATAACATGACCCAATGGTAAGTCAAACAAACTTCTGTCATAAACACCAACACTGTATGAAACTTGTAATGGGCTGATATTAAAAAGCGCCATACCAACTAAGTTTTCATTATCATCATGCAACGTAATACAAAATGCTTCATGATTATTAATCATGGCTTGTATCATTATCCAGGTAGTGATCGGGCGAGTATCCTTACCAGAGGTCTTGATGTGAAACGCTCTAAACTGAGCTAGTAATGTATCTGGCATCTGCGTATGTAATTCGCACTGCCATAATTTTAACCCCTTATTAATTAGTGAGCGATAACTTTTTCTAAACGTTTTTTTTATATCATCAATTGAACCAGTAATATCGGCAATTAAGTATTGCTGATAGTCAATATCTTTAATGACAGGTAAAAAAGTACGCTGCCATAAAATATCTACAGTAGGGCTGTATGACAATTTAATGCATTGATTACTCTTTAAACTGAAGGTTTTTAATAATAAAAAGCATTGTTGATAGATTTTTTTAATTGTCTTTTTGCTTGCACCACACGTAAAGAGTGGCGGGATAATATTTTTACAGTTACTTTGCAAAGTCATAACATTATCCACTGAATATAATGTTAATGGCCAAATGGCTACAGGTACATTATTTTCGTAAATTATAAAAGAGCAATCTTGTGCGGTTAATAGATAGGCGTTGTGATAACCGATTATTGAAACCAAGTATTCAGACGATGCGTAGTCACTCAGTGAAAAGACTCTTTGCCAATCAGTCGCGCCATCTTCTAAATACACTATATTTGAAAAGGTCTTATTGGCCAATGTTTTAAATGAAGTGCTATTATTTACCATTATTCTGACCAGTCTGCCTGACAATGGCAGGGTAATAGCCAAACTTTTTCACAGCTTTGGTGTTGATAATTATAATAGGTTCGTTGCTGTTCAATAACATTAAAAGGCACTAACGAGTATAATTCTTCCTCCGTATATTTTGATTTCGAAATAATAATATTGGACGGTAATCGTTTGCTTGAGTTTTCAATCGTTAATGCTAACTCTGGAAATACCTGGCTAATATGAGCTACATTTGTTTGTATTTTTTTTGAAGAACTTTCAACTAAAGCTTGGATGCTTTCTTCTATTATTGGTACTAGCGTTGGTTTTGCTTGCAGAGTAGCCTCTTGAAATGAAGGTGTATTAATAGGTTCGATAGACGAACCTATATCCTGCTCCATCCTAGTCCGTTGCTTGATTAATTTTTGATAATCAGTATCTTGTTGACAAATAACGATAGCACCTACTGATACAGGGCAAATTTTAGGTAACGAAATAAGACAAAAAGGGGCATTATTTGGAAATAATTCATTCTGTTCGTTGGTAAGAATAAGCGAATCCACTGCATCTTCCACTAATACATTTTGATATATTTGATTATTTACCTGTGTTTTATGACCCCATTGATGATAGATAACTTGCCGATCAGAATGTTGCGGAAAAATCGTTGTGGGGGTGCTTTGCTGCGATATCGCTGAAAGTACACAATGTGATGAAAAAGGTTGTACAAAAGTTAACTGCGGCCTTGATAGGTCTCGAACAGCAGATATAGCCATAATACTGACTCTAGCTCGGGAAAAATAAACGACTCTATATGGCGCATATAAAGCAGAAAAATATTGCTCTATTTCGGTTAGTACCGCTTGGTCACTGATAACCGTTGTACTATTAATATCAGTCTGGGGCCACATCCAAATTTTTTTCATTACCACTTCCTAACAAGTATATCTTCACGTGTATTAGAAAAAGGAAGCTGTTTATTTTGTGGTACCAGATAGGTTTCGTAGCCCATCTGACGATACCTCATCATTAGCATCATCACTAATGAATCATCTAAACTACCGGCTTCAAATTGGTTCCAATTGACTTCAGGAATAGACTCTTCACCACTCCAGTCTTTATGAAATGCTTTTCCTTCCTCTGACGACAAAAAACGTTTCTTTTTGGTTGCATTAGGTAAGTCAGCAAGTAATAAAGTACCACCATTGTTTAAAAGTTTGACTAAAGAATCTGCAAACATAATAAAGTCACTTTCGAGGTAAACACAGTGAAATACACTATAAACAATTATGGCATCTGCTTTATTTTGATAAGCCTCTACAAAAGGTTTATCGGGGAATTGTGTATTTATTTTAGTGACATTATCTAAATCAGGTAATAGGGATAACATCTCTTCACTATCAACCAGCACCAAATTATTATTGTGCTGTTGGCTGTTCTTAATGAGTTTTTTTACTGGGTCTGAACAACCGCAACCAATATCAATAATAAGCGTATTTTCTTGAGTAAGAGCGGGTAGTTTTGAGCAAATATCGTCAAAAATATTAAGTTCATCGTCACTCTGCTTCAAATAGCGCCCACATTTTTCGGTGTTGGTTAAGCTGCTATCCGCCGCTTTTTCTTTATAATAATCAAAATACTTCACAGTTTTTCCTATTATCAAGTTATATTTACAAGTGAAAATCACACTAAGTTTACAGTAAGATATTTAGCGATACTAGATGTAAGCGCTCAAATTATTGATCGCTGGAACGAGTATGTAACCATGTGATATAACAGTAACCGACTATATTCTCACTTAGGGTATAAAGCCCTAATAATTTGTAGTGATAATTAATAAATTAGATAGCTTAACTAGGGTGATTGATTTAGCTGATCACATAAATCGTAGATAATTAGCAATTTATAATCAGCCAACGTGTAATCAATGAAGAAATGAACGGTACTATTATCGCTTATACTTTACACCAACAAATTTATTTATAGAAGTAATGACGAATGTCGGATATAAATCAAAGAGTGAATTATGAAAATTTTAGATTGTACCTTACGTGATGGTGGTTATTATAATAACTGGGATTTTCCCTCAGAGGTTGCTGAAGCTTATTTTCAAGCTGTAGCAAAAGCGAAAATTGATTATGTCGAATTAGGTTTAAGAAACTTCCCTAAAGATGATTTTTTGGGCGCATATGCTTATACAACTGAAGATTACCTTAATACACTTCGATTACCGACTGGTCCTGTTTATGGTGTTATGGTTGATGCTAAAACTATATTAGCCAGCTCATTAAATATGGCCGAAGCTATTGATATATTATTTGTTACTGCTTCAGAAAGTAAAATTGGTTTAGTACGAGTTGCCGCTCACTTTGATGAAGTTGAACAATGTGGCCCTATAGTAAAGTACCTAAAGCAATTAGGTTATCTGGTAAGTTTGAACCTAATGCAAGCAGGAGGTAAGGCTTCAAATATTGTTGCAGATAAAGCACGTCAAGCTAACGAATGGGGTGTATTAGATGTTCTGTATTTTGCTGATTCTTTGGGGAATATGGACGGGGATGAAGTTGAACGAATTGTTAGTGCACTTCGTCAAGAATGGACTGGGCCTATTGGGATCCATACTCATAATAATATGGGCAAAGGATTAGACAATACATTAAAGGCGCATCGCTTAGGTGTAACGTGGTTAGATACCACCATTACCGGCATGGGACGTGGTGCGGGTAATACTCAAACAGAATGTTTATTAGCGGTTTTAGATACATCCAACTCCCCCTATAACCCGAAACCTATCTATGAGTTAGTTATTCGTTATTTTGAATCCATGCAAAAAAACTATGGCTGGGGAAGTAACTTACTCTATTTTTTAGGTGCTCAGAATGATGTTCACCCAACTTACATTCAAAATTTACTCTCAAATACACATTATGGTACCGATGAAATAATTGGTGCCATTGACTATTTAAGTAAATTAGAGGGCACAACTTCTTATAACGGTGCAGAGCTAAATTCAGCCTTATCATTTAATTTCAGCAAAAATAAAGTATCGGGGACAACCGCTGTAAACTCACTATTCAATGACATACATGTCATGGTGATTACCAATGGGCCGAACACTGAAAAGTACGCTGACGCGATTGAATTATATATACGAAATCAAAAACCTACGGTTATTTCAATTAATATTTCGGCTGCTATTTCAGCGGATTTGATTGACTACTATGCCCTATCGCATAATTCAAAATATTTAGCGGATTTAAGTCGTTATACCGAGCTAAACAAACCACTCATATTACCAAAACATCGTTTTTCAGAATCTGAATTAGCGCTGATTAGTCATTGTGAGATCATTGATTATGGCTTGGACGTTAATAAAGATGAGCTATCCGCTAAAAAAACACATGCCGTAATACCTTTCGACATTACCGCTGCCTATATCTTCGCAATGTTAGTAGAGTCGAAGCCTAGTTCCATAAAAGTTGTTGGCTTTGATGGTTATGAAAAAAATGATCCGCGCCAGCAAGAAATGCTCACAATATTTGGCTTATATACTGAAATATACATCCACAATCCTATTATCTCCTTAACGCCAACGAGTTACCCTATTAACAAAGGTTCTATTTATGCACCAAATATCTGATTATGATATTTATATCTTTGATTGTGACGGCGTAATATTAAACTCTAATCAGTTGAAAATTGACGCGATGGAGACAGCGCTTAGCACGCATTTCACTAAAAAATCAGAAATAGATAATTGTATTCATTACTTTACGAATAATTTTGGTAAGTCTAGGTTTCATCATATCGATGTATTTTTGTTAAAATACTTAACGGTAGTAGACGAAGATCTACAGCATTATCGTCAATCACTGCTGAGTTCATACGCTTCAATGTGTAAGAAACTCTATTTAAACGCTGATATAACACCAGGGTTTTTGAACTTTATAAATGGGCTACAGGGTAAGAAATTTATCGCCAGTGGTTCTGAACAAGAAGAGCTTAGAATTGTATTTAAACAACGTCAGCTCGACATTCTGTTTGATGGTATTTATGGTTCTCCAACGTCTAAATCAGAAAATATAAAGAACATATTACAATCATCCCCAAGCAGTACGAGTAATAGTCAGGGTAAGAATCATGCCATTATGTTTGGTGATGCTGTTTCAGACTTACAAGCCTCTATTACTAATAATATAGAGTTTATTGCTTATTTACCTTTTTCTAATGTAAAACAAAAACTTAATTTATTGTCCATTGAACATGGGTTCTCTTCATATAACTCATGGTCAGAAATCATCTAGTATTTGTAATAAGGTTTTTTATGAAGTATGCAGTCGTTATCCCCGCTCGTTATCAGTCAGGTAGATTTCCAGGTAAACCGCTTATTGATTTATTAGGGAAACCTATGATTCAGCATGTATGGGAGCTATGCTGTAAAGCCGTTGGCAGTGAACATGTCTATATTGCCACGGACAGTGAGTTGATTAAAAATAAAGCTGAATATTTTGGTGCTAAAGTGATTATGACTTCGGATACGTGTATGACAGGTACTGATCGTTTAGCAGAGGCCAATAAAACACTCGATTGTGACTTTATTATTAACGTTCAAGGCGATGAACCGTTAATAAAGCCTGCCGATATAAATACACTCATTCAAGCTTATCTAGCGACTCCACATACGGTTATCAATGCGATGTGCGCTATAAAGGATGAAGCTGAATTTCGTTCATTCAACGTACCTAAAGTTGTTACCAGTAAATCTGGACGCCTACTTTATATGAGTCGTTCACCGATACCTATCACTAAAAGCAACGATTATCACTTTGGCTATAAACAAGTGTGTATTTATGTTTTCTCAAAAGTACATCTTGAATTTTTTTCTTTACACACTGAAAAAACACCTACAGAACAAGTTGAGGATATTGAGATTTTACGGTTCTTAGAAAATGATATCCCAGTACAAATGATTGAAGTAAAAACATCTAGCGCTGCCGTTGACGTGCCTGCTGATGTTGCTAAAGTGATTACTTTATTGTCAGTGAAGTGATTTTTCGTTACAGACATCTATATGTTGTCATTGAAGAATAAAACAATACATTCAATACATAATTTATATACAGGGCAAAATATTAATCAATATGACCATCAAAACCTAACTTCATAATGGGATATACTTAGGTAATTCATACTTTAGAATATCGACTAAATAGACATGGTCACGACGTTGCTGAGCATCATACATAATAGGTATTATTTTCGATAAATTAGCTACCGTACTACTGTCAAGTGAAGAAGATAGTCGTAATAGTTCACCAAATACGGTATCCAAACATTTATTTGCTTCACCTTCTTTAGCATGGAGTAATAATAAGGTTGCTTCATCAATTAAATTAGATAATTTTTCTGTGTTAACTAACGTTTCTCCCATGAAGTAGCTCCTTTAATTGATGTCCCTTTAATTAGTGCGCCTTTACTACTACCATTATAAAAATCGACACCTTTAGTTAACGCTATATAGTCTTCCAAATCACGTAGGTAACCTCGATAACATAACAAGGTTGGTACTCTTTCATTTTCGCCATTAATAACCCAGTGTTTGGTCTGCTCTGCCGTTTGTTGAGACGTAACTTCTTCAGGAGAATTTTTATAGGGCGTATGTATTTTGTTTCCAGGAAAGGAAAAATCAGCACCTAAGAGTAATACTTTCTTTGCCCCCATTTTTACAGAGAGGTCAATACTCGGATGAATAACACTGCCACAACAATATAATCGACCCCTTGGGTATAATTCATTGACCGTATTATATAATTGGCTCATTGAGTACGCTGTATATTTTGGTCCTTGCCAAAAGGACAATAAATCACTTTTTACGACTGGAAAATAAACTAATGGTGTATTTATAAAAATATCACCATCCAAACCGTCAAAAGATCCTTTGTCATTAGCATCAATCGATACAATAATATCAGGTATTACCCCCGCTTTTACCAAGGATTTAACCGCGGTATCTACCCCTATAATGGTAAATTTTTTTCTGGTAGCAGATTGTTTTAACCAGTTAATATGCACGGCTAAGCTAGGCCCTGCAGCACAAACAATATAATCAGTTTTAGAAGAAGTATTCAGATCGGTTGAAAAGAGTTCACTTACATCTTTTTCTTTGGCTATGCAGTCAATATTACCCATAATTTTTTGTTGTAATGCAGTATTTAATATACCTTGAGACTGCTCAATATAATCATTATCAAGCGCTAAACACAGACGATCCCTAATATGAGCACTGCTATTTGTTGATAATTCTAATTCAGCAGGTAAAGCAATAAAGGGGGTTTCAACTTTATTCGTGTCTTGAGGTAGGCTTAAGTTAATGCGTGGATCCGAGAGCCATTCTTTATGATCAAAATAAGTAAGGCTTGCTTTAAATAACGATAAGTTAAAAACCATCACATTTAACCGTTTCAGGTGAGTACTTTCAAGCAGTGTGCTTTGAACGACACCTAACCCTGTACCGTAAAGTGTAACATTAGGTGTGTTAATAGGCAGCTGACTAATTTGTAATCTAGCCTCTTCACTTTGGTTATAACTGCTGGCAACTTGTATTTTGTCAAATACAAGTGAAAGTTCTTCATCTTTTACTAACTCTATTTGACTTACATCAAAATGACTTCTTGTTAATTTCTGCGCTATTTCTGGCCATTGCCGACTTATAATCGCTAAGTTATCTATAAAAAAATCCAAAACATTCCCTACTTATTTATTGTTCCTTAGCTTAACTATCCATTTACCATCTTTTATATAATGGGCTTGTTCAGCATTTTCTTTATAATGACTTGACGCTTTTCCAATAAACTTGCAATAAAAACCCAAGCCCTTATTAAAGTTTTCAATCGCTATTTCTATATTGGCGGAGCTATAAAGTAATTGCGTTAACACAACCTGCATATGCATGACGGTACCTATTAACAAAGAGTGTGCATGCTCCGTTAATGCTTCCATGACCACGGTATTATTTATTAACAGTGCGGTTGCTTCATTAAAGGTATTAACGGGTTCACTGTTTAGGATAACTAACCTTTGGCACACACCTTCAAAATATTCATAATCTAAATCAGTAACTAATCGTTCGAATAATATATCATCATCAACATATCCACTTATCTGGTGAATACTTTCAATAACTTGTGTTTTATCAATCGGTAGGCTTTTATCTAAAACCCCTTCAAGTTGATCCACGTTCATGGGTACACTACCTTTAATAGCGGCACCATCACTTAAATTAATACAGTGTAAATCATCAAACGCTAGTATTTGTCGGCTTAAAGCGCTATTGGATTGATAAAAAAACGAATCACAAATAAATTTACCACCAAAATTTCCGTCCACTTCGATAGCCTTCTCAATATCTACAGGGTATAAATCTAAGTCTTGTTCGTCAGCATTATAATACATGCTTTTTTTGCTATGATGATTACCACCTTGTTTATGCCCTAAATCGATACCAAATAAATGAAACGATTTAAACCCCAAATTATAGCCCATCACTAAGGCGGTATTCGCCACGGTTGGATTGATATAGTGATACGCTTTAAATAATGTCGCGCCCACTTCATCGCGTAATAATAATGACGAAGAGGGTTCATTGGCTTTTGCAGCCATAATTGAACGTTTAAACATTGAGAAAACAGCTGGGTGTACTGTTGTTGGCGCAAGAAGTACGATACTGTCTAAAAATTCGCTAGGACAAGACAACTCTACTTTTTCAGCGACAGGGAATGTTCTTTCTTGTTCACAATGAAAATCAGGGGTTATTCCATATTTATATAATGCGCTTAACGCACTACCACAGCTGATAATAATGGCTTTATTTTGCAACGCCTTAATAGTATCAATACCTTGGTCTAATGACGGTCCATTACCGACAATAAATACAGGTAAATGGGTATAGTCTAAATTATTAACAGCACACTTCTTAAGCAGAGGTACTTTATTTTTAATATTTCCAAGCGTATGCCCAATGGCCATTACGGCATCATCAAAAAAGCCCCAACCATGTCCCATTTCTAAATATCGGCGATTAAATTCACCTAATAGTGTATCTATTTCATCTGATTTGTAATGGATATAGCCCGCTACATTGGCCATTTGATATCGACCATTCATGGCTGACTTTTTCATCACGTCATCAAAAAACGCTTCTTTTTGAGGACCCAATGATAAATGAAGTTGACATCCATTTTGATCAAAGGTAGTCAATACAAATTGCCAATTGATACTAAACAAAGAGAGAAAAAACAGATCTAAATCAGGCTCAATAATATATATACATGCAATATTATAGTTTCGGGCAAACATTTCTAGGTGATAACCAGCGCCAACACCAAATATAATAAGAGAGCTTAATTGATTTGTTGTACTTCTGCTCTGCTGTGTTTCACCATCATTCTTTTTAGGTAATAAGGCTAACATTGCATCGAGATAATCGACGTGAATAAAGTCAGCCTCATTTTCAGATAATACATTAAAATTAAATTTCTTGATATTAGGAGATAGGGTAAATTTATCAAATTGCAATTGTGTAGATAACACAGAAGGATAAGAGTAAAAAGGTTGTCCAGTTTCTACATTTATAGCATTTACAAAACCATCAGTTGCATCAACGATATATTTTTCAGGGATATAATCTTTAAAAAATTTATAAATTTGAGGGTGATACTTTTCAAATGCCAATAAATTACTTTGATACCGAGACATTAAATTTTCATCAGAAGATACAAGTAAAGACATTTTATCTGCTAATTTTTGCAAAGCAGCTTCATGTTCTTGTATATGTGAGGAATTTTTTTTAAGTTCTTCTATCTCTTGTTCAAGAGAGGCAATACGGTCAAATATTTCATTTTCATTTTCATTTTCATTTTTCAAAGTATTATTCTCAAGTAAGTTTTTTATAATGAAGAATCGCTTTTTTAGCTCTAACCTGTTTAATTGAATCTTTTTTACTTTGTTCTCTTAATTTTATAATTTTGCAACAATTAGCCTCATCTTGCTGCTGAATCCATTGTATTAATTCAGTAAAGTTGGAGGATAATGCATCATGATTATTTTGAGAAGATTCTTGGTAGATTATTTTTAACTTTTCCAATAAAGCATGACGTTCTACAAGCACACTGAGACACTGTTCTATTTCTTCACATAGAACTAAACTAGCAGCTTTAAGAGTTAATAAACGGATCTCTTCACTAAGTTGGGTGAACACAAAAACTAACTTATCTAACTTGAACTTTTGATTTCAGTAGAGTGTGCCCTTCTTCTTTATCACTTTCAGGAATATTTTTCCATGCATCAGCTAATGGTTTTAATAAATCAACAACTTCATCAATAATACCACAATCTAATGATACGCTTACTTGAGTTAAACGATCGATACAATAAGCATATAGCTCATTAAAATTTGTTGAAATTTCAGGCTCTGATTCCATATCTAAAGAATCTTGTAATGAACGTAATATACTCATAGCTTTATTGAGTTCTTTTGACTTGACCTCAAGTTCTTTACGATTAATGGCACCTTTAGCAATTGAAACACTCTTAAAAATCCCATCAAATAGCATTGAAATAATGCTATGAGGATCTGCAGAATTAATAGCACTGACCACATTTATATTTTGATATGTTCTTATATTATTACGCATACTCTCACCTTTATATTATGTTCTTTAGCGATATTACTCTGCATATACAGATAGTAACTGTCAATTAAGCCCTAGTTATTATCTGGTAAAGCAAGCGCTGATGTTAGAAAAGCACCTGTGGCGTTATATTGAGAAACTGTCGCATCTAAAAAGCTAAATTGATTTCTTAACGTTTCTTCATACGATCGTAAACGAGCTTGTAATTCACTAAATTCATCAGCAATACCACTAACGCGTTCATTTAAAATAGTTACTCTTTGTGTCAAAACACCATCGCTACCAATATAACCATCGATCATATCGGCCATTTGTGTGGCGATACCTGTAGGTGATGCAAAAAGCTCGCCAAGTTCAGTTAACTTATTCTCTAAGGTATTATCTAGCCTTTGCTGGCCGCTGCCAAAATTTTCATAACTAAACGTAGACTTCTCAAGTTTACCATCTCGGTTGAGCTCTAAACCTATATCACTCAAGCTTTCAATTGACCCCGTCAAGCCACTTACCGCTTGTATCACTGTGTCCGCTAACTCTCGTTTAACTTGTCTAACATTAGGATCAAAAGCTAATCGTCCTTGCTTAGCAGCACCTAAACCAATCAACTCATCTGCAAGTGCATTATAACCACTAATAAACTCCTCAATCAGTGCGTTTGCGTTTTCTTTATCTTGGGAAATAGAAAGCTCTGCAGGCTCTCCAGCTACTGTCAATTCTTTGACAGTAATAGTAATATCTTCAATAGTATTCTTAAATTCATTCGTACTACTTGTCACCGTAGTACCGGGTGAAGTATCAGAAGCGTCAATAACAATTCTAGCATCTTGAGCGATACGCTCTACCGAGTTGTTCGTTGATATACTATCAAGAGAAGCATCAGAGCTTGTTACCGACAAGGCGTTTGCAGCACCCGTAACTTGAGAGTCAAAGACTAAAAAAGACCCTGAACTACCATTAATTATATTGGCAGTAACACCAAAGTTTTCACTTTGCGCATTTATTTTGTCACGAATTGCAGAGAGGCTGTCTGCGCTTTCAATAGCCACATCAAAGCTATCTGTACCATTACCAAATGTTAATGTACCTGTGCCCACAAAGTCAGCAGAGCTGGTAAAGTTCTGTGAATGCAAACGTGTACCAGTCGCTAACTGTTCAACATCAATAGTGAAATCGCCATTACTGGCAGAGCCATTACTGGTTAAGTCAATAGCACTAGTTGAGGAAGTAATAATTTGTTTATTAAATGCATCACTTTTGGTTAACTTTGATAAGGTGTCATTAAATGTAGACATTGCAGATTTGAAGCTACCAACCCCTGAAAGTTCAAGCCCTAAGCGTTCTTCTTTTTCTTGTAGCCTTAATTCCTGAGGAATAGCTTCGGCATTAATGTAAGCCTCAACAATGCTCTCTAACTGCAAGCCTGAGCCTATACCTAAACTAGTAATATTAGCCATTATATATTCCTCAATGTTCAAACCTTTAATCTACTAATAGAACTTCTCAGATGAAGCCATTAGTGCTTTATACGTGACTATCGATAATCAAACCCGAAATGTTTTCAACTTCCTGATGAAGTTCTTTGATTCGTTCAGCCATTGAAATAATTTTTTCACTGGGAAACTGATTAATTACCTCATTTGTTTCTTTGTCAATCATAGTAATCACCATCTTTCCTGCGTTATTATCTCGAGAAAAAGCAACTTGTTTTAGTGTACTGTTAATAAATGAAGAAACAACTTCAATTGCTTCTTCGACCTCTGTATTAGATATTTCCTCTTTTACTTCTATTGATTGTGATTTTTGAACAATAGACTTTTTATCTTGTTCAGACTTACTTGTTTGTTCAATCAAATTATCATTTTGTTTAGCAGCATTACCTTGCTCTAAAGGCTGAGCGACAAAGCTATTTTCCACCTTAGCAGGAATTGCACTAATATTATGATTCATAACATTCACCATATCCATACTGTCTAAATTAAAAAGCAATAAAGGGCACTTACTAGTAAGAGCCCTTTAATTATGCCATTAATTATTTAACCTCGTTATTATTACAGTAATGATAACGCTATTTGTGGCTGTTGGTTAGCTTGGGCTAACATTGAGCTTGACGCCTGTTGCAACACACTATTTTTCGCTAGAATCGCCGATTCTGCAGCATAATCGGTGTCTTCAATACGTGAACGAGATGCTGCTACATTTTGCGCGGTATTATCATTAGAACGAATAGCCGAACTAAAGCGGTTTTGCTTAGCACCTAAGTCAGCACGAGAGGATGTGGTAGTTGCTAATGCTGTATCCATCAAAGTAATCGCTGCTTGAGCATTGACAGCACTATCTATACCACCAGTGGTTAAACCAGAGAAATCCGTATCCATTGATACAGAAATAACTTGGTTAGCATCAGCGCCTACTTGAAATTCTGCAGAGTAAGTACCGTCTAGTAAAGCTACCCCACCAAAACTTGTTTGGCTGGCAATACGTACAATTTCATTTTCTAACTCTGTATATTCATTATTAAGTGCTGTTCTGTCAGCGGTACTGTTCGAGCCATTCGAGGATTGGACAGCCAACGTACGCATGCGCTGTAAAGTATTCGTTACTTCATCTAAGGCACCTTCAGCAGTTTGCGCTAATGAAATACCATCGTTAGCATTTCGAGAGCCTTGATTTAAGCCATTCACTTGTGCAGTTAAACGACTAGATATTTGAAGGCCAGCAGCATCATCTTTTGCGCTATTAATACGTTTACCTGAAGATAAGCGCTCGTATGAGGTACCTAAGTCATTTGTAGCTTTTGACAATTGGCGTTGTGAATTTAATGATGCGATATTACTATTTACTGATAAAGCCATTGTAAACTCCTGAGTGTATACACTCTTATATATTAATTTATATTAAAAGTTACTCTAAATTTTTATCAGTAACTTGTCGTACAATTGTTATCGGGTCTACATAAAATAACTTTAACCTTTTTTGTAAGTAAATTAGAAAAAAACCAACCTAAACCCATTACCTTTTGAATTTAAATGATATTTTATAAAAAAAATTATGAAATATATTTAAATATCTAATAAGTCAGCTATTATCCCCTTACAAAGCTGTATGTGACATGGGGGATAATCAAACCTTAATGTTATAACAACTTAATGCAGGTTTTGCATTATAACTTAAAAGGAATTTAACAAAATCATCTTCAAACACCTCACACATACAAGTATCTTATAAGTCGACACTACCTTGGAGTACTTCAATTTACTAGCTTGTATTTCAATAAAATCACACACTACAACTTGAAAGTATAACTTTTCTTCGTAATCAATTAATACTTTTGACTAAAAGAACGTTTAGATACTCTTTTTAACTATGTGCTAAACTCATTTTATAGCTTTATTAGATAATTCACCACTACCGCTGTGCCAAGTTACGGTTAGCTGTGTACCTATAATTTCCTATCTCTTTATTCACATTCTACTGTTAGCTGTTGAGCATTTTCCATTTTAATTACATATCCCTTAGCTAAGTTGACTCTATTCTTTTTTAAATTAACATGTTTAATAACTTTGCTAGGCATAAAAAAAACCTCAACGAGGCTTTAATATTTACTCATCAGGCTAAGTTTATTGTAATAAGCTTAACGCAATTTGTGGCTGTTGATTAGCCTGGGCTAGCATTGAACTCGATGCTTGCTGCAATACACTATTCTTTGCCAGTATAGCAGATTCTTTAGCATAATCAGTATCTTGAATTCTTGAACGTGACGCTGACACATTTTGTGCGGTATTATCATTTGAGCGAATAGCAGAGCTAAAACGGTTTTGCTTAGCACCTAAATCTGCTCGAGACCCAGTAGCCGCTGCTAAAGCGACATCCATATTTCCAATAGCTATTTGAGAATTTGCGGCTGAATCTACTGATCCCCCTGTACCAATACCAGAAAAATCGGTTGAAATTGAAACAGAGATAACTTGGTTAGCATCAGCACCTACTTGAAATGATGCCGAATATGTACCATCTAACAAATTAACCCCACCAAAACTTGTTTGACTCGAAATACGTATTAACTCATTCTCTAGCTCAGTAAATTCTGTATTTAAGGCTACTCTGTCCGCCGTACTATTAGATCCATTCGCTGACTGAACAGCTAGCGTTCGCATACGCTGTAAGGTATTAGTAAACTCATCTAACGCGCCTTCAGCCGTTTGTGCTAATGAAATACCATCATTTGCATTTCTTGATGCTTGATTCAAACCATTTATTTGTGCAGTTAAACGGCTTGATATTTGTAAACCAGCTGCGTCATCTTTTGCACTGTTAATGCGTTTACCTGAAGACAACCTTTCATACGAGGTACCTAAATCATTGGTTGAATTTGCCAACTGACGCTGGGAATTCAACGATGCGATATTACTATTAACGACTAAAGCCATTGTTATCATCTCCTAATGTAAGCGTATAGTTCTTTGCCGATAACAACATCTTTAAGAACCGTACTGTATATTTTTTGACACATCAATAATAAAGCATATTGTATGCCAACACTTTTAAATGTAATTAAATAACGATAAGTCCTTCATTTTCACAAACATTTGCTGAGCGGCCTGAAGTGCTACTTGAGATTGCTCAAAAGTAGATATCGCTTTAGCAAAATCTAAATCTTCAATATTTGATTCTCCCTTTGATAAAACAAGCTCGTTATCAAGGTGATGCTCTTTCTGTTGTTCAATAAGGGACCGTCGAACACCGGCATCAACTTGACGTGATGTCATATGATTAAGAGCATTATCTAATTGTGATAATATCTCTTGATAATCAACCGCACGTTGAGTCTCACTCGTACTCCCACTTTGATTCATCCAATCAGTAGCAGCTTTAATGGTGTCAAAAATACTAATATTTTCTTCTGGTGATAAGGTAAATTGGTCATTGGGCAATGGGTTGCCGCTTATTTGAACTTCAACACCGTTAAAGGCAATTTCTTGCCCAGCTATATACGGAGCAGTAGGATAGACCGTATTATTATTGCCATCAGTTACAGTTAAATCGTTAGGCAAAGAAAAAGTAAAGGTGTAACCCGGAGGATTATTAACGTCGTCATACTGGCCAGGAGTAGCGATTACAGCTTGTGAAACATGGATACCCGAAGTGTTCGTCGTATAACTTGGAGTAAAGTCTCCTATTGAATTAGGTACATCCATAAAGGCCTCATCTCCCGCTTGATTTGTTGCTACCATCACGTTTCTAGAAATTTGAACTTCTCGAACGCCACTATCACCTAAGTAATTAACGCTTTTGTCAGGTTGCATAGCAAAGGGTTCTTTATCAGTTTGAAAACCAGCAAAGATATAACTACCTGTTTCATCTTTACTATTGGCAATATTAAGTAATTGTGATTGACTATTACTCGCTAATTCAGCCAAAGCATTTAGGTCGCTATCTGATAACGTGCCATTATTCGCTTGAATAAAAAGCTGTTTAAGCTCTTGCATTAATCCTTCTGCATTAAGAAAAGATACTTCTTGAGAGCTGTTTCTATTTTCGGCTTGGGTAATATTGCGTTGATACTTTTCAATATTCTGTAAACCTTCCTTATAACCGGCTAATGTACCAAAATATACCGCATCATCTTTTGCAGTTAGAATTCGCTTTCCACTTGAAATATATCCTATTTGTTCATTTACATCAGACGATTTATTAGTGATTTGCTGAGTATTTTGAAAATAAAATTGAGCTGTAGATACACGCATATATAACTCCTACCTAGACGCTTGTAGCAAGGTATCGAAAATGGTATTAGCAATTGAAATGATTCGTGATGATGCTTGATAAGCTTGTTGAAATCGCATCAAATTTGCTGCTTCTTCATCAAGGTTTACACCAGAAATCTGTTGGTTTCTGTTATAAGCTTGAGTATGTAAAGCTTCAGCAGTTTCTGACACTAATTCAGCTGAACTTGCTTTAGCTCCGACATCAGATGTTGAAATAGCTAAACTTTGACTGAAAGTTTCTTGGCCAGAATTTAAGACTCCCTTTTCTTGAGTCAGCGCCATAAAAGTGGCATTAGCTCCATTACCTAAACCAAAAGCATCGCCAACGGTAAATTCTTCTGGTGCTAATGCACCTTGACCTTTTGGCTGACCTGTAATTTCAATTTGAAATGCAGCGGGTGATGCAGAAGGAGGCATTCCAATAACAGCACTATTACCCGCTAAAAAAGTGCCCGAGGCAATTGCACCAGCAACTGATGGGGGAGTTGGTGGAGGAGATAAAGGGTCAGCGTCATAAACACGATAAGAAAAAACACCAGCAGAGCTTTCATAAACATCAACTAATAATCCCTTATTGGTTGTATCAGCGAATGTTCTTGCGGTAACAGGATCGGTAACGTTAACAATACTAATTTTACCATCACTGACATTATTATCGGAAACAGCCACACCTACAGAGGTACTAGCGGCAATGTTTTTACCATCATTTAGCGTTACGGCCATTAATGAAGCACTATTTTTTGTCAGTCTGATGAGGTAACTATCATCAATGGCAGGTGTTCCTGATAATTCTGTAAATTCAAAACCATAATCAGGATTTGACGTTGTATAAGTGCCAGAGCCTGGTGCTCCAAGATTTTGTAAACTACCATCATTCATATTTGTCATGATGTAATTTGTACCATCAAATCGAACTTCGAATTCATCCGTTGGTATTTTAGAAATGTCGGTAATATTGACACTGGCAGACAAACTTCCAGCATTCGTTGAAGGTGAAAGTACACGCCCGGCTTGTAAAGCAGTGGAATTTATATCGGTAAAGATATTAAGTCCCTGTTGAGCATTTAAATCTAAGCCTCCGGATTGTGATTGATTTAAAGTCTCTGAAATAGCCATAGCCATTCGATCAACTTCACGTCTTAGTTGCGATAAATGCTCATCTCTAAGCTCAAATTTAGCTGCCAACGAACCTCCGAGAACAGAACCATTAAGCGCAACTGAACTATTAGCTCCAACAATTCTAAGCTCTGTAGCTTTAGAATCAGGATCTCCTGAAACAACACTTAATGATAAAGGTGTTATTCCCGCAACTAAAGTCGCGCCATTACCAATCATTACTGTCATAACACCATTGGCATCAACGATTGTATTAACAGAAGTATACTCTCCAAGTTCATCGACCAGTTGATCACGTTTATCAAGCAAATCATTTGGTTGACCATGCAAAGTTAAATCTTGGCTTTGTAATATTTGCTCATTAATTTTTGCCAACTCACCTGAAATTTTCGAAATAGCATTCGCCATTTGTACTATTTCACCATTCGCTGATTTTTCTAATTGTTCAATATTGTCATTTAATGTATTAAAGTCACTTGCTAAAACACCTGCTTGATTTAACGCAATACTACGTAGACCTATATCACTTGGGTTATCAGCAATACTATTCATTGTTTGGTAAAACTTTTCGATTGAGCCATTAATTGCAGCACCCGAAAAAGACATAATTTCGTTAAGTTGATCTAAGTCTTTATGCAAGGTATCTGCATTACCTAAATTACTTTGATTACTAAGTTGCTCTTTATAAGTAAATTGATTGTAGATGCGTGAAATGTCTTGAACATAAGTGCCTGAACCAACAAAGTTACCCCCACTGTATAATCCAACCGAGGAGTTTTGTTCTGCGCGTTGTCGGTTATAACCTTCGGTATTAACATTGGAAATATTATGACCCGTTGTCGCCAGCTGCTGCTGTGCGGCAAGTAAACCACTAACACCTGTGTTATATAAGTTAACCGACATGACTTCACTCCTAACCTAACCAAAACTCAATGCATTTATATGCTGAGCGCTTATTTACTTATTTAGTAAACTGGTTACGGTTCGTAGTGTTCCCTTAATTTTTTCTGCGTATTTGGGATCCGTCGCATAACCAGCACTCTGTAGGTTATGCAGGAAGTGTTCCACATCGCCAGCTTTGTCTAATGCATTTTTATAGCGTTCGCTGTTTGAGAGAAACTGCATGTAATCATTAACGCTGTCACTAATGGTTTCATAAACGCGAAAGGGTTCACGTTTTTTAACCATAGCACCTTGCTCAAATTCAAGGGTTTCCTTATTAATTTTGTCGCCATCCCAGCGTTTATCGGCTTTAATGTTAAACAAGTTATTAGAGCTTTGACCACTTTCTGTTTTGATGATTTTTTGTCCCCAGCCAGTTTCTAATGCGGCTTGAGCTATAACAACTTCAAAGGGAATATTTAACTTTTCTTCAACGCGTTTAGCATCTTCGGTTAATGCCATAACAAAGTCTTTAGGTTGCTGATACTGAGGCTCTTGCATGGCAAGCATTTCATAAACCGACGGTTTGTTATCTAACGAATTTGCCGTGTTAGACGAAGAAGGCGCTCGTTGTGGCATATCAAATAATGCTTGTCGATTATTAGTTGAACGATCACCTGAGTCATTAGTTTGACGATCCTCGGCCGAAATAAGGATCCCTGTGTCGACAATTGACTTGCCTTTATTATTATCTTCGCTGAGTAAGCCGTTGCTTTTACTGAAGCGATTATCACTTTGTAAAAATGACTGCGGGGTAAAACTTTCAGTGTCACCACCTAGCTGGCGAACGATTAAGTCTGATAAACCTAAAGAGCCGTTATTTGATAATTCTAATGACATTTGTTGGTCATGCATATCACGATAAAATTTTGTACTTTCTGAATTAAAGGGACTATCTGACTCTAAAACGTCTTGTGCTTTACGCATACTTTTCATCAACATTTGCATGAAAATCGCTTCAAACTGCTTAGCCGCTGTTTGTAAAGCCGCATCTTTTGAGCCTTTATCAGTTTCTTTAGACTGTTGGCGAATAGAATTCAAGCCATTGATGTCTAAAAAATTCTGAGAATTAGCGGTCACAGATGCTTGCGGTGCCAATGAAGTTAGTGAAGATTGAGTCGGTGTAATCATAAGCTTTATTGATCATTAAATAATGATCAATTCTCCTCGTAATGCGCCCGCTTGTGATAGTGCTTCAAGAATTGCCATAACATCACCAGGGCCGGCACCAATTTCATTAATCGCTCGAACGAGTGTGTCTAAACTTACCCCCGGATTAAAAACAAACATCCGGTTATCATCTTTATTAACGTTAACAATAGATTGATTCGTTACCGCCGTATTGCCATCAGCAAAAGCATTAGGCTGTGACACATCTCGTGTTTCATTAATCGTTACCGTAATACCACCATGAGTAATAGCCGCAGGCAATAAGCGCACATCAGAACCGATCACGATAGTACCGGTACGGGAGTTAACAATAACTTTCGCCGCCGGACGTGAAGGTTCGAATTCTAAATTTTCTAAGGCAGCCAAAAAGCTGACTCGTTGGCTCGCATCTCTCGGTGCATTAACTTGAATAGAGGTTGCATCAATAGCGCGAGCAATAAAAGTGGCGGGGTCGTTAATGTTAGCAAACTCGCTATTAATGACTCGCTCTAAACTTCTCGCACTACTGAAATCAGAATCTCTAAGATTAAAGGTAATATAATCGCCAGAAGTAAATGGTGAAATAACTTCACGTTCAACCATAGCACCATTAGCAATACGGCCTACGGTTGGTGTATTAACAATAACTTTTGAGCCATCTAAACCTTCAGCACCTAAACCGCTAACGACTAAACTGCCTTGAGCAACGGCATAAGCATTACCATCAATACCCATGAGAATAGTTTGTATTAATGTTCCACCACGTAAGCTTTGCGCACTGCCCATTGAAGAAACTGTAATATCAATTTTTTGGCCAGGTTTAGTAAATGCGGGTAACTCAGCATGAACTGCAACCGCAGCAACATTTTTAATTTTTGGTTTTAAATTAGCCGGCATAGTAATACCAAAATTACTTAACATGGTTTTGAAACTTTGCTCGGTAAATGGACTTTGTTCGCCTGTTCCAGGTAAACCCACCACTAAACCATAACCTATCAATTGATTACTTCGGACACCAGCAACATCGGCTAAATCTTTAATTCGCTGTGCAGAGCTCATCGAACTAAACAAAAATGTTAGCACCAAGATAGTAACTTTCATACTTCTGAAAAAAGTGTTCATAATAATACCTATTGAAAGTTTATGTTCAATTAACCCTAAAGGGGCCACCAAGAGCTCGTAAAGAAACTTGATAACCAACCTTGTTCTTGTACATCAGCAAAAGTCCCAGTACCTGCATATTCAATGCGCGCATTAGCGATTTTACCAGAAACAATGGTGTTACTAGAGCTAATATCTTGTGCGCGAATAACACCGGTTAAGCGAATAAATTCGTCACCGTTATTTAAAGTCATCCATTTTTCACCACGGATCATCAAATTGCCATTGGGCAAAACACGCAAAACATGTACAGAAATATGACCGTTTAAGCTATTACCTTGGTTAGACTTTGAATCACCACTAAAGTCAGAGCCTTGGTTATAGCCAAATTGAATGGCATTATTTTTAAAGTTTACTGCAGCGCCGCCTAAACCAATAATAGGATCTAAACTGGCACTATTTTCTTTACTCAACTCTGTTTTAGCATTTTTCTGTGCTTGTGTACTTTCACTTAACGTCACTGAAATAATGTCACCAACACGATGAGCTTTTGAGTCAGAATAAATATTATTAACGTAGTTAGCTCTAAACAGTGAACCCGTCGGGATAATAGAGGCTTCTTCCATTTCGGGTAAAATCGGCGCAAAGTCAGGATCGTCAGGTAACGTTTTGGCCTGTTCAACACTGGCACAACCCGTTATTGATAAAAAGAAGATAACTAAGACTAAGTGAATTTTCATAAGAGATTCCTTAACGCTATAACTGCTGATTAATATAACTAAGCATTTCATCAACTGCTGAAATTACTTTTGAGTTCATTTCATATACCCGTTGACTTTCAATCAAGTTAACAAGTTCTTCGGTGGTATTTACATTCGAGGTTTCTAGCGCGCCTTGCACTATCATGCCAAAACCTTCTAAACCTGGAACCCCTTCTTGTGGAGCACCACTAACCGCTGTTTGAATGTATAAATTTTGCCCTATTGGCTGCAAACCGGTCGGGTTAACAAAGTTAACTGTATTAATTTGACCGATAACAGCAGGATCAGGTTGCCCCTGAAGAGTTACAGAGACTTCACCATCTTGAGAAACAATAATACTCAACGCATCAGGCGGAATAGTTATTTGTGGTTGAATTAAATAACCCGCGCCCGGTGTAACCATATTGCCCTCTTCATCCATGGTAAATTGACCATTTCTTGAATATGACGATGTACCGTCAGGGAGTTGCACTTCAAAAAAACCTTCACCTTGGATCATTAGATCTAAAGCGTTATCGGTAGTTTGCATATCACCTTGGGTATGAATTTTTTGCGTAGCCACCACTTTTGTACCCGCGCCAAGCATTAAGCCTGAAGGCATCTCTGTATCTTGTGCAGAGCGACCACCTGGCTGATTAATCGTTTGATAGAGTAAATCTTCAAATACGGCACGACTTTTCTTAAAACCTATAGTACTGGCGTTAGCTAAATTATTAGAAATTACCGCAATATCTTTTGTTTGCGCATCTAACCCTGTTTTACTTATCCATAATGCTGGGTTCATAAATCACCTCAAAAATTATTTATTTAAATTAGAAAGCACGTAATAAAGATGCTGAACTTGCATCAACTTCTTCGGCTGTTTTCATGAGTTTTAATTGCATTTCAAACTGACGTTGCAAAGAAATCATCGCGGTCATCTCCCCAATAGGGTTTACGTTACTTGCTTCAAGCATGCCGTTTTCGACTTTGACATTGACGTCAGCATTCTCATTTAGTCCATCTTTTCGACGAAACAAGCCATCAGCACCTTTTGCTAACTCTTGCACCCTCGGGTTAACCATTTTTAGACGACCCACTTCTTCTTGAAGAGAACTAGGTGCTCCTTCAGGCTGAACCATGATGGTGCCATCTTTACTGATATGAATATTATTGACTGGTAGAGGTATAAATATCGGGCCAGTATCTCCTAAGACAAGCTCACCTTTAGAGGTTTCTAAAGCACCTTCTTCGTTGAGTCTAAATTGGCCATCACGTGTATAACCTTCAGTACCATTTTCAGCTTGAACAGCAAACCAACCCGGCCCTTGAATGGCAAGATCTAAATCTCGAGAAGTTTGCATCAAAGAACCACTGTCAAAGTTTTGGCTGGCATTTTCTGTCATGGCAAACACACGAGAAGGCAAGCCTTCGCCAAAAGCTTGCATTGAACGCGCCTGTGCTAAATCGGCTTTAAAACCCGTAGTCTTAGCGTTAGCAAGGTTGTTAGCATTAACGGCAAGCGAATGCATATTTTGTTTCGCACCGCTCATTGCGATATAAAGCATTTTGTCCATAACAGATCTCTAAAATTGTATCTTACAATGAGAAATGCAATAACAGTGCCAGAAGAAATATGACAAGAAAAGGAAGATGAAAAAGTAATCATTTTATCATCAACAAAAAGGAGACTACTAACGTTTTAAAAGACAAGTAGTTAAAGACTGTCCGCTGCTCGGGCATTGACATGTAAAAAAGTATTAATGCGATGAAATCATGGATGCCTAAGAATGGCTATGTTTCGCTCTAAATCTATACCGTTCACCCTGAATATAAAAAGAGATAAAACATTTTACGTTTTATCTCTTTTATTTATCATAGACGACATTATTTTAAAAATTTATTTATCGAATCTGTAAAATAGTTTGGTTTAGCTGGTTATCAACTTCTAGTGCTCGAGAGTTAGCCTGAAAATTTCGCTGTGCTGAAATTAAGTCGATTAATTCTGTGGTTAAGTTAACGTTTGATTGCTCTAATGCCGATGAATTAATAGTACCAAAAGTACCTGAACCCGCCTCACCAGCCAATGCTTCACCAGAACTAATACTTTCTTTCCATGAAGTATTACCGATTTGTGTTAAGCCCTGTTCATTCGCAAAGTTTACTAAAGCAATTCGTGATAATGGTTCTGAAGTACCATTACTGTATGTCGCTCGAATTAAACCATCACTACCAATATCTATACCCGTTAATCGACCAACCGCTAAGCCATCTTGCTCAAGCGAAGTCACTTCAAAGTTTGAAGCAAACTGCGTAGGTTCATTTGGATTAGGGCCAAGAGGGTCTAGATTGAAATTAATTTTCACAGTTTGAGTTGGATCAGCACCATTTGATAATATCGTTGCTCCAAGTGGAACTGTAACAGCACCACCGTCACCTGGCATAGGTAATTGTGCAACGAAATCACCTGAAGAATCAAAGTACATACGCATACCAGTAACACCGCCACCTGCTGATAATGGACCTGAATTACCACCACCTTGTGGATTTAATATTGGTGTTCCAGGGGGTTCTGTTGGATTTGGATCTGTCTGTCCACCTGGATCAGCCAAGTCTACGGGTATACCATCAACGCCAGCAAACATCATCCACTGATTAGCATTAGTCGAAGGGTTATCTTTAATAAAGTAATAAGTCATTATATGACTATCACCTAATGAATCAAAAATAGTCACCGAAGTTGAATGGTTAAAAGTCAACGGATCCTCGGGATCAAAGTTACCTGGCGCACTACTAATCCAATCACCACCAGCAGGTAAGTTCATTCTTACATCTACTTCACTGGTTTTCTGAGGAGCACCAGAGGCAGTAGGGATACGAATAGGCTCCGCTGTACTTAAACTTACTGACGCAGAGGTGCCGTCAGGGTTAACTGGGAAACCTAATAAATGCTCACCCGCAGAGTTAACAACAAAATTACTGTCGTTTAATTTAAACTGACCTGCCCGGGTATATGACGTTTCCAAAGAGTCAAGTTCAGGTACTGTTGCATAAAAACCATTACCCGTAACGGCTAAATCTAACGCGTTATTAGTAAACTGAATACTACCTTGCTGAAACTGCTGAGCGACATCTGCCGTCAAAACACCGTCACCCACTTTTGTTTTACCCGAAGCAAGTAATGATGCCGCATACACATCAACAAATTCCGCACGCGACTCTTTAAAGCCGGTGGTATTAACGTTAGCGATGTTATTTGATGTAACATCCAAATCTTTTTGAGCAGCGTTTAATCCGCTCAACGCTATATTAAATGACATAATTGCACCTCATATAAAAAACTGTTTATCTTAATTATTTCTAATTTTCGAGTATTCACTCTTCATTGAAATAACAGTGGCTTAAATTTATTTAGTTCGAAAAACTATTAATTTAACCTTCTGATACTTCCACCACATCTGCTAGTGCCATGGAACTGCCACCATTAAGATTTAATAAAATATTTCCACCTGCACCGGCTAACGTCACACTATCAACTTTACGATAGGTCATCGCTTGTAATTCTGATGCTTCACCTTCCACTAATCCTGCAATTCTAAAACGATAAGCACCTTGTGGAGCGGACTCGCCATTTGTCATCTTGCCGTCCCAATTAAAGGTAAACTCACCTGCAGCCACACTGCCAACAGGGACTGTTTGAATAAGTTCTCCAGCGGTGTTTTCAACATAAATATTTACATTACTTGCCGCTTTATCCGTGACCATTTTGCCTTTAACGGCTTCACCTTCAGCCATACCAAAAACATTATCATCAACTAAAACGCTGCGACCCACTAACGAGGAGGCCTGTAATGCTTGACTCGATGACATGGATGCAGCAAATGAGGTAAATTGTTCATTTAGTGTTGCCACACCGTCAGTCGTTGAAAACGCGGTCATTTGCGAAATCATTTCATTATTTTCAACGGGCTTAGTTGGATCTTGATGAGAAAGCTCTTTGGTCAGTAACGCAAAGAAATCTTCTTGCGTTAACATACCATTGCCATTATCCGTCTTTGTAACATCTTCCTTTTGCCAGCGCATGCCATCTAAAGGTTTACTTCCGCTTACTGTTTCCATATTTTATCCCACCTTTAATTGTTACTTGCCAAGCTGTAAGGTTTTATTCAGCATATTTTTTGCTGATTCAGCCAATTGAACATTTGTTTGATATGAACGTGATGCTGAAATCATATTGGTCATTTCTTCAATCACGTTTACATTGGGTTTATAAATGAAACCATCTTTATCTGCCATTGGGTGTCCCGGAGAGTGCTGAATATTTAAAGGCTGATCGCTTTCAACAATGCCTAAAACTTTGACACCTACGCCTGAGTCATCTTGTCCTGCGGCAGCTTTTTGCATCTCTGCGGCAAAAACCGGATGCCGTGCTCGATAGGTTGCATCAACACTACTGCTAACGCTATCAGCATTAGCAATGTTACTTGCGGTGGTATTTAAGCGAACAGATTGAGCGCTCATACCCGTGCCAGATATAGTAAATACGTTAAATAGGCTCATAATTATTGCCCTGCTCCGGTGATGGCTTTTTTCAAGCCTTGAATCCTGCCAGTAAGAAATTGAATACTGGCTTGATACTGCATTGAGTTTTCTAGATACAAGTTTCGTTCCACTTGTGCATCTACTGTATTACCATCGCCAGTATCTGGTTGATCGGGTGTTCTAAATTGCACACCATTATTGGTTGCAATGCGAACATCAAAATGCTTTTCGTGGGTTCGTGACATACCTGATTGTTGCTTTTGAGAGGCTTGCGCTAAGGCAGACTTAAAGTCCATGCCCTTGGCTTTATAGCCGGGTGTATCTGCATTAGCAATATTACTAGCAATAACTTCTGCACGTTTAGAACGAACAGCAAGTGTTTGTGGGTGAATGCCCAGTGCTTTTTCAAAAGTGATAGCCATAGTGTTACCTCCAAATCAATGAAGATAACTATACAATTTCTATGCCAACGGGGATTTGAGTGGAGTATATTAAGTCTTTTTCTGGTAAATGATACCGGGATTACAGCGAACCATATCAAAGTTTTGGTTTAAACCCGTCAAGGATTCTGAGGCGCCAAGAAAGAGATAGCCGTTAGGGTTTAGCACGCCTTCAATTTGAGATATTATTTGCTTTTTAATTTCTGGTGCAAAGTAAATCAGTACGTTACGGCAAAAAACAATATCAAACTTACCCATTAAACTATAACTATTTAGGAGATTTAGTTGCCTAAAGCTAACCATTTTCTTAATCGAGTCTTTGATTTTCGACATACCTTTATCGCCATTTTCAAAAAACATTCTTTTACGTTCGGCTGATAAACCTCGTGACAACGCTAAATTGTCATAATGGCCATACTTACAATGCTCAAGCATAGTATTGGAGATATCAGTGCCAATAATTTGAACACCTCCCGAAAATGCAGCAGGATTACTTTGCTTAAATTCTTGAACTGCCATCGCAATAGAATAAGGTTCTTGACCTGAAGAACTTGCTGCTGACCAAATTTTCAAAGGCGTTCTTTTATTTTTAAACTCAGGAAGTAAGCGTTTTTTCAATAGTTCAAAGGGGTACTCATCACGAAACCATAAGGTTTCATTAGTCGTCATAGCGTCGATAACCGCGGCACGTAACTGCCTTTCAATTGGACTGAGAGTACGAGTGACTAAATCACCTAATGTGGTAACATCAAATTTTGCCATTAAAGGGGCTAAACGGCTTTTCACTAGGTATTGTTTATTTTCACCTAAGACAATGCCACATTGTTTCTCTAGGAAGACTCTAAACTGATGATAACTGCTATCATCAAGCTGTCGGATTGACACTTCTATATTCCGCCTTAAATTATTATTATCATTTATTAACGATAGAATACGCTAAAAACAATGGGTTAATTAGCATTATTTTCTAGTTCATCTTTCTTTAACCATTTTTTTACTGCTATGGCTAATTCATCAGGATGAAACTTTGGAATAAAATCTTCTGCACCTACTTTAGCAACCATAGCATTATTAAAAACTCCGCTTAGCGAAGTATGTAAAATAACCGGCATAGCTTTCAATCGGTCATTATTTTTAATCTCAGCGGTTAAGGTGTAACCATCCATTTCAGGCATTTCTATGTCAGAGATAAGTAAAGCGACTTTTTCAGTAATGGATGAATGACACTCGGCTTCTATAGCGAGTAATTGATCTAAAGCGTCTTGGCCATTTTTAGCTAACAACATTGTTAAGCCTAAAGGTTCTAAAGCTCTTCTCACTTGATTTCTAGCTACGGTTGAATCATCCGCGATCATAATGACTCGCTCGCCAAGACTCACTCCAACACTCGCATCAACAACATCTTCACTTAAATCTGTTGAAATAGGATTAATTTCATTTAAAATTTTCTCTACATCTAAAATAGAGACCATTTTTTTGTCTATTTCTGTAACAGCGGTCAAATAGCTCGATTTACCAGCGCCTTCTGGAGGAGGCATAATATCTTTCCAGCTTAACGTGACGATTCTCTCAACACCGCCTACTAAAAAGCCCTGCACACTGCGATTGTATTCTGCAATAATGACAAAAGAATTTTCATCTGGCACTATTTCTGGGCCACCTGTCGATTTGCTCAAATCGATCACTGAAATGGTTTGGCCACGAATATGGGCAACACCTTTAATAAAAGCGTCTTGTCCTGGCAGTAAGGTTAAGCGCGGACAAGGCATAACTTCACGTACTTTAAAAACATTAATACCAAAACGTTGCGGTCCGACTAAACGAAAAAGTAATAATTCAAGTCTATTCTGTCCAACCAACTGAGTGCGTTGATTTACTGAGTCTAAAATTCCTGCCATACAAACCTCATTTTACTTAATTCACAAAAAGGCACACTTCTTGATTGTGCTTATAGATATATGTTGAACGTTCAATTTTTTGACGTTTAGTGCGTATTCGTCTGCTTCTAATTATTGTTACACTAATACATAAATTAAGCATAGACGAGTATTTTAATTTCCCTAGCAAATAGTTGACAAATTTATGAGCATATTCAAGATATTTATCATTCTTTCGCTAATCTCAGCGTTTTTTTCAAATATAGCCTTTGCCCAAACGATGGACAGACAGCAAATTCAAGATTTTGTTACACAATTTATAAAAAATAATACACCATTGCCAAAGCAAGGAAAGATAAACGTTTCAGTCTCTACTTTAGATCCCAGAATTATTATTCAACCTTGTTTAACACCTTTAATCGCAAATATACCTGAAAATCATAATGGTAGAAACGTAAATGTTAAAATAAATTGCGACGACCCATCGTCTTGGTATCTTTATATTCCTGCAAAAATTCAAGTGGTCATACCGGTAGTTGTTGCAAAAAGTATCATTAGTAAGGGCAGTAGAGTTGATAGTTCAAATGTCACCATTGAATATCGCGATAAATATAGAATTCGTGGTGAGAGCTTAGATGATACCAGAATCGTTATTGGTACCCGAGCTAAAAGAAAGTTGAGGGCGGGTGTCATTCTAACTAAAAAAAATATTTGTTTTGTTTGCAAAGGCAGCCATGTCACGCTTATTGCGCAATCGAATACGTTGACAATAAAGACCTCCGGCATAGCCCTTGAAGACGGGGGGCTTGGCGAGCAAATAGCGGTTGAAAATGAAGGCAGTGGTAGAACGGTAACAGGGCGAGTATCGGCTATCAACGAAGTGATAATTAATTTATAATAATGGTTAAGTTATTAGGCTGCTTGCCGATAACAAGATAGTGAATATCAACCCGTTATCTATAGGATAGTATTATGGCTATAAATATCAATAACTTGTCAAATAACAGTCAAGTAAAGCAAAAGCTTGATCAACAAGTACAAGTCAAACAGCAAGCCACACAAAATGCAGCAAGTAGTGAACAAGGAAGATCTGTAGGTAAAGATTCAGTCTCTTTAACACCACAAGCTCAACAGTTAAATGAGTTACAAAAGAAAGCGAATGACGCACCAGCCGTTGATCAGAAAAAAATCGATCAACTCAAAAAAGCCATTGCAAATGGTGAGTATAAAGTTGATCCTGAAAAGCTTGCTGCCAGTATAGCAAATTTCGAATTTAAACTAGGCTAACAGTTTACTGTTAACCTAATCACAGGAGTTACACCTGATGACAGCGTTAGCAGCAGAGCAATTAATTGCTCAACAGTTACATAACCTACAGCAGCTTGATGAGCTGCTCAGCGTTGAAAAAGAAGTCTTACAAAAACAAAGCCCACAAGCATTAACTGCCGTTACCGAGCAAAAAGAGGCTTTGCTAAAAGCCATACAGCAACTTGATGAACAAAACGCTCAAAATATTATTTTGAAAAACGAAGTTAAATCAGGTATTCATCAGCAAGAGATTGCTGAAATTGAAGCTATTTTACTGCGTTGTAAAGACAAAAATCAGGTTAACGGTCAAATCATACAGCAATCTTCACTTGCCGCTGAACGCATGAAAAACTCCTTGCTTGAGAATCATAACCGCTCATCAATGACCTACAATAGTAAGGGAAAGAAAAGTGGTGGCCTTAGCAGTTTAGGCATTAAAGCTTAGTAAAAACAACACGCTAATTAACAAAAAAAGCCTCAACTTAATAATAAGCTGAGGCTTTTTTACAGAAAAAACTAAAACGACTTTATTAAACTAGTTTAGCTTGGCCGCTCATCTCCCCTTTGGCAACTACGATAGCTGAGCGTAAACTTGTCATTAATGATGAGTAAGCTAAGCAAGCCTAACCAAATAGTTTCCCTAGTTTTTCTTTTGCTTTATCTTTGAGCTTATCTTTTTGTTTATCTTCAAACTCTTTCTTTTTCGCTGCGACGATATCTGAGTTAATCAGCTCATCTAATGCTTTATCACTATCTCCGATGAGTGCTTCAACATCCATTAGAGACTCAGCTTCCTTATTACTTACCCCTAAAGCTTGAGTAAGCTTAGTGCTTAACCCTGCTTTAATGTCAGATTTGAAGCTTGTTAATTTAGTTGATACCTGCTGCACCATTGAATCTTTTAATTGGTTATCAAGTGGCGATGATATAGATAACGTCGGAGCCGTTATTTTACCTTTTGCAGTTATGGTTAATGCCAACGACTTAAGAGACTGAACTGTGTCAATAAAGAGTGTACTTAACTTCGAAGTGCCAGCACCACTATATTGAGTGTTAGCCAGGTTAAGTTTATTTTCACTGTCAATTTGGTCATCGATGAATGAAAAAGCCCCCTTACCTGATAATAAGCCACTGTTAAGATCTAAAGTAAAAGCACTTGATTTTTGTAGTGAAACATCTTTTAAGTTGACGTCGACAAGTTGCCACTGCCCCTTACCTACTAAAACATCTTGCTTATCTAGTGAGAAAGCTAACCCTAAGGTTAATTTCCCCAAGCCCTGTACGTTGTCGCTTTTAACGTTAATAACACTATTATTACCTCGTACCCAGTGCTGATGCGTCAATTCTTTGCCGCTAATTGCAAATTCACCTTGTGGCAATATTAAAGAAAAATTTGCTTGTTCAATAAGTACATCAGGCAAAGGTTTTTCATCATTAAACTGCACATAACGACCTTGATCGCTAGCTACTGGTGCTTCTTTATCAACTTTTGAAGATTTAATTAACGGTGCTATATTTCGATAAACGGTATCAGCATAGCCAAAGTATTCTCTTGCTTGCTCACCAAACAACAAGTGAGCAAAATCAGCACCATCGACACTATCAAGTTGGTACTTGCTCTCAATGTTTTTCCAATCGGCGCTTGGCGCATCTTTTAAAGCTTTAGTTTGTTCACTTAATAATGTTTTTGAAGCGCTAACTTGCTGCTTTGCTTTTTTCATGACCGCTTGGTCAGCTTCAAACTTTGTTTTTAGCACGGTAAAATTTTTATTAAGCTTTTCAAGATCGGCTAAACTTTCTATCTTAATATTAGCAAGTTGCTCTACTTGCTTTTTATAGTCTGCTAACGCGTCTTTAGTTGGGAGTGTTTCATAAGCAGCTTGCAGCTTTATCTTTTCGATTTGATAACTTTGCTCTAAAGCTTTGCCACGCTTGACTGTTAGCAAATCACTATTATTAAGTAAATCTTCAGCTTTAGGTAGGCTAACATCAAGTTTAGGCAACATTGAATCACCTAAGCCGTCACTGCCATTTTCAGTATCGTCACCAAGTCTATAGACTTCACCGACCGACTGCCTAGGCTGATTGATTCTTAACTCAGCAACATTTAACTCGCTAATATATAACTTACCAAATAAATATTGCCAAACATCAACACCGGCAGAGGCTTGTGAAAAACTCACCAAATTATGGCTAGGTTTTTCAGGATCGGTTGCTTGGAAACCTTCAATACTCAGTGTTAAGGGTAAATAGTTAATTTCAACTTCGTTAACATTAACTTCAGCACCTAAATACCATTCACCTGATTTTTCTATACCTTTCTTAACTAAAGCGTCAGCAAATAAATAAATAAAAGCGATCAATAATCCCATAACCACAAAAAAACCGACTAGCCCTTTCCAACGAATAAAACGACTCATTACAACTCTCCTTGGCCAGAAACGTGGCTATAAATACAGTAGAACTTTGATGCTTTTAATGCCTTAACAATACGGAACTTCTCAAAGAAGGCTTTAATATGTAGTCGATACTTTTCAATTAAAAAGTTACTCAGATAATATAACGGCACTGCTAATAAACAGCCAAGCACCAAAGCACCCAACGTATAAGTATGGTGGAGGTGGCCTATTTTAAATAACGAAGACTGATATAAAGCATCAAATAAAGGGTGTAATGACTTTGCTGTTAGTAATGACTCACCAACAGTAACGATCAATGATGATAACAAATAACTTAACCCTTTAAAGAATCCCCAAGCGACTATAAAACCACCGATATTGACTCTTAAAAATAAAACCACGAATATAAAAGCAATATTATGCAAGGTAAGCAGTGGCGATAGTCCAACGATAAAACCTAACGCTATGGCCAATGATATTTGCCGAGTAGAGCTTTCTGAGTTCAGTGCATTGAACAGTTTAGCGAGTAATGTAAGCATTCCTTTTCCTTTTTTGTGTTCTCTTACTATCTATTTACCACTTAAAGCTTAGTGGGTTAAGTATAACTAAGTAAATAAACTAAAGCAGGCTTATACATTAGCGCTACTATTGCGTTTCTTTACGGGTATAAACAAAATCATTACCTTGACTCATTTCTTCACTATATTGATAGCCAGCAACATCAAAGGATTTAAGTTGTTCAACCTCTGTTAAGCGATGTTCAATAATATAACGTGCCATTAAACCTCGTGCTTTTTTGGCAAAGAAACTGATCATTTTAAATTGACCATTTTTCCAATCTTTAAATGCTGGAGTAATTATTTCACCTTGAAGCTTTTTTTTATTTACTGATTTAAAATATTCATTAGAGGCAAGGTTAATTAACACTTTATCACCCTGCTGGGCCAATGCTTCATTGACATGGTCAGTAATAATGTCTCCCCAAAACTGATACAAGTTGCTGCCACGATCATTCGCTAACCTTGAGCCCATTTCTAAGCGGTAGGCTTGCATTAAATCAAGAGGTTTGAGTAAACCGTATAATCCTGACAAAATTCTCATGTGTTTTTGTGCGAAATCAAAATCATCTTCATTAAATGTTTTGGCGTCTAATCCGGTATAAACATCACCATTAAACGCTAATACCGCTGGGCGAGCATTATCAACAGTAAAAGGCATTGACCATTCACCAAATCGAGCAGCGTTTAACCCAGCAAGTTTATCACTAATGCCCATTAAGGTTGATATCTCTGCAGGTGTTAATTTTTGGCAATGGTCAATTAAATCTTTACTGTGCGCTAAAAGCTCAGGTTGAGAAAATTTATTAGTGGGTAATGGTGACTCAAAGTCTAAGTTTTTAGCTGGAGAAACAACAAGTAGCATAACGGTCCCGTTTAATACAATATCAAAATATATAACCCATATAATACAATAAATCCGCTAAACATGAAGATAAATGATAAGCCAATTACCGTCATAGTTAAAAAAATGTCGAACATACTTGCTATATATTGAAAATTTGTTACAAATATAGTCATATTAGGCATTACATCAAAGGTTTATCACTTTTTCAGCCATTTATGTTGTAATAATTCTCCAATTTTAAGTTTTTCGTAAAAAGGTAAAGGACATGACTAACCAGCTTTCTCAATTAAAAAAAATGACTACAGTAGTTGCTGACACCGGTGATATTGAAGCAATCGCAAATTTTCAACCACAAGATGCAACCACAAACCCATCGCTATTATTAAAAGCAGCATCACTTGAAGGTTATCAACATTTACTTACCGAAGCGGTAACATGGGCAAAGGCACAGTCATCAAATACAGAACAACAAGTTATTGATGCCGCTGATAAACTATCAGTATTAATTGGCTTAGAAATTTTAAAAACAGTACCAGGTCGTATTTCAACAGAAGTAGATTCACGTTTATCTTTTGATACTCAAGCTTCAATTGCCAAAGCGCATAAGCTTATGGCGATGTATAAAGAAGCAGGCATTAATAACGATCGTATCCTTATTAAACTGGCATCAACTTGGGAAGGTATTAAAGCGGCAGAGCAACTAGAAAAGGTTGGTATTAACTGTAACCTAACTTTATTGTTTAGTTTTGCTCAAGCACAAGCTTGTGCCGAATCAGGGGTTTATTTAATCTCACCTTTTGTTGGCCGGATCTTAGATTGGTACAAAAAGGATAGCGGTAAAAGTGAATACGCAGCGGATGAAGACCCTGGTGTGATCTCGGTAACTAGCATTTATAACTATTACAAAGGTAAAGGTTATAAAACGGTGGTGATGGGAGCAAGCTTTAGAAACATAGATGAGATACGTCAACTTGCCGGATGTGATCGTTTAACGATAAGTCCAAACCTGTTAGACGAATTATCGAAGTGTAGTGACCCGCTTGAGCAAAAATTATTTAGTGAGCAACCTAAATTAGCCGCTCAAGAAAAATTATCAGAAAGTAGTTATCGTTGGGCAATGAATGAAGATGCTATGGCCACAGAAAAGCTTGCTGAAGGGATCAGAAATTTTACCCTTGACCAGATAAAATTAGAAAAACAGCTTGCTGAGTTACTTTAATAGCTATTTTTCATACGGTTAGTTTAAAATAAAACCTAAAAACAGTTACTTTATCACCAAGTATTATCGGAGTTTATTGCTTTAATTATTTGCTTATCATCTTGAATGTGTTATTAAAAAGGTGCTGTTAAATAAAAAGGAGTGTTCTATGGATAAACTTGAACAAGTAATGGGCTCGTTTGGTAAAAGACCTAAGTCCTCAGAAAGCACTAATAAGAAAAGAAAATGGCGTGAAATAGAACTTATAAAAGAAAGATTCCAATTAGAAAAAGAGCTAAAAGCCTACGAAGACTCGTTAGAATTTATGCTGGAAGATTTCTAGTTTTATTTCAAATGAAAAAACCCAGTTTTTAACTGGGTTTTTTATTGCTTGAAATACCATAAATGTAAAAGCTAAACTTGCTCCAGAACATACCCCGTAGGTTTAACACCAAAAAACGCCTTTATCTGTTCAACAAGCAAGTAGTTAACCGGCACTAAAATCAAGGTAATAAAATAGGCTAAAAAAAATGCCAAACTTAGTTAACTCAGCTAATATTCCCATCCAAATAGGGATATTACCAGGTATTCGCCCTGCTCTTTTTTCACTCTATGAAGCGAAAAAAATACCTAATGATTCATCCGCTTGTTTTGTACTCATCATTATTAAGTTCTAGTAATATCAAGGGCAATATTTATAACATAATGTCTATTAAAAATAGTTTGATATAAAACTTGAATTTAGTGAGGTGATAATCATTTAATTGAAAATAATTTTTCTATTAGAACAAAAAAAAGCCCACAATTGCTTATGGGCTTTTTCGTCTCAATAAAGAGAAATATGGTGCCTTGACCCGGAATCGAACCAGGGACACGAGGATTTTCAATCCTCTGCTCTACCGACTGAGCTATCAAGGCAGTTTGAAATTCTAAAGAATATCAAAGTGGCGCTATAGTATAGGGTAATAGTGGTTCAGGCAAGCATTACCTAATCACTTTTTAATTATATAGTGGTTACCACTGAAAGTTTACAAATTCAGGAGTTTAAATAAAAAAACCAACATCAATGTTGGTTTTTTAAAAGTAAAATTTCTAAGCGTGCCTAGGTGAAGATTGCCACCATTCCCCAGAAGAAAATGATAGATAAACCTGCACCAACCGGTAAGGTAACAACCCAAGAGACAACAATATTACGCACAACCGTTAAGTTAATTGCGGCAATACCACGAGCCATACCTACACCTAACACAGCACCGACTAATGTTTGTGTGGTTGAGATAGGTAAACCTGTACCTGAAGCGATAACAACTGTACATGCTGCTGCTAGTTCAGCGGCAAAACCACGGCTTGGCGTTAAATGTGTAATGCCATTACCTATGGTTGCAATAACTCTGTGACCAAATAATGCAAGACCAGCAACAATACCAAAACCACCTAGTGGTAAAATCCACCATGCGATAGCTGACTTAGCTGCAATTTGACCGTCATTACCAACAATACTTACTACCGCAGCTAGTGGACCAATCGCATTAGCAACATCATTTGAACCATGAGCAAATGCCATTGCACAGGCAGTAACGATCATTAATACCGCAAATACTTTTTCTACGTTGGCATAATGTGTTTTCTTCGCAGCACTTTCATCAAATTCTAAACGGTTTATGAATATTTTACCTATAATAGCGACAATAACTGCGGCAATAATTGCATAGACATAACCCTCAACAGAGCCGATGTCTAAGCCTAAATGCTTCAAACCTTTCTTAATAGTGACTAAAGCAAGTACGAAGCCCGCTAAAAACATGTAAAAAGGTACCCAACGTTTAGCTTGAGTTAATGGATTATCTGTATCAAAAATTAATTTTTGTGCACTGTTAAAAATAATAAATGCAATAATACCTGAGATAAGTGGCGTAATTATCCAGCTACCTACTATACCGATAACCTTAGCCCATTCAACAGCATCAACACTAACACCAACGGCAGCAAAACCAACAATGGCGCCAACAATTGAGTGTGTTGTAGATACTGGCCAACCTAAAATAGAAGCAATAAGTAACCAAGTAGCAGCAGCAAATAATGCTGAAATCATACCAAAAACAAGTAATTCCGGACTATCAACAAAGTAAGAAGCATCAATAATACCCTTACGAATAGTTGAAGTAACTTCACCACCCGCTAAATATGCACCAGCAAATTCAAAAATCATCGCGATGATAATAGCTTGTTTAATCGTTAGCGCTTTAGAGCCAACTGATGTACCCATTGCGTTAGCCACATCGTTTGCACCAATGCCCCACGCCATAAAGAAACCAACAACGCCGGCAATAATGACCAACATAGGGCCATGTGTTAATAATATATCCATGAATAAGCCTTATTTTCTAGCCAGTAAAATTTCTAAACGAGCACCAACACGTTCGGCTAAATCGGCTAAATCACCTATCCATTCAATAATTTGATATAAAAACATTACATCAATAGGATTTAAGTCATTCTCAATCGCCAATAAGTCGCTACGCAATTTAATTTGCATGCCGTCTGTATCATCTTCTATTTCATCTAATTGGTTAATCATCTTCTCAACCAATGCGACTTCTCGACCACGAAAACCTGTTTCTAATAAGTCGTCTAATTCATTAATCGCGTCAGCTGCTTTTTCTGCGGCTTCAATATTTCGAGCAACATACGCCACAAAAGAATCTTGTAGTGTTTCTGGTATTATCAGTTTGCGTCCTAAAATACGTCCGGCAATATCTTTTGCTTTATTAGCAATTTTGTCTTGTTGTGAAAGTAACTCTAACAAATCAGCACGATCAACAGGCATAAATAAGCCACCCGGAAGTTCAAGGCGTATTTCGCGTTTTAATTTGTCTGCGTCGCGTTCATATTTTGAGATTTTACTGCGAAGTTTCCCTGCTTTTGACCAATCTTGTTCAGCACAAGCAGCAAAGAAAGGAGTTAGTTGATTACAACACTTAGTGACCAATCGAATGTGTTTTTCTAATGGTTTAATAGGTGATTTTGCAAAGACACCTAGTATTGAATTTCTAGCCATAATTTATTCCCAGAGCCAAATTGCTCTTTGTTATTATTCGTCGCGGATATTAACCCATTTAACACGATCTTCAAGCGTTTTATCACGATCACCTGACAATTCCTGTGCTTTTAACTAGATATAGCTATGATTTGTCGAAACATAACAGGTATATAGAAAGTTATTTAAACGTAGCGGCTTTTTTCAAATTTACAAAGATTTAATATCTTCCGCTGTTGTGTGGCGAACATCTTTTCCTTTGACAAAATAGATAATGTATTCGCAAATATTTTGACAACGGTCACCAATACGTTCTAAAGCACGAGCTGACCAGATAACACTCATTATTTGTGGGATAGAACGCGGGTCTTCCATCATGTAAGTCATTAATTGGCGCATTAGCGCCTCGTATTCACGATCAATCTTCTCGTCATTGCCATGAGTTAAAACAGCTGAGTCGACATCCATACGTGTAAAAGCATCAAGAGTTGCTTGTAAAAATTCTAAAACCTTACGACCTAAATTATCTAAATTAAGTAATAGCGCTTTTTGCTCTCCAGAGAAGTTTTCGAGTGCTACCCGAGCAATTTTCTGTGCTTCGTCGCCGATACGCTCTAAATCAGCAATTGTTTTTACAATAGCCATAATTAAACGTAAATCGCCAGCAGCTGGCTGACGCTTAGCTATGATGCGTGTACATTCATCGTCAATACTGACTTCTAGGGCATTAATTTTATAATCGTTCGCTAAGACATTTTTTGCCAAGACTTCATCCGCATCATAAACAGCCGTGAGTGAATCGCTTAATTGTTTTTCAACCAAACCACCCATATGCATGACATGGTTGATGACGTTTTCTAAATCTTCGTTAAATTGGCCTGATATATGACGACCAAGATTGATGTTATCCATTGTTTTTCCTTGTTATTCTATAATAAAAGTAGAATATTAATCGTCTCTATTAACCGTAACGGCCAGTAATATAATCTTCAGTTTTCTTTTTTGTTGGCGTAGTAAACAGCGTATTAGTATCGCTGTATTCAATTAAGTCACCCATGTACATAAATGCTGTTTGATCTGAAACACGAGCGGCTTGTTGCATATTATGAGTAACGATGACCACAGTAAACTGCTTTTTTAAGTCATTAATCAATTCTTCAATCGTCAACGTTGAAATAGGGTCAAGTGCCGATGTAGGCTCATCAAGTAATAAAACTTCTGGCTTAATCGCAATAGCGCGAGCAATCACTAAACGTTGTTGTTGACCGCCAGAAAGTCCCAGTGCACTATCGTGCAAACGGTCTTTTACTTCATTCCACAATGCTGCACTTCGCAGCGCAACTTCTGCAGCTTCATCTAATACACGGCGATTATTTTCGCCCATAATACGTAAACCATAGACAACATTTTCATAAATGCTTTTAGGAAATGGATTAGGTCGTTGAAAAACCATACCTACTTGACGACGCAGCGCTGCAACATCAACATGTTTTCCATAAATATTTTCGCCATGAAGATTAATTTCACCTTCAATCTTACATATATCAACCAAATCATTCATACGGTTAATACAACGTAACAACGTAGATTTACCACAACCACTGGGACCAATAAACGCGGTAACTTGTCCTTTAGGAATAGACATGCTGATATTTTGAAGTGCTTGTTTATCACCATAATATAAGTTCAAATTTTTAATTTCTAACGCCACTTGTTCTGGCGATAAATTGTTAAGATCAAGTTTAACTTTTGGATCTAGTGTTCTTGGGATGACTGAAATCATAGTTTTCTCTTTCAATGCTTAAATTTTGTTCGTGACTGTTAAAACTTTTTTACTTTATATTTTAGGTCATTCTTATTTCAGTATATTTAACTAAAATAAGAAGAGTATTCTTCAATAAAGTTAATGCTCTAACATGCGATATTTTTCTCTTAAACGGTTACGTATGGTAACCGCTGTCATATTCAGTGAGACAATAATTGTCACCAATAAAAATGCAGTTGCAAAAACTAATGGTCTTGCCGCTTCAACGTTAGGACTTTGGAAACCTACATCATAAATATGAAAACCTAAATGCATAAACTTACGGTCTAAATGTAAATATGGGAAGTTACCATCAAGTGGTAAATTTGGTGCCATTTTTACAACTCCAACCAGCATCAGTGGTGCAACTTCACCGGCCGCACGCGCAATAGCTAAAATAATACCCGTCATAATTGCCGGACTAGCAATTGGTAGAATAATACGCCATAACGTTTCTGCTTTGGTTGCACCTAGCGCTAAAGAACCGTGACGCATAGCTGACGGAATGCGTGATAGACCTTCTTCGGTTGAAACAATAACAACAGGTAATGTTAGTATCGCTAAAGTAATAGCCGACCACATAACACCTGGCGTACCAAAAGTTGGGCTAGGTAATGTCTCGGCATAAAACAGCTGATCTAAACTACCACCCACCATGTAAACAAAGAAACCTAAGCCAAAGACCCCATAAACGATTGATGGAACACCTGCCAAGTTAATAACGGAGATACGAAGTAGTTTAGTCAGGGCATTTTTACCCGCATATTCATGTAAGTAAATAGCCGCTATAACGCCCATAGGAGAAACAATAACCGTCATCAGTAAAACCATTAAGACAGTACCAAATATTGCAGGAAATACTCCCCCTTCGGTATTTGCTTCTCGAGGATCATCAATTAAGAAACTGCCTATTTGCTGAATAAATACCGCAGCTCGACCAACAATAGATAGTCTATTGTTATAAGTAACTTTGAGTATTTCTGCAAAATTTATCTCTATAACCTCCCCCCCCATAGCGCGTACCACAAGTTGATCACGAGATACTTTGTCACGGATAGCCATTAACTTTTTTTCTAGTACTTGATAATCTGCGTTATAACGGGCAACTTCTGCATCAATTTCTTGCTCACGCTCAACGGTTAAAGTCTCATCAAGTTTATGTTTACGCTTTTTCAGCCGCAAGCGTTCTATTTGATAATTAATAGCGCCGATATCAACTTTTTGTAATTCATCCATTTTGTCTTGAAAGTTATCAACACGTTCAAGCAATTCAGACATTTTTTCTAGGCCTACAAGCTGACCATCTAAGATAATCCCTTCAATGAAACCATAAAAATTACCATTGGTGCGACGCTCAACCACCACAACATCTTCAGGCATGGTTGTTTTGTTAATAAGTGGCATTAACAACCAACGAAAGTCTAGATTAACTAATTCACGGTTACCCGTTTTCACCAAAATTCGCTCAATGGTTTCTTTAGTCGGATCTAAACCTAAATTTAAATGCGATAACTGCCTGCTTGGCAGGCTTTCACGATCGTATATCTCACCAATAACAGTAACTACTTGGCCTTTTTCGTTAACCGTCTCAAATTGATAAATGTCTGCAGGCCAAAAGTAGGATAAACCACGTGAAGCAATTAACCACAATAAACCTAGAACTGAAATTAAACTGATACTTACTCCGCCAGCAGACAACCACACCCACGGAGAACCAGATTTAAACCAACTATTCATAAACTCAGTTCCTTAACTATAACGAGCTGTATTTTTCACGTAAGCGCTGACGTATCAGCTCAGCAAACGTGTTAAAAATAAAAGTGAAAACAAATAAAACAAAAGCAGCTAAAAATAGAATTCGATAATGCGAACTCCCTACCTCGGACTCTGGCATTTCTACAGCAATATTTGCTGCTAAGGTACGCATACCTTGAAAAATACTCCAATCTAAAATTGGGGTATTACCCGTAGCCATCAGCACTATCATAGTTTCGCCTACTGCACGGCCCAAGCCCATCATCACTGCCGAAAAAATACCTGGACTAGCGGTTAACAAAACAACTTTCGCAAGCGTTTGCCATTGTGTAGCACCCAAAGCAAGTGAACCACTGGTTAAATGCTTAGGTACACTAAATATTGCATCTTCTGCCATAGAAAAAATGGTTGGTATAACAGCGAATCCCATCGCTAAACCAACTACTAATGAATTACGTTGGTCAAAGTCAATACCAAGGTCGTTAGTAATATACTGACGAACATCACCACCAAAGAACAAGGTTTCAAAGAAAGGAGATAACAAAAATGCACTACCACCGGCAATCAATAAGACAGGAAGAAGTATGATCGGCGCCCATGTTTCAGGAATAATATTTTTCATATCTTTAGGCAGTTTATGCCAAGCAAATGCAGTTACAAAAACTGAAAGCGGTAACATAATTAATAGCATTGCGATTGCTGGCAAATAATTTTCTATTATTGGCGCTAACCATAAACCCGCCAAGAACCCTAAAATAACTGTTGGCAATGCTTCCATTAATTCAATTGTTGGCTTAACTTTTCTCCGCATACCGGGAGTCATAAAGTAAGCCGTGTAAATCGCAGCACTTAACGCAATAGGTACAGCAAATAACATCGCGTACATGGCTGCTTTCATAGTACCAAATGTAATGGGAACTAAAGAAAACTTACCTTCGAAATCATCTGAACCGGAAGTTGACTGCCAAATATACTCTGGCTCTGGGTAACCTTCGTACCAGACTTCTTCCCACAAAGCACTCCAAGTCACTTCGGGATGTTCATTTTCAACACTGAATATTTTTAGCTGGTTTTCGTCAATCACAACTAAACCATCAGCACGAGGCGAAATTGCAAATACGCTAGGTTCGGCAGTTGTTAGTTGACCACGCCATAAATCAGCCTCACTGGTGGTATAAAAAACCCCCATATTTCCTGATGTCGTTAAAGTATAGAAACTTTTACGAAATTGTTCAGTATGAATTTGGGTAACGGCTTCTGTGTCACTAACGTTAAAAGTACGAACATTTTTAAATTGACGACCATCGTCAGTAGCCACTTCAAACCATTGTGTAACTTCACCCGCACTGCTACCTAATAAGATTGAGCTACTACCAGAAAGTAATGCCATTGCAGTAACATGGTGGGGTTTGGTTCTAGTTTGTTCTAAAGACGGAATAATTGTGGCTTTAAGTTTAACCTCATCTTCATCACTAAGATCAAAAACAAAAACTTGGTCATCACTACGAACAAAAGCTAAACCCATATCAGGAGTGACCAAGATTTCGTTAACATGATTAGCAGGAAAATCAATTTCTTGATAAATAGTTTCGTAAGCGCTGTCGTAAGTAAAGTCATCTTCAGCAATTAAGCTAGTCTTAATTAAACGCTGATCTTGCGTAAACGCAACAAAAACTGCTTTTTCATCATTCATACCAAATGAAAGTTCAGTAAGAACTTCGCCACTTTCGTCAACGGCTATCGACTTTTCTCCTAAAGGATAAGTAACACTTGGAATAATTTCTCGTGTACCTGAGTCAAAATTAGAAAAGAATTTAGCGGCAATAAGCTGCATGTCGCCGTCACTATCAATGAGCAGTTTCTTTTCTATACCAGAATTAACCACATTAATTAAGGTTTTATCATAACTCAATAATTTTTCACTAAGTACTAACGTACCTTTTTCATGAGCAGCACTTTTGACAAGCTGATAAAAGTTAATATCACCTTGCTCAGTAATTTGAAAAGCGATTTCTTTTAGTTCATCAATACCCGCAGATAACGTGGGTGCCGAGGTACTGATTTCAAATTGACCAACAGGGTCTATTGTTGCCGACTCAAAAATAGGTTTTATCACATACAGTAAATATAGAAAGATCAGCACAAGTGTAAATAAAACACTTATACCGCCTATTGTTATTAACCATTGTGCTAATGTATTTTTCAACTGGCGTGGGCCAGTCGATTTTAATGCAATTGCCACTTAAACACCTTCAATTATGGAGACTTTAGTACAATATGAATTATAAGACAGTTGTGTGACACTTTTGTGACAACCAACAATTAGTTTTATATAAATCACTAAAGAGCTAGTTTGACTAGAAGATGATTGTTAACTAACAAAGTTTTGTTTATCGTGACGATCAAACAAAAAATCAAATATTAGGAGAGAATGATGAGCTTAAGTAAAATTATGTCGACAAACTTAATTACCTTAGAACTTGACGATGATTTAAGTAAAGCAAAAGCAATATTTGACCTACACCGTATTCACCACATTTTGATACTTTGTGATAAACAGCTTGTCGGGGTGGTCACCGATAGAGATATATACAAGCATTTAAGTCCAACAATTGGCACTAAAAACGAAACGCCCCGTGACCATTCAATGTTACAAAAGAAGTTACACCTCATCATGAACAGAGACCTAACGACAGCCAAAGCAGAAGTCAGTTTGAATGACGCAGTATTAATGTTTCATGACAACCACCTTTCATGCCTGCCGATTGTAAATGATGAAATGCAACCCATTGGTATTATCAGTTGGCGTGATATTTTAAAAGTTATTGCGCGACAATACCGTAACAAGTTAGCCACTAATAAATAACGACTGACATAAAACGACTTATGCTTTATTTCACTTTAGCGTTTTAACTGAAGAAGCAATTTTAGTGCTGTGCATTAACGTTAATTATCTTTAAAATAGTTATTTATCCTCACGATATTTCATGGGTTATGCTTTAACAAAGGAATCAATATGTACTTTACTATCACCCCATCTCCTTACGGCGATATTGCATTAACCGCTAATGACCAAGGGCTAACTGCACTTGCTTTTCAAGATGGCGCTTTACCGCTGATTATTGATGAAAGTTACATAGAGAGCCCTACTCACTTTACCCGGGTGGTTCAACAGCTTGCAGAATATTTTTCTGGTCATCGTACTGTCTTTGACTTGACACTTGCACCACAAGGTACACCGTTTCAGCAAAAAGTATGGCAAGCATTGCTGACTGTCAAACAAGGTGAGACAAAAAGCTATTTATGGATAGCAAAAAAAATTAATAATGAAAAGGCCGTAAGAGCAGTTGGCGCAGCAAACGGAAAAAACCCAATCGCTTTAATTATCCCTTGCCATCGTGTCATAGGCGCCAATGGAAAATTAACAGGATATGCTGGCGGTTTAGCTTTAAAAGCAAAGTTACTTATGCATGAACAAGCCCAATTCACCGTTTAATTGCTATATTGCTTAACAAAAAAGCAAAGTGACTCATCGAGGAAAAGCCACAATATAGCGTTTAATTGCTATATTGCTTAGCAAAAAAGCAAAGTGACTCGCCGAGGAAAAACCACAATATAGCGTTTAATTAACCTAACATAGAGCTCAGAAGACAGGCGGCTTAATTTTTGCTGATATCCGAGTTATAAAATAAAAATAAGCTTTAGCCAAATTCAATTTGACTGATAAGATGCTCGCAATGTTTTTATAGAATAAATCAGTCATGAGTATAGATATTTTATTTTTTTTTGCTGTTGCCGTAATATTGTGGATGGCATGGTTATTAGTTAAAGCAAAACGTTTCACTAAATTTAAGCTACAGATAGAAAAAGAGTTAAAGCCAAAAGTTATTGCCGATATTTTAGCCGAATTAGAAGAAAGCAGAAGTGAGGTTTTCCCAAATAACGAAATTCATCAACAGGCAACGATTTATTATTGGTCGCAGTATAAAGTGCGTATTTTGCAAGCCGCCTTGCAACGAGAAATCATTAGTACGCAGTGGTTAAAAGACACCGGCAACTTACGTAATAGCCAGCATCTTTTTCACGTTGAACAAGAATACTTAAATTAATTGTTCATTCTATATTAATCTTGGCGTTTAAATTGAATATCCCAAACGCCATGGCCTAAGTTATGACCACGGTTTTCAAATTTCGTTAATGGCCGAGAATCAGGACGTGGCACAAAGTCGCCATCGGTGGCTAAGTTTTTATAGCCCGGCGCTGAGATCATATCTTCAATCATGCATTCTGCGTAATTTTCCCAGTCAGTAGCCATATGAAAAACACCACCCACCTTTAGCTTTTGACGAATAGTTTCGACAAATTCTAACGAAACAATTCGACGTTTATGATGCTTCTTTTTATGCCAAGGATCAGGAAAAAACAATTGCACAGTCGTTAATGAACCATTAGGAATACAGTCAGCAAGTACTTCTATCGCATCGTGTTCAAAAACCTTTAAATTATTAACGCCTTCTTCATCTGCTAATGAAATACAAGCGCCAACACCCGGACGATGCACTTCAACACCAACAAAATTTAGTTCTGGGGCATTTTTTGCCATTTCAACTAAAGATTTACCCATGCCAAAACCAATTTCTAAGATAATAGGATTGCTGTTATTAAATAAGTGAGCAAAGTCAATCATTCCATCGAGGTGGTTTAAGCCCATTGTTGGCCAAAATTGCTCCAATGCATTCGCTTGTCCTTTTGTTAATCGCCCTTCGCGCTTAACAAAACTACGTACTTTGCGAATATACTTGCCTTCTTTTTCAGCTTCTTCAATGCTTTTGTGGGTGTTTTCAGTTTTATCTACCATATATTTCTTCAATATAATCCAAGTTTTATTCTAAATAAATGTGCTTTAAACAAAGCGGTCAAAATTTTCTGAGTCTGCACTTATTGTACATAAGTAACGGCACTGAAAAATGCTTACAATGCCGGGTAAAGTTCATTTATGATGAATAAAGTTATTCAGCCCACCAAACATCGTAAAGATCACTAACAGCTACTGCTGTAGCGCCATTTTCATTCAACCAAGATTCTACAGCGGTGCGGTGTTCATCGGTACACTTACCGATATTTTGAGTACAAACGATACCATGCCATAAAACATCGCCTTCGCCACCAAAACCTAAACCATTAGGTTGAATAACTTCATTAAAAAAGTTATTCAAAAAAGTATCAACCGTATCATTGTCTGTACCGTCAGCTAATTTAAAAGCGACGTCAAAACCTAATTCTTGGTATTCATCAACACGTAATTTTTTACGTAAACGGCGGTTACGGTTTTTAGCATTTAATTTCATTTTAATTCCTTAAATCTTAGCAAGTATATTTCGAGTAATAATCTCGAGATTAATATGGACGAGAGCATAATGGCATTATAAATTTTTGCAATAAAAAATGCACATTTATTCGCGCCCGTTTATTAGGTAAACTAAGTCGCTATGACAAATAAAACTCAAATATCACTGAAATCAGCACAGTTTTTTGCCACGCAAACACTCGACTGGTATCAAGCCCAAGGCAGAAAGCACTTACCTTGGCAGCACAATAAAACCCCATACCGTGTATGGATCTCTGAAATAATGTTGCAACAAACACAAGTAGCAACGGTTATTCCGTACTATCATCGTTTTATGGACAGTTTTCCAACAATTACCGATTTAGCTAATGCCGATGAAGATAACGTTTTACATCACTGGACAGGATTAGGTTATTACGCTCGAGCTCGTAATTTACATAAAACAGCAAAAATAATTACTCAGCAATACCAAGGTACTTTTCCTGAGGACATTGAACAAGTTATTGCTCTACCAGGTATTGGTCGTTCAACGGCTGGTGCAATTTTAAGTTTGGCATTGAATAAGCATCACGCTATTTTAGATGGTAATGTAAAACGGGTATTAGCTCGTTGTTATATGGTTGAAGGCCATAATGGTCAGAGTAAGTATGAAAAAGCGTTATGGCCGATTGCAGAGGTATTAACGCCCAAAGAAGGTGTTGCTCAGTTTAATCAAGCGATGATGGATCTAGGCGCACTTATTTGTACGCGCAGTAAACCTAAATGCGATCTTTGCCCGTTAAGTGAAAGTTGTTTAGCTTTTTCACTGAATGAACAAAGTAGTTACCCACAAAAAAAACCAAAGAAAACCATTCCAGAAAAACAAACTATTATGGTGATACCTCGTATTAACCAGCAAGTATTATTAGAGAAACGGCCGCCAAGTGGCATATGGGGAGGTTTATGGTGTTTTTTAGAGGTCGAGCACGAAGAAGAGATTGCCGCATTATTAGTGAAGCTCCATTTGAAACAAACGTCCGTTGTACCTTTGGCAAAATTTCGCCATACCTTTAGTCACTTCCATTTAGATATATCACCAGTAGTGATTGATTGTGAACAATTACCAGCAAAAGAAATCAACGAAAACAACCAACAACAGTGGTATAATTTAGCCACAACTGCATCGGTTGGCTTAGCAGCATCAACTCAAAAATTGATCAGCTTATTAAAACCATGATATTTATATATCAATACCACTTTAAGATACAGATGAATATTAAAGTGGTAAAAGTATAAATGCACAGACCAACTTACAACCTAGAACAAGAGAATTAACTTATGAGCCGTATTATATTTTGCCAAAATTTAAAAAAAGATGCTGAAGGACTAGGATTTCAACTTTATCCTGGAGAAGTCGGTAAACGTATTTTTGATAATATCAGTCAAGAAGCATTTAAAAACTGGCAACAAAAACAAACCATGCTTATTAATGAGAAAAAAATGAACATGATGGAGCCAAATGACCGTGCTTTTTTAGAAACGGCTATGGTTGCTTATCTTTTTGAAGGAAAAGAACCAGAAATTGAAGGTTACGTTCCACCGAAAAAGTAAGGGTTCAACAACTTTTTTTATTAAGAATTTGATTAAATGGTGATTTTACGCTGACTATTCCGCCAATAAGCAGAAAAAACAAGCAAACAAACATTTATTTAAAAAAAAGGGTTGACGAACAAATCGAAAAACAGTTTAATACGCCCCGTCTTCAAGGCAAAGCCGAAAAGACAGCAGATTAGACACTGCCTCGATAGCTCAGTCGGTAGAGCAGAGGATTGAAAATCCTCGTGTCCCTGGTTCGATTCCGGGTCGAGGCACCATCTATTCAACCTATTTGAATATTTGTTGCTTACTTTTTAATATAGAAATAGTGTAGAAACATTTGTTCGGTGCCAAGATAGATAGTTCAATAGAATAAATTTATCGCACACATCTTTGTGTGCCGACTTAGCTCAGTTGGTAGAGCAACTGACTTGTAATCAGTAGGTCGCCAGTTCGACTCCGGCAGTCGGCACCATCCATTCCGAAAGGAAGGAAAAAAACCTTAACAGCAATGTTAAGGTTTTTTTTCGTCTTAAGAAAAGTAAAACCACCTACTGATAAACTCAGTCACTCTTAACATGCGGCAATTCGACTCCGGCAGTCAGCAACCTTTCTTCCATTCCGAAAGGAAGGAAAGAAACCTTAACAGCAATGTTAAGGTTTCTTTTCGTCTTAAGAAAAGTAAAACCACCTACTGATAAACTCAGTCACTCTTAACGGGCTGCAGTTTAACTCCGGCAGTCAGCAACCTTTCTTCCATTCCAAAAGGAAGGAAAGAAACCTTAACAGCAATGTTAAGGTTTTTTTCGTCTGAAATTTGTCGGTCGATACTTTGAAATTAAATACTCGAAAGTTAGAACTAACAGCTACTGATAAATGCAGTCACTCTTAACGTGCAGCAGTTCGACTCCGGCAGTCAGCAACCTTACTTCCATTCCGAAAGGAAGGAAAAAAACCTTAACAGCAATGTTAAGGTTTTTTTTCGTCTTAAGAAAAGTAAAACCACCTACTGATATGGTAAAAAGTACCTGTAATCTTGTTTTTTCCTGTAATTCATCAATCACTAGCTATATTCGATTGTGTAAAATTAGGCTACCCTGTTAACTGTTGTGACCATAAATAGACTGTCGACTCACGGTCATCAGCAATTAATAACAATTAACATATTTTCTACTTGGGTTAAAAAAGTAACTATGGCAAGGGAGCCTAAGTGCGATTTCTTAAATTTATCTTAATTGCTGTTATCACCTTACTGATTATTTTCACTATCACTTACAGTGCTAGAGTTTCAGTTATCAATTACCTTGTAAAAACACAATTCAATTCAGACAAAATAGCGCTGACTTGCCTAAATGTAAGCCTTACCAGTAATATGGCCATTAGAGTCAACAAGGCATGTTTACAGACCCCAAAGGCTAATATTCAAATTGTCAGTATGACTATACAATGGCAACTATCCCCTACCCTTAATATAACGGATATTGATATAGGGTTGGCAGAGATTAAAGGTACAGATCATTTATTCTCCAAAAAAGATGATGCTATCTTAAACAAAGAGCAAGAAAATCAAAACTTAAGCCAATTGCTTTCAACAAGCTTACAAACTTATGCACAACAGATTAAGCAGTTTAATTTACCGGCAAAAATAAATGTCACTAAACTTTCCTATTCACCGTTTACGCTTAGCAATAAAACTGAGACAAAATATATTGCTAATTTATCAACACTAGCTAATAACTTGTCTTTTACACTAACAACATCCGAAAGCGTAGCGTTTATTGAGGCTAAGCTAACCCGAGAGAAAGAAGGTTTTTCCATTGCGATCTCAAGTAAATTAAGTTTACTCAAAAGCTTTTTAAGCGCCCATCGATTACCTATTACCGCAGCATTAACAAACAACTTAGCAGCTAGCGAGATCACAGGGGATATCAACACACAGATAAAGTATCATGCGAACGCTATTAGCCTGCAAAATCAAATAAGCAATATCTCTATAATTTCTGAAAACGGCATAGACAACAGCGGCCCATTTAAACTATTAGGCGCGCTGAACTTCGATGGTCGATTTGATTTAAACCCCACAGAAACGACCCATGATATTTCCGCTAAAGACAAGATAACCGTCGCGTTAACCTTTGTTGGAAAAAATGAAATATTAGTGGAGTATAGTCAGCCACAGTTGTTAGCGAAGTTAACCCAAACAGGGCTATCACCAACGATGATGTCAATACTTAAAGAGAATCCGTTGACGCACGTAACCATAAAACCGCAAGGTAATGCCCGATTAACACTGAACGATAGTAAGGGCTACCTTAGTCATCTTGAAATAAGCGTCATTAGCGGCGCACGACCTCACCAAGTAAAAATTGATAATATTACTTTTGCCTTACCTACCCCACAAACACCTTATGCATTAGCAGTAGAGCATTTTATTATTGATAGTCAGCTGAAGTTGGCCAACATAGCCAAATACACTCCTGCGCCTATTGCTTTACACTTAATTGGCTCACTAAATAAAACCGAGCAAACAACAACGATTAATTTAACAGCAGACTCTTCAATCACCTTAAATAATATTGTGGTGCTTAAACAAATGACTGAGGGCAAAGATAATAATCAATCGCCCCATAAAATCACCACAAAAATGTCCACTGCACAAAAACCTCAAACACTGTTAAGTCTAAAAAAATTAACAACAAAGTTAACGGGTAGCTTAACGCTGTTAGGGGACAACAATCTAAGTATTAAACTAAAAGTTGGTAATCACGCTTCACAGCTGAATATTCCTAACAAACTAAAAATAACTTCGTTTAATGTTTTTAGTGAAATCAACGGCAGCTTTGACGATATTCAGCTTAATGCTCAAGCCAGTGCTGACGGAGTAAACCTAGGCAGTATTTTTTTTACTGGCCCAGTCAAGTCACCTAATCTAGTTATTACCGCCAAAAATTTACAACTCACCAACTTATTATCGTTAAATATCCAATTGCCGACTGAAGTTGAATTGATTGATGGCCTATTAGATTATAATATTTCGGGTCAAATAAACGCTTTAAACAATATTGAAAACACACCATTTAACGTTTCGCTGGCAATTACCTCACTCAGTGGTGAAATCAATGGCATTTGGTTGCAAGAGCTCAATTGGCAACAACATTTTTCCTTACTCGCAGGAAAAATAACGACTCTGCCTAATGCTAAAGAAAACCTAACCGTTGAATTAATTGAAACGGTTACCCCTATTTCAAAGCTATCAATTAACACTAACTGGACATTCGATAAAAGCTTTCAGCTTTCAGCCAACAAACTTAAGGCGAATGTTTTAGGGGGCAGCTTCTTTATTCCAAATATACAATGGCCTGTCGAACATGGGCATTCAGTTAATGTTCAGCTTAATAGTATAGACTTAGAGCAAGTATTAGCATTAGATGAAAAACAAGGTATTGTTGTAACGGGTAACATATCAGGCCAACTTCCCGTTACTTTTGATGGTGATAAATATATTATTGAAAAAGGTGAACTGCATAATACTAGCAATGGACTGATACAGGTCATTGATAACCCAGCCGTAACAGAGCTTAAAGCAAACAACAGTCAACTAAAACTGGCGTTTGATGCACTGCAAAACTTGCATTATCATCAGCTTTCCTCCGCAGTTACAATGGCAGACGACGGTTACATGCAGTTAAACACAGTAATAAAAGGTCGCAATCCAGATATTGATAACGATGTTAATTTAAATCTGAATTTGAGTTATGACTTACTTGGTTTACTTGAATCATTATCAATAACTCAACGTTTTGAAGAAAGCCTTATCAAAGGTTTACAAAAAAAGAAGGAGTAAGTATGAGTAAAATACTAATCGTGCTATTCACTGTTTTCATTATCAGTGCCTGTACACATAAGATAGAAGTTAGTGCAAAAGAACCGATCACCATTAATTTAAATTTGAAAATTGATCATGAAATAAAGGTGAAGGTAGATAAAGAACTAGACGACATATTTAGTGCTGAAAGCGACATATTTTAGGGAAAAACCATGAAAAATTTAACAAAGAAATTCATAATAAAAATAAGCTGTGCTCTATTGGTCTCTACTATAGCCTTTTCAGCTTGGGCTATTTCACTCGACGATGCAAAACAACAAGGTTTAGTTGGTGAAATGTCTAATGGTTACTTAGGTCTTATTATTGATAGCCCAGACGCGAAAAGCCTAGTCACCAGTGTTAACGAAAAGCGCAAAAGTATTTATATGAATTTAGCACGCACCAATAAAATCACCATGCAACAAGTCACCGCTTTAGCGGGTAAAAAAGCTTATGATAAAACTCAACCAAGCCACTTTATCCAAAATAGCGCGGGGCAATGGGTTAAAAAATAAAGTCTAGTAACTGCACCTAAAGCGAACAGCACGAGCGCATAGAGTGAACAAACCAAGATTATGATTTATAAGGACGTTACCAAAAACCACCAAAAAAGATGCTGTTACTGATGGTATTTAAGTATAAGCATAGCCTTCTCTAGAAAGAAACGAAACCTTAACAACAATGTTAAGGTTTCGTTTCGATATAAAAATAAAAAGCACAGACACTCACTTCAATTCAAATATCATAGATATTTTAATAACTGATCTGCTGTCGTCAGTCATATCGATTTTTAGTCATATGAAAGTGTGCTAAAAAGCACAGACACTCACTTTAATTCAAACAACAGAAATATTTTAATAACTGATCTTCTGTCGTCAGTCATATCGATTTTTAGTCATATGAAAGTGTGCTAAAACAGTTTTTCAACTTTATATTTCTTAAATCATCGATATTTTGGCAATTTTGTCCGCAGGAAGCACCTGATTAACAATCTGAAGATATTTTGATGGATTAACTATTTAAGAAAATAGTTGTTTGCAATGACTCAAATTTTGTCGTCGCTTTAACTGTTGATGCTGACAGTAATTACTCAGTGCAATTTCATGACCAATGGCACCATGGAACTGGGTATTAAACTCAGTGGTGATTATCAACCAATTTTCAGCCGATATATTTAATCGATTAAGTATTGCAGGTTGGTTTTCTTCTATGAAACCAGATGTACCTTCTCTAATGCATCTACCTGTTAACTCAATTAATTTAAGATAATCTTTGAGTTCAAAAGGTAAACCTTTTGGCATACCCTTTATTGGATTGCCAATAAAGGGTAATAGCGTGCTAGGCTGCTTGCTTTTTTCTGCCTGTTCACATCGAAGTTTAATACTTGTATGTTCTGAATTTTCTGGTGTTTGTGCAGCATTAGCTCGAATAGGGTTTAAATCAACATATGCCATACAAGATGCAAGAGCAGCTTCGTCTAATAGCGCTTGTGATTTAAATCTACCTTCCCAGAATCTACCTTTGCAGTCATCTTCTTGATTAGCGGCCCTAGCAATACCCTCATTGATATAACCCATAAACCAACTAATTTTCATCAGACGTTTTCGATAAACCTTAGCGGTTGACTTAACTATATCAAGTAATGGTTTTGCTAAGGCTTCACCTTGACAATATTGCTTGGTCAGTAAGGTACCTTTGTATAAAGTATGCCAACGTTCAAGAACTTCTATCATGCTCCATTGCTTAGCTTTTGCCTCATCAATAAATACGACTACATGATAATGGTTACTCATTACCGCATAAGCACAGACATCGATAGCGAATACTTGCGTAAGAAAATGAAGTTTGTCTTCTACCCAGCCTCGACGGTGTTCATAGCTTTGGCCTGAATATTTATCTTCACCACATAAGAAAGCCCGTCGAACACAACGAGCTACACAATGATAATAAGGGGTGTCTTCTAAACTAATTTGTTGCTTCCTTGGCGTTGCCATCATTCATCCTAAATAACATAGCTACGTTATTTTAGCTTAGTGCAAAGACTGTTATTGTTCAATTTTAAGTGAGTGTCTGCTTAGGTCTTTTTTAACTTTTTAAAAGAGTGTCTGCTTAGGTCTTGAAGTGAGTGTCTTTGTCCTGATTTTTTTTAATATGCTTGTATAAGTTGATTTTTTGGTATAAAAATCACAATAATCGTCTTTTTGCACTCTACGATGAGAGAAAAGTATGATTAATACCAAAATTAATTAGGAATTTAAATGGAAGCAAATAGTGTTACCGTCCGTCATTTAACATTGCAAGATATGACAGAGCTTCGCAAGGCGAGTGAATCAGTTTACCTTAATAAAGAATTAGCAACGTGGAATGAACCCACGGTTAAAGCCTTATTAACTAAATTTCCAGATGGGCAAATCTGTGTAGTTGTTGATGGCATTGTTGTCGGTTGTGCCTTCTCATTAATAATTGAATATGCTGATTTTGGCGATGAACATACTTATTCTGAAATCACTAGCAATATGACCTTTGATAATCATGATCCTAAAGGCGACTCTTTATATGGAATAGAGGTCTTTATTCATCCTGATTATCGCGGCTTACGATTAGCTAGGCGCTTGTACGATGCTCGTAAGGAGCTTTGTGAAAACTTGAATTTACGCGCTATTGTAGCCGGTGGTCGTATGCCAAACTATGCGCAACATTCAGATAAAATGAGCGCTAAACAGTATATTGAAAAAGTAAAAATCAAAGAATTATATGATCCGGTATTAAGTTTTCAGCTCGCCAATGATTTTTATGTCCGCAAGTTACTAACCGGTTACCTATCGGGTGATAGCGAATCAATGGAGTATGCCACGTTACTTGAATGGCCGAATATCTTTTATACTAAATCGGTAAAACTTATCAATGCTCCGCGCTCAGAGGTTCGTTTAGGTTTAGTGCAATGGCAAATGCGTTCGATGAAAAGTATTGATGATTTATTTGAACAAATGGAATTTTATGTCGATGCAGTATCCGATTATAAAAGTGATTTTGTGCTGTTTCCTGAATTGTTCAATGCACCTTTGATGGCAGAATTTAACCATTTACGTTTAACAGAGAGTATTCGCAGGCTATCGGAATATACCGAACAAATTCGTGATAAATTTATCGAATTTGCGATAAGTTACAATATTAATATTATTACCGGTAGCATGCCTTTTTTTGTTGATGGCAGTCTTTATAACTCAGGCTTTTTGTGCCGCCGTGATGGTTCATGGGAACGTTATGATAAAATTCATTTAACGCCAGCAGAAGTGCGCAGTTGGTCTATGGTCGGTGGTAAAAATCTCAAGGTGTTTGATACTGACTGCGGCAAAATTGGTATCATGATTTGTTATGATGTTGAATTTCCAGAGTACTCTAGAATACTTGCCGACCAGGGAATGAATATCTTGTTTGTGCCTTTCTTAACAGACACCCAGAATGGCTACACACGTGTGCGTCACTGTGCAATGGCAAGAGCGATTGAAAATGAATGTTATGTTGCCATAGCTGGCGCGGTAGGTAATTTGCCAAAAGTAAATAATATGGATATTCAATATGCCCAATCTGCGGTATTTACACCGTCTGATTTTGCTTTTCCAACAACGGGTATCAAAGCAGAAGCAACACCTAACTCAGAAATGACTGTTATTGTAGACGTAAATCTAGATTTATTGAAACAGTTACATAGTCACGGTGCTGTACATACCATGCGTGATAGACGCCATGATTTGTATAGTATTACCCAACATAAAAAAGATTAGTTGGTCATTTTTATAAGCAATTAAATATATTTACCTGCTCATAATCTGCGGGGTCAACGCACTAAAATCGAATATCAAAATCAGTGCACTTGCCCCGCAAATTAAATTCCCCCTATCAATTTGTGCACTAATTCAGGTCTCAAGTTGAATTATCAACAGGTCTCAAGTTGAATTATCAACAGCACTCATCAATAATAATTGTTACCTATCATTATTTATTTTGTTGGACATTAAGCGGCTGTTAAATTCTAATTCGCCTTAGTTACCCATGAAGAATTGCCATTCTATTGTTAAGTAGGATAAGTAAAGGAAAATCAATGAACAAAGATAATCTTGCTCACGCTCGCGCGCACTATAACGTACGTCATTGGAGTCAGGGCTATTTCGGTATTAATGATGCTGGAAATGTATATGTTGCGCCAAAGTTTGAGCGTCAGGATCACACAGTAGATTTAATCAATATCGCTAAAATGATTGAAGATAAAGGCTTAACACTGCCTGCATTAGTGCGTTTCCCGCAAATAATTCATCATCGCATTCACAGTCTATGTGAAGCCTTTAATAAGGCGATAGAAGATTATGATTATCAGGAAAAATATTTATTAGTTTATCCTATTAAAGTCAATCAACAGCGTGAAGTTGTTGATGAAATTTTGGCGAGCCAAAATAATAAAGAGTCCACACAACTTGGCCTTGAAGCAGGCAGTAAAGCAGAATTATTAGCTGTTTTAGCTATGGCTCAAAAGGTTTCATCGGTTATTGTTTGTAACGGCTATAAAGACCGAGAATATGTGCGCTTAGCGTTAATTGGCGAAAAATTAGGTCATAAGGTTCATATCGTTTTAGAAAAAATGTCTGAATTAGAAATGATTTTAACCGAAGCAAAGAAACTCAATGTTGAACCTCGCTTAGGGATCCGTGTTCGTTTAGCCTCTCAAGGCAAAGGTAAATGGCAAGCCAGTGGCGGTGAAAAATCAAAGTTTGGTTTATCAGCTTCGCAAGTACTTAATGTTGTAAAAGTCCTTAAAGCAGAAAACATGCTGGACGCCTTAAAACTTGTGCATTTTCACTTAGGCTCACAAATAGCCAATATAAGAGATGTAAGATTAGGTGTTAGTGAGGCGGCACGTTTTTATTGCGAACTGCGCAACCTAGGCGCAGGTATTTTATGCATGGATGTTGGTGGCGGTTTGGCCATTGACTATGATGGTACACGAAGCCAATCTCATAACTCAATGAATTACAGCGTTGCTGAGTACGCGAATAACATCGTCCATACTATTGGTGATATTTGTAAAAGTTATCATCAACCTATGCCGATGATTATTTCGGAATCAGGCAGAGCATTAACCGCACATCATGCAGTACTTATTTCTAATGTTATTGGCACTGAGTCTTACGAACCAGAAAATATAATAGCGCCTACGCCTGATGAATCTATTTTATTAAGTAATATGTGGCGTTCGTTAACGCAACTAAATGACCGTAATGATGATCGCGCCTTAATTGAAATTTATCATGATACTCAAAGTGATTTAGCTGAAGTACACAACCAGTTTTCGATGGGGTTATTAAATTTAACCCAACGCGCTTGGGCTGAACAAATTAATTTACGTGTTTGTTATGAATTAAATCAATTAATGGATGGAAAAAATCGTTTTCATCGCCCAATAATGGATGATTTAACCGAAAAACTTGCTGATAAATTTTTTGTTAATTTTTCTTTATTTCAATCACTACCCGATGCATGGGGCATTGATCAGGTTTTTCCTGTTTTACCCTTAAGTAACTTAGAAAAATCACATGAAAAACGAGCGGTATTATTAGATATTACTTGTGATTCCGATGGTACTATTGACCATTATGTTGACGGACAAGGTATTGAAAGCACATTACCAGTACCGGCATGGACAGAAGATGAACCTTATTTACTTGGTTTTTTCTTAGTGGGTGCTTATCAAGAAATTTTGGGTGATATGCATAATTTATTCGGTGACACTCACAGTGCTGTGGTCTTCATCAATGACGACGGTGAAGCAGAAATCACTGAAATTAATGAAGGCGATACGGTAGAAGATATGCTGAACTACGTGCATTTAGATGCCGAATTATTTAAAAAAACCTATGCCGAGCTTATTGATGCTAGATTATCAAAAAGTGAAGGTGAAGAAATTTTTAAAGAGTTAGTTGATGGCTTACAAGGCTACACCTACCTTGAAGATTTATAGAGATTAAGTACAATGAAAAATATTTTCAATCAAGTTGATGAGTCAATTTACTCAAATGCAATGACATTTTTACGTCAGCCTTTAGTGCAAAATCCCATTGAGTCGGCTGCTGATATTGTTGTTTTAGGCTTACCCTATGACATGGCCACCACCGGGCGCTCAGGCGCTCGAATGGGCCCTACTGCTATTAGGCAAGCTTCAATTAATTTGGCTTGGGAAGGTAAGCGATTTCCTTGGCCTTTTAGCTTATTAAAACACTGTAAAATCATTGATGCTGGCGACTTGGTTTTTTCTCCAGGAGACTCTGCACATTTTTGTACGCAAGTTGAAACGGCTGTAGGTCAGTTACTTGATGCAGACAAAACGGTTTTATCGCTAGGCGGCGATCATTTTGTTACTTTGCCAATACTACGTGCTTATGCGAAAAAATTTGGCACTATGGCACTGATACATTTCGATGCGCATACTGATACTTATAGCAATGGTAGTTGTTATGACCATGGCACTATGTTTTATCATGCGCCTAAAGAAAACCTCATAGATAGAGATAAATCTATTCAGGTCGGTATTCGCACAAATTACAAAGAGCAAGACCATGGTTTTTCTGTCATTAATGCCATGCAAGCTAATGATATGAGTGTCAGTGAGATCACCGCATTAATTAAAGCTAGGGTTGGCGATACGCCAGTTTACTTAACCTTTGATATTGATTGTTTAGATCCCGCCTTTGCTCCTGGTACAGGTACGCCAGTATGTGGCGGTTTAACCACAGATAAAGTGTTGAAGATATTGAGAGGTTTAGTAGGTATTAATCTGATTGGCATGGACGTAGTTGAAGTCGCTCCTTCTTATGATCACAGTGAAGTTACTGCGTTAGCCGCTGCAACAATAGCGTTAGAATTAGCACATATTTGGACCGCTAAGCATAAGCTTGTATAACAAAGCAGGTAAGTTATTTTTACGCAATAACTTACCTGTTTACTAAGTTAAAGCCAACATTAAAAAAGTGAATGTTAACAATAAAGATTGGCGAGTTAATTCGCCAAAATTTTCAACTCTTGAACAAGAAAAAAAACAATCTCAATACCAATTAACACGATAATAGTCCATTCTAAAAATGATGAATGTTGATGCTTTTGTTCAGCCGCTAACATTTCAAATAGTTCATGTATAGTCGAAAGCTTTTTAGATAATAATTCGACGCGTTGATGAATATCCATATAACGCGCCATACGTTCGTAAGTCGCTTCATATTCAGGGTATTCCCAAATAAAGTCTGGGGTATCAAGTAATCCATAATGTAAAATAATATCGCTTTTAGTACTCAGTAGCGTACCTCTAATTTTAGCTATTTCTTTTTGGCTAATCGATATTTTACCCAGTTTAGACAACTCTTCAGAAATATGAGAATAATCCATTATTTTATTTTGTGCTTGAAGTTCAAATTCCATCAATTTGTTTGATTGCGCCAACGCATGGCTTATCGCAAGACGTGTCAACGGATCGTTATCCGGTAGTACTATGGTATCTTTTTTAATGATCAGTTCATTAGAAAAAGTAAAGCATAAATGTTCTTCAATATTTTCAATATAGAGGGTGTTATCACTCTTAAGTCGATTGATTAATGCTTGGCGTTCACCTGTGGCTACTGCCCAAAAAACCACTACACCATAGTCAAATATCCAATACTCTCCTGTTGCCACGATTATTTGTACGGCGTCTCTGTAACGAGTACCGCCTTCATAAAAGCGTTTATCTATATTCGATTTTTCTGATAAAAAATTATCGCCAAAATTATAAACTGATAATTTATCGTTGCTAAAAATGACTTCATTACCTGCCATTAAGTTACTCATGATTACTCTTATAAGTGGTTGTCTGATTTTTATTCGATTTAAAATACATTAAAAAATTTAGTCGCTATTGATCAACAAAAAAGTTGTTTTGATGAACAGTAACTAACTAAATTTGCTAGATTCTGCGCCGTTAATAGAAATACTCAATATCAATTTTTTAATCAGTCTGATAAAAAAATTGATATCGTTTAGTTGTTTAACGCCGCATATAATGGCGACAATGTTTGCTATATTTTAGTTAATGTTTTTAGCTTAAAAAATAAAATAGGGCTTAAACTAACCGGAAGACAAAAACGTAATGAATATCTGCTGGGAGTTTTACAAGAATGGTTAAAAGATGTAGTGATTTTTTTGTTTGTAAAAAGAGGATGTTCTTTATAGGTTAAACTAACAGCAACAATCTGGTTGTTACTGTACGTTATGATAAATTAAATGTGAGCGTTTACTTGCAGCGAAAGTAAATAGAAATAAGCATTAATCTTTAACTTATTTAAGTCTTCCCCTAGTGCCTCTGATTTCATTTTTGCTCATTTTTTTTAAAATTTCGTTTTCAATATCAATTCCTTGCCAATGGGAAATATCAAGCACTCTTAGGATAATATCGGCAAGCTCTTCGCCAAAGGCATCACTAGGTTTTTCGTGCCGACATTCATTAATAGCCTCACCGACTTCTGATGCAACAAGGGCTAATGCTTCTAGCGTTGTTTTATTATGCCAACCCATTTTTTCTACCCAAAGATAGTTCTTCTCTGCTATTTCGTTAATCTTCATTTTTTTCACTTATTTTGTTTACGTTTGTTTTTTATCGTACATATTTAGTACTTATAGTTGCCAACTCGCATCTGGTCGCCAATTGTTGATCCATGCTGGCACATCAAACGGTGGCATAGGTTTGGCTATACCATAACCTTGTGCCAAATTACAGCCTAGTTGCAACAGCGCCTTACCATGTTCAATCGTTTCAACACCTTCAGCAATAACTTCACGTTTAAATGATTTAGCCAAAGCGATAACACCTTCAACAATGGCAAAATCATCGGTATCGATCAGCATATCTCGAACAAAGCTTTGATCTATCTTAATTAAGTCTGCGGGTAGTCGTCTCAAGTAAGTCAAGGAGGAATACCCCGTGCCAAAATCATCTAAGGCAAAGCTTACGCCTAATGCAATACACTCCAGCATGGTTGTTGAAACATGATGGACATCATCTAAGGCACTGGTTTCCAATACCTCTAGTTCTAAATAGCAAAGTTTAACATTAGGGTGCGCTGCTAATAAAGTTGTTAATCGCTGAGTAAAGTCAGGCTGCTGTAATTGAACCGCGGCAATATTTACACTAATGCTAGCCGGAAGGTCGAGGCCCATTTTTTGCCATTGGCTTATTTGTGTTAGTGCGGTATCAATAACCCATTCGCCCAATTCGATACTCATCGGATTATTTTCAATAATAGGCAAAAAGTCGAGGGGATTTAATAATCCTCTACTGGGATGTTGCCAGCGGATAAGGGCTTCAACACCAATCACTTTGCCTGTTTTCATATTAACCTTAGGCTGATAATAAAGCACAAATTGCTGGTTATCGAGTGCACTGCGAATGGCCTCAAGGCTTTCCTGTTGTGTTTTAACCGCATCATCTTACGCAGTATCAAATAGATGATAACGATTTTCACCTGATTCTTTCGCCACATACATGGCTTGGTCAGCATGGCGCATAAGTTGGTTAGCATCAACGCTGTCTTGTGGATAAAGAGTTACGCCTATACTGGTTGATACATTTAACACGACGTTACTAACGGTCACTGGCTCAAATGCGGCTAATAACAAGCGATCTAATATCGGCTCACAGTCTTCAACCTTTGTTAAATTAGTTAATACCACAACAAATTCATCACCACCAATACGAGCTAAAGTATCACCTTCGCGAAGTGCCGCTTTCATGCGTATGGAAATTTCAACTAGCAGTTCATCCCCCACATTATGGCCATGCTCATCATTAACAAGTTTAAAGCCGTCTAAATCTAAAAAAACCACAGCGAGTGTTTGCATATTTCGGCTACATTGCAACATAGATTGAGATAATCGGTCGGCCAGTAGCACCCGATTTGGTAAGTTGGTCAGTACGTCATAATGGGCAATATGCTCTAACTGACTTTGATGTTCTTTCATTGGAGTGATGTCGGTAAATAACGCAACATAGTACTTATTTGACCATTAACATCTTTAACCGAACTAATATTAAGCATTTCAGCATAAATTTCACCGTTTTTACGACTGTTCCATATTTCACCAGACCAAGCCCCTTTAGTCTGCAGCACTTGCAAAATCTCGCTATAAAACTCGGCGGGGTGTATTCCTGATTGTAAAAAATTCGGCTTCTGTCCAATCACCTCAACAGCGCTATAACCGATTGAAGTGACAAAGGTATTATTGACATTAATAATGGTCCCTTTGGCGTCGGTTATCATGATGCCTTCACCGGCATGAGTAAAAACACTGGCAGCGAGTTTTAATTCTTCTTCGGCTAGTTTTCGTTTGGTAATATCATTAATGACCCCGACGATAAAATAGTCACCTTTACCATCTATGAATCGATTCTTTCAGTTAATATAGCTCTAGTATCTGAGCCATTAATCGTAAGGGTTTATTCACTTAAAGTCGCTTCCCCTTTATCTAGTACTAACCTATCAATTGCTAAAAAATGATCACGCTCGCTATGAGGTACTGTTTCAGCGAGTGTTTTTCCGATGATTTCGTTTCTAGTTAAGTTAAAAATCTGGCAAAAAGCATCGTTAACGAGTAACAATCGACATTCATTATCCTTTACGAATATAGGATCGTCGTGATTATTAAAAACCACATCGAGATACATCTCTATATCATGGGGGTTTACCTCGAATTGCTCTAGCGCAGTAGTATTTTGATCCTGTTCAAACACCATTTAACATAGTTCCTTGTTGGACAATTCAAGCAAAAAGTATTCAATAACACTACTGGAAGTTGCAAGTAATACACTTTACTATACGTTTATTTTATATCGATATTGGAGAGTTCGCCTGCCTAAATATTGCACTTGAGACTTTTTAGGCAACCTTGATTGTTTCAAGGCAAAGTGTTTTAAATATAAGGTTAGGCTAAAAGGATGTCAAGTGCGCAGATACTCGCCAGTTTATTGACTGGCCAGCGGTTGATCCCTTAGTAAAGTAAAGATTTCTTTATTAAAAAATAATTATGTTAATACAGAGAATAATTCGAGCTATTTTTCTGCGAACGAGGTTAAGTGCTTAGCGACCTTAGCGAACAGGTCTATCTTGAACAACAATAAAAAATCACAACCAGCTGATTCACTGTTATCCTTGTGCAGACAATATATTTAAAGCAAATAGCTATTTTATTAGCTTTGCTTATAACCTTGTTCGGCTATTAACAAGGTTATAAGCTTAATACCCAAATTCATCTGATAAAAAAACACTGATGATTACCATCAGTGTTTTTTATAAAAAGTTAACAACCTAAACAATCATTACGCTTATTGCTTAAGGCGTCTTACTGCTAATCCCATTATACCTAAGGCAAAAATAGCTAAACTGGTCGGCTCTGGTACTTTATTCATTACGACATTATCCATTATACCATAAAGATTATTGGTACTTAACATCGATATGCTAATTTTATCTACCATAACCCCCTTCAAATTAGACGCTTCTTCAGTTGATAACTGACCATTCCATTGTGAGGTAGTCGTCGTATATGCGTCAATTCCTTGAAGTACGTTATCTAGAAAACCCTTCACAATGAAACGGTCACCCTGATTGTAGAGTGAAGCGATATCAAACGTTTCAAAAGTAAATAAGCCGTTAGTTGAGAAAAACCAATTTGATGGTACCTGTGAACCACCATCAGAAAAAGCGGTTTTACCAGTATAAAATTCTGGGTTTACAATCTTAGTATCTTCCCCAATAGCACTAATATAAAAGCCGTTGTCGAAACCTTCTGTAAAATCACCTATAGCTAAGCTTTCAAAATCGATGGTAATTAGTGATGCCGATGCGACATTAACTAAACAACTACACGCGAAGATAAAGCTTGTGACACTGGCTGTTATAAATTTAGTTTTCATTTGATATTCCTATTTATTCTCAAAAAATAATATTAATGAGTAATGCTAAAAAAGATAATTCATCAATGTGTTGCGCTAATAAAAAGCTAATCTGGTACTGGTATATATTGTAATAATAGTGGGTAATTAAAGCCTATCTGATGTTACCCGATAGGCTTTAATTGCCTTGATACTCAGTCTATAGGTAGTTATTAAAAAAACGTGTCGCGGCTACTGCGTAATCAGCGCGGCTAACTCGTGTTTCACCGTTAAAGGTCGCCGTTATAGTAGGGACTAAATCGTTAGCACCCTGTTGAACGTCAAACCTTGCGCCTAATATCCCTAATTGCAAGGCTCGTTGTACGTAACCTTTCATTTCTTGTGGAATATCAGCTTGGTCTGCTATCACTATCAGTTGCTCGCCATAAAGAGCTTTAATGTCACCGGTAAAGTTTTCTACATCCGATTGCAAAGCCAGTGACTGTACAAAAGAATAAGCTAACTCATTACGATTAACTGAGCCTTGTGGGTTAAAATGAGTACCATTAGTCAACATTACCGCATGTTGATCTTGTGCACCATTTCGTAAAGCGGCACCCTTTTCACTAACCGCATTAATAGCAGCAGTGTAAGTAGTATTTCCTGTAACATCAGCAAATGTGGTTGTTGTTGCCAAATTTGATTGACGAATACCAGCACCTAAGCTTAAAAAATCAGCTAGGTCTTGACGGGTAAGGTTATTATCTGGTTCGAAACCTAGCGCATTTGCATCGACTAATTCTTCACTAACTGCGAATTCAATAAACGCTTTAGCAGGGTGGTTAGTCAAGTCATCAAGACCAAGATAACCGTCAGTTTTTATAATCTTAACTGTTACGTCAATATCACCAGGTACTGCATAACCATTGGTTAATCCAGTAGGGTCAAGCGCAACACCGGAAAGACTACCAATACCACCTGCTTTAAGTATCCAATCACCCGCTTCAGCTGGCGCTGTCACTGCAATGTTTTGACCTAAAACAGGTAAAGCAATACTTGACCCGTAACGTTTGCCCGAAGGACTAGTCAAGGTAAGTGCTACCGTATTATCATCAATGTTTGCTCGAACCATCACCATAGAAGCTTCAGCATTGACGGTCACAACAACACCTTTATTATCACCAACAGGACTAAACGGCACAGACATATCATCTTCTGACTGCACTGAGGTTAACGCTTTAGCATTAAAATCACGGTTGATTTTAGTTGTTTTGCCAAAGGCTAAACTTTTATCGACAATTGATTGTACTGCCGCGTAGGCATTGACATAACCTGCGCCTGCTTCCCACGTTTCTCTTCCTGGCATATTGGTTGCGGTTTCTTGCAATATTGACTTCACTTCACGCCACGTTAGGCTAGGGTTAGCTTCTAACATCAAAGCAACAACACCAGCAACATGTGGAGCCGACATCGACGTACCACTCATAGAAGTATAATAAGGTACGTGATTAGCTTCCATCACGTCGCTATCATCGGCAACACTCAAGGCACTTAAGCTAGATAATGAAGCACGGGTTGAAATAATATCAACACCTGGGGCAGTAACAGTAGGACGGTCTTCCCACTGAAAGAGCTCACCACCAACCGTAACTTCACCACCTTTACCTTTAACACCTCGTGAACTAAAGTCAGCTAATTTACCGTCTTTATCACCCGCTGCTACGGTAATGACCCAAGGCGCTTTTTTGAAGTTACCAGTGATTGTCGCTTCGCCACTACCCGAGTTACCCGCAGAGAAAACGACAATAATACCCGCATCTGATAACGTTTTAGTGACAACATTGGTTGGATGGTCAGGGTTAAAGTCAGTACCTGTATCACTTGTACTACCAAAAGAGTTTGAAATAACGCGAATATTATAATCAAATTGATGCGTCTTAGCGTAATCAAAACCACCAATAGTGTCTAAAATAAATAAACCAGCACCTGAGCCATAACCAATAATTTTTGCGCCAGGAGCAACACCTTGATATTCACCCCTGGACATCGCACCGTTGCCGCCAATAATGCCCGCAACATGAGAGCCATGACCACCAGCAATATCACTGTTTGCGATATCTTCTTGGTAAGTTATGGGTAAAATATCTGATAACGATTTTAGGTTAGTTTGTGCCAATACGTTTTGAACAACGTGGTTAGGAAATTTAATGTCGCTGTGCGTGCCATCAACACCCGAGTCATTAACCACAACCCCGATACCACGTCCAGAATATGGCATACCGTTACTACGTAACGATTTATCATCACGTAAGCGGTCAACACCGGTAATTTGTGTTGCTCTATTATTTTCTAATGACAATGGTGCGTTGTAGTAAACAGAGCGTACTTTATTTGATTTATAAATAGCTTCTATTTGCGCCTTTGTTGCCGTTATACCGACAATAGGAAACTGCTTAAAGCTTACGCCACCAATAACACCCGTCGATTCAATAACGTTTAGCTGTTGTGCATTAATAGCTCCTTTACCTTCGAAAGTAACGATGACGTTAAAAACTTCATGTACTTCAGCAGTCGCCATCAAACCTTTCAGTTCAGGTCCGATAGATTTAGCGGCAATATTTAGCGACATGAAAGTTAAGCCTGCACCGATAAGGCCAGCGATTAATATTTTATTTTTTAATTGTGTTTTTAGCATTGGAATAACCCTTATATGTTTTGATACATCGAGCATGCCAAACATTAAGCTTTAAAATAATCAGGTAAAACCCCTACAAGGAAGAGGTTAATATACCTTGTTTATAGCAGTAGGTTGTTTTTGGCCGCATAACGGACCAATTCAGCAGCGTTGGCAACGCTCAATTTATCTAGCACTTTACCGCGATGGTTTTCTGCTGTTTTAACACTTATATCTAATGAACGAGCAATTTCTTTGGTGGTTTTACCTTCAATGATTAAATGAAAGACTTCACGTTCACGATTAGTTAGGTTTTTGTAGGGGTCTTGCCAATTTTCTGCTGGTTTGTTGTATTGTGATGCCAACACACTTGCCGCGTATTGGCTGTAATAGGTTTTCCCCGCAGCTAGTGCTTTTACCGCATCGATGAGCTCGTCACTCGCACTGTCTTTTAATAAATAACCAGAAGCACCCGCTCTAACCATATGAATGACGTACTCTTGTTCTTCATGCATAGTTAGCACTAACACTTTTGTGCCTGGCAGTTGGCCATTTAGGCGTTTAACCGCTTCCATACCGTTCAATCCTGGCATGCTAATATCGATAACGATAACGGTGGGTTTTAATTCCAGCGCTTTGCTCACTGCTTCAAGTCCGTCTGCTGCTTCAGCAACCACCTGAATATCATCATCTTTACTTAATAAACTGACCAGTCCATGACGTAAAATAGTATGATCATCTGCAATAAGAACACGGATCATCGGCCATTCCTCCCCGTTACCAATATCTTTATTTCACAGCCTTGTCCTGGCTGCGAAATTATTGTTAATTGACCACCGAAGGCACTTATTCTATCGCGCATTGCGCCTAAGCCAAAACCCTCAGGACTCGCTTCTTGATCTGCTTTCATTCCTATACCGTCATCTTTTATTTTAATCATTAAAAGATTGTCAGTCGCAATTAAGTTGAGAATAATTTTTTGTGCTTGTGCATGCTTAATCGCGTTGGTCAGCGCTTCTTGTATTACTCGAAACGCTAGGGTTTGAGTATCACTATCTAAAATACTGTCAACTTGATGATGAAATTCAATCGTCGCTTTTTCTGGGTCCGCCATAATACGCACTAACCAATCAAGGGCAGGAATAAGCCCAAGGTCATCTAAAATTCTGGGGCGCATTAAACGAGAAATCACGCGAGTGTCTGATAAGGCTTGACGTGCAAGATCGATACTCTCATCAAGCGCTATACTCTCGTCTCCTTTTTTAACTTGCTGCAGTTGATTAATCAAAGCCGTTAGCAGTTGTCCTACTCCATCATGTAATTCTCGAGCGATATGCTTGCGTTCATCTTCTTGCACTCGCCAAACGCGTTTTGCCAAACCACGCATTTGCTCATTACCCGAATAAAGCTGTTGTGATATTTGTTTTTGCTTTTCATTAAGTTGATTAACCATTTTAGCAATATTGGCATTATTGGCATTATTGGTCATGGCGTGATAACTCCATTAATGAATCATTTAATTCAAAATAGTCTTGAGTTTCTATGAATTTACCAGAGAATTCTGGAGGTAAATTAACCTTAAGATGCATCAGCTTTTTAGTCACTTTTTTATAATATTTTGTTGGGTCTTGTTGATTGACAATCGCCAATTGAGCACGTAAACGATCAAATTGAAAACTGCGCCAATAATCGCCCATTTTTCTTAATAAAATATCGGCTGACCTTAGTGTGGCTTTTAAATCAAACCAAGCTCCTGCAAAATATTGTTGTACGGCTAAAAGCTCTAAATATTCAATATACTGATATTGTTGCAGGCTAAAATCAACGTTAGCTAGTGGGGTCAAATAAACGCTGATATCTTTGTTGCCTTGGTGTAGAGACTGTCTTGCCTGATAAATTAATTGGCGAATATAAATAGATTGATGAGCATGATCTAAAACCCTATTATTTTTATTTTCAATAACCGCTGTCAATAAACTCCCTACCGTCTGACTTTTTAAGAACTGAAATTTACTCATATGTTCTTTATTGCCATGATGCGAAACTATATCGTTTATGTTGGCTAAGTGCTTAGCCGCTTGCTCTTGGTCGCCCAGCTGTAATGACCAATCGGCTAACCATAGACCAAATTCAGCCATAGCTCTAACGTCATTAGCTTTAACAGCCGCTTGATAAGTCACCGTTAACTCTTCAATGCTCGCATAAAAATTACCTTGTAAAAAAGCGAGTTTTGTTAGGTAGCTACGTGAAACGATCGACTCTTCGGTAATATTGAGTTTTTCAGCATCGGTTAAAGTGTTGTTAAACAGGTGATAGGCATTGCGCCAGTTTCCCTTAGCGAGTTCCATCTGCCCCAAGTTTTGTCGTACATGGATAATGCCAATGGGAAATTGTACTTGCTGATATAGCTGCTCTGATTGACGCCAATAAACCAAGGCATGTTCTGGGTCAAGCAACATAAAATAAGTGAAGCCAATATTATTCATACTCTCTGCTTGGAGCATTAAGTTATTGAGTTCAACTCGAATATTTAACGCATGGCGATAATTTTCTAAGGCTGTTTGATACGAAGCTTGCTCTTCAGCCAATTTTCCTAGCTCATTATAAGTATTCGAAAGGCCCTCTTGATCGTCTAACTTCTGATAGATAGCTAAACTTTCTGTTAGGTATTGTTCCGTCTGCTGGTATTCGCCAACCGCTAAATGCATAGCGGCTAAGTTAGTCATAGTGGTCGCTGCATCGGCTAAGTTAGTTAGTTGTCTTCTAATTTTTAACGATTGTTGATAATAATCAAAGGCAAGTTCTGTTTCTCCTAACTGTTCATAAACAACACCAAAGGCATTTAGCGCCTCACCTTCTTGAACACGATTTTTTAGTTTTTTAGCGGTGATCAGTGCCTTAACAAAATATTCATTTAACGCTTTTTCAAAATCACCTTGTAAAAATGCCACTCTACCTAACATAAACCATGCACTAGGATGGTTTGGATCAATTTTTACCACTTCTTGTAATAAGACTTCCATTTTTTTATGTTGTTCAATTAAAAAATAGAACTCTGATAGCATCATCTTAAGTTCAGTGTTGTAAGGAAATGCATTCACTAAGCTTAAATAATCAGCTTGAGCTTGTTCGACTTTACCCGCTAAATCATTTAAGCGTGCACTCGCTAGTTTCGCCGTATAAGAATTAGTGGCGCTTAATGCTATCGCTTGGCTATAAGCCTGTTCGGCTTCCATGAATAAACCTATCGTCAGGTTTAATTCACCTTGTTGCAGCCAAGCTTGCGCAGCAGTAGGTTCTCTCACTAATATTTGGCTTAACACTTGCTGCGCCTGCTCAAAGTCACCCTTTAAAATAAGTGTTTTAATAGGAAATAAATCAACTAAAGGGTTTTCTTCAATCTCAATGGTTTTTTCGGCATTCACTTCTATGTCTAAACGCTGCCTAAATTTATCAACAAAATGTCGAGTCACTTCTTGCCAATCTTTCTTGTCATAAGGAGCTTTTATTAAGGTTTCGCGTTGAATATTAAAACCATCAACAGATACCAACTGAAACTGAATATCTTTAGCCTCAGAACCGGCAATAAAGGTTTGTGGGCTAATAAGCACGTCAATCTGCAGTAAGTCAGATATCAACTCCATATTAGCGTCATCAATGGGAGGTGTAATACCCAGTTGTGCTAATAGCTGGCTTAATCTCGATTGTTCAATCACCCTTAAGTTCTTAATATCGGTTAATTGGTAATTCAAATAGTTAGCAAAAGTTTGATCAAATGCGCCCTCTTGTGTCTGCAAAGGCAATATCGCCACCGCGTAATGATCGACCGCATTGGCTTTAATCGGTGTTTGACGATTCATAAACAAAACCACTGCGATGATAAAAAATACCATCATCGACATAACCGTCACTATTAACCGCTTTTTGCTGATAGGTTTATTATCTTTTTCTGCTAATAAACTAATATATTGATTCTGCGCATGGCTAATATTAGTGGGTCGGGATGCGGGATGCGGAGAAATGAGTGTTAATGACCATGACTTTAGAAAGGTAAACTCTTCTTTAACGGCCTTAAATTTAGGTTTATCTAACAACTTAGTCTGTAAAATTTCATCGACCGAGTGGCCACTAAATGGTAAACCGTGACAACATAATTGAAAGATCACTACACCTGCGGCATACAAATCAGTGGTTAAGTTTATTTTACCGGTTTGTAAATACTCAGGTGGCGCATAATAAGGTGTCCCTGAAACACTGTCAGCGTTACTTTCTTTATTAAAAGCAGACAAGCCAAAATCAGCAATAAAGAGCCGACCTGACTCATCTAACATGATATTTTCAGGCTTAATATCTTTATGAGTAACGCCCGCTTTTTCAGCAAAGGCTAAGCCATCTAATAATTGCTCAATAATTTGAAAAGTTTGTTCAGTTGTGAGTGAATTTGATGCAATAGCTTCTTCTAGACTGCTACCCGAAATCCAATCCATGGTTAAAAAGTGAACATCTTCATCTTGGTAGTATTCATGAACGCGGATAATATTGGGGTGACTTAATTGACGAACCAATAATAATTCTTTTTTAAAATCAGCAATGGTTTGCTTATCTTGACTCAGCGATGTGTTGAGGACTTTAATGGCGATAACGGTATCGAGCTGCTTATCATAGGCGCGGTAAACAAAACCATAACGGCCTTGTCCTTGCAGACTTTCAATTTCAAAACGACCAACAAGACACTCTCCAGCATCAAGCGGCTTAGATAAGGGTATTATTTGAGTCGCATTTAGCTGATCATCATCGCTATGTATTAACTTGGGTGATTTCGAATCGCTCATACAGCCTTTTTACTAATAATATAGTATTAGTGGCACAAATTAAGCAAACTACAGTCTTTTTCGCTAGATGTCCATATCGAGTTCTCATTAAGAATTAGTTGCAATGAATCAATAGATTGTTGCAGCAACATCGCCTGAACGGTTGCTTCGAGTTGTTGGCTCATACTGCTTAAGATTTCTATATCCAACTCGGTCAGCACTTTATCAGACATTTTGCTGTCGGTATAAATAATTCCCACCACTTTATGCTCATAAAACAGTGGGATGCAGGCTAAAGCAGCAATTTTTTTCAGTTCAATGCTTTTACGAGCACTTAACAGTTCATGGCATGAAACATCCATGGCAACCACGTTTTGTCCGCTTTCAAAACAACGTGTTATCGCGCCAACACTGCCTTCAAACTCTGATAGTTTAAAATCATTTCGCTGCATACCATGGGCAATACTCACATTAAGTGAAGCTAACGTATCGCCAAGTAAGACGATACCGCGTTGAGTGCCCGTTAACATGATAATATTTTGCAATTGTTCAGAGAGATTTTGTTTTAAATGCTCGGTCAACGGTATTGAAGTAGGTGTTTGGCTACTCGACAACCGCCATGCATTGTGAGTAATTATCGCATCAACTTGTTTTGACGACTTAGTTTCAAAAAGACAATCGAGTTCGCCAATAGAAATAATCGCGTCATCTTTTAAAGTAGAATGGGTAATGGCTATACCATTAACTTTAGTGCCATTACGACTGCGCTCATCATCGAGTTGCCAAATTTCGTTTAAATGGGCAACTTTAGCATGCTGGCGAGAAACTGTTGGGTGATCAAGCAACAACTCACATTCGTGAGAACGCCCTAAACGGTAACCATTATCTTCATAAAGAAAACTTTCTATCGCTGGTTGGTCCGGATAACAAATTGTAATTTTAGCTGGCATAAGATCACCCTTAATTGAACACTATTTTGTCGATGCTATTTGATTAATCGCAAGCTGAACCGTAAGGTGTTGGCATAAGCCATAAGCTCGCCAGCAACATTATGAATATCTCGACTTGAACGCCAAACATCAGGAATATTTATACCTTTATTATCATTAATACGGCGATTAAAGTCATTAAGCTTACTACTCGCCATATGGTAATTGTTCGACAAAATAAGTTGGTTAATTTCATTTACATCTTGCAGTAACATTGAAAAAACCGCTGCATTTATTTTGGATGAAAAATCATTAAGTGCGGTTTGTAAATCGTTAAATTTTTGGTTAACAACAACCAACGGAGCCCGTAAATCGGCAACAATAATAAATTGTGAGAAACGCCCTGTTGAACCACGTGTTCTATAGCTACCGGCACCCATAGTCATAGTGATATCTTTAAACTCACCATTAAGTGGCGCTTTAAAGAATCGCAGCGGTGTACCCGCGGTATATTCTAAATTATGCGTATGTAAATCAACCGATGCTAATCCTGAAAATGAAAAACCACTGTTCGCCAAAGGCTCAATGGTAATCATCATTGGAAATGCTGCAGAGGGAGAGATATTTAAGCCATCGGGTAAACGGTCAATAAAATCTAATGAGGTAACGTCAATAATTTCTGCCGTTAGTCCTAAACTCTCTTTCGTTAAACCAACTGCATTTTCAAATTGTAGAGTCATATCGGCAGAAATATTGCCTGGTAAATGAATAACCGCCTCGACCTTATTACCTTGTACGTTGACTGACACCGATTCAGAAGCGAATGAGATTGTACTGACCAACATAGCTGTTGATGTTAGTACTAAAGTAAGTAGCTTTTTTATATGCAACATATTTTGTCCTCTGGGTAGTAACCTGACAATGTCATCAGATTATTTTTTACACTGTTCTAACTAGAACCTACGTTGATCTACGTCAATTAGCAAGTTCTATGGTGCTTTTACTAACAACAAAACCAAGCCTAGTAAGGTTGGTTTTGTTATCGATGTTAATTATATAAATGTTAATTGTTAACAGTTATTTACGTAAATATCCATCATATAATCGACTAATGATAATGGCATAATCTCCACGCTTAACAACGCTGGCTGGTTCAAAGTATGCAACAACAGTTGGCGATAGGTCATAAGGTCCTTGTTCAATCGCGAAACGAACCCCGATTAATGACATATCTATTGCAGCCTGCACATAACTTTTTAGCGCTTCATTAATATCGCTTGAGTCCCTAATAGCAATACGTTCACCGTTATATTCAACGGTTATCTCACTACTAAAGTCTTTAACTTGTCTTTCTAATCCGAGTGCCTGTACCAGTGAATAAGCTAACTCTTGTTTATTCACCTTAGCGTGTGGTTGAAAACTATCACCATTAGAGATCATCACCGGTGCTTGGTTTTGTACTCGATCTTTAAGTGCTGAGCCAGTTTCCGTGACGGCATCAACAAAAGGTGCGTGTTTTGCGTTAACATCTGTAAAGACGGTTTTATTATCATTTAAGAAGCCACGGTGCTGCCTAATTGACATACCCATGACTAAATATTGCGCCAGCTCTTTACGTCTTAACTTAGCATCAGGACGATAAGATTGATCGTTTTTACTATCAACTAAACGCTCACTGACCGCAAATTCAATTGCTTTTTCTGCAGGATGTCCGGCAATGTCGTTTAACCCCTCGTAGCCACCTGAGGTTAAAATCGAAATATCACCTTCGATATATTCAGGAATACCAGGACCATTAGTGGTACCTGTTGGATCAGCTTGTACACCTGATAAAGAAGTGATGCCAAAGGCAGATAGTTTCCATTTCCCGGTTTGTGCTGGTGCAGAAACTCGCATGGTGCTACTTAGCACAGGCGTTGTTAAGTTACCAAAATAGACGGTACCGTCTGGAGCTTCCAATTTAAGTTTAACCAGATTGGCCAATGTTTCAGACGAAGCACTTATCCATGCGGCATCATCTTGAACGTTAAATAGATGGACTTCAGGTTCACCTACTGGGGTAAATAAAACGCTAAATGGCTCAGGTGCTTCATCATCAATAATAATCGCATTGGCATTAAATGTATTGAGATTGTTCACCGTTGCACTGTTTTGTTCGTTATAACCTAGGGCTCCAGCAACTGCTGCATATGCATTGACATGACCCGCGCCCACTTCCCAAGATTGGTAACCGGGCATATTAGTAGCGGTTTCTTGAAGAATAGTTTTTATTTGTAAATTGGTTAAATTGGGATTAGCTTCCCACATCAAGGCAATAATACCGGCAACATGAGGCGCTGCCATCGAAGTGCCTGAAATTCTTGTGTAAAATGGTAAGTATTCGTTTTCAATCACGCCAATATCATCGGCACCGCCATTAGAAGCGATATTGGTTTTAGCACGAGTCGAAATAATATCAACGCCTGGGGCAACAATAGTCACTTCATTGATATAAGTCCAAGCTGAACCGTCTGGCATACTAAAATTACCGTTTTCACCACGTTTACCACGCGATGAAAAATCGATTAAATCGCCTTGCTTGGTACTTGCACCAACAGAGATACCCCATGGAATTTGAGCATATGGATTATGCGTGTCTTCGCCTGAACCACTATTACCGGCAGCAAATACCGACATAATACCCATTCTGTGAGCTTTATAAGACGCTAAAGATATTGGACCTGCAGAGTCATATTTACCACTAGAGCCCCAAGAGTTACTCATCACTCGAATGGGCGAGTTAAAATCCCAAACGTGGGTAATAGCATAATCATAGCCGCCCAGCGCATCTAAAATAGAAAGACCCGCGCCCGAGCCATAACCAATAATATCAGCGCCAGGCGCCGCACCTTGGTATTTGCCGCCAGACTGAGTCCCCCAACCGCCGACAGTACCGGCACAATGTGTTCCATGACCAACATTTAAGTCAGTGTTACGTTGACCTTCTAGCCACATACCGTCAAAACCTGTTAAGGAAAGCGCTTGAGCATGGGTAACGCCTTGCACATTTTCAATCACTTTAACGCCATATTCTAAATCATCTAATGTTGCATCGATACCTGAATCATTAACAATAACGGTAACGCCCTTACCCGTGTATTTCATGCCATTGTTACTATCGAATGTGCTAGATTGCAGTTTTTCTACACCTGTTATCTGACGTGCTTCAGCATTATAATATTCTAATGAACGGTTAGCGAATATCGAACGAACACCTGGCATTGCCGCTAAGTGATTAATCTGACTGGCGTTTGCCATCACACCAACAATAGGTAGTGATTTAAACTGTACACCTTGAGTTAAACCAAGGTTTAATAAGCTTTGCAACTGGGTAGTTGTTAATGCATCAAGTTGATCATAGGAAACAACAACCATAGCACTGTCCGTTACTGTCATATTTTGTAATTGTTGCTCTAATTGAGAACCAATTACTGCAGCTGCGGTTGCACTTAGGCTGATACCTGCGATTGACATGGTTAATGCCATGTTCTTTATTGTTGCCTTCATACTTTATATCTACCCGTCTTTAAAAGTGTATTTTATTTACGCTATTATTTGACTAGATTTTGGCAAATAAGACCATCGGGAACAGCCCCTACTTTATATAGGGGAAAACCCCTAGTCGTTAATTTTCCAGATAAGTCATTAAGGAGATTTAAGCGGCGTTCTGTTTTAGCACAGCCATTTTATTCACCCTCTTAATCCATACGCTAATAAATGGCTTTGGTACTTTTAAACACCAAGCCACTACATCTGAAATAACATCACTTGAGACTTAATCAAGCGGACCGTTCAGTCATCATTTTTCTGGTGACCTAAGCTCAAATCAATCCCACTAATGACTCAACCATAAAGCGCTCATCTAACTAATCTCTCGCAACAACAATCGTTTTTTTAAGGATTGTACTTGTAAGGAAGGTAATACCATTACTGTTTTATTGACTGCTTGTTAAAGGTATATGCCTAATATCAGCGCTCATTTATGATGCATTGATTACTTACTCTGTTTTTGCACTCTATGTGTGCGTAATCGTCATTGTGTTGTGCACTAAAAGTCATCCGCGCAAGAGAAATAACAATAAAAGCTTTTAAAACAATGTGATAGATAAAGTAATAATGATGGCACTACCTTTGCTCTACGTAACTCAATCAATGATGAGTATTAAATAAACCTGCTTATTTAATTGACTCAATTTTAGGAGTGGTACATGAGCGGTCAAGAAGGTCTCAATATATTTTCATTCAAAGGTAAGATGAAAGCATTACATATGAGTTGGATAGCGTTTTTCATTACGTTTGCTGTTTGGTTTAACTTTGCTCCCTTGGTCTCAGTTATTGCTGATTCATTAGGGCTAACAAAAGCTGAAATAAAAACATTAATGTTATTAAACGTAGCGTTAACTATTCCAGCACGTGTTGTCATTGGTATGCTCACCGATAAATACGGTCCGCGCTTAACATTCGCGGTTTTGCTTGGTGTCTGTAGTATCCCTTGTTTTATGTTTGCGCTTGCAGATACGTTTGAACAAGCGGCACTTTCGCGCTTCTTAATAGGTTTTATTGGTGCGGGTTTTGTTATTGGAATCCGTATGGTTTCTGAATGGTTCCCCGCTAACGAATTAGGGACGGCTGAAGGCATTTATGGGGGTTGGGGTAACTTTGGTTCAGCCGCTGCTGCCATGTCACTACCTACACTAGCATTAGCCTTTGGTGGTGAAGATGGCTGGAGATACGCCGTTGCTTTTACCGGTGTATTAAGCTTGGTTTTCAGTGTTGTCTGGTATCAAAACGTAACGGATACACCTAAGGGTTCAACGTATTTCAAACCTAAACAAACAGGTGCAATGGAAGTGACCTCAACGGGCGACTTCTTCTTATTACTCGTTATGAAAATTCCTATGTATGGCGCTTTAGCTTTACTCACCTGGAAATTATCACCTGCCGGTGTCAGTTTATTAACAGAACAAAGTGCCGTCATTGCCTACATTAGCTTAGTGGTTTTGTTTGCCATTGAATTAAAACAAACCATTAAAGTAAACGGTCACTTATTTTCAAAACCGGTCGAAGAAATTCATCGTTACGAATTCAAGCAAGTGGCTGTGTTAAATGTGCTTTATTTTGCAACTTTCGGTTCTGAGTTGGCCGTTGTTTCGATGTTACCATTATTCTTCGCTGAAACATTCGAATTAAGCATGGTGTACGCAGCGATGTTAGCCTCTACTTATGCATTTATGAATTTAATGTCTCGTCCTGGTGGTGGTTGGCTATCAGACAAGTTTGGCCGAAAGAAAACCTTATTAATTTTAACAGCAGGTTTAGCTGTGGGTTATTTTTCCATGTCTGAAATCACCGGAGAATGGCCATTAGCCCTAGCAGTAGTAACAGCTATGGCTTGTTCTTTTTTCGTGCAAGCGGGTGAAGGAGCTGTATTTGCAGCAGTCCCCTTAATTAAACGTCGTTTAACGGGACAAATTGCCGGTATGACAGGCGCTTACGGTAACGTGGGTGCGGTGGTTTACTTAACCGTATTAACTATGGTTGATTACTCGACTTTCTTTATGGTGATTGCCGCTACCGCTGTGGTAGGCTTTATTACATTACTCTTTATGGTAGAGCCAAAAGGCACAATGACTGAGGTACGTGAAGATGGCACAGTTGAATTAATTAATGTCGGTCACTAAGCTAACATGACTGTTATCAATACAGACAAGCAAACGCTCCAAAGCACGGTTGTAGATTTACAACTATGCTTTGGTGGTTTTTCTCATAAAGGTTTAAAGGCAGAAAACCAAGACGCTTTTGCTGCTATTGTGCCAAAAAAGCTTGAATTACGCGCTAAAGGCGCGGTTGTGGCGATAGCAGATGGAGTATCGAGCGCAAGTAAAGCCGCTGAAGCTTCACAACTTGCGGTCACTCAATTTATTCAAGAGTATCTTGCTACGCCCGAAACATGGTCTACACAGAAATCTGCCGCTAAAGTATTAAGCAGTTTAAATAACTGGTTGTATTCACAAAGCGGATTTGTTGATGCTCTAGTTAATCAAGACTCGCCTCAATGGCTAACGACTTTTTCAGCGCTTATTGCTAAATCAAACACCGGTTATATTTTTCATGTTGGCGATACCCGTATAACAAAATATCGCCAGCAACAATTAGAAATTATAACCCGTGATCATAATCGTAAACAAATAGGGCAACAGGATTTATTAACACGCGCATTAGGTGCTGATAGCCATTTAGAAGTTGATGTTTATCAAGTCGATTTACAGGCAGGAGATTTATTCATGCTAAGTTGTGATGGTATTCATGACTTTGTTAGTAAAGCTGCTTTTAAAACACTCTTTGATTCATTGCCGTTATCACCCAATAAGTCTGACTTAGAAGCTCTTTCTGAAAAAATTGTTGCCACCGCACTTGAGCGCGGTAGTCATGACAATGTAACCTGCTTACTGGTTTATATTGACGCGATACCGAATCGGAAACTGGCAGAAATTGAACGCGACCTGAGTTCAAAAGCGATCCCTCCGGCATTAAAAGTTGGTCAAAAGCTTGATAATTACCTCGTTAAAAAAATAATACACGCCAGTATTCGTTCACACTTGTATTTAGTCGTCGATGTTAAAACAGATAAGCCTTATGTGTTAAAAGCACCCTCTGCTAACTTTTCAGATGACGCCTTTTATTTACAAGGTTTTATGCGGGAAGCTTGGGTGGGAGAACGCATTAAACACGTTAATGTCATGCGTGTATTATCTGCTAAAAAAGACAGCCAGTTTTTATACCATGTATGTGAATACATTAAAGGTCAAACCCTGGGTGAATGGTTACATGACAACCCTAAACCTAGCATTGCGCAGGTCCGCGATATAATGAAACAAGTGATCGGCGCATTACGATCATTTCAACGTTTAGATTTAGTTCACCGCGACTTAAAGCCCGACAATATTATGATCGATGAATATGGTCAAATTAAATTGATTGATTACGGCACCGTATTTGTCGCTTCACTTGATGAAAACCAAGAAACAATAAAAGAACAAGTGCCACACGGTTCATTAAATTACATTGCGCCTGAAACCTTATTGCATATGCAAGCTGATTATCAAAGTGACCTATTCTCATTGGGGGTTATTTGTTATGAAATGTTATCTGGTGAACTTCCTTACAAACCAATGCAACGTGCTGAAGTCACCATTAAAAATTATAACGACATACAATATCGTAGCATTAAACAGTTTCGACCAGAGCTGCCCTTGTGGTTAGATTTAAGCCTTCAAAAAGCAACAGCTGCAGACCCAAGACAGCGCTATAGAGCCTTTTCAGAATTTTTTAGTGATTTAAATAAACCGAGTTCATCTGCCGTTGAAGAATACAAAAACCAACCCTTGTTAAAGCGTGATCCTATCTTTTTTTGGCAATTAGTATCAACCTTATTGTTTATTGCCTTGATGGTATCTTTAATTAATTAACCCGTTCCCCTTTGCACTTACCGCTGATGATTATGGTGCACACCTCTGGTGCGTTGATGCCTTCACTGCAGTGCAAAATCGCTGTTACAACTCACACCTAAATAACTATCTGACTGAATTTATTGAGAAAACTACTTGGTTCGTTTATTGCTAATAACAAATCATTATCTAATTCTGCTAATACAGCAGTAATTTAAAGAAGTAGGGTTCCAAAAATGAGTACACAACCTCAGAAGATCGTCGTCGTTGGTAATGGCATGGTTGGCCATCACTTTGTTGATGAAATGGCGAAACATGCCGGCTATGAAATTACCGTTCTATCAGCTGAAGACCGTTTAGCTTATGACCGCGTTCACTTATCAGAGTACTTTTCTGGAAAAACTGCTGATGATTTAGCCATGACTACGCCAGCATATTACAACGAAATAGGCGTTAATTTTTTTACCAACGCAAAAGTCACTGATATTGATAAAGCTGCAAAAACTGTTACGACTGAGTCGGGTGACATTTTCGCTTACGATAAATTAGTTATGGCGACAGGATCATACCCCTTTGTTCCCCCTATTCCAGGTAAAGAACGTGACCATTGTTTGGTTTATCGTACTATTCAAGATTTAGAAGACATTCAAGCGTCAGCTAAAGCGGGTAAAGTTGGTGTGGTTGTTGGTGGGGGGTTATTAGGTTTAGAAGCCGCTAACGCCCTTAAAGAACTAGGCCTGCAGACACACGTTGTAGAGTTTGCCCCACAATTGATGGGTGTGCAATTAGACAAAGACGGCGGCGCTTTATTGCGTTCAATGATCGAAGGCATTGGTGTTCAGGTACATACACAAAAAGCCACCAATGAAATTGTCGACGGTGAAGAATGTGTTCACCGAATGAATTTTGCCGATGGAACACATTTAGAAACTGACGTCATCTTATTCTCAGCCGGTATTCGCCCCTATGATAATTTAGCACGTGAATTTGATTTAGCGGTTGGCGAGCGAGGCGGCATTGTGGTTGATAACAACTGTAAAACCTCTAACGAAAATATTTACGCTATTGGTGAGTGTGCTTTGTGGAATAACTTTATTTTTGGCTTAGTGGCGCCAGGTTACACTATGGCTAAAGTGGCCGCAGATAACATTATTGGCGGTGAACAGCAGTTCACTGGTGCAGATATGAGCACTAAATTAAAATTAATGGGTATGGATGTGGGATCGATCGGCGATGCTCATGGCCGTACTCAAGGTTGTAAAAGCTACGTCTATTCAAACCAACCTGACCAAATTTATAAAAAAATAGTGGTCAGTGCCAATGGTAAAGAATTAATAGGTGCGGTTTTAGTGGGTGATACCAGTGAATACGATACCTTATTGCAATACGCCTTAAATGGTATTGAATTACCAGAAAATCCTGACGGTTTAATTTTACCCAGCTCAGGCGAAAAACCCACCTTAGGCGTAGATGCTTTACCTAATACCGCAACTATCTGTTCATGTTTGAATGTCACCAAAGGCGATATTATCGCTGCTATTAATTGTGGCGCCGTTGATGTCGGTGAAGTAAAGTCTTCAACGAAAGCAGGAACAGGCTGTGGTGGTTGTGCCGCCTTATTGAAAAAAGTAACAGATCACGAATTAGAAAAACGTGGGGTAGAAATTAGCACTGACCTTTGCGAACACTTTGCTTACAGCCGTGTTGAGTTATTTCACATTGTGCAAGCAGAACAAATTAAAACCTTTGACCTGTTATTAGAAAAACACGGTTCAGGTCTAGGCTGTGAAATTTGTAAGCCAGCAGCAGCGTCTGTTCTCGCTTCGGTGTGGAACGATTACATATTAAAACCCGACCATGTATCACTGCAAGACACCAACGATGTCTTTCTAGGTAATATGCAAAAAGATGGTACTTATTCTGTCGTTCCCCGTATGCCAGGCGGTGAAGTAACCCCAGATAAGTTAATTGTTATTGGTGAAGTCGCTAAAGAATATAACCTCTATACCAAAGTAACAGGCGGCCAACGTATCGACTTATTCGGCGCACGTGTTGACCAATTACCGGCGATATGGAAACGCTTAATTGATGCAGGTATGGAAACTGGTCATGCCTATGGTAAATCGTTACGTACGGTTAAATCTTGTGTTGGCAGCACTTGGTGTCGTTACGGCCAACAAGACAGCATGGCAATGGCCATTTTCTTAGAAGATCGCTACAAGGGCTTGCGTTCTCCTCATAAAATTAAGTTTGCGGTTTCGGGCTGTACACGCGAGTGTGCTGAAGCACAAAGTAAAGACATTGGTATTATTGCTACTGAAAACGGCTGGAACTTATACGTCAGTGGCAATGGCGGCATGAAGCCTCGCCATGGCGACTTATTCGCGACTGATTTAGATGATGAAACCTTAGTGAAATATATCGATCGTTACTTAATGTTTTATGTGCGCACAGCAGATCGTTTAACCCGTACTTCTGTCTGGTTAGAAAACCTAGAAGGCGGCTTAGCCTACATGCAGAAAATAGTTAAGGACGATCACTTAGGGATTAATGCTGAATTAGAAAAGCAAATGCAAAATGTCGTTGATACCTATCAATGTGAGTGGAAAACAACCATCGAAAGTGAAGAGCAATTAAAGCGTTTTCGTCAGTTTGTTAACTCTGACACTGTCGATGGCAACATCGAATTCGTTACTGAGCGTGATCAAATTAGACCCGCTCAAGGTGATGAGAAAAAATATGGCGTTCAAATTCAAGCCGTTGATTTAACACCTTCATAAATACGTTTACGAATAAGGAAAATAAAATGACAACAGAAAATAGCTGGCAAACCATTTGCTCAACCAGTGATTTAATTAAAAATTCAGGTGTTTGTGCATTATTAGCAAACAAAGAACAAGTGGCTTTATTCCAAGTAGGCAAGGACACCGTTTATGCTATTTCTAACTTTGATCCCTTTGGTCAAGCAAACGTTTTATACCGTGGTTTAATTGGTGAAACTAAAGGTAATATTTACGTTGCTTCACCCTTATTAAAACAGCGCTTTGTTTTAAATTCAGGAGCCTGTTTAGATGATGATACCTTAGCGATTAAAACCTATGAAACACGCGTTACTGATGGAAAGTTAGAAATATTTGGTTAAGGATTTTATCCTTTATTTTCATAAAAATCCTAGCAAAGTCAACAATGCTGGGATTTATATTTTTTTACCATTCATCATTAAATTTAAGCCTAATATGACTCACTTAGCATCGGCTACAAAAATGTCAGCATACGCGAAGATTAGTTATCCCAATCCTACATGCTAACGTGTTTAAAACAGTTAATACTGGAAGAGGTTATTTTGGTGCATCTCTGCATCAAAAACTAATAAAAACGAGTATAGAAAACAAAAGTAAAAACTTAACCAATTGATATTAAATAAATTAAACTTCTGGTGTGAATTATGCTTTAATATTCTAAATATACTTAATTCTTGATTTTAATTTGAATAAATTGAAAAATAAAACCTTGTCTTTGCCTAATAAAAATACCATACATCAGGATGTTCCTTCAGGATTAAAAGTATTGCTTGCCGAAATAAACCATGCAAAAGCAAAGGTATTAATGAGCGTACTGATAAATGAGCAATATGATATCTATCATGTTGCTCATTCTGGCGTACCTTTATTAAGAGATGTTAAACAGCTAAACCCAGACGTTATCATTATTGATATAGAATCTCCAAACAGAGATATGCTTGAAAACCTTAATAAAATTTCTCAATTCGCCCCTAAACCTATCGTAGTTTTTTCAGAACAACAATGTGCCAATACTACCATTAATCAGATGGTCAAATCAGGGGTTAGTGCTTATGTGGTAGGGGAAGTTAACCAAACAAGAGTGAAGTCAATTATTGATGTGGCTATTGCGAGATTTGAGCTTTTTCAAGGACTAAAACAAGAACTTGCTGACACTAAACAAAAATTGTCTAGTCAGAAAAGTATCGATAAAGCTAAACGTTGGTTAATGGAAACAAAACAACTGTCTGAAATAGATGCGTATCACTTCATTCGAAAAATAGCGATGGATAACAGCCAAAAAATGGATGATGTTGCCAAAAATATCCTTTCTGTTGCTAGCATTTTTTAGATATTTAAAGACGTGTTAAAAAATTGTAGAGAATATCAATTATGCTTAATATTGAAAAAAAAAATATAACCCTTGGCTTTATGCCATTAACAGATAGTGCCCCCTTAGTCATTGCTCATGAAATGGGATTTTACGAAAAATGGGGGCTTAACGTAAACCTAACCAAACAAAATTCTTGGGCCACATTAAGAGATAAATTGCATAGCGGAGTTATTGACGCCGCCCAAATGTTAGCCCCTATGCCCATTGCCTGTAACTTAGGTTTACACGGACAAAAGTCAACCGTGATTGCCCCAATGATATTGAGCCGTAACGGTAATGGCATCACGTTATCGACTAAACTCTACCAAAAAATATTATTACAACACAATACCAATGAGATCAGTATGCCATTTTCGGCCAATATATTGAGACATGAAATAGAGCAACGAAAAAAAGAAGGTAATAAATTAACCTTCGCTGTCGTTTTTCCTTATAGCTGTCATCATTATCAACTTATTGAATGGCTAAAGAATAGTGATATCGATCCATCAGACATTAATTTATTAATTGTACCTCCTTCAAACATGGTGCCTTCTATGCATTCAGGGGATCTTGATGGATTTTGTGTCGGTAGTCCTTGGAATGCTAAAGCGGTTCGAGAAGGTGTTGGCATCACAGGTGTTACTTCTTCTGACTTATGGGAAGATTCACCTGAGAAGGTGCTTGGATTAATGTCTGATTGGCAAGTTAAGCACCCAGAAACAACATTTGCCTTAATATCTGCTTTATATGAAGCATGCCAATGGCTTGAAAATATTCCCAATCGCTTTGAAGCAGCGAGGTTATTGAGTCGTGCAAAGTATTTAGACACACATATCGACGTAATTGCGCCTTCATTAATGGGAAGTTGCCTAACCCTTAACAATACATCACCACGTAAAGTAGAAAGTTATCAACAATTTTCGACATTAGGTGATCCCACATTCAATAGGCCAGCACATCATTACGTTGAAAACATTGCCAAATTAATGCAAGCGTGTGGGCACATAAACAGACAACAAATAACGGATCTAGACATTGCTTCGATCTACAGGGAAGATATTTATCAAGCTGCTATATACAAGAATAAGTAGAGCCTTTATTAAAATGGAGTATCTGCCTGCAGCTCTATAGACACCAAAATAGTGCAAATACTTATCACTGTTGGAGCAAAGTATTTAATCATAAACACATAAAACAAAGTAAACCACTGATTTTAAATACAATTAATAAATGGCACTAATTGTGCTTTATAGTTAATAGCGTTTTCATGTTCATTCAATCAACAGCGGTTGTTTTAACGATAAAGTGAAAATTGACTCAAAACTTATTTCGTTAAAACTAATCGCACTGCAACGACGTAGTCATTGTTAGTTTGGCATTGAAGCCCACAGTACTCGGATTGTATCCGAAGTACTGTGGGCTTTTTTATTTGGAGAAAGGTATGTTGAAAACAACTTTAAAAAATGAATATAAAAAATTATGCCGTACTGTAATTGCAGGACTATGTATTTCTGGCTCCCTACTGACTTCGTCTTTACAAGCAGCAGAGCTAGGCTACCCAGAAAAAGAAGAACTTAAATTTGGCTTTATTAAATTAACTGACATGGCCCCCATCGCGATTGCTTATGAAAAAGGCTTTTTTGAAGATGAAGGACTATACGTCACGATTGAATCACAAGCGAACTGGAAAGTATTGCTTGATGGCGTTATAGATGGTCGTTTAGATGGTGCTCACATGCTTGCTGGCCAACCCATTGCAGCAACGATTGGTTACGGGACTAAAGCTGAAATCATTACACCTTTTTCAATGGACTTAAATGGCAATGCGATTACTGTTTCTAATGAAATTTGGAAGCAAATGAAGGTCAATATTCCTAAGCAAGCCGATGGAAGACCTGTTCATCCGATTAAAGCGGATGCCTTAAAACCTGTTGTAGAAAAGTATCTTGATGAAGGTAAACCTTTCAACATGGGTATGGTGTTTCCAGTGTCGACACATAACTACGAGTTACGCTATTGGTTAGCGGCTGGTGATATTCATCCTGGATTTTACGCTCCTCATAAAGGTGATACATCAGGAAAGATTGACGCACAAGTGCTGTTGTCAGTAACCCCTCCTCCACAAATGCCAGCCACAATGGAAGCCGGCACTATTTATGGTTATTGTGTAGGTGAACCTTGGAACCAACAAGCCGTATTTAAAGGCATTGGTGTGCCGGTCGTTACCGATTATGAAATTTGGAAGAACAACCCAGAAAAAGTATTTGGTATTACTAAAGCCTTTGCTGAAACATACCCAAATACCACCATTCGTTTAACACGCGCACTAATTCGTGCCGCTAAATGGTTAGACGACAACAATAATGCTAATCGTCCAGAAGCAGTGAAAATTTTATCTCAGTCAAACTATGTTGGTGCTGATTACGACGTTATCGCAAACAGCATGACAGGGACTTTCGAGTACGAAAAAGGTGATGTCCGTTCAGTACCTGACTTCAACGTATTCTTTCGCTACAACGCCACTTACCCTTACTACTCTGATGCTATTTGGTATTTAACACAAATGCGTCGTTGGGGACAAATTAGCGATGACAAACCTGATAGTTGGTACAAAGATATTGCCGCACAAGTTTATCGTCCTGATATTTACATGGCTGCAGCGCAATCATTAGTTGATGACAAGTTATTGTCTAAAAGCGACTTTTCAGACTTAGTCGGTGAAGACGGTTTCCGTACTCCTCAAAAACACTTTATTGACAACATTGTTTATGACGGTACTCAACCAAACGCTTATATAAACAAGTTTAAAATTGGCCTAAAAGCTGGTGACAAACTTTAGAACCTTGTCGTATTTTAGCCAGTACTTTACTGAGTAGTTATGCGCCGTCAATTAACTGGCAGCGCATAAAGGAGAACAAAAATGACGGCTGTAATTAATAAAAAAACATTAGGTATTGTGCCAATGAGTAATAACAAAATAATCGGGTCCTTTATTTCAGAAAAGGCACAAGCGTTGATATTACCTATGGCCGGTATCTTCTGTTTTATGCTGCTATGGTCGTTTACGGCAAGTAGCATTGATACTTCGCTCGGAAAATTCCCTGGACCCAGTGCAGTGGCTACTCAAGTAGTTAATTTAATTGATGAGCATAATGCTGAACGCGACAAAGAAGATGCTTTTTATATTCGCCAGGACTTACGAAATAAAGTGCGTATGGCAAAAGATCCAAGCTATCAAGCTAAAATACGAGTTTATACTGGTAAAGAAACATTTTTAGACCAAATATTCACCAGTTTAGTGACGGTAATTAGTGGCTTTTTAGTGGCTGCTGTTGTTGCTATTCCCTTAGGTATTGCCATTGGTTTAAGTAAAAATTTAAATACGGCAATAAACCCTATTATACAAATTTTTAAACCCGTATCTCCTTTGGCTTGGCTACCGATAGTAACCATGGTAGTCAGTGCACTTTATGTATCCCCTGATCCTATGTTTGCTAAATCATTTATCACCTCTTTAGTCACAGTCACTTTATGTAGTCTTTGGCCTATGGTCATCAACACTTCTTTCGGTGTGGCCTCAATAAATCAAGACTGGGTAAATGTCAGTAAAGTATTAAGCCTGCCTAAACACGTGCATATTCAAAAAATTGTTTTACCTGCTTCCATTCCTGCCATTTTTACTGGCATGAGAATGTCATTAGGTATTGCTTGGATGGTACTTATTGCAGCTGAAATGCTGGCACAAAATCCAGGGTTAGGAAAATTCGTTTGGGATGAATTCCAAAACGGCAGCTCGCAATCTCTTAGTCGCATTATGACCGCAGTATTAACCATAGGTCTTATTGGCTATATGCTTGACAGAACCATGCTGCAACTGCAAAGAATGTTGTCTTGGGACAAATCAAGCTCACAACTTTAGCCAATATAGGATTAAGGAAATCACATGAGTATTATTTTAGACATCAGCAAAGTAGATATGGTATTTCCAACCCCTAAAGGCGACTTTACCGCGTTAAAGGGTGTTGATTTACAAATCAAAAAAGGTGAATTCATTTCACTTATAGGTCATTCAGGTTGTGGTAAATCAACCGTATTGAATATTGTTGCCTGTTTGCACAGAGCAACATTAGGTGGCGTATTATTAAATAACAAAGAAGTAACAGAACCCGGCCCTGAACGTGCTGTTGTTTTTCAAAACCATTCATTATTGCCTTGGTTAACCGCCTATCAAAATATTGAGTTAGCGGTAAAACAAGTTTTCAAAAATAAAATGTCTTCAAGCGAAATGAAAGAATGGATCGAACATAACTTACGTTTAGTTCATATGGATCATGCAAAAGACAAGCGTCCTGACGAAATTTCGGGCGGTATGAAGCAACGTATTGGTATTGCCAGAGCCTTAGCAATGAAACCAGAAGTACTTTTGATGGATGAACCTTTTGGTGCGCTCGACGCTTTAACGCGAGCTCATATGCAAGACTCATTAATGGAAATTCAGCAAAAGCTTAACAACACCGTCATCATGATCACCCATGACGTAGATGAAGCTGTTTTATTATCAGATCGCATTGTCATGATGACCAACGGGCCAGCCGCGACAATAGGCGAAATATTAGACGTCAACTTACCTCATCCAAGAAACCGTTTAGCGCTAGCAGAAGATGTTGAATATAACCGGTTGCGCTCAGCTGTTTTAACTTTTTTGTATGAAAAACAAAGAAAAGTTGAAGTTATTCCTACAGCTAAAACAACTGAAAAAGCTGAAGTAAAACAAAAGACGTCCAGTGTTGCTTAATACATTTCGCTAAATTGAAAAATTATAAAAATAATTTAAAAAACTTTAAGGGATAAACCATGAAAAACGTTGATAAATTCTCAAAAATTACGGCAGTGATTTTGTTAGCAAGTGCCAGTGCTTCAGCAACAGCAAATAGCGAGACTAAAGCTAAGGCCAGTATAGATTTAAACTTGCGATATGAAACAGTTGATCAAGACAATACCAAAAAAGATGCCTCAGCGTTAACGCTAAGAACTCGTCTAAATTACACCAGTGCTAGCTACAATAATTTAACCGCAGTTGTTGAATTTGAAGACTCACGCCAATTGGCGGGTATTAACAAGTATAACGATGCCGTGGGTAATAATACTGAATATTCTGTTATTGCCGATCCAGAAACGACTGAATTAGACCAAGCTTATGTGCAATACAAAAAAGATGGGATCACCGCTAAAGTCGGTCGCCAAGTACTGACCTTAGATAATCATCGTTATGTTGGGCATGTAGGATGGCGTCAAGATAGACAGACATTTGATGCCGCGACCATAACTTATGACGCATTAGACAATGTAAAAATGAGCTATAGCTACATTAATAAACGTAATCGTATTTTTTCCAATGAAAAAGATTTTAATGCAAAAGACCATTTACTTAACCTCGCCTACAAAACCAGTTATGGCAAACTAACTGTTTACAGCTATCTCTTAGAAGTTGATGAAGGAACCGCTAATAGCTTAGATACTTTCGGGGTGAGTTTTAACGGTAAAAAAGACAAGTTTTCATATTCAGCCGAATTTGCTACTCAAGATTCAGAAAGCGGCGCAACTGACTACTCTGCAAGCTATATGGCCATAGAAGGTGGCTATAGCTTTGATGCGCTAACCCTTAAATTAGGTGCAGAAGTTCTGGGCAGTGATGATTCAATGGTTGGGTTTTCAACACCACTGGCGACACTGCATAAATTTAATGGTTGGGCAGATCAGTTTTTAGGCACACCAAAAGAAGGCTTGGTTGATCTTTATGCCTCTGTGTCAGGTAAAGCATTCGGCGGCGGTTGGACAGTGACAATTCATGATTATTCTGCTGATGAATCAACCGATACGGTTGATGATTTAGGCAGCGAAATTAATGCCGTTTACGCGAAAAAATTCGCTAATAATTATAAGGCAGGCTTAAAGTATGCGGCTTATTCAGCAGGCGATTCTACTGCTGGTAAAGTTGATACCGATAAAATCTGGCTTTGGGTAAGTGCAAATTTTTAGCTATCCAAAAACACTTATAATGATAACGCTCTACAGGTTTGTTAAGCGTTATCACAAATTGTAACCCCATGTCACTATTGCAGCAGGTAAATAAAATTAGCTCAAGTAACCAACAAATCATAGAGAAACAAAAAGTTGTCGTGGTCGGTAACGGCATGGTCGGTCACCACTTTGTTGAGCAATTGGCTCAATTGAACACAGCTGTTCAAGCCATTGAGATAACCGTTTTGTCAGCAGAGCCTCGCCTTGCTTATGACCGTGTTCACCTTTCAACATACTTTAGCGGTAAAACAGCGGCAGATCTGGCCATGGCTGACGAAAAAACTTACCAAGATTGGACGGTAAATTTTCAAACTAATGCCAAAGTTGTTGATATCGACCGCAGCAATAAGCATGTTGTCACGCAAAACGGCCAAGTTATCGCTTATGACAAACTCATCTTAGCCACTGGCTCTTATCCTTTTGTACCGCCTATTCCAGGAAAAGACCGCGAGCATTGTTTGGTTTATCGCACCATAGACGACTTAGATAAGATTCAGGCCAGCGCAAAGGTCAGTAAAGTAGGGGTAGTTATCGGCGGTGGTTTACTCGGCCTTGAAGCTGCAAATGCGCTAAGTCACTTAAGCTTAAAAACCCATGTCGTAGAATTTGCGCCACAATTAATGGGGGTGCAAATTGATGCGGGTGGCGGTCGCTTATTAAAAGAAAAAATTGAAGCTTTGGGTGTTGAGGTCCATACATCAAAAGCCACCAGCGTAATTGAAGACGGCGAAAACTGTCGTTACAAGCTTTGTTTTAGTGATAATACCGAGCTAGAAGCTGACCTTATTTTATTCTCCGCAGGTATTCGCCCTTATGACAACCTAGCCAAGTCATTCGCACTTGAAATGGGAGAACGAGGCGGTATTGTGATTAATAACCACTGCCAAACTTCAGATAAAAATATCTATGCTATTGGAGAATGTGCCCTCTGGAACAACTTTATTTTTGGTTTAGTGGCGCCGGGTTATCAGATGGCTAAAGTGGCGGCAAAACATATTATGGGTGAACAAGCCTTGTTTACCGGTGCCGATATGAGTACTAAATTAAAACTCATGGGGGTTGAAGTAGGATCAATAGGTGATGCACATGCAAAAACAACCGGGGCAATAACTTATACCTATCAAAATCAACCGGCGGGCGTTTACAAGAAAATTGTTATCTCTAATGATAAAAGCAAAATGCTTGGTGCGGTATTAATTGGTGATACCCGTGAATACGATACGTTATTGCAATATATGCTTAATGCCATAGATTTACCGGCATCACCCGAAGCGCTGATATTGCCTTGGTCAGGTGAAAAGCCAACATTAGACGTTGGTGCACTACCTGATAGCGCCATTATTTGTTCATGTCATCAGGTTACAAAAAGCCATATTATTAGCTCAATCGATCAAGGAGCTTGTACCCTAGATGATATTAAAATTTGTACTAAAGCCAGTAGCGGATGTGGCGGTTGTAGCGCTTTATTGAAAAATCTGGCTGAGGCAGAATTTGCAAGCCGTGCTGTGAAAGTTAAACAAGATATTTGTCTAAATGTCATCGAATAAAATTCGAACATAAATAAATAAACAAAACATCCCATATAAAGCGGGCTGTATATCATTCTCTGTTTTAAAGGTAAATTTTATGAGTTGTTCTCAATCCTCACATATTGTTCAATCAACTTGTGCATACTGTGGTGTAGGTTGTGGTATTGATATTACCGTTAACAATGGCAAGGCCAGTGCATTAGTCGGCACTATAGAGCACCCAGCCAACTTTGGACAACTGTGCGTTAAAGGTACCAATTTATTAGCCACCACAGATTTAACCAACCGCTTGCTTGAGCCACAAATAAATAATAAAACGGTTGATTGGTCAACGGCGACAAATCATGTTGCGGATAAATTAACACAAATTATTAAAGAGCATGGCCCTGATGCCGTGGCTTTTTATGTCTCAGGACAGCTACTGACTGAAGATTATTATCTGGCGAATAAATTAATGAAAGGCTATATAGGTTCAGCTAATATTGATACCAATTCACGCCTTTGCATGTCTTCAGCGGTTGCCGCTTATAAGCGCAGTTTCGGTGAAGACGTTGTACCATGTAGCTATGACGATTTAGACAGCACAGAGCTGTTATTAATTACCGGCTCAAATGCCGCTTGGACTCACCCGGTATTATTTCAACGTATTGAACGTGCTAAAAAACGTAATCCAGCGATGAAAATTGTGGTTATTGACCCGCGTAAAACCGCAACCTGTCAAATAGCTGATTATTTTTTACCAATAAAGCCTGGCACTGACGCAGCCTTTTTTAACGGTCTATTAAATTATTTAAGCACTAACAATGGCTTAAATAATGACTATATCGAGCAACATACCCAAGGTTTCGAACAAGCTTTATTAGCAGCAAAAAAATGGTCACTCGCTGAAGTATCAGACTATTGCGATCTTGACCAACAAACCCTTGCCAGTGTCTATCAACTATTTGCCAACACTGAAAAAGTACTCAGCTTTTATTCCATGGGCATCAACCAGTCAAACTCAGGCACGGATAAGTGTCAAAGCATTATTAATTGTCATTTAGCCACCGGAAAAATAGCCAAAGACGGTTGTGGACCTTTTTCTATCACAGGTCAACCCAACGCTATGGGCGGTAGGGAAGTGGGAGGTTTATCTAATCAATTAGCCGCTCATATGGATATTGAAAACCCTGAACACCGCTCAACAGTGCAACGTTTTTGGCAATCCCCCACTATCGCTGTTAAAGCAGGTTATAAGGCGGTTGATCTGTTTGACGCTATCGATGAAGGTAAAATAAAAGCGGTCTGGATAATGGCAACTAACCCGATGGTAAGCTTGCCCGACGTTAAAAAAATAGCCCAAGCATTAAATAAATGTGAATATGTTGTGGTCTCAGACTGTGCTGAAAACAATGATACGTTAGACTTTGCTGATGTAAAACTACCGGCAACGCCATGGCTAGAAAAAAACGGTACCGTTACCAACTCAGAGCGCCGAATTTCGCGCCAAACTAATGCTATAGCTCCGAGCGGACAAGCAAAGCACGACTGGCAAATTATTGCGGACGTTGCCACGGCCATGGGTTTTTCAGGCTTTAACTATTCACACGTTAGTGAGGTATTTAGAGAATTCGCTCAATTGTCAGGTTTTGAAAACAATGGCAAACGTGTCTTTGATATTTCTGCATTTTCAGCCATTACTCCACGACAGTATAACCGTTTAAAGCCTCTGCAGTGGCCCGTTAATGATACCTATCCTGAAGGTAAAAAACGTATTTATGAAGAGGGGAAGTTTTCTACCCCTTCAGGTAAAGCTGTCTTTTTTCCTATTACGCCACGCCAGCCAACTCAAAAATTATCCGCTAAATTTCCCTTTAGGTTAAACAGTGGTCGATTAAGAGATCAATGGCATACGATGTCTCGAACCGGTAAATCTCCTCAGCTCACCGCTCATACCGATAAATGTTACCTTTATATTAATCCTGATGACGCGGCGCGATTAAGCATAATAGATGATGAAATAGTCAATATTTCATCAGAAACAGGGCAAGCAAAAGTGCATGCAAAGTTAGATAAAAACCAACGTTCTAATGAATGTTTTATGCCTATTCATTGGAATAAGCAATTTGCGTCTAGCGCAAATGTTAACAACTTGTATGCGAGCATTACCGACCCATTTTCTGGTCAACCTGAAATAAAGCATGGGGCGATAGCATTAAGCAAAACAGACTTTACCCAGTTTGGTCAACTTCATCTTAGCGAAGAATTTATCGTGCAATGCAAAATGAGTAATGACTTTTGGAATAAAGCACGCACCCATTATGGCCTCAGTTATCAATTTGCTAATATTGAATTTGAAAATGACCTTTTAAATTGGTGTCAAACAAGCAGCCATATATCTGGTGAGTGGCACCAATTTAGCCAAGCAGGCACCTCTTACATTATTTGCTTACAAGCCAATAAATTAGTTTTCTTGTGTTATGTGTCAACAACACAGCCCCGTATTGAAAGCGCATGGCTTAATTATGCTTTTGGTCAGTCATCTTTAAGCGAAGCCAATATTAAATCTTTACTCGCAGGGACTTCAAGTGAAGCGTTCGCCAAAGGTAAACAAATTTGCAGCTGCTTTAATATTGGTGAAAAAGACATTGTAGGCGCCATTAAAGGCGGCTGTAGTTCTGTTGAACAATTAGGAGAGGGGTTAAAATGTGGCACAAACTGTGGTTCATGTAAATCAGAATTAGCTGCATTACTTAGTGAACATCACATCGATAAAGCCACATTAATTAACAGCTCCTGGGAAGAATAATGGATAGTGCTTGCCAGTAAATGTAAAGCTTGCGAGCACTAGTAGATTATAATATGACATTTTAGCTATTATTAGATAAAATGTCGGCAGACTTAAATAAACTGGCGATGGTCAGTTGTGCCTAAATATGAAATATAATGCCAATTCAAACACCTGCTAAACGCCCAAATACCTTTTTAGAACTCCTTTATAATATTGCTATTCCATCGATTATTTTAATGAAACTTTCGACAGATGAGTATTTAGGCACTGTACCAGCCTTAATTGTCGCTTTATTGTTTCCACTCGGTTATGGCTTGTATGATTTCATTAAAAACAAGTCGATGAATTTTATTTCCTTATTAGGATTTTTCAGTACTTTGTTAACGGGTGGCATAGGCTTATTTGAACTGGACGTTGAATGGCTCGCTATTAAAGAAGCTGCCATCCCATCTGTTATCGGCATAGTTGTCTTGATATCTGGTTTTTGGGGAAAACCCTTAATTGCTAAAATATTGTTAAATCCACTGTTATTTAATTTAGATTTAATCTATCAAACGCTAGCAAGCAAAAACAAAACGGATCAGTTTAAAGCAAGAATTCAGTGGGCAAATCATCTTTTAGCTTCAACCTTTGTTTTTTCTGCCACGATGAATTACCTATTAGCTAAATGGATTGTTATTAGCCCCGCTGGCACAGTAGAGTTTAATGAGCAACTTGGCGAAATGACATTGTTAAGTTACCCCGTGATTGCGATACCTTCAATGGTGATGCTAATTGCAATTATGTTCTATGTGGTAAAAAGTACGATGAAATTAACAGATTTAACGTTAGAAAAAATATTAAACGGTGAGAAATAACCCCCTAATTACCGATTAATTATAGACGGATGTAAATGGCTAACGCTCGACCTACCCCGTCTATTTTTAATAAAGTCAATTTTTGTGTTGCTCAGTTAATAACCCTATACTATTTTTCTTTAGTCATTAACCATTCAGACAATAACCTCACCCCAAAGCCTGTACCGCCGGTGGGTACTTCATCTTTTGCTTTACTGCTAAGGGCATTACCAGCAATATCAAGATGAGCCCATCGTACATCACCAACAAAGTACTGGAGAAAACTGGCTGCTGTGGTTGCACCTGGTCCACCTGAACCAGTATTCTTTAAATCAGCAATGTCCGTTACAAGCATATCTTTATACCCTAGCGGTAATCGCCATAAATTTTCATTCACTTGTTTACCTGCAAAGGTTAATTCGGTAACTAACGCTTCGTCATCTGAGAATAAACCAGCATAACGATCACCTAATGCTCGAACTTTTGAGCCCGTTAAAGTAGCTAAATCTATCATGATTTCTGGCTTATAGTATTGACGCGCATACCAAAGTGCATCAGATAAAACCAAGCGCCCTTCTGCATCTGTATTAACCACCTCAACCGTTAGCCCTTCTGCTGTTTTAACGACATCACCAGGTGCTATAGAAAATTGAGAGACCATATTAGCCGCCATCCCCATGACAGCAACAACATTCACTTTAGCTTTATTTAAAGCAAGTCCCTTAATAGTCCCTAAGGCTGCCGCTGCACCAGCCATATCCGACTTCATTCGGGCAATAGATGCGCCTGTTTTAATACTATAGCCACCAGAGTCAAAGGTAATACCTTTTCCCACTAAAGCGATCGGTGTCTCATTGTTGCCTTGATAATGAGCAACAACTAAACGTGCCCCTTCTTTACTACCACGACCAACAGCCTCAAGTGCTCCCATACCTAATTTTTTAATCTGTTTAGGTGTTAACACTTTTATTTCAACACCGAGTTTTTTTAACTCTTTTGCCGCATTAGCGAAATCAACAGGTGTCATCTCTGTGGGTACTTCACTGGTTAAATCACGCGCTAAAAATACACCTTGCTCGATATTAGCTAATGGAGCATACGCGGCTTGAGCTTGCTCACCATTTTCAACATCAAACATAAACGTTTTTTCACTACGCTTTTCATTGTGATATTGCTCAAAACGATGAGCGCGTAAACTTACACCATGTGCCAATAAAGATGCTGCAGTATTGCTAGACACTAAATCATCAGTTGATACTTTAATAACCTTAGTTAATTTAGTGTCTAATTTAGCCAATAAATTACCACCCAAAGCGGTCAACTTATCTTTACTCAGTTGTGCTTGTGGCCCTGTTCCAACAATTAAAATACGGTCATAATGTAAACCATAAGGTGCAACGACTTGTAAAAAACTACCGTATTCACTGCTAAAATCTTCTGCTTTCACTGCTTTACTTAAGTGACCTTTACTTTCTTTATCGAATGCAGAGAAGTCACTATTTTTTCCCTCTTTTGTATGAAAGATAACTAAGGTATCTGCAACTGTTGTAACAGAATCTGCAAAAGTTATTGTTTCTGCCAGTACCGTTGTACTAGCAAGCATAGCGCCTAAAACAACTGAACTGGTGGTACGTTTTAACAACATAAAAACCTCTATTTGATGGGTAATAAGAATAATATCAATATATACGACAATAGAAGTCGTATTAGTTCAATGACTATTTCAAAGGAAATATCTTTATAATATATGATCTTATAGTGATCAATTAATTATTATTAAAGATTAATATCATTGATTTTTTATCTGGTATTTAATAAAAAACATTATCAATGTATGTCTTTTTAAAAATGGTGTTAATTACCTATATTTAGGGTGGTATAAACGTTTATACTTTCTTGCTATTAATATAGCACTTGGATTTAACATGATTGATTTTCGCTCTGACACCGTAACAAGACCCTCCTTTAAAATGCGTAATGCAATGTCACAGGCAGAGGTCGGTGATGATGTTTATGGTGACGACCCAACCGTAAACGAATTAGAGCAATGGTCTGCCAAACGTCATGGCTTTGATGCTGCACTCTTTTGTAGCTCAGGGACACAAGCAAATCTACTCGCCTTAATGGCACACTGCCAGCGAGGTGACGAGTATTTGTGTGGCCAACAAGCCCACAACTACAAATTTGAAGGTGGTGGTGCTGCAGTACTAGGGTCAATTCAACCACAACCGATAGAAAATGAGAAAGATGGCACCCTTTGCTTAACTAAGCTTGCCCAAGCAATTAAACCTGATGATTCGCATTTTGCTCACACAAAACTGGTTAGCATTGAAAATACCATTAACGGTAAAGTACTGCCGTTACACTATTTAGCAGAACTGCGCGAGTTTGTTAATAAGCATCAATTAAGCTTACATTTAGATGGTGCACGCGTATACAACGCTGCGACCGCATTAGACGTAGATATTACTGAGATAGCCCAATATTTTGATAGCATGTCAATTTGTTTATCTAAAGGCTTAGGCGCACCAATTGGCTCATTATTGCTAGGTTCAACGCAAATCATAAAGCAGGCAAGAAGATGGCGAAAAGTGCTTGGTGGTGGAATGCGTCAAGCGGGTATTCTCTGCGCAGCCGCTAAAATAGCATTAACCGAAAATGTTGAAAAACTTAAAATTGACCACGAAAATGCTTATTACTTGGCAGAGCAACTTAATAGCATTAGCGGATTTACCGTTAATGTAGAGCAAGTCACCACTAACATGGTCTTTGTAAAGGTTAACAGATCTATCGATATTAATGCCATGGCTAATGCGCTAAAAACAAAGAACATTATAATATCACCCAGTGAAAACATGCGCTTGGTAACCCACTTAGATATTAGTAAAACAGATATCGATAGCTTTATTGCAGCCGTAAAAAATCAATTAACAAGCGTAGGTTAAATTTTTTAACTAAAAAATAAATATAATGCTATTCGCATTCGATTATTTTTTAGTTATTTCTACTCGATATATTAAATAATTGATATACGAAAAATCAAATTGATAAGTTTCTCAGAAGCCTGATTAAGAAAAATGATGATTCATATTAGTTGCAGTAATATCATACTTTTTACCATAGGAACTGAGAAAGTCTGAATTACCCGATTCTTTGCCACCACCAACCTTTTCAAAAACACCATAACTGTCTAATGCGCCATCGGTATCGGTATTAAAACCAAAACACCATCAGCTGTAAGGTGTCATTTAAACCAATAATACTATTATCACTGGTATTCATCCAGAGGTATTACTCTAAAATCGATTAAGCCCGCAAAACTACGCAATGAACAAGCAAGTGCTTACACTACAAAAACATATTGACCCTTTTTAATGAATGGGATGGTTTCATAATACAACACATTGATTTCTGTTTTTTTGATTAAATAAATCTTATTACTAATAGATGTTTCGAAAAAAACTAAGATAGATTTAAACAATAAATAAATTTCATCTCATTTAAAACATCAAACTAAAACAGCAAACTAAAACAGCAAACTAAAACATTAAATTGTCAAAAGTAATTATTCTATGATTTTTATACCACTTATTTCTCTGTAAATTTACATTACATTATAAAATTCATTTGCAAACGGCAAAGAAAATAAGTCTATTTAAGGCAACATCTTAAATTTATTTTGTGCATAATAACGCTTCTGCACTTTTAACATCGAGCCATTATATGAAAAACAATATAGTTGACTTACAAGGTAAGCTAAACGCATTACTGCTTTCTTATCGTGATAGCTTTGTCGAGGGCGCAGTAGCCGATTATATTCCTGCTCTTGCTAGCGTAAAAGCCGACTCTGCCGGCATCGCAGTCGCTACCATTAACGGAAAAACAATTGGCGCCGGTGATTATCAGCACGCTTTTTCTATTCAAAGTATTTCAAAAGTATTTGGTTTAGTGATGGCCATGAATCGCCTAGGTGATTCTTTGTGGCAACGTGTGAGAATGGAGCCTTCAGGTCAACCTTTCAATTCTATTATTCAGTTGGAGTGGGAAAAAGGTATTCCTAGAAATCCGGTAATAAATGCGGGTGCTTTATTAGTGGCTGACGTATTAACCAGTCATTACTCAGCAAGTAAGTTGGCTTTTTTAGGCTTTGTTAGGAAGCTAGCAAACAATGAAGACATTCGTGTTGACCTTGAAGTTTATCAATCTGAATTCACCCATGGTAATCGTAATGCCGCCCTAGCCTACTTAATGAAAAGCTTTGGTAATATTGAAGCCGAAATTCCTGATGTACTCAGCCATTATTTTACTCAGTGTTCAATTAGCATGAGTTGCGAGCAGCTCGCGCAAAGTTTACTATTTTTAGCCAACAAAGGTGTCGACCCATTAACAAAACAGGTTATTTGTAGTCCAAAAGATGCACATCGCGTTAATGCAATATTATCAACCAGTGGTATGTATGATCAATCTGGTGAGTTCGCTTTTTCTGTCGGTTTACCCGCTAAAAGTGGTGTGGGTGGTGGTTTAATTGCTATCGTGCCAAATTATGGCGTGATCTGTACATGGAGCCCACCGTTAAACAGTTTTGGTAATTCTGTTGTTGGTATGAAGTTAGTAGAAGGTATTGCAGAAGAATTAGGCTTATCTATTTACCATTAATCGCTGGCATCAGCTATTTGTGTCTTAAATACCTAGGTTAACTAAAAGCAGCACGTTTCTAGTTAAAAACGGCTGCTCAAAGTCACTTATTGTGCAAGTATATAATTATTGTTGAAAACGATAAACTGCACCTAAAGATAAGATTTGTGAAAGTTCATCTAATGCCGTGCGCGACTCAATAATTAATTGTGGGTCTCGTAAATCATCTATGACTAATTTGTCGCGATAATGACAATTAACCCAAGTCACTAATCGGTTATATAATGCTGGTGTTAGCAAGCAGTCAGGATTAACCCCAAGTAACTCTTGCTCGGTGAGCGCAACTCTTAGTCGTAAACATGCCGGACCACCACCATTTTTCATACTTTCATTGACATCAAAAAACTCAACATGATTTATTGGGTTATCACCGGCAATTAATGTTTGTAGGTAATGATTAACCTGACTATTTTCCCGACAATGCATCGGGGCAATAATAGCCATAGAATTATCAGCTAATGTGACAATTTGAGTATTAAATAAATAGGTATTAACCGCCGCTTCAATCGACACTTGCTCGGTTGAAACTTCAAGAAAGTGCAGCTTTTCGCCGTTATACTTTCGAGTAACTTCGGCTTTGAATTCTGCCGTATTTAAATATGCTTGCTCATGGTAAAGAAAAACATTCTGGTTACCGACGGCAATCACGTCATTATGAAAAACACCTTGATCGATAATATCGGGGTTTTGTTGAACAAAAACAGCTTTATCTTCAGAAAGGCCATGTAATCTTGCGATCGCCTGACTAGCCTCCAACGTTTGACGAGCAGGAAACTTAACGGGTGCTGGTTTATTTCGATTAAAAGCATAACGACCATAAGTAAAGATCTCTATACCGCCATCTCCATAGCCTTCACATAATCGCGTATGGTTAGCAGCCCCTTCATCACCAAAGTGTTCATTATCGTTAAGGTGCTGATGATGCTGAAAATACTTATCATCGTTGAACATAGCTTTAAGGATTTTGCTGGTCGTTTCAGGTTCGAGTGAGCGATGAAACTTATTCGCTAAATTAGCTGAGGTAAAATGGACCTTTTTATCAACCGTATCCGCTGATGGAGAAACGGTTGCCGCATTGGCTGTCCACATCGTTGATGCAGAACAACAGGCGGCGAGTAGTGTTGGCGAAGCTTCATAAGCTGCTGACAATATTTGTGCATCGCTGCCGTGAAAGCCCAACCTTTTAAGTGTATATAGGTCAGGACGTTCTTGAGGGGCAAATACACCTTGTTTTAACCCCATATCGTGCAACGCTTTCATTTTTTTCAGACCTTGCAAGGCTGCTTCTTTAGGGTTTGAGCTGTTATTGGTATTTGATAATGAGGCAACATTCCCTTCAGAAAGACCCGCATAATTATGGGTTGGGCCCACTAAACCATCAAAATTCACTTCAAAACTTTTCATTATTACCTCAACTTTTTAATTTTTTTAACAATATAATAAAATACGCACCAATCAAAATATTGATCATCAATATATAAAACTTTTATATTAACGTTTAATTTATCAATAGTAATAGCGCCATAACTGAACATAACCTGCAACGATATATAATGTAAATAAAGCGTATAAGATATAAATATCATAAGGGCTATAAGCCCGAAAACACTTATTAATTGTATAAAAATTGATAGATGAAAAAAGTTAACCTATCAGATGAATTTATCTCGTTTGCTGTGACTGACGAATCAATTTACGATGCATTTGTATTTTGAATCTTCCCCGATTCTTTAATAGTACTGCTTATATTGTTAAATTGTTTCATTTTAAGGACATCATTTGATGTCCTTTTTTTTAGCTTTTTTTTAGCTAGGCAATTAAATAAGCTAACTTTTATAAAATGGATCTTACTTACTGTGCCTAGCGAATAAATTTCTAACGAATGAGTATTATTGATCTCAATTATACTGAATACTGACACTTGCTAATAATTTTACAACGCCCTTGATTACACTATGTTGATTGGTAAAAAATACCTTTTTAATAGCATGATTTATTCCCATTTAATTTTATAGGTGAAAAATATTGATCCATCGAATGAATTTATCTCGTTTGCTGTGCCTAATAAATCAATTTACGATGCAGTTGTTTGTTGAGTCGCTCTAATAATAATTTATAGATTCTTTAAAACACCTGTTTGTATTGCTAAACTGCTACATTTAAGGACATCATTGATGTCCTTTTTTTCTGCTTATAATTCTATAAACAGATTGTTCTTATAGTGCAAATGAACCAACATGGTGCAAACCAAAAAAAACGGCCGCTTTACAAAAAAAGTATTAACAATAATATCAACTAGTTACACTTTGGTATAACTATTGCTATTACTATCTGTCTTCATCAATTTATTTTACTCACATGCCTATTCAAACACCCATCCGTGGTTTACGGTCATTCTGCGTGGCTTCAAAATGTTTAAGCTTCAAACATGCTGCCGCACAATTGTTTTTAACACCTTCAGCGGTTAGCCATCAAATAAAACAGCTAGAGGAACAATTAGGTTTTGACCTCTTTAAAAGAGGAACACGTTCAATAGAGCTAACCAGTTCAGGGAAACAGTTTTATCAATCTATTCAACCGATAATTCATCAGCTTGAATCAACAATTTCGGAGTTCACTCATAATCAACAAAATAAAACTATTGTCATTAGTTTGCCTGAGTTTTTTGCCAGTGAGTTATTTATTCCCCAGTTAAGTACATGGTCTGAAAAAAATCCAGAAATAAACTTACAATTAGAAACGATAAAATCAGGCAGCGAACCCTCACAAATTGCTGACTTATCAATAGTATTGGCGAATGGCAAGCCAAATGCGAGTATTGTTCATGAATTATTCCCTGTGCGTTATACACCAGCTTGTAATAAAAAACTTTATAAAAAACTTAAAAGCATGGGGACTTCGGCATTAAGAAATACCCCACTGATTTTACATCGCTCTCGTCCTTGGTCATGGCATCAATGGGCCGACAACGTCAATATTAATGATTTTGATCCAAAACAAATTATACAGTTTGACAGTATGTTTGGCGTTGCACGAGCGGCTCAACAAGGAATGGGCATAGCATTAGTGCCTCTTCCAATCAGTAAAACATGGTTTACTGAACAGTTATTAGTAAAACTCTTCGATGAAGAACTCAATACCAATGACAAATACTATTTGATCCAACATGAAAATATGGAAAATAAAACTGAGCTAACTTTATTTGCTGACTGGGTTAAAGAAACATTCGCCAATAACAACGGATAACGATGCCAATGATGGATGAAATTTATTCACTCAATACGTCGATTTTAATCGTTTGTCTCGCGAGATGAAAATTTCTATAGTAGACCTGCATCAACTGGATGCGCTTTTAAATAGAGAGAAAAAAAATGAAAACTACATTAGCTTTATTAACCCCATTATTGATAACTTTACTAGTAAGTAACCCTGTATCAGCTTTTGAAAGTGACATCGCATTAAAAGTTGCGGTAGTTAAAGATACCAGAGGTACTCAAGATATTGTTAAAGGTAACTTTAATAAAAGCATTAAGAAACTCACTAAACGCCATCAAGATGAAAGTTCATATAACAGTCATATGAGTTTATGTGTTGCCTATTTGCAAGCAGATAATGCAGTACAGTCAGAGTCAGCATGTACTGCCGCAATCGACAGTATTGAAGCCATGAAGTTAAATAACACCAATGCACTTTACCTTAAGTCATTAAGTTACAGTAATCGTGGTATTTCAAGGTACAAAAACAATGATCTTAACGGTGCTTTAGCTGATTTAAACCAAGCGATATTAATTGATGAAAACACGATTACGTTAGGTAACTTAAAAATCATCAAGCAAAAAGCATATCGATTGGCATCACTTTCAAAAACGTCACCACTGATTGCAGATTAATCAATAACTTAATATTAGCTTATAGGAGATATAACATGATTAAACGAATGCTAAACAGTATTTTATCTTTTACGACTTTACTCATTAACATCAAGCACTTATCTGTTAGTCAGTGGGATGTTGAAGAAACAGAAAATAGCCAAAATTTTAACGAAATTCGACAACCAAGGTAGATGAATGGCTTATTTAATAAACAGTAGCAACGAAACCAGAAGATGCTAAATATTTAAGGGTATCAATGGCGTTGCTACTTTTCCACTCAGCTTACTCATAATATAAATACCAGTAGGTTAACCCTATTCAACTTACTACTCCCCCTAAGTAATATTTATCATCAAAGTAGAGTTTAATGAATTATATAAGTGTAATAGATAGATATCATGAATATCATAATGCTATTCATGAACTTATGGCGTCAATCGTCGCAGGAGCCTTTGATGAAAACTTTTTTAAAGATGAAACCCTGCTAAAAACTTCAATGAACTGGCTAACTAAACATTACCCTTTTATTGAGTTGATGTTCACTTTAGATAGCGATGGCGTTCAAAGTAGTAAAAATATTTCTAAGAAAAATAATATAAATAAAGGTATTGCCGAAGGCCTTGGGATAGACCGCTCTTATCGCCCCTATTATACAAAGGCAGATAAAAATAATACCATCATTGTTACTGAGCCTTATTTATCAACCTCTAGCCATAATCTATGTATTTCTACATCAATGAAATATGCTAATAAAAGTGGCGATGTTATTGGTGTATTGGTGATTGATATTAACTTAGCTCAAGCCATTGAATTTTTAATGGGTGATGTAAAAAGAAAAAAATTCCATCCTTTTTTCGTCAGTGTCTATTCATGTATTGTCGTTGGACTATTCTTTATTGTTGGTATTCTTTTATATTCTGCCGGTAGCGAAATAGTTAATTTATTACTCTCACCAACCCCTGAAGATCTACAAATAAAACCTTTTGGTATTATTATTTTTCTCACCTTAGCACTGGCCATTTTTGATTTAGGCAAAACAACGATAGAAGAAGAAGTATTAATGCAAAAAGATATATTACGCCATAGTTCAACAAGACGAACAATCACTCGATTTATTGCCACTATCTTAATTGCTGTTTCAATAGAAGCTTTATTGCTAATGTTTAAGTCAGTACTTGGCTCTCCTGAATATTTAGTTAATGCTGTTGCTATGATGGCTACTTCAGTTGGCCTACTTGTTGGGTTAGGCCTATATGTTTACCTTGGCGCAAAAGCAGAAACACTACTCAAAAAATAACGCTTTTCAGTGAAGATAATAAACAAAAAGATTACCTTAGTGTCTATTTCACTTAAATGGATGAAAATATTCACTGTTACTACTGTCAGAAGTTATTTAAGGTTTTACTAAAGTCATATCTATTTATCTTTAGCAATATTTTGCGTCATTAGTTAACCAAGAGTTCAAGCCCCTTAGTTATGATTTAATGACGTTAAAAATAAAAATATCGATGATTAATTCACTACAGGCTAGTCAAAATTGACTTCAGCGGGTAGAATCTAGCCCATCAATCTATTAAGAACGACGAGATGCATTCAGATGGGCAGAGCATACCAAAATCGCAAATTATCAATGGCGAAAACAGCAGGCGCAAAAACTAAAGTTTATTCAAAATACGGTAAAGCAATTTATGTAAGTGCCAAAGAAGGCGGTGTTGACCCAGATGGTAACCTAACACTACGTGGCTTAATCGATAGAGCTAAAAAAGATCAAGTACCTACTCACGTGATTGAAAATGCGATAAAGAAAGCATCGGGTGCTGGAGGCGAAGATTTTGTTGCCGCAAGGTATGAAGGTTTTGGTCCAGGTAACTGTATGGTTATTATTGATTGTTTAACGGATAACGGTAATAGAACGATTAAAGATGTTCGCCAATGTTTTACCAAGACCTATTCTAAAATTGGTTCATCGGGCACCGTTTCTCACATGTTTAATCATCAAGCTGTCTTTGCTTTTCAAGGTGAAGATGATGAAACTGTTTTAGAAACCTTAATGATGGCTGACATTGATATAACAGATGTTGAACTTGAAGACGGTATCATTACTGTTTATGCACCACATACTGAGTTTTTCAAAATAAAAACTGAATTTGCTAATTCAATGCCAGAGTTTGATTTAGAAGTTGAAGAAATCACTTGGGTACCGCAAACCTACACTGAAATTACCGGTGAAGATGACACAGCAAATTTCGAGAAATTCATCGCTATGTTAGATGATTGTGATGATGTACAAAACGTTTATCATAATGCCGATATTGCAGAGTCGTAATCTGTAAGAGTATTAAGTTCAGGATGTCTTTTCTCAGGCATCCTGTTTTTACCATATCAGTACGTATCAACCTTACAGGATAATCGATGTTAAAGGGTACCGCCCCTTTATTTAGCCAGTTTTTCCATCATCACGTTTACCGCGTCTAAATGCTCAGGGTTGTTATGACACATTCCTTGAAATACCGCACAAATGTCAAGAAAGTCTGGTAAGTCAGTACGTTGTGCCATTTTCATTAACCGCTTAGTTAAACGCATTGCCGCCGTTGGTTTACTGGCAATATCATTTGCTAAAGCCATAACGTTATCCATTAAACACTCAGCATCAACAACATTTAACACCACCCCCATTTCTTTCGCTTCATCAGCATTAATTATTCTGCCTGTAAAAGTTAACTCCGCGGCTTTTTGATAACCAATAACACGCTGCATAAACCATGCACCACCGTCACCTGGAATAAGACCTAAGTTAGCAAAGGTTTCGCCAAACTTAGCTTTTGTTGAGGCGATTCTGATATCACACATATTAGCAACATCGAAACCGGCACCGATTGCAGCGCCATTAACAGCAGCAATGATAGGGACTTCACATTTATGTAATGCTAGTGGAATACGCTGTATTCCTTGACGATAACGAGCTTCAAGTTCTTGTACGTCACCAGCAAAATCACCACCACGTTCAGCCATATCTTTAATATTTCCCCCCGATGAAAACGCAGAGCCGGCACCGGTAATAATCAGCACAGCCACAGTAGACGTTTTATTAACCCATTCGACGGTGGTAACAATATCATCAGCAATTGTGGTACTTGTTAGCGCATTACGCACGTCATGGCGATTGAAGGTTAGCGTAGCAATATTATTATCTAGTGCGAGTAGACAGTCAGTTAATTGGGGAAGATTTTCTTTCATCATTGTTTCTCATCAAGTTTGACTTGTTGCCAATATTCTTCAAGTTTTACTAGCGAATGTTGTTCAAATTCTACGCCAGAGCTTGCCACTTGTTTTTCAACACCATGAAACCGTTTTGTAAATTTCTGATTTGCTTGGCGTAATAACTGCTCAGGATCTTGTTTGGCATGGCGACAAAGATTGACAACGGCAAACATTAGGTCACCTAACTCTTCAGCGAGCGCTTGCGGATTATTTTGCTCAATTTCAAGATGAACTTCTTCGACTTCTTCGACAACCTTAGCAAAGACATCTTCAATATTATGCCAGTCAAAACCAGCATGTGCGCAGCGTTTTTGAATTTTAGCGGCTTGAGAAAGTGCGGGTAAGTTTCGCGGGATATCGGCTAAAATACTGATGTGTTCGTTGAGGTTTTTTTGTTGTCTTTCTTGCGCTTTTTCATTTTCCCAATTGGCATTAATTTCTGCATCAGATGTTAGATTTTTATCGCCAAAGACATGAGGGTGTCGACGAATGAGTTTCTCACAAATGGCCGCGACGACACTGTCAAAATCAAATTGTTTTTGTTCTTGCCCGAGCTGACTATAGAAAACAATCTGAAATAACAAATCACCTAATTCTTTTTCTAATTCTGAGAAGTCTTGCTGTTCAACAGCGTCAATGACCGCATCAGCAACTTCATAGGCTTCTTCAATGGTATGCGGTACTATCGAAACAAAGTCTTGTTTGATGTCCCACGGACAACCTGTTTTAGGGTCGCGTAACTCGGTCATGATCCAACGTAGCTTATTCATTGAGGCTTGTTCAGTTAACATATTTATACATTTTCCATAAAGTAGATAAAATACAACTAGAGTCGCTTAACTTCTAATACATCATCAAGTTGAAGTAATTTGCCAATTAAACGTCCTAATATTTCATTATTTGGAATTTCAATATTTAACAACATAGCGACTGTTTGCTTGCTTGGATCAGAACGGCTTTCCATGCCAACAATACTAACGCGTTCATTGGAAACAATCGTAGAAATATCACGCACTAAACCTTGACGGTCACTCGCTATAACTTTCACTGTTGCTAAATAGCTCTGTTGATTCTGTTCACCCCACTGTAATTCTACTTCTCGTTCAGGTTGCTGAGCTAGAGCATTCGCTAATTGGTCACAATCATTACGATGTACCGAGATACCCCGTCCCTGAGTAATAAAGCCAGCAATATCATCGCCTGGCACTGGATGACAACATTTGGCCATATGCGTTAATAAATTACCGACGCCCGAAACCGTAATACCATTAATATCGGCTTGAAATTTTTGTTGTGCCTGTTGAGGTTTGACTAAACTTTGTGGGTCAAGCTCCACCGGTGGTTTGTTTTTCTCGTCGTGATATTGCAAATGATTAATCACTTGCATCAAACGGGCATTACCTGAACCAATAGCTGCATATAAATCATCAATCGATTTTATATTAAAGCGCCTACTCGCTAACATTAAATCAGTATCGGTTAAATCGATTTTAGATAATTCTGTCTCTAACTGTTCTTTACCTATGGCAATATGTTTGTCACGGTCGAGTAATCTAAAAAAATGTTTAATTTTTGACCGTGTTCTTGGTGCATGGGTATAATGCAGATTAGGGTTTAACCAATCACGACTTGGGTTAGGTGTTTTACTGGTTAATACTTCGACTTGATCGCCTGTTTTTAAGCGGTAAGTAAAAGGTACAATGCGTCCAGAGACTTTCGCGCCGATGCAACAATGACCTACATTTGAATGAATATAATAAGCAAAATCTAAAGGTGTAGAGCCGGCAGGTAAATCAATAACATCGCCATTAGGTGTAAATACATAAATACGGTCTTCAAAGACCTGACTACGTAATTCATCGAGTAAATCGCCACTTTCGCTGACGTCATCTTGCCATTGTAAAATTTTTCTTAGCCAGCTAACTTTTTCATCAAAGCCAGTTTTTTTATCTGTGTTTTTACTGCCAGTACTGCCTTCTTTATAACGCCAATGAGCCGCAACCCCCATTTCTGCATCATCGTGCATTTGCTGAGTTCTTATTTGTACTTCTACTGATTTTCCCTCTGGGCCTAATACAACCGTATGAATCGATTGATAACCATTAGGTTTTGGTGTGGCGACATAATCATCAAATTCGTTAGGTAAATGCTGCCAGCTGGTATGAACTATACCTAATGCCCCATAGCAATCTTGAAGTTTATCAACAACAACCCTCACGGCTCTAACATCAAAAAGTTGTTCAAAATCAAGCGACTTTTGCTGCATTTTTTTCCAAATGCTAAAAATATGCTTGGGCCGACCATATACTTCACCGGCAATATTTAAATCATTTAATTGCCCACTAAGATTACTCACAAAATTAGCCATATATTGTTCACGGTCTAAGCGTTTTTCATCTAATTGTTGCGCTATATTTTTATACACCTTGGGATGAAGGTAGCGAAAGGAAATATCTTCAAGCTCCCACTTTAGTTGTCCAATGCCTAATCTATTCGCGAGTGGTGCATAAATATTGGCGGTTTCTTTGGCAGCTAAAACTCGCGTTTCTTCATCGGCATTTTTTACCAGCCTTAAGTAACAGACTCGCTCAGCAAGTTTAATAACGACCGCACGGACATCGTCAACCATGGCAACTAACATCTTACGAATATTATCAACTTGATTGGCAGACACTTGATTAGATTGGCCTTGCTGTAATGTCTTTATCGCTTGCATTTGGCTAACGCCATTACATAAATTAAGAATTTTCTTAGAGAAATTTTCTTCTATATATTCTAATGATATGCATTGGTATTCATATAACGGCAGTAAAAATGCAGCACATAAAGAATCGCGATCTAAATTCAAACTGGCAAGGATCTCAACCATCTCTAAAGACTTAGTCTGGCATTCTTGCTGGTCAACATAAAAATCACTGACTTGTTGCCAAAGCTTTTCAAGTGCTTGATTTTTTTGTTCACTAAGCTCCAATGAACTTAACCATTGCTCAAAATTTATTTCCGATATTTGATGAGATTTACGTACCGAAACCATAAAAATAACCTACTAAATTTTAGAAAAAAAATAAATGTCTACTTCACAAACAATACCATAGTCTCAATATGCTTTGTTTGAGAAAACATATCCATTAAGGATATTTTTTCAATACGATAACCCTGTGCTAGCAATAATTCACTATCTTTGGCTAAGGTTGCCGGATCACAACTGACATATAACACGCTATTAATATTTAAATGTACTAATTGTTGTAACGCTTGATAAGCGCCAGCACGCGCGGGATCTAATAGCAGCTTAGTATATTTTTTATTTGCCCAAGCTTCCTCTTTCCAATGACTATTTAAGTCAGCTTGATAAAACTCACAATTACTTAAACCATTTTGCAAAGCGTTTTTCTGCGCGTTGCTGACCATAAGTTCAACACCTTCAATACCCACAACTTGCGCAACTTTTTTAGCTATTGGTAAGCTAAAATTACCTAAACCACAAAATAAATCTAAAACAATATCTTGCTCGGTCAAGTTTAACCATTGAATAGCTTGATTTATCATGCTTTTATTAACTTGGTGGTTAACCTGAATAAAGTTGTCGCTACTAAAAGAAATAACAATATTGTCAACTAAACTATAGTGCAAACTAGTTAAAGTCGCTTTATCGAGCGTTACTACCTCTTTACCTAAATCAAAGAGAATATCACAAGAAAAATCATCACTGAATGCTTGCCAATGACTTTTATCTTGCTTGGTCAGCGGCTCTAACTGGCGCACGACTACCGTCACTTTTTCTGTGGCAATAACTTCAATATGACCAATAGCATTTTTACCTGATAATTTTTTTAGCAATGCTCTTAAGGGTAAAAAAATATTATTTACCGGCTCGACGAGTACAGGGCAACTTTTAATATTAATCAGCTGATTACTGCCCCGCTGTCTAAAACCAATAATGGCTTGGCCTGCTTTATTATATTGCACACCAATACGTGCCTTGCGGCGATAATGCCAAGGCTGGCTGACGATAGGCGCTTGCCAAGGCAGTGACTGTTCGTGGTTGCTTCGCGAAAATAAATCACTGACCTTCTGCTGCTTAAAATCAAGCTGATTACTAATGGCTAAATGCTGTAAATCACAGCCACCACAACTGAGAAAGTGTTGGCACTTAGCGGCAATACGTTGTTTATTAGCAACAGATACGTCAATTAACTTGCCACGACTATATTTGTTTTTTTGTTCAATAACCTTCACTTTCACAACTTCATCAGGTAAAGCACCATCAATAAATATAGGCTTTTTATTGTGTAAACCTACGCCACAGCCATTAATATCAAGACGAGTTACCTTAATGCTAACTTCTTGACCTAGTTCTTGTTTTTTAGCTGTTGCTTTGAAAAAATTCGCCATAACGAAATATACCTGTTAAGTGCTATAAATTTATATGACGATATGCCATGATAAGGTTATTCAATGTTATGATTTTACACTAAAGTTCAGCAGATAATGCATAAAATAAGTCTGAAAGATTGGGTAATTTTACTTACCATAGTGCCAACCACGTTAATCGCTCTCTCGATAGCTAGCTATTTTTCATATAGCCGTTATGACGAATTAAATACTTTTTTAACGCAGCGCTCTCAAAGTATTATTGAACCCCTAGCAATTGCTAGCTCTTTAGGTATGTTAAACAAAGATCGTGTTCAACTGCGTAATTTGATGAATTTCACCCATCGCAGCCAATCATCAATTATCAAAAGTATTGCTGTTTTTACTAAAGATAACCAAGTTTTTGTCACCAGCTCTTACCACGGTGACGCTAATTTATTACGTCTAAAAGCAGGACAAGTTATTCCCAATAGTACTATTTTCTCTAAAAATGGTGATGACTTTATTTTTCATAGTCCTATTATTAATGAAACCTTGATAAATGAGGCAACTCGCTCAATGTCTCAAGATAATATTGGCTATATTGCTATGCAGATTGACAGCAGTAATATACGTTTAAAACAACAAGACCAGATGCTATTTTCTTTTCTCATTGTTTTGCTTGGTAGTGTTTTTAGTGCCTTTTTCTCTTATCGATTAATTAAAAACTTTACGCGTCCAATAGGCGCAATGGTACTTGCCGTTGATCGTATTAGAGAAGGAAAGCTAGAGAGTCGGGTCACAGGACAGTTGATTGGTGAATTAAACTTTTTGAAAAATGGTGTCAATGCGATGGCACAATCATTAGGTGATTACCAAGAAGAAATGCAAGGCAGCATAGATCAAGCCACGACCGATTTACGAGAAAGTTTAGAGCAATTTGAAATACAAAACGTTGAACTTGATATCGCTAAACGAAAAGCACAAGAAGCGAATAAAGTTAAATCAGAATTTTTAGCCAATATGAGTCACGAACTGCGCACACCACTCAATGGTGTTATTGGTTTTACTCGCCAGGTATTAAAGACACCGCTGACAATTACCCAGCGCGATTATTTACAAACCATAGAGCGTTCCTCGGCTAACTTGTTAGCCATTATTAATGATATTTTAGATTTTTCAAAGTTAGACGCTGGAAAAATGGTTATCGAAAACATTCCTTTTTCGATGCGAGAAACGGTCGAGGAAACATTAACATTACTTGCGCCAACATCTCACAAGAAAAATATTGAGTTATCTTTACGTGTTAATCCGCAATTACCTGATGCTCTCATTGGTGATGCCATGCGAATTAAGCAGGTCTTGATCAACCTGACCAGCAACGCCATGAAATTCACTGACAAAGGTTCTGTTGATATTGATGTCGAAAGCGAGCGTATTGAAAATAATATTGCGATTTTAAAAGTTACCATTAAAGATACCGGTATTGGTATGAGCCATGAGCAACAGAAAACTATTTTTGAGGCTTTTGGTCAAGCGGATAAAAGTGTTACGCGACTTTATGGTGGTACAGGATTGGGCTTGGTTATTTCTCAGCGCTTAGTCACTGAAATGAATGGTAATATGGGTTTTTCTACCGAACAAGGTCAAGGTTCAACATTTTGGTTTACTTTTCGTTGTGAAGTAAATCCTATCTCTATTGATAATATTTTTGATAATCATGAGTTAGCCGGTAAAAGTGTTCTTTATTTTGAACCTCATACGCATAGCCGTATTGCGACCAGCGAAATTCTTACCGATTGGCAATTGGATGTTCATCCGGTCCAAAACTTAGTACAAGTTAACGATTTATTGAATCAAAAGGTACATTTTGATTTTGCCCTAATAAGTCATGATATAACACCCACAGCATTAGTTGAGCTAAAAGAGCTTATCGTCACACTCTCAAAAAACGTGACTCAAATTCATTTAGCAATTAACAGTAACTCCCCTAATTTACAGGAAGCATTGATCGCTTGTGGAGCGAAAAGCTGTTTAAGTAAACCCATTACGCCAGAGCGATTAAATAAGGTACTGTTACCGCGAAATCACCTGCTAGACATCGTAAGTTCAACGTCAGAAGACAATAAAATTCCAGTTAAAATTTTGGCTGTTGACGATAATGAAGCCAATTTAAAGCTTATTAATGAACTTTTACTCGAACAAGTCAATGAGGTTACTACTGTCGTTAATGGCCAAGAAGCGGTAGATATTTGTAAACATGAAAAATTTGCAATGATATTCATGGATATTCAAATGCCGATTATGGATGGTATCTCCGCACTAAAAAGCATTAAAGCAATCACTTTTAATGACAATACTCCCGTTATCGCAGTAACCGCCCATGCCCTTAAAGAAGAAAAAGATAAACTGTTGAAACTTGGCTTTGACTCTTATATGACTAAGCCTATTGACGAAGCTATGTTACGCCACTGTATTTATGAATATTGTGATTTAACACAGCCACAAGATATTAAAACAATGAAAAATAAAAACATCGATAACACAGATTTAAATCAACAAGTTTTTAATGCTAACAACGCAACGATTATGCACCGACGAAACCATCAAGTAATTGACTGGCCTTTAGCATTAAAACGAGCAGGCAATAAAGAAGAACTTGCCAAAGAGATGTTTAAAGGTTTAGTGCAAAGCCTGCCTGAAACAAAACTAAATATTTCTGAAGCATTGACCTCTCAAGATGTAGAACAATTAAAAGTACTTATTCATAAGCTTAATGGCGCTTGTTGTTACTCGGGTGTCCCCAGCCTAGGACGTGTTGTTCATCAGATAGAAACAGAACTGAAAAGTGGTGTCACTATCGATGACTTAGAGCCTGAATTTTTTGAATTCTTTGAACACATTGATAATGTCATCAATCAAGCACCAGAAGTTTTTAATAAAAAGCCTAACACTGAGCACTAATAATTATTTGATAATACTTTAGCTTTAAAAACAAGTGACACCGCTAAGCTTATAGGCTCAATGACTTACTTAAGGTTAAATCTTATGGTAGAGCCTAAAATCGATTAAGATTAAAGGCTAATCAAGTAATAGCTGATTAATATCGGCAACTAAACTAGTCTGGGGTCTTTCAATAATTCGCCCCAGCTCTTCGGTTTTACTTTCATCTCGATAAACAATGATAGTTGGCGTGTATTTAACATCATTATCTTTCGCTAATTGCTGAGGGTCTTCTTTTTGGTAATCAAGTGCAATAAGTGTGGCACTAATTTGCTTATTGCCTTGCAGTAATTTAAGTAGTTTAGGCACTTCACGTTCACTGTCATGACACCAAGTCGCAAAATAAATGTCAACCTTTAACGATTCAGGCCACTGCGCAACAATTTCTTTTTCTTGCTCAGTAATTAAAGACTCATTGAAGTTTTTATTAAAAGCACTAAAGTCACTCAACAAGCTAGCTTCACTGATCACACCTAAGGCAAAGCCATTATTATCCTCCGCGTGAACTGATAATGACAATAGATGGCAAAAAGCTATAGTGAATACTGTGAGTAAGACTTTTATCATTGCGACTCTGCTTATGTTATGTCCGTGACACCGCAAACTGCTGTTTAGCAATATTTTAGTAGCGCGGTAATTGTTTAATGTTTTTTTAATTCGTTAGCTTTTAATAACATGACTTTGCTTTCTTGTAAAAAGATATCGGCATAATCACCAAACCAATCAGAGACTTGGCTAAACATGGTAACAAAAGCATCTTTATCACCCATTTCAACATCTTCTAACAACTCTAGAAACCGATAAGCAAAACGCTTCATCATCGCAACATTATCTTGATTTGAAAAAATGATATCAGTATAAAGTACAGGATCTTGAGCAAATAAACGACCCACCATAATTAACTCTAAACGATAAATAGGCGAACTCATTTCAACAAGTTGAGAAATATCAGCCCCTTCAGTCATTAAGTGGTAACCGTAGGCTATTGTTGAAAAATGTCTCATAACTTGTACCATAGACATTGCTTGATCGTGCGCCGACGCATCGACGGGATAAATCTTTGCTCCCCAGACCTGAAATTGTTTCAGCAACCAATTATATTGCTCGGGTAAACGCCCTTCACAAGTAATAATTGTTTGTTTAATCAAGCCTGACACATCAGGTCCAAACATGGGGTGTAAACCAACAACCGGTCCTTGATGAACTTTCATCATTTCATAAAGTGGCATTTCTTTTACGCTAGTCACATCAGCTAAAATACATGTGTTGGGTAAACGAGAAAGCTTTTGAATGATCATTGATGTTAAGCGAATAGGTACAGCAACAATAACGACACCGGCTTGAGCAAGGATATTATCACTGTTTGGCCAGTCATCTTGTTCAAGAACCACTACCTGATAGCCAGAGCGCTCAAATAAATCAACAAACACTTTACCTAGCTGTCCGTTACCACCGATAACAACTATTTTGCCACTCTCTATATTGACACATTGATAACCGCTCGCATCTTGACTGATGTAAGAGTCACTCATTAACCGTCTTAAAATATCTTCAATTAATTCTGGAGACACGCCTGCCTCCATCGCCTGTTGACGCCGCATCGTCAGTAATTGAGCTTCTCGGTCAGGTGCATAAATTGGCATGCCAACTCGGCTTTTTAGCTCACCTACTTTAGTGGTCACTCTGCGACGCTTGGCTAATAACTCGACTAATTGAGTATCTATCTCATCAATTTCATTTCTCAATGCGGTTAACTGAGGAGCTATACTTTTCTTATCCATTAATTTACTCATTTACGTTTCGCGTACTCGCCTTTATATCGATTTAAGATAAACGCTTCTTTAAAACATCATTAAGTTTATCGGTCGCATTTGCTAATAAAAGTGCCGTATCATTAAAATCAATACATGCATCAGTAACTGAAACACCATACTTTAATGACTCTTTCGGGCCATTAGTACTTTGGTTGCCTGCATTTATATGACTTTCTAACATTATACCAATAATTGATTTATTACCTTCAATAATTTGGTCAAATACATTTTCTGCCACCAATGGCTGGCGACGGTAATCTTTATTTGAATTACCATGCGAACAATCGATCACAATACCAGGCTCTAAACCTTGTACATTCAATTCTTTCTCACATAACGCAACATTAGCAGCATCATAGTTAGGTTTTTTACCACCACGTAAAATAACATGACCATCAGGGTTTCCAGAAGTTTTAATCAATGATACTTGTCCTTGACGGTTTATTCCCATAAAGCGATGTGAAGACGCTGCTGACTGCAAAGCATTAATAGCTACATCTAGGCTACCATTGGTGCCATTTTTAAAACCAATAGGCATAGAAAGACCTGACGCCATTTCTCTATGTGTTTGCGATTCAGTTGTTCTAGCGCCAATCGCCGACCAGCTAAAAAGTTCAGCCAAGTATTGTGGGCTAATGGGATCAAGCGCTTCGGTGGCTAATGGCAAACCTAAATCCGTTAAGTAAATCAATAATTCTCGAGCTTTACGCAAACCCGTTTCAACATCAAAGGTACCATCCATATGAGGATCGTTTATTAAACCTTTCCATCCAACGGTAGTGCGAGGCTTTTCAAAGTAAACACGCATAACAATATAAAGGCTGTCTTGATGCTTATCATGTAAGGCTTTTAACTTTTGCGCATATTCTTTAGCGGCATCGAGATCATGCACAGAACAAGGACCTGAAATAACGAGTAAGCGATGGTCTTTTTTATGAATAATGTCAGCGATCACCTTGCGGGCAGCTTTAACAAAATTACGTCCACTTTCTGATAAGGGGAGTTCATCTCTTAATTGATCAGGCGTTATTAATACATCTTCTGAATTGACATGAATATCGTTAAGGGTTTTTACGTGAGGACCTTTACTAGGTTGAGCGTTCGGTAATGAGTTAGACATTGTATTTTCCATTTATCGCAAGATTGTTTATTAAAGTAAATATAGAACAAAAGAACTAAGTGTGACTTAGTAAAAGAAGGGTTAGTAATAATATCGATGTTGTTGGCTTTTCATAATAGTTCCGCTAATTGCTATTTCGTAAAGAATTATTTACTCTTTTTGTACACAATATCTTACAGGGGTTTTTTTTGAAGGTACAGTAGTTTTAGTGTTTTTATTCTAGGTTATGTTCAGGATAAAAGGTATAACGTGGTGACGTGACTTCATGGATATAGGAAGTAGAGTAACTCAGCAGCATTAGCGAGATGGTAAAGAAGGTATTTATCACGACTGCAGCTATTTAGTATGCAGAGCAAAGGGTCTAAGCATAAGTCGATCATGGCTTTTCGCAGCATGCTCTATTTACGCCATTAGTGTAAGTCTTCGAGCCATTTTCCCGCTAATAAAAACAATAAAAGCGCCCTAAGGCGCTTTTAATTAAGTGCTCGTTAATGACTAACTATCGTGAATAATTCGATTACTTATTAAGTTTTCTACAACGCTAGGATCTGCCAAGGTCGATGTATCCCCTAAGGTATCAATATCGTTTTCAGCAATTTTACGTAAGATGCGACGCATTATTTTACCAGAACGTGTTTTTGGCAAGCCAGGTGCATACTGAATATAATCAGGTTTTGCAAAACGGCCTAACTCCTTAGCAACAAACTCAGTTAGTTCTTTCAGTAACTCTGGTGATTCACTCGCACTAGCCATTAAAGTCACATAAGCATAAACACCTTGGCCTTTAATTTCATGAGGATAACCAACAACAGCAGCTTCGGCTACAGCAGGATGAAGCACTAAAGCACTTTCGATCTCAGCAGTACCTAAACGATGGCCCGAAACATTAAGGACATCATCAACACGTCCGGTGATCCAATAAAATCCGTCCTCATCACGACGTGCGCCATCTCCAGTAAAATAATTACCAGGATATTGGCTTAAATAGGTTTGGTAAAAACGGTCATGATCGCCATAAACTGTCCGTAACTGCCCAGGCCAACTACCCGTTATCATTAACAAACCTTGGTCAGCACCTGCAAGTGTATTACCTTCTTTATCAAACAATGCTGGCTGAACACCAAAAAAGGGTTTACCAGCTGCACCTGGTTTCATATCAACAGCACCAGGTAACGAAGTAATTAAAATACCCCCCGTTTCTGTTTGCCACCAAGTATCAACAATAGGACAGTTAGACTTACCAACCACTTCATAATACCAATGCCAAGCTTCAGGATTAATAGGCTCGCCAACCGTACCGAGTAAACGCAACGATGAAAGATCTGATTGATGGACTAAATCGTCGCCAATACTCATCAAGGCTCTTATCGCTGTAGGTGCCGTATAAAAAATATTAACTTTATGTTTTTCACATATTTGCCAGAAACGTCCAGCATCAGGGTAAGTAGGTACCCCTTCAAAAACTAGTGTAGTTGCCCCATTAGCTAACGGGCCATAGAAAATATAAGAGTGACCGGTGATCCAACCTGCATCTGCAGTACACCAATAAATTTCGCCATCTTTATAGTCAAAAACATATTTATGAGTCATCGCGGCATAGAGTGAATAACCACCACAGGTATGTAAAACACCTTTTGGTGTGCCTGTTGAACCCGATGTATAAAGGATAAACAATGGATCTTCTGCATCCATGACCTCTGGTTCACAAACAGCTGATTGCTTGGTAACTTCTTCTTCGTAACTGATGTCTATTTTGTCGTTCCATGCGACATCACCACCGGTGCGAGCAACGACAATAACTGTATGTACATTGGGGCATTCGGCAACAGCTTCATCAACGTTCACTTTCAATGGAATAACACGACCACCACGTAAGCTTTCATCAGCAGTGATAACAACTTGGCAATCAGCATCAGAAACTCGTGAGCGGATAGCCTCAGTTGAGAAACCACCAAAGACAACAGAATGTACCGCGCCAATTCGAGCACAGGCTAACATGGCATAACCCACTTCAAGGATCATCGGCATATAGATACAAACCCGATCACCTTTTTTAACACCACGTGCTTTTAATAAGTTCGCTAAACGACAAACATGATCATGTAATTCTTGATAAGTAATTTTTTTGTCGTCACTGGGATCATCGCCTTCCCAAATAATAGCCGTATCATTGGCTTTAGTAGCCAAGTGACGATCAATACAGTTATAACTTACATTTAATTTACCACCAGAAAACCATTTAATATCAGCCGTTTTCAAGTCAACATCACTGACACTGTCCCAAGGTTTATACCAATCTAGAAATTTTTCAGCTTGCTCACCCCAAAATACATCAGGTTGTTCAATCGATTGCTTGTACATCGCATCGTATGTTGCACTATCAATATGAGTGTGTGCTTTAGCTTGTTCTAAAACTGGATAACAGCTTTTCAATTCTTTCATGTTGAGTCCTTCATTGCTGACCTGATATTATATCAAGTTGATTATTGCTTAAATGCTATTGATATTCATCTAAGCACTAATAGATTTTGAGGTTATTTTTAAAACAGTGACAACATCATATAGGAAGTTAATTAGTGCGACTACTCAACTAAAGTCGAATACGCCTGATTAAATTTACATTAAAATGAAAAAAAATAATTGCCTGCTAATAAGATAACATTGAAACCCAGCAATGACAACGCTGTCATTGCTGGGTTAAAAAAAAGCAAAATAAATTGCTATTAACGGACTAAGAAGCCTTTAATAGATACGTTAACGAATAGTGATATCGGGGGAACCGTCAATTTCACCATCTTTGGTAATGATAACAGTACCACTATTATTTGATAATACAGCAATGCTGCGCCCATTGTTATTACGTATAAAAAGCAATTCATAACCGAACTTACCTAGACTACCCGCGGAAAACTTTTGAGCAAGTGTCAACTTCTCCCACCAAACTGAATGCTCAGGAGATTCGTGTCTTCTCTCATTAAAAGGTTGCTTTTGTAATTGCATAACTCACTCACCCGTTAAATAGATACTAACGTCATCGTATCAATATAACCCAGATAAACAGCGGTGCCTATTATCAGTATAGAACAGATTTTACCAACGAAGATTTTTTTATTGCTTTAACTAGCGAGAAAGTACCACGAACGCGGTAGCATATAATGCTTCGTCAGAGAGCGAAATGTGCCAGTTTTCAGCCCCTAATTCAGTTGCTAATTCTGCTGCACGACCATTTAGTAGTAGTTGTGGCTGACCAGAAGCTAATGATTTTATTTCAAAATTTTGAAATGAAACTCCATCGGCTATGCCGGTACCAAGCGCTTTGGATGCTGCTTCTTTTCCTGCCCAGCGTTTTGCTAAATATAATGCAGGGGTTTTTAACGATTGGTATTTTTCATACTCTATAGGCGTTAACACACGAAGCGCTAATCGGTCTTGCACCTTAATCGCCATTTTTTCGATACGGCTTATTTCAATAATATCAGTACCGATACCAACTACAGACATAATGAATCACTTTTTTAAGCGCTAGATAAATGTGGTATTAACCTTTATCTAGCTTCACTTCGTTAAATAAGGCAAAACTTTATTAGCTCTGCCAAGTAGGTTCTAGGTGCTGTGCTTTAAAAAGCTAACTACGCGCTTCTCTCATTAGCTGTTTCATATCGCGAATAGCTTTGTCTAATCCGTCAATCACCGCTCGAGCAATAATAGCATGACCAATGTTAAGTTCGATTATCTCTTCAATTGCCGCAATAGGTTTAACATTAAAGTAATTTAACCCGTGCCCAGCATTAACTTTCAAACCATTAGCATGCGCATATTTAATACCTTCAATTAAACGGATCAATTCAATTTTTTGATCTTGTTCATTTTTTGCATCAGCATAATGGCCAGTATGAATTTCAATATAAGGAGCTTTACTTGCAATAGCAGCATCAATTTGGCTTTTATCAGCATCAATAAATAAACTTGTTTCTATACCTGCTGCAGTGAGTTGTGCCACTGCACGGCTAATTTTATCAAAATTACCAACAATGTCCAAGCCACCTTCAGTCGTCAACTCTTCACGTTTTTCAGGGACTAGGCAACAAAATTCTGGTTTAACCTCACATGCTATAGCCAGCATTTCATCAGTGACCGCCATTTCAAAATTCATTCGGGTATGCAATGTTTGCTTTAGTACATAAATATCACGGTCTTGAATATGACGGCGGTCTTCACGTAAATGGACGGTAATGCCATCGGCTCCAGCGTGCTCTGCTACTGATGCAGCATAGACAGGATCAGGATAATTTGTGCCTCTTGCTTGTCTTAAGGTAGCAATATGGTCAACATTAACGCCTAATAATAGTTCGCTCATTTTTTTATCTCTTAAATTTATGAATTTTTTGTAAATAATTTCCGGCTATTAAGTGGTTTACCATCTAGTAAATGATTAATAATTTGCCGCATCAGCACTTTATACGTTTGCATGACGTCTTTAGATGATAAATCTTCTTCGGCTATCGCTTTTAAATGCACAGCATTGTAACCGGTCTGTACCTGATTGCTTATTATTGGGACAAAACCTTGTTCTGGGAAATAATGATAACGATGATTATTTTCTGAAAATATCGTTGAATAATCAATAGTTAACCCTAATTCTTCTAGTAATCTATTTTCAAAATTCCTCAATATAAATTCAATTGAACGTTGTTCCGATAATTGTTCAATACTTTGTTGATATTGACTAAAAAGTTCGTCATAAGGGATATGTTCACCCAGTAGACGCACTTGTAGCTCGTTAAGGTAAAAGCCACTGTAGAGGTAATTACCACTGAGCTGGTAGGATTTTCTTTCGGGTTCGACACGTTGTAAATACTTGAGGCTGCCTTGACCTTTCAAAACAATTTTTAGCGGAGAGAAAGGTTGTAGTAAAGCTTTTTTATTAGATTTTAAGGACTTACCTAAATAAGAAATAGCAGACACTTTTCCTTGTTGAGCGGTTAAGAATTCAAGCAATATTTGATTTTCACGATAAGGTCGTGAATGCAATAAAAAAGCACTTTGCTCAAATTCTTCCATTATTTTTAGTCCAGTAGACGGTTCGAAATCTAACCTGAATATTCATCCCCATAGCCTAAACTACGCAGTGCACGTTCATCATCAGCCCAGCCAGATTTCACTTTCACCCAAGTTTCAAGAAACACTTTCTGTTCAAAAAGCGCTTCCATATCACGACGAGCTTCTTGACCAATTGTTTTAAGTCGCTCCCCACCATTACCTATAACCATACGCTTTTGACTTTTTCGTTCCACTAAAATCAGCGCATTAATATGGATGATACCCTTTTCGTCCATTTTAAATTGTTCAACTTCAACGGTCGTTGAATAGGGTAATTCATCGCCGGTGAAACGAATAAGTTTTTCACGAATAATTTCAGAAGCCATAAAACGACTTGAACGGTCAGTAACATAATCATCTGGGAACCAGAAATCACCTTCGGGCAGTGAACTAAGACAAAGTTGACGAATGGTATCAACGTTATCGCCTTTCGCTGCAGAGATAGGTACGATATCACTAAAGTTGTGCTTCTCGCCTAATTTCTGCAAGTGAGGTAATAATGATTCCTTATCTTGGACATTATCGATTTTATTAATCACTAAGATACAACGAGCGCCAGATTTTTTTATCTTACTAAGCACAAGTTCGTCATCAGTTGTCCAATGTGTACCTTCAACCAAGAAAACCACTAATTCGACTTCTGCTATTGAACTACTTGCAGCACGATTCATTAAGCGATTAATCGCGCGTTTCTCATCAGAATGCAAACCAGGAGTATCAACTAATACCGCTTGTTTATTTTCTTCTGTTAAAATTCCTAAAATACGATGGCGTGTCGTTTGTGGCTTGCGTGAGGTGATACTAATTTTTTGGCCTAACAAGCTGTTAAGCAATGTTGATTTACCAACATTAGGACGACCGACAATAGCAATTAAGCCACAATGTTTATTTTCACTTGTCATGATAATATTTCGCTGAGTTATTTTTTATCAAAAATGAGCGCGAGTACTTGTTGCGCTGCGGCTTGTTCGGCTTTACGACGGCTAGTGCCTTTAGTGATCACTTCGGTGTTTATCACATTGGTTGTACATCGCACAGTAAACTGTTGATTATGAGACTGACCACTGGTGTGAATGACTTCATAAAGTGGTAAAGCAATTTTACGTGCTTGTAAATATTCTTGTAAACGTGTTTTAGGATCTTTTTGTTCGTTACCGGGTCTAATAATATCTAATCGTTCAGCAAACCAGCTAAGCACTAACGCTTTAGTGGTGTCGTTATCTGAATCTAAATAGACAGCGCCGATAATTGCTTCAACGGCATCTTCTAAAATGGAATCTCGACGATGACCACCACTTTTTAATTCACCTGGGCCTAAAATTAAGTATTCGCCTAAATTAAAGCCTCGGCCAATTTCAGCTAAGGTAACACCTCGCACAAGGCTAGAGCGCATACGTGTTAAATCACCTTCGTCATGAGAAGGAAATTGCTGATAAAGTACTTCAGCAATGACAAAACCAAGTATAGAGTCGCCCAGAAATTCTAAACGTTCGTTATGAGTTCCTTTAGCACTTCGGTGTGTTAATGCTTGAAGCAATAAGTCATTATCATTAAAGGTGTATCCTAACTTTTTACTGAGTCTAGTTAGTGCGACTGCTGAGCTTTTCACGATTAGTTTATTCCACCTAAACGTGAAAACCTGACATTAGTCGGTATCCACTTAGGTAAAAAACTATCTTCGTCACGATCAAAATCAAAACTCATCCAAATTGCTACGGCTTCGCCAACAAGATTTTCTTCGGGTACAAAGCCCCAAAAGCGTCCATCAAGGCTATTATCGCGGTTATCCCCCATCACATAATAATGACCTTCAGGTACAAAGAACTCATCACGTTGGGTATTTCTCTGTTGATAAAAGTGCTGCGTGCGTGGCAGTATTTGATTATCCACTAAAATATCATGTGTCTTGTTTGGCATATCAGCCGTGTAACGGCTCAGGCCGTATGAACCGTCAGGTGACTCATTTTCTTTTTTAAAGGTGTTTATTACTTGCTCAAAGTCTGGGCATTTAACGTCACTTTCTTGACAAGCAGGCTTAATATATATGGATTTGTTACGATAAATAATTCTATCGCCAGGTAAACCAATAACACGCTTAATATAATCAATCTTTGGGTCTTGTGGATATTTAAAGACCACCACATCGCCACGCTCTGGTAGCCCGACCTCAATAAATTTATTACGTGCAACAGGATCGCGTAATCCATATACGAATTTATTGACTAAAATAAAATCGCCATCAAGTAATGTTGGCATCATAGAGCCCGAAGGTATTTGAAACGGTTCCCATAAAAAAGAACGTAAAATCAAAACAAAAGCGATAACCGGAAATATTTGTACCGACGTATCAACAATTGCTGAAGGCTCTGCTAATTTAGTGATAACGTCAGCTGGCAACACTTCTTGACATTGGGCTTGAGCGTCAGCTAATTTTAATTTACGTTGTGGCGCTAAATAAAACTTATCAGCTAACCAAACAATGCCAGTGATACTAGTAATAATAACGAGAAATATTGAAAAATAAACAGCCATAACTTCCCTACTAACTTTCTAATTTAAGTACAGCTAAAAACGCTTCTTGCGGTACTTCAACGTTACCAACTTGTTTCATACGTTTTTTACCATCTTTTTGTTTTTGAAGTAGTTTTTTCTTACGAGAAATATCACCACCATAACATTTTGCAGTAACATTTTTTCGTAATTGCTTAACGGTAGTACGAGCAATAACGTTATTACCAATCGCCGCTTGAATAGCAATATCAAACATTTGACGATGAATAAGTTCTTTTAATTTATCGACTAGCATACGGCCACGTGCGACCGAGTTACCTCTGTGGGTGATCATTGCTAAAGCATCAACACGATCGCCATTTATCATCACATCAACGCGCACCATGTCGGCAGCTTCGAAGCGGATAAAATTATAATCAAGTGAAGCATAACCTCGACTGGTTGACTTTAACTTATCAAAAAAGTCCATGACCACTTCAGCCATAGGCAGCTCATATCTTACCGCTACTTGTTTTCCGTGATAAATAATATCTTTTTGCACACCGCGTTTTTCGATACATAAAGTAATAACATTACCTAAGTGTTCTTGGGGTACTAAGATATTGGCTTCAACAATAGGTTCACGAATTTCGTCAATACTGTTGATAGCCGGTAAATCTCCAGGGTTATCAATAGATATTACGTCACCGTTGGTACAAGCAATTTCATAGTTAACCGTAGGGGCTGTTGTAATAAGGTCAAGATCATATTCACGCGCTAAACGCTCTTGAACAATCTCCATATGCAACATACCAAGGAAACCAATACGAAAGCCAAAGCCAAGCGCGGATGAGTTTTCTGGCTCAAAAAACAAAGAAGCATCGTTTAAACTTAACTTGTTCAACGCATCACGGAAATTTTCGTAGTCATCAGAACTTATTGGGAAAATCCCAGCATAAACTTGCGGTTGAACTTTTTTGAAACCGGCAAGCGCTTTTGCAGCTTCTTTTTTATGAATGGTAATAGTATCGCCCACTGGCGCGCCATGTATTTCTTTAATACCAGCAATAATAAAACCAACTTCACCAGTTCTTAAAATACCCGTTTCTTTTTGTTTTGGTGTGAATATTCCGACTTTATCAATTTGGTGAACTTGTCCTGTCGACATGACCACCATTTTATCGCCTTTTTTCACTTCGCCATTCATCACACGCACTAATGAAACAACGCCTTGGTAATTATCAAACCAAGAATCAATGATCAAGGCTTGTAAGTTACCCGCAGGATCGCCTGTTGGCGCAGGGATATTGGCAACGATGGTTTCTAAAACATCTTCGATACCTAAGCCAGTTTTTGCAGAACACTGCACTGCACCTGTCGCATCAATACCAATGATATCTTCAATTTCTTCACTGACGCGATCCGGATCGGCTTGAGGTAAATCAATCTTATTTAAAATTGGAATAACTTCTAGATCCATTTCAAGGGCGGTATAACAGTTGGCAACAGTTTGTGCTTCAACGCCTTGTCCGGCATCGACAACAAGTAAGGCACCTTCACAAGAAGCAAGTGAACGCGAAACCTCATAAGAAAAATCAACATGACCCGGCGTATCGATAAAGTTAAGCTGATACGTTTCACCATTTTTGGCTAGGTAATCAAGCGTAACACTTTGCGCTTTAATCGTGATGCCGCGCTCGCGCTCAATGTCCATAGAGTCTAGGACTTGTGCTTCCATTTCACGTTCTTGTAAGCCACCACAATGTTGGATCAAGCGATCAGAAAGTGTAGATTTACCATGATCGATATGGGCGATAATTGAAAAGTTACGTATATTTTTCATAAATGGAAGTTCAAATAATGCTGTGGTTAATTCAATAGTGATGAGATTTTAGCGAATTTAGCGCGCTGGGGCTATCTTTATGTTGTGTTAACTTGTGTATATAGCCATTCAACTTCGAGATAGAGGTTTAAGCAAGTCGAAAATAGGTACATTGTTAGGCATTAGTCGCAGATAATCGTTATTTAACGGCTAATATTAATACGCAGAAGCGTCTACTTTAAAGGCTTGTACTGAACACAGAATCAGTCGCAAAGATTTTAATCGGTAATTTCGACAATATTGATCATTGACTTATGTATACGGAGAATTTTTGGGATTAACAAATTACAATATTTACCACGTTTTTGTTGGTGCCTCGCAAGCGCAAAACCTATGTACCCACCCAAAACGCCTAACGCTATCGCAAATAACTCGTGGCTAAATATGCTATTTTCAACCAACCATTGGCCAAATACTGACGCGATGACTAGCCCCATCAATGGCCATAGATACACTTGCCAAGCGGTTAATAATAAATGCTTGTCTGATAAACCCAAGACCACAGTATCACCAATTTTTACCGCTAATTCAGTTTCTAATTCTAAGCTAAGTTTAGCTTGTGGGAAAGCTTTAGCCACTTGACCACTGCCACAGTTATCAACCTGTTTACAGCCACTGCAGCTTGATTTAATTTGACTCTCCACAGTCACTTTATGCATAGCGGTTAGACCGGCATTTTCATCCGCCGCTAATTCTATAGCAACAACCGTAGCGTTTTCTTCAATCATGGTTTTTGAGGTGGTTTTATTGTGATTGCGTCGGCAATAGCCTTCGCTGTTTTAAACGGTATTTTTCCAACAATACTCACTTCAATACCATCGCTCACTTGGTTTAATACCAAAGTAGCTCCGTCCATAACAAAGTCAGCATTGCGTTGTTTTTCTTGACTACCATTAACATAAATTGAAATATCGACTAAACCATCGCTCAACAGCATAAATTCAACGGGTTGTTTTGTTAGTGATATTTTATGTCGATTAGCGTTAATTTGCGTAAAGCCCTCTGGCAACCAGTTAACATCCCATTGCAGCTCTTGCTGTTGGTATTCTTCAGGAATATCAACTAGCACAGGAAGTTCAGTCTCATTTAACTGTAAAACACTTTCTGAAGGTTTTTCTGTGATCTCAAGATGCGTAAACTGAATCTGTTCTAATTGTTGGCCTTGTTTCGTCACAATAGACAACTTTAATAGCATACTTGATTGTTGGTCTAACCAAAGCCAATAGGCATAACGATGGGTATTTTTTGCCTCTATTCTGATCAATTGTGCAGGTCGGCCTAAAACACGACTTCGGCCAACAGAAATGAAGTCATAAATATTTTCTAAGCGAGAAATATCGCCCGCTAAAATAGCAGGAATAGGACCACTAATTTGTTGAGAAGTAACTGAATAAGGAGGCAGTTCAGGTTCGATATAGCTAACTACGTTGCCTTTGCGTAAAATATCGCGACGCGGTCCATTAAGTAAAGAAAGTACCTCAAGTTCTTTACCACTTTCATCGACACCGTGAAACCAGTGATATGGCTGAGCTTGATTATTTTTAACAACAACAAAAGACGTGCTAAAATTAAGTTGATTTAATGCGTTAGATAAACGTTCGAGCCAAATTTTTGCCGACTCACTTTCTTCACCAACTGCTGAAAAGCTGATGCTTAACAGCAGTAAAACATAACTTAAGAATTTCATTAATTACTTTTATTTGCCTTTTTGTTGTCAATACTAGTTGTTTCACTTTCATTGTCTGTATTTGTGGTATCAACCGTTAGTGAACCTAATTTAATTTGTTGTTGATGATCAGACAGCAAAGCATGGAAACGACGTTGTTGATCAATAAAAGCTTGCTTTTGTGAAGCTCTGTCTGGTTCTTGAAAGTTCAAGCTTACCGGTTCAGCGAAACCTGCCATAGGAATAGTTTTTACTATTTGGCTAGGTAAAATAGTTTCATTATTTTGTGCAACATTACTTTGTACACCTAAAACCATTAAACCTGCGGCTGAAGCAGCAATCGCCAATTGACCGAAGGGTTTAGCAAACTCAACCACTTTATTTTTTAACTTAAGCATGAAAATATTAGTCGTTTTCGGTGCCAAAACGCTGGGCTCAGCGGCAATAGCTTTTGCTATCTCAGCAGATAAATCAAGTTGTAAAACATCAGGAGTGTCATTACGTAAAACATCTCCAATTAAATGATAACGATCCCAAGTAGTCGACAAATGTTCATCGTTGATAATATCATCAAACGTTTTATCATTATGTTGAAAATTATCAACACAAGATGACACTGTCTCAAACTTACCTTCACTCATATATACACCTTAAAAATTAACACTTACATTCGTGTGAATTAAATTAATTTTATCTTTTATACCAAAAAACTACTCTTAATAACTAGCTTTGTAATAATGGCCTAATTTTTTTATCTACCGCGTCTCGAGCTCTAAATATTCTCGAACGCACAGTCCCAACAGGACAATCCATAATATGTGCTATTTCTTCGTAACTTAACCCTTCTAACTCTCGAAGGTTGATTGCCGTTCGTAAATCATTGGGTAATTGCTCAATGGTATCAAAAATAACTTTTTTGATTTCATTGGTTAACAATAACTTTTCAGGAGAAGCATTTTCTCGTAAAGCTTCACCTGAATCATAAATTTCAGCATCTTCTACTTCGATATCAGAGCCCGGTGGTTTTCGATTACTCGCCACCATATGATTCTTTGCGCAATTAACGGCTATACGATAAAGCCAAGTATAAAAAGCACTATCTCCTCTAAAATTAGGTAAAGCTCTATAGGCCTTAATAAATGCTTCTTGAACTATATCGGGTACATCACTGTGATTTTTTACATAACGCGACACTAAATTTGCTACTTTATGCTGATACTTTGTCACCAAAAGGTTAAAAGCATTTTTATCTCCGCGTTGTACTCGTTCAACCAATTTTTGGTCAACGTTTATTTCGCTCATCTGAGCCAATACTCCTAATTATTACTTACTTCTAAAATCCGGTTCAACATTTGGCTCATGGTAAACACATGAAGTAGGACTACACTAATTTGAAAAAGTTCGAAAAAAATTAAAATAAGTCATAAAACTATCCAAATTTCGTCTTTATTTCTAAATACAGCCCGTTTTATCTGTTACCGCAGGTAAATAACCGTTAAGATTCATGCTATGTGTAGAATACATTAAAATCATAACTTTATGAACAAACAACACAACTGTGACGTATTAATTATTGGTAGCGGTGCCGCGGGTTTAACGCTTGCTTTACATTTAGCAAATAATGCCGATATCGTTGTACTCAGCAAATCCTTGGTTAATGAAGGCTCAACCTTTTACGCTCAAGGAGGTGTCGCTGCTGTTTTTGATGAGAATGATAGTGTTGCTGATCATGTAAATGACACTTTAATTGCTGGTGCAGGCTTGTGTGACCAAGAAATAGTACAATTTACCGCTGAAAATGCACGAACATGTTTGGAATGGCTAATTGGCCAAGGTGTTGACTTTGATCAAGAAGAAGATGAAAAAGGTGAGTTACGTTACCATCTAACCCGTGAAGGTGGTCATAGTCATCGCAGAATTCTTCATTCTGCTGACGCCACAGGCCAAGCCATTCAAACCACGTTAGTTGATCAAGTTAAAAATCACCCCCGTATTCGAATCTTTGAACGTTACAATGCTGTTGATTTAGTCTGTGAACAACCAAACGATACCAATAACCAGCAAAAACGTTGTATTGGTGCCTACATTTGGAACCGAAACAGCGAATGCGTTGAACGTATATTTGCCCGTAAAACAATTTTAGCTACAGGTGGTGCAAGTAAGGTCTATCAATACACTTCAAATCCTGAGGTTGCCAGCGGTGATGGTATAGCGATGGCGTGGCGAGCAGGATGCCGTGTCGCTAATATGGAGTTTAACCAATTTCACCCAACATGTTTATTCCATCCCGATGCAGGAAATTTTTTGTTAACGGAAGCATTACGTGGCGAAGGGGCTCTTTTACGTCGCCCCGATGGCAGTCGATTTATGCCAAGCTTCGATGAACGCGCCGAACTTGCACCCCGAGATATTGTTGCACGCGCCATAGATTTTGAAATGAAGCGCCTCGGCGCTGATTGTATGTATTTAGATATTAGCCACAAACCGGCTGATTTCATTAAACAACACTTCCCTAATATCTATGAAAAAACTCAATCTTTAGGCATTGATATTACCAAACAGCCTATGCCCGTCGTACCTGCTGCCCATTACACTTGTGGTGGTGTCATGATTAACAAACAAGGTAAAACAGATGTCGAGAGCTTGTATGCTATTGGTGAAGTCGCTTATACCGGTTTACATGGCGCTAATCGTATGGCAAGTAATTCGTTATTAGAATGTCTAGTGTTTGCTCGAGCGGCGGCATTAGACATAGAACAAAAAATTGACCGTCAACAGAGTATTATTGCGTTACCCGCTTGGGATGAAAGTCGCGTGACAAATTCTGATGAAGAAGTTGTTATACAACATAACTGGCATGAACTGCGATTATTTATGTGGGATTACGTCGGTATTGTCAGAACAACAAAACGTTTAGAAAGAGCGCTGCACCGTGTTGAATTATTGCAAAGAGAAATAGAGGATTACTATCAAAATTTTCGAGTCAGTAATAATTTACTAGAATTAAGAAACTTAGTACAAGTAGCTGAATTAATTATTAGATGTGCGATGGAACGTAAAGAAAGCCGTGGCTTGCACTACACGCTTGATTATCCTGAATTAAGTCAGGTAGCAACCCCAACCATTCTACGTCCTTAATATTAAGTGTTATGCTGAGTTATCAAAAGTTTAGTCACCCTAATTTGGGTTATTTAACTTAACGATAACACGGCATAGCCTTGAATAATGTTTAGCAGACAAACTCGTTTTGAAAATAAAAAAACTGGGTAAATTCAGTTTTGCAAGACACGTTTTAAAAAAATGATTTTTCAGCAAGGTAACTGGTGCTGGTAAATTATCTTCAAAGACCAACCAACACCCCCAAAAACCAATACGACTAGACGCGCTTAACTGTCTTTTACCTTTAGCCGAAAACTGGCATTCACCCATTATATCAAGAGTGAAACTGTTAGGTTCAACATAGAACATCCGCATAAGATTAAATTTATTATGCGTATGCTCAACAACTATATTAAACTTTAACTCGTTTAAGGATAAGTTGCACCATGGCGTTGAGTTCTTTGTCTTCACAAACTTGATGCCCCATAAACCAAGCAAATAATTCCGGATCTTGCTCTTCCAGTAAACGTTCAAACACTTGCTTCTCTTTTTCTGAGAGCAAATCATAAGCCTCTTCAACAAAAGGCATAAAAAGTATATCTAATTCGAGCATTCCACGACGGCAAGCCCATCTTAAACGCGGTTTATTATCAGTTAAAGACATATAACACCCAGTAAAGTAAAATTTAGGCTTATTCTAACAAAGTCATTTGCCATTACAATATTGTTTATCAGATCTAGAAAAATAAACTAACGAATATCATATACACCTTGAATTTCACAAGAAAGTCCTCATTATTTAACCTATCAATAAAACAAAAATGCCAATTTAATTATGACAATCTCTGTTGAAAATACCTTACCTAGTTACGATAACCTTCCTGATGCTTGTATCATTAGTTTAGCTGAATATGGTGCAATTGCTGTACATGGAGCAGAACAAAGTAAATACCTACAAGGACAAGTGACTTGTGATGTAAATACACTGACAGATAATAATTTATTATTGGGGGGTCATTGCGACGCTAAAGGTAAAGTCTTTTCAGTGTTTAGATTGATAAATCGTCAAAACATTCATTTACTTTTACAACCTAAAACCAGTATTAGCCAATCACTAGCCGAACTGAAAAAATTTGGCGTATTTGCCAAAGTAACCATTGAACAAGCCACAGAGTTAGTTTTTTATGCGGTTGCAGGAAAAAAGGCAACAGAGATACTCCATCAACAGTTTGTTGAATTACCTAATAGTTTGACACCGGTTTTACAAGTCGGTAGTACCACTATTGTCTACCTTGCAGGAAAATTAAAACGTTATCTTATAATTGATGAGGCGAAGGCTGCTGAAAAAATTATTAATGACTTTGCCTTAGCCACTTATTCTCAAGCGCTGTGGAATTTAATCGAAATTAATGAAGGCTTTCCTTTACTAGCGCCAGAAACAGTTGCTTCTTATGTGCCACAAATGTTGAATTTACAAGCAATTCACGGCATAAGCTTTACTAAAGGCTGTTACTTAGGGCAGGAGACTGTTGCTCGCATGCAGTATTTAGGAAAAAACAAACGCGCTTTATTTTCGTTAAAGAGTAAATCAGCAAATAATGAGTTAATAACCTTGCAAGCAGGGGATATTATTGAACAACAGTTAGGTGCGAACTGGCGTAAAGCTGGTGACATCTTAGCGAGCTATATTAGTGATGATGGCATTTATTATCTACAGGCTGTTTTAGCCAGTGATATCGATAGCACCACAAACTTACGGATTAAAAACCACGAAAACTCAGCATTAAGCTTAGTAGAATTGCCTTATAACTTAGCGGAATAGTCGCGAGTTACATTTATTTAAAATTTAGGACATATCATGAAAATTTCAGAAAACAAAGTTGTCGTTTTACACTATGCCGTATCAGACAGCGAAGACACACTCATCGACAGCTCTTATGACCACAGCCCTTTATCTATCATTCACGGTACAGGTTATCTCATTCCGGGCTTAGAAGATGCTTTAACAGATCATGTTGTTGATGATAAATTCGAAGTCGCAGTTAGCGCTGAAAATGCTTATGGCGATCGCCACGATGAGTTTGTACAAACCGTACCAAAAAGTATGTTTGAAAGTGTTGAAGATCTTGCGGTTGGTTCACAATTACGTGCAACGACTGATGATGGTGAGCAAACAGTTATTGTTATTGATGTCACCGATGATGAAATAACTGTTGACGGAAATCACCCTTTGGCAGGCATTGATTTAAAATTTGATGTAGAAATTTTAGAAGTCCGTGATGCTACAGAAGATGAATTGAAACATGGACATGTCCATGATGAAGGGGATTGTGGTCACAACCACGACTAATCCTCATAAATACTGAGTTGTAAAAATAAAAAGCGAAATATAAGTACTTATATTTCGCTTTTTTATTAATTAGTTGCCGTTAAATATTCATCACATTCATCACTTTTTCACGCACTTCTTGATAGCGAATATTTTCACAACAGCCAAAACCAGATAACTGTTTTATTTTATTACGACTAAAAAGCGGCACGGTTAATCCAGTTAAAAATCGACACATCGTTTCTAAAGATAAAACACCTTTGTGCTTGGTCGACATATGCTGAATAAGTGCCGTTAGCATGTCAACTATCGCAGTGTCATCTGGCAGAATACTTTCTTGTGAGTAACTTAGCTTAGCAACGTTTCCACGGCATACTGAACAATGCCCACAATTTTCAGGGGTATTTTTATCATTAAAGTACAAGGATAAATTTCGGCTTAGGCAAGAGGATAATTCAAAGAAGCGCACCAGTGTCGCTATACGTTTTATTTCTTTTTCTTCTTTTTCGACAAAATAATCATGTAGTGGCTTAGCAATTATATCAGCTGACAATAAGGCCTTGTTAACACTGAATACTTCAGTGATTTTTTTTGTTTCCAAGGTGATCAATTGCTTTTCTTGTAGGTATTCCAAAGCGACAATCACTCGGCCACGGTCACAGCCATAATGCTGAAATAGTGCCTCAAAGTCTGGCTCTCCCCATACTTTTTTAAAACCGCTGTATTTAAAAATAGTCGCAAGAAAATCTTTGCGCTCACCTTCAAATAAATTTAACACCTCGTCTTTATTGGTGGTAAATTTATATTTAAAATCGGCAAAATATGAAAATAGCGGTTTAATAACACCTTGCAGCTCTAACTGAACAAGTAAGGTTCTCATGGGTAATTGACGGATATTACTGGCATTTGACAGCGATAAACCTTGTAATTCCCAGCGATCATTTTGGGATTCTTGTTGAACGTTTTTTATAACACATTCAATACCACTCAGTTCGGGTGTATCACCAAAAACAAAATTTTCAACGGTATTTAGTCCATCTAAATTTGCCAAGGTAATACAATTTGACGGTAAGCCATCACGCCCTGCTCGGCCAATTTCCTGGCTGTAATTTTCAATTGACTTGGGTAAATCATAATGAATAACAAAGCGGATATCTGCTTTATCTATGCCCATGCCAAAAGCAATAGTAGCCACGATAATCTTTACTTTTCCCGACATAAAATCTTCTTGAATTTTCTGTCGTTTTTCACTTATAAATCCGGCGTGATAAGGTTGCGCATTCAAACCTTGTTGCGTCAAAAAGTTTGCCACATACTCAGCACTTTGCTGTAAAGTTACATAAACAATGCCACAACCGGTTTGATCAGCGATACTTGTTAGCAATTTTTGATTTTTATCTTTTGTTGAAACCGCTAACACCGACAAATCTAAATTTTGACGATAAAAGCCTGTTTGTACGATGTGCTCTGGCAAGATCGCAAATTTAGTAGCCATATCTTGCTTGACTTTTTTGGTCGCTGTTGCGGTCAACAAAAGCACCAGCGGGATGTTGAGTTCTTGACGATAGTTAGGGAGTTTTAAATAATCAGGGCGAAAGTTATGCCCCCATTCAGAAATACAATGTGCCTCATCAACAACCAACATAGATACATTCACAGACTCAATAAATTGGCGAAAACGCTCATTTTTAAAACGCTCAACCGACACCATAAGAATTTTTATTTTACCTGAACGCGTATCCGCCATGACTTGTTGATTTTGCTGTGGAGTTAATGTTGAATCGATGCTTGCCGCTGCTATATTTTTCGTCGCTAAAAAAGCTAATTGATCTTTCATTAGCGCCAGCAAGGGTGAAACAACAATCGTTAAGTGAGGTAGTTCTATAGCCGCTAACTGATAGCATAATGATTTACCTGAGCCAGTTGGAAATATAGCGAGAGAAGATTGGCTATTGAGGAGCTGCTCAATCGTTTGCTGCTGTCCATCACGAAATGCATCAAAACCAAAGATTTGCTTGAGTGAGTTAACAAGAGATAACACAAAAAATACCTATTAAATAAATGAGTTAAACAAAAACGAATATCAACAGCCAATTTAAAATCACTGTTGATACTCGTTTTATAATAACAGAGTTACTTAAAAGGTTTTAATCACTTTAACTTTATCACTGACATTAGCAGCATCGATATAGCCAATAGCATCAGGGTTATCAGCAACAAAACTTAAAACATCTGCGTCATTGTCAAATTTGGCTAAAGGTTTCGCCTTACCAGAGAAAATTAGCTTAGCCCAATAAGCTTTAACTTGGTAGCTAGTCTTTTGCAACACTTTGCTTTCAAACTCTTCTCGAGCAGGACTTTCATCTTTTAAATTGGCTGCCATAACAGCAGCACCGTTAGTAAACTTCTTATTTTTACCTAAAAAGATCCGAGATATGTCTCTGTCGCTAAGCGCACTAGAATTAGCCGGATTAACAATAACAGCAATATCAGCAGAAGCCGTTATACTAAAGCCTATTGAAAGTAAGATCGCAGTGACTTTTATATATTTCATCATCAATCCCCTAAAAAACAGTAACAAGTGAAGTGCGGAATAAACCAGCATCATTAGCACCGTTAAGGTCATCATTAAAACCGGTATATTCAAATTTTAATGATGCAGAGCTATGAAAATCCCAACGTAAACCAATAGTAACATAACTAGAGTCATTTTTTTGATCAGTTATAGTCTTTTGTGTTGGTAATTTTAAAGCGTCAAGAGGAGTTCCTGACGGTATAACGCTAGTAAAATCGTTCACCGCAGTGTCTTCATCAACACCGTAAGTAATGTGTACTAAATAATTATCAAAGCGCTTACCTAGCATCACATAATAAGACTCTTCTTCTCCTAATATCGTATTATCTATTTTAAGCGTTGTATATTCGCCAACAACTAAGATGCCTTCATAGTCAATTTGAAAGCCAAGTTCAGTGAACGTTGCTTTGTCTTCAAAAATACTAGTATTGTCTGCAAATGCAGGGTAACCAAAGGCATTCCAATTACTAGCAAGTCCATCTAATCCTGTTGAAGGTATTGATACATCAGCATTAAAATAAGCAGCTCGCAAGGTTAGCCAATCTCTGTTAAAGGTAGCAGCGCCACCTAAGATATTATCCATGTTAGGTGATGATTTTTCACCAAATACTTCGATTTCATCAGAGTTATTACCCGCAATAAAGTGGTAAGTCGTATCAAATTCTCCAAGAGTACTGCTGTATATGCCGCTAAGACCGTCAAAAGTATTAAAAATTAAATCGTAAACACCTTTTGGTGGTGTTATCCACGGGTAGGCATAGGAAACATCTAAAAAGTCTGAGTACATAAAGAAAGGTGCTCGTTGACGCCCAGCCAAAACCCTAAATTTATCGTTTACGTTATAGCTAACGTAGGCCCATTCAAATTCAGTATCCCAATCATTCTCACCACGTGAAACAATTTGTGCAGTAATATCAAGGCCTTCACCTATATTACTTGATGCTTGAATAGCCAGTAAAGAACCATTTTTAAAGTCAAATGTATCGTTAAAACCATATAACTTTTCATCACTCGATGTAGTAATACCACCTGTTATTGAAGCAAAGCCACTTAAATTGATATCTGCTTGAGCCGCATAGGAAATAAAGCTACTAGCAAGCGCTAGTACCGCTATTTTACTTTTCATATTATCCACCTTAGTTTGTATTTTTATGTGCTTATTTTTTTACATGTTTATATTTTATTAAAATCGATTAGTTTACAGGTAAACTAATGAAGTATAGATTAATATATTAAAAATGTTAGAGAACAAGTTTAAAAAATAACTATCTTTCAGCCGCTATGACCGATATTTCAATAAGTAATTCATTTCTTGCCATTGAAGCTTTGACACAAGCTCTTGCAGGAGCGAATCCCTGAGGGATCCAATTATCCCAAATTTCATTCATTTTTGAAAAATCATTCATATCTTTAATATAAATAGTTGCTGATAGAATATGCTTATTGTCGCTACCTGCTTGTTCAAGCAATTCATCAACTTTATCTAACATTGAACGTGTTTGCTCTTCAATGCCTTGGCTCGCATCTTTACAAACTTGCCCACATAAATAGATAACACCATTGTGCTTAACGATGCGGCTCATTCGCGTTTTTGTTTCTTGCCTAATTATTGTCATTTTATTTAGTCATAATTAAATATGTTAAAGTATATACTCTATTAACTAATAAATGTAGCTTTGAGACTAGTGCTGTGACGAAACTTTACGCTAGTAGATAATAAATCACGCTTATTAACACAATGTTGCAATTAATCATTCACAAATAGCACAATAAAAGATAAAGTATTTAGTAGATGCAATACTACTTATAAGGATAACTGATGGACATTAATCAGTGGGTTGACGAACTATTTGAATTTTTTGATGAAGATAAAGACGGTGCGATTAGTCGAAGTGAATTTGTTGAATTAATTGACTGTCTTTTGCAAGATAAAGGCATCCGTATGTGTGAGAGTATTTTTAATAAATTTGATGTTAATCATAATAATTCAATTTCCAAAGAAGAACTCAAAGCTATGGTCATTGAGTTAGCTTTGTAGAGTTTTTCATTAAAAATTACCCTTCTCTAATTATTTGTTGAGAAAGTAACTTTACTATTTTTTATCTAATCAAGAGCTTAACTAAGCTCTTTTTTTATACCTTAAATTCATTGGTCTGACCTCTTGTTTCAATTGTTATTTCTGTTATCATCCAAAATCAGCTTACACGCGTACACTGAAATTATATTTAAAGAAATAATGAAAAATAACAGGATAACAAATGACAAGCCAAGCTAGTTACAGTAAAAATGAAGAAATAGCCAACACCTTGACTCATGCTCTTGGTGCTATATTGTCTGTTATGGCTTGTTACATGCTACTCACTGCAGCTTTTGCCGATAACTCATTAGTAAAAATAGTGAGTTATGCCGTATACGGTGCCAGTTTGGTTTTATTATTCACCGCTTCAACTTTTTACCATGCTTTTCAGGATCCTAACAAAAAAAAGCTTTTTAAATTGCTCGACCATTGTGCTATTTATTTGTTAATCGCAGGAACTTACACCCCCTTAATGATGGTTGCCTTAAACGACCAACTCGGTACCATTATGCTTACAGTTATTTGGAGTATGGCTATATTAGGCGTGTTTTTTAAAATGAAATTTGGCCACCGCTATAAAAAAACATCACTGATCACCTACTTAGGTATGGGACTGATATCTATAACCATTATTGAACAGTTAAATGAAAAATTATCAAATCAAGCTTTAACACTACTTGCTCTTGGCGGTATTATTTATTGCTTGGGGGTTATTTTTTATGTTCAAAAGCGTATACATTTCAACCATGCTATCTGGCATTTATTTGTTTTAGGTGGTGCAGCATGTCACTTCTTTATGATCTACATCTACTTATAAACGCCGATACGACTGACAAAAAATAACCAGGAATATAATTGCTGGTGAAGAGGATAAATTAATTGGTACCTAAAACAGCGGTTAAAAGGCTATCGATTTTACAGGCCCTAAGGCTTAATTATCAAGTTATCGTCAACTTTTTTGGTAATGCAGAATGCTGCTAATTAATAGGTTCATAACAAAAACAAATTAATTAAGCTTTCAATCCAATTTTCAATTCACAGTCAACTATAAGCGACTATCAACAAATCCTTGTAATGATTCCAGTATCATTGAAAAGTTTTTAGCACCCAGCCCTAAACGAAAATATGGTCCAGTAAGTCCAAATAAGCATGATGGGTAAGCGAATATTCCCGCTTGTTCGGCGAGTTGCTCTGCCCATTCAAGCATAGGTAAATCTCTGTGACACTTCACTAATGTAAGTAAGCCTGCTTGAGGAGGACACCAACTAAAATGAAACTGATTTTTTTCGATAAACTGCTGAAATAACGCGATATTATCTTTAATAATAAGATTATTTTTACTGATTATTTTAACATGGTTTTCTAAAGCAAGCTCTGCCAGCTTTTCATCAACGATTGAAGTACAAATTGAACCTTGAGCTTTTACCGCTAATAATTTTTTTAACAGTGATTTATCCTTAGACACAGCCCAACCAATACGTAGCCCAGCCAAACCAAAACTTTTCGATAATACCGATACAACAATCGTCCGCTCATAATCTAAATAGCGATGAGCTAATTTCAGATCATTATAGTTACTTGCTTGAGAGACATCATCGGCTAAAAGGTAACAATTGAACTGTTTTGCAATGGCTAATATCTGTTCCGAAAATTGGGTGTCTATTATGCTACCACTGGGATTATGGGGAGAATTTAAGACAATTAGCCGGGTATTTTCGTTTACTAGCGCTAAAAGTGCCGCTTGGTTAATTTGCCAGTTTTGTTGGAAATCAACCGTAAGGCACCTTACTTTAATCCCCATCTGCTCTGCCATCGTCACCAAAGAGGGATAGCAAGGTGTAATAACAACAATTTCAATCGCTGCTTGTTGCTCAACTGAATTATCTTGTGTTCGTTCATTTTCGCCAAGCACTGTTTGGTAAATAGCTAACAACGCCTCTTGAGCGCCACAAAAAGTTAGAACATTGTCAGCAGTTAACTCAACTTGATGATGATTATAGTCTTGATGAAAACCAGCAATAAGTGATCGCAAATAATGGCTACCACTTATCGACGCATAGGATAACGCTTGTTCACCCAGAAGATTATCAAGACTCGTTTCACCTAAAAGACACAATTGTGCTGCGGACAAAGACTGTCCGCAAGAGTTACTCAAATTGTGCTTAATAGTGACCTTTTGATTTTCTGCAAGCTGTTGACCAAAGGCGATATGTGCAGGTAAAATATTTTTCACCCTTGCTATATTTTCCGTTGCCAAACCGACATTTCGGTGGTTGTTACGGTGAAAGTGCATTGATTTTTCTTAATCACACGCGTTAATGGCTGTGCGTCTAAAAAAGTAAACTCTTCTGCTAATTTTTCCTGTAAACCATCAAAGCCAATAACATTTTCACCATTGACTTTAAGCCCACCCAACCAGTTCTCTTTTTCAGTATGTTTCGCTGAGTATTGATGGTCGGTTAATACAAAAAGTAAACCTTGTTTATTAAGTCGCTTAGACAGTGTGGCTAACAACTGTTTGGGTTGATAACTTTTTTCTAGCGCATGCTCAACTAAAATCGCATCATAACCTTTAAAAATAGGTTTTAAATTGCTCGCATCACCCTGACTAAAAACAATATGGTCAGTGTTGTTGTTTAGCGATAAAGCCTTAAGAGACACCTCATGAAAACTCTGTATGTCACCAGAAATAACATTGGTGTGACGGAGTGTTTTCTGTTGTTGAAGTTGCACACCAAATTGAATATAACGCGCAGAAAAATCTACCGCATCAATATGCTGAAAATGCTCTGACAACTCAAAAGCCGTTCGTCCAACACTACAGCCTAAGTTCAATAACTTATCGGTATTAATGCCCAGATCTTTTACTTTACTGAGCAATAATTGGCTAACTTGTTGTGAATAGTTTTCAACACTTAAATGTTGCTCACCATAATGACTGTCGAGTTGCTGACAAACTTCCCGATCAGTTTCATATCGATTAACCGGCGTTAATGGTATTTTGCCATCAATGTTTTCAACATAACGAAAACCAGCATGCTGAGTAAAGTGACGACGAAAAGCATAACGAGACGACGGAATAGTTTCATTACCAGTAGAAATCCATGAACCGCCTTTAATTAAGTTATGTTTACCATCGAAGGTTGGCGTAGAGAAATCATCATAAAGTGGATGAACTTTAAACCCCTCATAACCATCTATTGCTGACTCATTCCATTGCCATACATTACCAATAACATCATAAAAATCTCCCGTTGAAAATTCATCAATCGGACATGAAGAAGCGTAACGCGCCAAGTTTATATTACCTAATACTTGCTCTTCATAATCGCTGGCATTATTCATTAGACAATGCCACTGCGCTTCAGTAGGCATAGCAATATTTGTTTGAGTTTTTTCACTTTTCCAATGGCAGAAAGCTTTCGCTTCTAAGTAGTTCACTTCTGCAGGCCAATTCAAAGGTAACGGCATTTCATTAAGCAAGTTGCGCTGCACGTATTCATCGTTATTTTTTCGCCAAAAACGTGGCATTTCAGCTTTGGTGAAACTTAGCCACTTTTGCCCTTCTTCGCTCCAATAATGTGGCTTTTTGTAACCACCTGCATCGATAAAAGCTAAAAACTCTTGATTAGAGACTAAATATTTAGACGCTGAAAAAGCACTAACATCAACAGATAACTCACCATATTCGTTGTCCCAGCCGTAAGTTTCGTCGGTCAACTTTTTACCTAATACAATAGATTGTTCTGTAACAGGTAATAATTCGTTTTCTGGAGCCATTGAAAAATGAGCACAACTTGTCCATTGCCCAGCTACTTCAGATGGCTGTGTTAAGCAATCTAGCGGTAACATGCGCATAATAACTGATGAAGTCTCAAGATGAATGCGTTCATGCTCACAGCCCATCAATATCACCCAAGCTAACGAGTCTTGTTGGATAGGTAAGCTAATTTCCATCGTATCAATTAAGTTATTAACCACAGTGAACACTTGTTGGCGGTACTCTCTTACTTCATCAACATTAGGCCAGTCGTAATGCTCACTGTTGAGATCGTCCCAGCTCATTTCATCAACACCAACAGCGCAAACAGCTTCTAACTTGGTATTAACACGTTTATTAATGTACTTACCCAAAAGTAATTTATTAATAAAGAAAGTGGCCGTATGGCCAAAATAAAAAATAAGTGGATGGCGTAAAGTCTCAGGCCGTAAATAATAGGCTTCATCTTTGTTGATTAAAGCAAACAACGACTCGTAAGTCGTCCAAGTGTTATGGAAGTAGCTTTTTAGCTCGGCGCGTTTATCATCTATAGATAAACCATTAAGATGTGGGGTAATATTTTGATTATTAATAAGTGTCATATTTTATTTTTAAATTAATTATGATGTATGAGTGAGAATAAGTTTTTGTTGATACGGCGCTAAAATCATTTGCTTTAATTTGTCGCCTAACAGTAACTGTCCTGATATTTGCTCACCATTTATAAATTGACCCGATAGCTTATTTAAACGTTCGCTTAACCAGTGATCATTTGCAAATAGTGATATTGCGCCCAATTTTTCTTGCACTGTATTATCATACAATGAAAAAGGTAAATCTTGATGATGAACTTCTTTACGGAGCAATTTGCGACAGTTATCCATCTTATATACTTCAAGCGCGTCAATTAAGTTCAATAAAGAGTAAATAATATTAAAATAGGCATTGTATTGCATACTTGAAGCACCAATTCTATGCTCGATACGAGCGGTTTTTTGCCAATTTTGTCGCTTAACTAGCACTTCATTTTTGTGATTATAAAGTACCGGCTCTTCGCCCATCGCTTGATTATGTTTACCCACTTCTTTATACAAGGCAATACTGCCTTGGTGTCCGCCTGAAATATCAACGGGTGAACATAACTCAGCCGCTAAACCGTATTTAGTTTTTAATGCTAATCGCTCAAAAGCTTCTTCTTCAGGTAAATAAATTAAACAACAATTTAAGCTAGTATCTAGAAAGCATTGCTGTAAATATTCACCAAAGCCGCGTTCAATAATAATGTTTTTACCTTCGCTATCAAGTGCACTAATATTCATTTGAACAGCATTAGGGATATGCACTGCCCGTGTTTCTGTGGTGAAAATATCACCACTACCACTGGCTAACTTGCCTTTATCGCCAGACCAGACAACTGGTTTGATTAATGTTTTACTGATGCCTTGTTCGGCAAAAAAACGAGGTAAAAGGTGTAACGCTTGGCTTAAATTATTAGCTTCTTTTAACGGCGACTGGCCATTAAATAAAGAAACATACTCCCACTGACTATACCAATATTCTGGCACTAATTCTCCGTCAATTCCAGCATGCGCTAACTGACGGTTAATTCTTTGATAATCTAATGAAAATCTTTTTATTTTACTATCGAGCTGATAACAACCTTCTAATTCAAAGTGAATGACAGGAGTAAAGCCAAGCTGTTTTATATAGTTCTGTAATAATGTAATAGCTTGGACGGCTAACAGTGTTGTATTATTCATATGAGATAATGGCTTTCTATTGATATATAACCACATTATTTTTACCGTTACGCTTTGCCTGGTAAAGGGCAGTATCGGCATGTAGGTATAACATTTCACTCGTTGGGCTAAGTTGAGACAAGGTTGCTATACCGATACTTACGGTTAACTGTAAACTTGGGTCGACTAGGAAATCTTGCTGACTTATTTTTTTTAAAAAACGTTCAGCAATTACTTTACATTGCTTTTCGTCGGTACGAGGTAAAATACATAAGAATTCTTCTCCACCAACACGGCCAATGACATCCTCATTACGAAAGACATCATGACAAAGATCAGCTATTTTTTTAATAACTGTATCACCAACAGGATGACCAAACTTATCATTGACCATTTTAAAATCATCAATATCAAATAAAATGACCGAAAGTTCAGTTTTTTCGACTAAGACATCATTAAGATAATTCGATAAGTACTCAAAAATATAGCGACGGTTATATAAATTTGATAATGGGTCTTTAATGGACAGTGCATACATTTTCTTATTATTTTTATACTGAATGGTTATCACGATAATAACAACCACACCGGCACATAGCATAAAAATCAGTAGATAAAGGTTCTGTAATTTTTGTTGATCATAAGAATCATTTTCTAAAGCGGCGACCTTTTCTCGTTGCAGGGTAAGTGCTTGTTCGATATATTTTCGCTCATTTTCCATCGCAGCACGCGCTGTGGTTAATCGTGTGCTGGAATTTTTTACCAATAACTCATTGTATTTTTGATAGTACTGTCGAGATAATTGAAAAGCTTCACTGTCATTATTTCTTGCGTGAGCAAGCTCTGAGCCAAGCTTTATAACTTCTAATTGCCACTTAGTGCCGACTAATTCAGGTAAAGACATGAATATATTTTCAGCTTTAGTCAACGATGCTTGCGCTTGTGCTAACTCACCCAAGATAATAAAACAGTGAACCTGTTGCTTATATAATTCGGCATTATAATCAATCAAGCCATTTAATGTTAGGGCATGATTAATAACATTGATAGCTTTAACACAATCGCCTTTTTCGGCCAGTGTCATACCTAAACCGTAAGCTGAAAAAAAAGAAATTTCAGTGTTAGGGGTATAGGCAATTTTTTCTTGATAAAGCTCGAAGTAGCGAATTGCCAAATCATATTTTTGCCAATATCGATAAGTTACAGCAATGCCATAAATAGCCTCTGAAATATGAGCTGGATAATTTAAACGTTCATAAGTATTTAATGCTTTTTGGTAATATTCTATCGATTTTTCATAATCGTCCATATAGCCATAAATAGCACCGTAGGTTTCATTGATAACAGCAATTAGAAAGTGTTCTTTTAGCGAATAAGCGTCTAAGTAAGCTTCTTGCATTTCATTCAATGATAGCTCAAAGAGCTCAGTTATACTTTTTGTAAAAGCAAGCTCTTGTTTAGCAAGAATAAAAAGGTAAGTTAAATTATTTTTTTTTGCTATAGACATAGCCTTTCGTAGAATAATTACAGAATCTGCATACTGAGCATGACGACGATAAATTATCCCCTGATAAATATAAAGGTGACTTTGAATTATTAATGGAGTTTTGTTGTCAATAAGCGTTTTGGCTAGTGCGACGGTCTTATTAAAGTCTTCATAAAAATAGAGTAAATTTTCTGCTTGAGCTTTACGTAACAACCACCAAGATTGTTGTAGCTTTGGCATAGTTGAAAAAGATTTTTCTGCGTTTAATAATTGTTGATAAGACTGTAGAGGTTGTTGTCGTATTTCTTCATCCATATTCAATAAGCGACTTAGCTCATCGGTTTGTTCTGCGGCTAATTGGCCACTACTATTTGCCTGTGATTGACTACAGGACAAAAAAAATATAATAACAACAACCGAAAAAAACCGATAAAAATCAAATTTCATTACACATCCGTAATTAATGATCTTGTTAATTAATGTAAGTATTTTAACCTTAACATAGACCTTTTTTTAAAACGAGTTAAAGCCATAAAATTGTATCATCAGCAATATATTAACCAATATTAATCCTCGTAAAGCGCTTTAAAAGCCGCCACTTTAAAACCTTGCAGATATTCTTCGCCTATCTTTATTACCGGTACGGATCTAAAGTTTGCTCTGCGAAACTCTTTTTGTCCCGCGGCTGTTTTCACATTACATAAACGATAAGCAATGTTGTTTTTATCTAAGTACGCTTTCGCCGTGTCACAATGAGGGCAGTTACTCATACTATATAAGACAATTTTCTTCATGCTAAGTTTCCTTGGTTATTTATTCGCTGCATGACCTCCAACAAATAAATGTTAAATGGGTGTCCATAATACACACTATAATGCACAGAATTAATACACAGAATTATTTTACGGCTGTTTGTCTAGTTTACAGGAACTTACCTTGAAAAACGCTGACACTTGCAGAAAATTAAATTAAATTATCTGCTAGGTAATCGTCAGAAAAATAGAATAACACCGCTTAATTGTAATGACACACAACTACTATAAGATAACTCGTAACCAATAATCCAAATAACCATCACTTAGTGTTAGAAGCAGATAAATATTTCGGTTATTATTAAAAAACAGGCAAAATGTTAACAAATAAAAAGAGTCATCATCATGCAAGATAACCCAGTAAATATCAGTTCCACTATAGTAAAAACTTTTGTTTGGAGTAGAAATATTCGTTTATTTCATTGGTTGAATGTCTTGTCAGTACTTTTGCTTATTGTTATTGGTAGCGTTATTTATTTTGGTAAAGACCTAGGTATCTCAACAGAAGGTAAAATACTGCTTAAAACAATACATGTATGTGTGGGCTATGTTTTTGCTGCAAATTTAATTTTTAGAATTATTCTTGGTTTTATTGGTAAAGGTTATGAACGCTGGGGACAAACACTGCCTTTTAACAAAGTATTTAAACAAGAACTAGCCGATTTCAAAAAAGATAAAAATAAGACCTTTAAAGGTCATAGTCCACTGGGTAAACTTATGGTTGGCGCTTTAATGTTAAGTCTTTCTATTCAAATGATTTCAGGTTTAGTGATTGCGGGTACTGACATTTATTATCCTCCTTTTGGGCAGTATTTTGCTAGCAACATAGCTCAAGATAAAAGCCAAGTATCCTTAATTAAGCCTTACAGTAAAGAAAATGTTGATGCAGATGCTTATAAAGAAATGCGTAATGTAAGAAAGCCTTTTATAACTGCTCACGTTTACAGCTTTTACTTTTTGTTGCTGTTGATCCCACTACATATTTTAGCGGTATTTTTTGCTGAGCGACGTGAAAAACATTCTATTGTTTCTTCAATGATCCACGGCTTTAAATATTTACCTAAAGACAAGTAAAACTACTTTTATCCTACCGCTGTGATAATGACCTACTCACCACATAGTGAATAAGTGGGTCGCCTCCTAACTAAACCTAGTTACGGATGAAACAATTTGACTATAACTGAGAATAAGCACTGTATAAAAAACCAGTTATTGTGCTAAACTTATTCTAATGGTTAGTATTGAACCCTTGGAAATTCTATTGAAACTATATATTGCCGAAAAGCCAAGTTTAGGACGTGCCATTGCGGCAGCTTTACCCAAACCCCATAAAAGTCAACAAGGCTATATAGCGCTCGGCAATGGTGATATCGTGAGTTGGTGTATTGGTCATATTCTTGAGCAAGCCGATCCAGAAGTTTACAACGATGACTTTAAAAAGTGGCGAATGGAGCATTTGCCTATTATTCCCGAGCAATGGCAACTGACCCCAAAAGCTCAAACACGTTCACAACTTAATGTCTTACGAAAATTGGTAAAAAATGCCAGTGAAATTATTCACGCTGGTGATCCCGACAGAGAAGGTCAATTATTAGTTGATGAAGTAATTGATTTCTTAAAAGTGTCTAAGACAAAAAAACAGCAAGTAAAACGTTTATTGATCAGCGATTTAAATTTACCGGCAGTAAAAAGGTCACTTAACGCATTAAAAAGTAACCAAGATTTTATGCCTTTATCTGTATCAGCGCTGGCTCGTTCACGTGCTGATTGGTTATACGGTATTAACCTTACCCGCGCCTATACTTTGCAAGGACAAAAAGTAGGCTTTAATGGTGTGCTTTCTGTAGGGCGAGTACAGACGCCCTTGTTAGGTTTAGTGGTTGAGAAAGATCGCCAAATCGCAGACTTTGTTCCCCATGATTATTTCGATGTTTATGCCGATATTATCACTCCTGGCGGTGAAAAATTCATCGCAAAATGGCAGCCGAGTCAAGCTTGTACTTCCTATATGGATGAAAATAAAAAAATAATTAATAAAGCACTCGCAGAAAACGTTGTTAGTCGTATCACAGATAAGCCCGCTATAGTGACCTTGCTTACCGAACAAGACAAAAAGCAATTTGCCGCACTGCCCTACAATTTGTCAGCATTACAGATTGATGCCGCGAAGCTGTTTTCAATGAATGCAAAACTAGTACTGGATGTTTGTCAGGCATTATATGAAAAGTATAAATTAATCACCTATCCCAGATCAGACTCTAGATACTTGCCGGTAGAACATCATCAACAAGCCAAAGCTATTATACAAATTTTAGCAGAGTCAAAGGACAAGTATGCCGAGTTTGCCAAAAATGCCAACTGCACGGTTAAAGGTAAGGCGTGGAATAACAGTAAAGTAAGTGCTCACCATGCGATTATTCCTACAGAGAAGTCAGCCAATAATATTTCTCTTAACTCTTTTGAAAAAAACATTTATCAGCTCATTGTTCGCCAATATCTAGCACAATTTTACCCGCCTTATTGTTACCAACAAACACAAGTAGAATTAGAGATAGCGCAAGGTAAATTCACCGTTAATGCTAAAGTTCCACAGCAACTTGGTTGGAAAATCATGTTCCAATCAAGCAAAACAAAAAAAACGCCCCAAACAAGTAATGACCAAGCATCTTTTACAGAGCAATTATTGCCAAAATTAACCCAAGGCGAAATACTGCATTGCCAACAAGGTTTAATTGCTGAAAAAGTGACACAAGCACCAACCCCTTACAACGATGCAACACTGCTCGGCGCCATGACAGGTATTGCCCGTTTTGTACAAAATTCCGAGATTAAAAAGATCCTCAAAGAAACTGATGGCTTGGGTACCGAGGCGACACGTGCAGGAATTATTGATCTACTTTTTAAACGAGGGTTTTTACAACGTATTGGTAAAAATATAACGGCTACAGATATTGGCACTTCACTAATTAACGCTTTACCTAAAATAGCAACTACGCCTGATATGACCGCACAGTGGGAAGCAACACTTAATGATATTAGTGAGCGGAGAAGTAACTATCAAAATTTTATTACGCCGTTGACTGCAACGCTAAAAAGTATGGTCATTCAAGCTGAACAACAGTCTTTTGAGCAATTACCCAAAGTGCCTTTTAAGCGAAAATCAAAAAGAAAGACGCGCTTTAAAAAGGCAGGGTAATATTTTACTGATGATTGACTCTACTCAGTACTTGAAAAAGAATGTCACGAGGTGCCATCCAAAAAGTATATAAAAGAGATTAGTTAAGGATACCAGTTAATATTAATACCGCTATAACAGCTAGACATAACAACAGAGTCCGCTTTGCCAACCTCACTAATAAACAAGGTTCAGCAGTACAGTCATCAGGGTCAACCATAAAATCTTCAGACTTTTGCGCAACACTAATTAATATTTGGTTGGGCTGCTTGTTGATATCAAATAAATTTTCTAACCATACCGGCATGGCTTTTGAGAAGTGTCCTACCAGCATATAACCAAAAGCAACCATGCGTACTGGCAACCAGTCGACCCAAAAGAGCATATCTTTCAATAACTGAGATTCATTTTTTTCGATAGAATCTGTTGTTTTAACCTCATTATTTACTTCAACATCGGCTTCATCAACCTCAGCGTTAGCTTTTTCTTGCTTGTCTGAACATTCTTCTGCAAGCACTTCAGGACATTCATTCATGGTCACTAGTAGACGATAAAATAATGCACCAGCAGGTCCAAAGACAACGAATAAAATCATAATAGCAATAAAATATCGGTAATTTAACCATACTAATAATTGACCAAAACTCATTGGTGCGCTGCAGGTATCTTGTTGCAGTTGGCTATGATGCAATTCACATGTTGTCGGCTCGCCTCGAAAAGCCGACAATAAATAAGCTTTGTAGCTCTGCCGCGTTTTCGTACAACCAAAACAAACAATCAAAATCAAGGTTGAAAAGATTAAATAGAGTAAGCCATCATCAACGAGCTCGAGCAATAAGTCACAAACAACAACGGGGATGGCAATAAAGATAAGCTGTGAGACAATTGACAGTTTGGCTAAATGCATTAATTTAGTGCGTTTAAATAGATCAACATAAGCATGAAAATAGGTTTGAAATTGCCACGCTGTCGTCGACAAGTAACGCTCTGCCGCCAAGGCAATAAGTAAGCTAATAAGACTCATATAGTTTTCCTAATTTATTATCCACTTGTAGAATGAGTATATCGCCGTGGCCATTCAAACACTCTGATATCTGCATTTTCATTGGTAACGAGTATATACCCTTTGCTATTGAATTAACTAGACTTTAAACAATCATGAAAATGTTGCCAATTAAAAGCATCACCTGGATCTGTCTTTCTCCCTGGCGCAATATCACTATGCCCAGCTATATTACTTTTAATGTCGGGATAACATTGTTGCAATGCTTGGGTTAATTGCGCCAAAGTATGATATTGCGCTGCTTCATAAGGAATATCATCAGCGCCTTCAAGCTCAATACCAATAGAAAAATCATTACATTTATCAAGTCCTTGATAGGAGGATACACCAGCATGCCAAGCTTTATCATCAAATGAAACGTATTGAATAATATGCCCTACTCTGGTTATTAGACAATGAGCAGAAACTTTTAGCTGGGCAATTTCTTCAAAATAACAATGTGCTTTACTATCTAACTTTCCTAAAAAAAAATCAGTAATATAGCCACCACCAAACTGATTTGGCGGTAATGAGATATTATGTACCACCAATAAATGAACCGTATCATTTTTATCTCGCACACTAAAATGTGGTGATTTTTGTTGTTCTTCATTCACAAGCCAGCCACTGATAATAGGCATATTATTATTTTGCTTGGCGGACAATTTATTTTTTAAGTCTTTCGTCATACAATAGCGTTAATATTTAATTTCAAAATTTGTGAACAGAGTATGACTGAATTTGATTCGACAAACAAAATGGGAAAAATATTTATTTGGTTAGCGTGGTTAATTGCGTTGGCATTAATGGTGTTTTTTTTTCAAGATGTACTTGATAAGCAATGGGATCCTAACAAAGATCCGCAGATGAGTTTAAATGCACAGGGTAAAGCGGAAGTAACGTTACAACAAAACCGCCAAGGTCATTATGTAGCACATGGTGAAATAAATGAGATGCCTGTGGTTTTTTTACTCGATACTGGAGCAACACAAGTGTCGATTCCCGCTTGTATAGCAGAGCAATTGCAGCTCAAGGGAAACAGACCGTCACTTGTTAATACGGCCAATGGCACTACCACTGTTTATCAAACTGAATTACAACAGCTCAGTATTGGTAATATTTATTTGTATGATGTTAGCGCCCACATCAATCCCAGCATGCAGTCTAATGAAATTCTATTGGGCATGAGTGCATTAAAAAGGGTAGAATTCAGCCAGATAGGTAAGAAACTTATTTTACGCGAGCAATGATCTACCTGCTGTGATTTACTGGCGATAAACGCCCCACTAAAAACTCACTTAATTATTTACCAACAAGAGAATAAAATTCAATGCTTTCTGTGCAACTACAACACGATATTAAAAAAACAGTAACTTGGGCATTATGTGAAGATTTAGGTGTTGATAACGCCGACGCATTAAAAAATAGCCAAGATATTACAGCTGAGCTAATTCCACTGAAAAATATAGCGGTTGCTAATATCATTACCCGTGAAGATTGTATTATTTGTGGTGTGGCTTGGGTTAACGAAGTTTTTGCCCAGCTCGATGTGATACATAAGACAAAAACGGATATTACTTGGTTTGTTAACGACGGCGAAAGTGTCAAAGCCAATAGCACTTTATTTGAATTATCTGGAAACGCACGTGTTCTTCTTACTGGCGAACGATGTGCTTTAAATTTTTTACAATCCCTTTCAGGAACCGCAACATTAACTAGTCGCTATGTTAAAGAATTATCGGCGAGTAACACTAAGTTACTTGATACCCGAAAAACAGTGCCTGGTTTACGCAGTGCGCAAAAGTATGCGGTAACATGTGGCGGCGGTGTTAATCATCGTATTGGTTTATTTGATGCTTTTTTAATTAAAGAAAATCATATTGCCGCCTGTGGTGGCATCGAGAAGTCGATTCAAACGGCTCGAAAAAACCATCCAAATAAAACGGTTGAAGTTGAAGTTGAAAATATCGCAGAACTCACTCAAGCATTAAAGGCTGGCAGCGATATTATTATGCTTGATAACTTTAGTCATGAAATGATTGAGCAAGCGGTTATAGCAACCGCTGAAATTTCACAAGGTAAAACCAAATTAGAAGTTTCTGGCAATATGACCATAGAATCACTAAAAAGCTATGCAAAAGCAGGTGTCGATTTTATTTCAGTGGGCGCATTAACTAAAAATATCAATGCTATTGACCTTTCTATGCGCTTTGTTTAACATTTTAGTGTGTCATAATTAGTTAAAAAGATGTTACTTTTTGATTTTTTTTTAACTAATATCAAAAAAATGATAAAAAAAGTGTCACAAAATTTTACATTTCCTGATTTTTGTCGCAATATAAATTCAGCCCCCGTAATCATGTATGGATATACCTATTATGAACAATGTTAAATCTTTAAGAAATAAATCTTTAAATAAAGCAAAGGGTTTTACCCTTATTGAATTAATGATCGTTGTTGCGATCATCGGTATTTTAGCGGCAGTTGCACTACCTGCTTATCAATCATATACAACTAAAGCCAAATACACAGAAGTGGTGTTAGCCTCTTCTTCATATAAAACAGCTCTTGAAGTTTGTGCACAAGTTGAGGGTACACTTGTACCAGCTAGCTGTGGTCACAGTGTAGGTGGAGTACCTGCCGCTGCTACAGCTTCCGGTATAGTAACGTCTGTCACAATATCTGGTGGCGCAGCAGATGCTGTTATCATTACTGTAGTTCCTGTTGAACAAGGCGGTATTTTAGCAACTGATACTTATGTATTAACTGGCGCATATACAACTGGTAAAATCACTTGGTCTGATAATTGCACAACCCTTTGTTAATAAATTAATGATAACGTTAAAAAATAAAAGCTCCGAGAGGAGCTTTTTTTATTACTAATATTTATAGTTTCTTATTTTTCATAAAGTCAAAAATGAATTAAGCTATACTTAGCATTAACATTATGAGTAAATACATAATGCTATCTTCACCACTAAAAGGTCACCATGAAAGGTCATCATAAACAATCAAGTGTTTTAACTGCACTTTTAAAGCATGATATTGTCGCCGAAAACATGGTCGAATCCATCAGTGCTGACTTTCTTAAACAAACAAAACCTTTTGTACGATTTCTTATTGAAGATAAAAATTTAAACGCGGATAGTATCACGACCGTACTCTCTCGTAGTTTTGGCTTTCCGCTAATCGACCTTAACACTTTCGATAGTACGATGATCCCTGATGGTATTCGCAACGAAAAATTGATCCGCAAGCATAATGCACTGCCCTTATTTTTACGTGGCAAAGTGTTATTTGTCGCGATGTCTGACCCAACCAATTTAGATGCGTTAGAAGATATACAATTTAACACCGGGTTTCCTACCGAATTAGTGTTAACCAATGATCAAAACTTACAAGTCTTTATTGATAAAATTCTGGAAGAAGAAAGTAATGCTTTAGATATTACTGATATTGATGCTGCTGAACTTGCAGGTATTGACGTTCAAGAGGAGCGCCAAGAAGATGATAGCGCTACCGGTGATAAAGAAGATGCACCAATTGTTGTCTATATCAATAAGATACTACTTGATGCTATTCGCAAAGGGGCTTCAGATTTACACTTTGAACCTTACGAAAAATCTTATCGTATACGCTTTCGTGTTGATGGCATTTTAACTGAGATGGCAAAGCCGCCCGTATCACTTGCCTCTCGTATGGCGGCACGTTTAAAAGTCATGTCAAAGCTCGATATCGCTGAACGGCGAGTTCCCCAAGATGGACGGATAAAATTAGCCTTGTCCAAGAAAAAATCAATTGATTTTCGTGTTTCAACGCTACCGACGATGTGGGGTGAGAAAGTTGTGATGCGTATTCTTGACTCTTCTAGCGCGATGTTAGGTATTGAAATGCTCGGCTATGAGCCGGCGCAAAAAAAAATTTACATGGACGCTTTAGCGCAGCCACAAGGAATGATATTAGTCACAGGACCGACCGGCTCAGGTAAAACAGTGTCTCTTTATACTGGGTTAAATATTCTTAACACCGAAGAGCGTAATATATCAACAGCAGAAGATCCGGTAGAAATAAATTTAGATGGCGTTAATCAAGTACAAATTAATGTGCGTGCTGGTTTAACCTTTCCTAATGCGCTGCGCTCTTTTCTTCGCCAAGATCCCGATATTGTTATGGTAGGTGAAATTCGTGATCTTGAAACTGCTGAAATAGCGATTAAAGCCGCGCAAACCGGTCACTTAGTGTTGTCTACGTTGCACACAAACTCGGCATCAGAAACCCTGACTAGATTATTAAATATGGGTGTTCCTTCATATAACGTTGCCAGTTCGGTCAGTATTATTATTGCCCAGCGTTTAGCCAGACGTTTATGTAACCACTGTAAAGTTGAAGATGTTATACCTAGACCTGAACTAGAAAAACAAGGTTTTACCCCTGAACAACTTAGTGAAATAAAATTATTTAAACCCGTTGGTTGCAATCAATGTACGGGCGGCTACAAAGGTCGTGTTGGTATTTATGAAGTGATAAAAATCAGTGAAAAAATGTCTTCTATTATTATGGAAGGCGGTAATTCTATGGATATCGCTCAGCAGTGTCAAAAAGAAGGTTACAATAACTTACGCCAATCAGGTTTAGAAAAAGCCCATCAGGGGGTAACAAGTTTGGCGGAAATAAACCGTGTAACTTCTGCATAAAATAAACCGCTCACTATTATTTTTAGTGATCTTGACTAGTATTAACAATGATTAATATTTTAACGTTACAGGTAAACGCTATATGGCAACTTCAGGGGCTAAAAAAAGAAACTTACCGCAAGCTAAAGCTCTTGATACGTTCGTTTGGCAAGGGGTAAACCGTAAGGGTAAAAAAGTTAATGGTGAGCTACCCGCGACCAGCATACTAGAACTAAAATCTCAGCTACGCAAACAAGGCATTACCCCAGGGAAAGTAAAAAAGAAAGCCAAATCTATTTTTGGTAATGCCAATGATAAAAAAATAATACCTGCAGATATTGCCATTGTTACACGGCAAATTGCTACCATGCTTGGCGCTGGTGTCCCCTTAGTACAAACGGTTGAAATGATTGGTAAAGGTCATAGCAATGGCAATATGCAAAGATTGTTAGCTGATATCAGTAATAAACTGCAATCGGGTATTCCTTTATCTGGATGTTTACGCGACCATCCTAAATACTTTGATGACTTATATTGTGATTTAGTCAGTTCTGGCGAGCAATCGGGCGCACTTGAGACCATTTATGATCGTATTGCGACTTACAAAGAAAAAGCCGAAGCATTAAAGTCTAAAATTAAAAAAGCGATGACTTATCCTATCTCTGTATTAGTGATAGCATTTATTGTTACCTCAATATTGTTAATTTTTGTCGTGCCGGTATTTCAAGAAATTTTTGCCAGCTTTGGCGCTGAGCTACCTGCGTTTACTTTATTTGTTATTGCCCTATCAGAATTTATGCAAGCTTATTGGTATATAGGGTTAGCGGGGCTATTTATTGCCAGTTTCTTTTTTAAAAAAGCTCATCTTAACAGCCAAAGTTTTAGAGACCGAGTTGATAGGATAATATTAAAAATTCCGGTTATTGGTGCCTTACTCGAAAAGGCAGCCGTTGCCCGCTACGCAAGAACTTTATCTACCACCTTTGCTGCCGGTGTCCCCTTACCTGACGCATTAGAGTCGGCCGCAGGTGCGTCTGGTAATGCGGTTTTTCGTATTGCAATTCTTGAAATTCGCGCCGAAGTGTCATCGGGTATGCAAATGAATTTAGCAATGCGTAACTGTAATATCTTTCCTGATATGGTTATACAAATGGTTGCGATTGGTGAAGAATCAGGCGCTGTGGATGATATGCTTGCCAAAGTTGCCACAATATATGAGCAACAAGTTGATGACGCGGTAGACTCACTGACCAGTTTATTAGAGCCAATGATAATGGCAGTACTCGGCGTAGTGATTGGCGGATTAATTATCGCTATGTACTTACCTATTTTTGAAATAGGTAAAATTGTTTAGTGTCGCGCGCTAATATTTTTATACCTAGTTTTCACCATAGTTAATTAATAAATAATAAAAGGTTTTATCTTGTCTGAATTTATTCATCTGTTAGAAAGTAACTCGCTGTTTTTTTATGGCTTTGTTTTTGTTTTCTCGTTAATGATAGGTAGCTTTTTAAACGTAGTTATTTATCGTTTTCCAAAAATGTTAGAACAAGGTTGGTATCAAGAGTGTCGAGAATTTCTTGCCGATGAGCTCAAGCCATCATCGACAAAGCAAGTAGAACTCCTCACTTTATCAACGCCCGATTCTACCTGTCCACATTGCCAACATAGCATACGTTTTTATGAAAACATTCCTGTGGTTAGCTGGTTAGTGTTGAAAGGAAAATGTAGCCAATGTAAAAATAAAATTTCTGCGCGTTATCCATTAGTTGAATTAAGTACCACTTTATTGAGTTTAGTTATTGCTCAACATTTTGGTGTCACTGTTATCACTTGTTACGCCTTAATATTGACGTGGGGCTTAATTACCTTAACGATGATCGACTTTGATCATATGCTGCTCCCTGACCAAATTGTTCTGCCATTAATGTGGTTAGGCTTAATCGTTAATCTATCAAATGGAATTGTGCCCTTAGAAGATGCTGTTATCGGCGCTATTGCCGGCTACACTAGCCTTTTTACTATTTTTTGGCTGTTCAAATTAGCTACCGGTAAAGAAGGCATGGGCTTTGGTGATTTTAAGCTGTTTGCACTCTTTGGTGCTTGGCTAGGTTGGCAGTTATTACCCTTACTTATTCTAATGGCGTCGGTAGTCGGTGCCATTATTGGCATTAGTTTAATGCTATTTAAAAATCATCAAAAAGGACAGGCGATTCCGTTCGGCCCTTACCTTGCGATCGCAGGTTGGATAACACTTTTATGGGGTGAAAATATCTGGTCTTGGTATTTAGCCCAAGTGCTTTAGCAGGATGACAATGATTATAGCAAAAAAGATCGTTATTGGTTTAACCGGTGGTATTGGTTGTGGCAAAACAACCGTTGCTAATTTTTTTGCCAACTTAGGTATCGATATTATTGATGCCGACATCGCGGCAAGAAAAGTTGTCGCACCGAACAGCAACGCATTACTGCAAATATCTCAGCATTTTGGCAAGACGTTTATTATGCCAGACGGCACCCTTAATCGGGCCTTATTACGCAGTCAAATATTCAGTAATGAAGCTGACAAACAATGGCTTAATCATTTACTTCACCCGTTAATAAGACAAACGATACTCGAAGAGATCCAGCAAAGTCAGTCACCCTATTGCTTGCTTGTCGCCCCTCTACTTATCGAAAACAACTTACAGAGTTTAGTTGCCCGCATTTTAGTAATTGATATCGGCGAATCAGCACAAGTTAAGCGTGCGGTATTGCGTGATCCTAGTTCGTCGGATGAAATAAAGCGTATTATTGCCAGTCAAATATCAAGGGAAGCTCGCTTAAAACATGCCGATGATATTATTGATAACTCCAGTTCTGACTTGAACTTGATAAAAGCGAGTGTCATTAAGCTTGACCAAAAATATCGAAATTTAGCAACGAGTTAGTAAAATTGTACAAATTTTACTATTTTTAGCAAAAAAATTCGCCATTTCTGTTGGGTGTCGTTAGTATGGAAAGCTAAACACTCAGCTTTATTGATGACATCAGGTTAATGACTAAAATTTTATATGAACATCCACTTAACGAACGGATCCGTAACTACCTTAAACTTGAACATTTATTTGCTCAGGCACAAGATTGCCTGCAGCGTAAAATTTCAGTCAGCCATCAAGTTTTCTTTAACGCCTTATTTGCCATTATTGATACCTTAGAACGAAATGATGTTCGCGGTGACTTAATTAAAGATCTTGAAAAACTAGAACAAAATTTAGTGATCTGGTCACAAGCGCCTGAAATAGATGACAGTATCTTAGCTGAAAATCTACAACAAACTGTCGAGCTTATTTGTCTATTAAAACCAAATACTCCTGTGTGGGCACAACTCAAACACGACAAGTTTCTAGCGACCTTAAAACAACGCTTTGCCATGCAAGGTGGTAGCTCAAGTTTTGATTTACCACAACTACAGTTTTGGTTACATCAAGACAGTGAGATTCTTGCTAAAGATGTCCAAGGCTGGCTCGCCCTGCTTGAACAAGTTAAAAGCGCTTTAGATATGATATTAAAGTTTATTCGCCAACGGGCAGAATTCAAACAAATAGATACCGAGAGTGGTTTTTACCAAGATAATGGTGAGGGTATTTTATTACTTCGTATTAAAGTTGACCAAAAATCACCTTATTACCCAACGGTAAGTGGCAATCGTCTGCGTTATTCTATTCGCTTTATGTCTCTTTGTGATGAAACCGGACGTAAGTATTCAAATAAAGCCACCTCATTTCAATTAGCTCGCTGTTAGCATTGCCTTAATTAATTTCACAAATACCCTTTATCCATTCAATATGCAGGTTTCATCTTGGAATAGGAAGGGTATAATCCCACCACTAAATATTTAATTACAAGCACCAACTATGACCTTAAAAGTATCATGTCCAACGTGTCAAAAAGAAGTTATTTGGCAACCAGAGAGTCAGTTTCGACCTTTTTGCTGCAAACGTTGCCAGTTAATTGACATTGGTGAATGGGCTGATGAAGGACATAAAATCAGCCAGCCATTACAAGGTGATATTCAGTTAACCGAAGAGATGCTTGACGCACTCGAAGGTGAGTTCTTGCAAAGTAATAAGTTTTTTGTTGAACCAGAATAGTATTAATTATTCATCAGCAGTTTTTCAACAATCGCAACATTAGCAGCGGGAAAGTCACATTGGCTTAATTGCGCTAATGTGAACCAAGCTGATTGCTGCCCTTCTTGGGCAATAGGTTCGTGTTGGAAGTTATCAACCACATAAACATCTAATAACACCTTTTTATCGCCATAATCATGGCTAACTTCAATGAGCGGGTAGCAAGAGAGAACATCTATTGCTACTTCCTCTTGAAGCTCTCTGTGCAGAGCCTGAGCAACTGTTTCATCTTTTTCCACTTTACCACCAGGAAACTCCCATTTCCCGCCTTGATGCGCATTATCGAGGCGCTTGGTAAGAAAGTACTGCTCTTCTCGCATGATAACACCGACAGCTACATGTACTACTTTTTGCATAACTCTTTCCTAAAGCTTTAAATTAATCAATGATTTTGTTGTTAACGTAAAAAACAAATCTAAGCTTAAACACCAAAGCGTCTAATCATACCCTACGCATAATTATATATAACCATGCATTGCCATATCTCTGAAAGCGACATTGTTCGAACGTATTTAGCTAGTGATGACTCGTCTGTAACAAAAATTATAACTGAACACTGCAACAATTATCTTCATTAGCATTGCGCACATAAAAAACGCCAGTTAATAACTGGCGCTTTTTTCAAACATCTTAATAAATAACGATTAGGTTAATTTACCATGACATTGCTTATATTTCTTACCTGAACCACATGGACAAGCTTCATTACGACCCACTCGTTGTATTTCTGGCTTTGTCTCTGTACTGCTAGCAGATTCGTGAGTATATTCTTTTGGAATATCTTCAGCTTTACGATGTTGCTCTTCAACAGCTTCAACATCAGACTCAGCACGAATTTTTACCTTGCTAAGAATACTGATAACGTCATATTTGAGGGTCTCAAGTAATTCACCAAATAACTCAAAAGATTCACGCTTAAACTCTTGCTTAGGATTTTTCTGAGCATAGCCACGTAAATGTATACCTTGACGTAGATGATCCATCGCCGCTAAATGTTCTTTCCAATGAGAATCTAAGCTTTGTAACATAACAGCTTTTTCAAATTGACGAATAACATCGGCACCAGCTTGCTCTTCTTTCTCGGTATAGTTAGCTTCAACTTCTGCGAGTAATTTTTCACGTAAAGTTTCTTCATGCAATTTAGTATCTTCTTCAAGCCACTTTGCAATAGGGAACTCTAAAGATAACTCGCCCTTAAAGCGCTCTTCTAAACCAGAGATATCCCACATTTCTTCCATAGATTGCTGAGGAATATGCTGATTTATAATGCCAGTTACTACATCTGTACGAATATTTTTAATAACATCAGCAATATCAGCTTCGTCCATTAACTCGTTACGTTGTTCATAAATAACTTGGCGTTGATCATTAGAAACATCATCGAACTCGAGCAGTTGTTTACGAATATCGAAGTTACGACCTTCAACTTTACGCTGAGCATTTTCGATGCTGCGAGTGACCCATGGATGTTCAATGGCTTCGCCGTGCTCCATGCCTAACTTGCGCATCATGTTTGAAATACGTTCTGAAGCAAAAATTCGCATCAGGGCATCTTCCATCGATAAGTAGAAGCGAGTTGAACCTGCATCACCTTGACGTCCTGAACGGCCGCGTAATTGATTATCAATACGACGAGACTCATGGCGTTCAGTGGCAACTATGTGTAAGCCACCTAGTTCTAATACTTTATTGTGCTGTATTATCCATTCTTCTTTCGTTTTAGCGATGCTTTCTTTGCTTTGGTCTTTTAATTTAGCAACAATCGCATCAAAGTTTCCGCCTAAAACGATATCGGTACCACGACCTGCCATGTTGGTTGCAATAGTTACTGCGCCAACTTTACCCGCATCAGCAACAATTTCAGCTTCTTGCTGGTGAAACTTAGCATTCAATACTTTGTGCTTAATTTTTGCTTTCTTTAAGAAGTCAGATAAAAACTCAGAGGTTTCTATACTAATCGTACCAACAAGCACAGGTTGTCCGCGTTCAACACAATCTTTAATATCTTCTAAAATCGCTTCAAACTTTTCATCTGCGGTTAAATAGATCAGATCAGCAAGATCTTTACGGATCATCGGTTGATTGGTTGGAATAACTACGGTTTCTAAACCATAAATATGATTAAACTCAAATGCTTCTGTGTCAGCAGTACCTGTCATTCCCGATAATTTTTCGTAAATACGGAAAAAATTCTGGAACGTTATCGAAGCTAAGGTTTGATTTTCGTTTTGAATATTCACCCCTTCTTTTGCTTCAACGGCTTGATGTAACCCTTCTGACCAACGACGGCCTTCCATCGTACGACCGGTATGTTCATCAACAATAACGATTTCGTCATCTTTAACAATATAATCGACATCTTTTTGGAAAAGCTTATGGGCACGTAATGCCGCCATAACATGATGCAATAAGGTAATATTGGTTGCTGAAAACAAAGAATCGCCGTCTTGAATGAGACCTTTCTCATTCATGATTTCTTCAATTCTTATTTGGCCATGCTCTGTTAGATAGATTTGCTTAGACTTCTCATCAATGGTGAAATCACCTTCAACAAAATCTTTAGATTGTCCGGTATCTTTATCTTTGTCTTCTTCGTTTTGTAGTACTAACGTAGGCACAACAAGGTTAATTTGACGGTAAAGTTCAGAGCTATCTTCGGCTTGACCCGAAATAATCAAGGGAGTTCTAGCTTCATCAATTAAAATTGAATCGACTTCATCAATAACAGCAAAATTTAATGGCTTTTGCGTACGTTCTTCTGGCGAGAAGGCCATATTGTCACGTAAATAATCAAAACCAAATTCGTTGTTAGTACCATAGGTAATATCTGAATTATAAGCCGCTTGCTTTTCAGCTGATGCTAATCCGGCAATATTACAACCTACCGTCATATCTAGAAAATCAAATAATGGTCGACACCAGTCAGCATCACGTGTTGCTAGGTAATCATTCACCGTTATAACGTGAACACCCTTACCTGTTAATGCATTGAGGTAAGAAGGAAGTGTCGCGGTTAACGTTTTACCTTCACCAGTGCGCATTTCCGCAATTTTACCATCGTTTAAGACCATGCCGCCGATCATTTGTACATCAAAGTGGCGCATGCCAAAGACACGTTTACTGGCTTCACGTACAACAGCAAATGCTTCTGGTAGGATACTTGATAGAGATTCTTCTTTGGCTAAACGCTCTTTAAATTCTGCGGTTTTTGCTTTTAGTTCTTCGTCAGAAAGAGCTTCCATAACGGGCTCTAAGGCGTTTATTTTTAAAACTTCTTTATTCATTTGTTTAATTAATCGATCATTACGACTACCAAACATTTTTGTCATTAACTTTACAAACATCTTGTTAAACCATATTGATATTAGAAGAAATACTTCCGCTGAAAATAACGTGACCAACAAGGGTCACATAAATTGTTTTTATTTTGCTTTTCTATATACGAACTTAATTGGATCTATTTGTGCATTATTGCGTAAAATTTCGTAATGAATATGAGGTCCAGTCGAGCGCCCCGTGCTACCCATACGTGCAATAATTTGTCCTTTGCTAACCACATCTCCTACTTTAACGAGTAAATTTTTATTATGACCATAACGAGTTTTTAATCCCCTACCGTGATTAATCTCGATAAGTTGCCCGTAGCCGTACCGGTCACTTGCCCAAGAAACAACACCTGAAGCCGTTGCAATTATCGCAGCACCTTCTTTACCTGCGAAATCTACACCTTTATGTATCGCTGGTTTGCCACTAAATGGGTCTTTTCGTACACCGTAATATGAAGAGAGCCAACCACCAATTATTGGTCGACCAGACAAATAGCTGCTACTTTCTATATGGTGACCCAAAGTCAAAGATTCAAGCGTAGTCAGTTGATTTTCTTCGTGGTGTAAACTTTCTTCTAGTGTTGATATTTCAGTTAACAACTCTGCCAGTGGCTTTTTATAATGGTTTTCACTCTGCAGCATAGGACCACCTGATGGTGGTAATTGTTGAAAATTAAATTCATTCTCTGGAATTGAAGCTTCACTTGCTAAACGGTCACCTAAAGCATTCAGTCGTAACACTTGGCTTTGCAACTCAGCGAGTTTCATCGTTAGTGCGGTTAATTGTGGTTCACTTAATTGCCGAGGATCTATCTTAGCGGGTGAATTCAAAGCATAGGGTACAGCTTTTGGCACGTCATCAGCAGAAAAAATCAAATGAACAACAAAGCCTGATATTAGCGCAAATACAGTAATCGCAGACAACCAATGCAACTTATTCAGCGTCATTGAAAATCTAACGTTCTTTCCACGATATAGTAGTGTTAAACTCATAATTACTTAAATACTATTCCAAAGTAGAGTGGTTAATGGCACGCAAAACAAGAAAACCTTCAGATATGTCAGAGCTCTTTCAATCATCGAAAGGCACTTTGGCACAAATAGCAGCAAAAACCAACTCTTTAACTATCTTGTCTGACATTGTACGCCAAACTTGCCCTGACCTGCCAGCAGATGTCTGGCATATTGCCAATTTTAAGCAAAATTCTTTAGTAATTGAAGTCACATCTGCTGTTTGGAGCCAAAGACTACAGTTTGAACGGATGAATATTTGCCGTGAACTGGCCATCGCTACCGACAAGGCTTTTGATCAAATTGAAATTAAGGTATCACCTTATCGCAATAAAGTCGTTTATCAATCTGAAGAAAAACCCGCGGAGCCATTACATATCTCACAAAACACCGCTAACCAATTATTGGCTATAGCTAAAAACGCGCCTGAGAGTTTACGTAAAAAATTAGAAAAATTGGCAAAACACGCTGACAAAAACGCCATATAATAATTTTGCCTAGATATGATTTATACCCTTTATCTTAAAATAAAAAACCAGTCATTTGACTGGTTTTTTTTATTGAATAACATTAACTTTAAATTAATTAAAATGCGGCAGCCGTTACTTCTTGATATTGGATAGGAGACGGTGTTTCATCTTCGTAAGTCACCCATTCCCAACTTTCTTTTTGCTTAAAGACTTCTCTTAATAAGATATTATTTAAGCCATGTCCTGATTTAAAGGCGTTTAACTCACCTAAAATACTGTGACCACACATGTACAAGTCGCCAATCGCATCGAGTATTTTGTGTTTAACAAATTCATCGTCATAGCGTAATTCATCTTTATTAAGCATGCGGTATTCATCAAGTACAATGGCATTTTCTAAACTGCCACCTAAAGCTAAATCGTGAGAGCGAAGAAATTCGATATCACTCATAAAGCCAAAAGTACGTGCTCGACTAATTTCTTTAATAAAAGAACAGCTAGATAAGTCCATGCTCATCGTCTGACATGTTTTAGAAATAACAGGATGTTCAAATTCAATAGCAAAATTAATTTTAAAACCATGATAAGGCTTTAATTCTGCCCATTTGTCACCTTCTTCAACACGAACAGTTTTCTTTATGCGAATAAAACGTTTTGCTGCTGCTAATGTTTTGATACCAACCGACTGTATTAAATAAACGAACGGCAATGCGCTACCGTCCATAATCGGGATTTCAGGAGAATCTATTTCAACAATTAAGTTGTCAATACCTAAACCTGCGGCAGCTGATAACAAGTGCTCGACGGTGGAAATCTTCACACCTTGTTCATTGACTAAGCACGTACACAAAGTTGTCTCGCCCACAGCTTCAGGCGTTGCTGAAATTTCAACAATCGGATCTAAATCTATGCGGCGAAAAACAATACCAGTATTGGCTGGCGCAGGACGGAGAGTCAACTGCACCTTTTCACCTTTGTGTAAACCAACACCAACGGCGGTTACACTGTCTTTTAATGTACGTTGTTTAATCATAAATGCCTTATTAAGCTTTTACTAACCTTGAAATGCACCGTCCTCTTTCGACGGGCGCACAATATAGCAGAAAAACTTAACAAAATCAAAATATCAGCTTTTAGCTTCACATTGTTTCACACACAACTGTTCAACCAGCCGTATCCTAGTCACAAATTAATTCGAATAATATTAGCGATTATATACACTATTTTTATTCTCTGATGACAAAATTAACCGTTCAAATTAGTCAGCTTGTTTACGTAAAAATGCCGGGATATCTAAATAGTTCTCGATATCTGCTGCAGTTTGTACTTGAGCATTGCTGTCTTGCATTGCAATCGGCGCTGTATTCACTTCTGCCTGTGGGCTAGCAATAAATTCTTGGCCAACGGCAATAGGTGCACTAGTAGGAGCTGGATTTACTAGTGTTATATCTGGCTTACGATCAGCACCAATACCGGTTGCAACTACAGTTACACGTAACTCATTAGTCATTTCAGGGTCGATAACCGCACCAACAACAACCGTTGCATTCTCAGAAGCAAAGGCCTTTACAGCATTACCCACTGTTTCAAATTCATCGATACTAATATCCATGCCAGCAGTAATGTTTACCAAAATACCCCGAGCTCCGGCTAGATCAACATCTTCAAGTAATGGACTCGAAATTGCTGCTTCTGCAGCTTCTTCTGCACGGTCAGGACCCGATGCAATACCAGAGCCCATCATTGCTGTGCCCATTTCTGACATAACAGTACGCACATCGGCGAAATCAACGTTAATCAAACCTGGACGAGTAATTAGCTCTGCAATCCCCTGAACAGCACCTAATAATACATTATTTGCGGCCTTAAAAGCGTCAAGTAACGACGTACCTGGGCCTAAAACTTTTAATAATTTTTCATTAGGTATAGTAATTAATGAGTCGACACTTTTCGATAATAACTCAATACCTTGATTAGCATAGTTCATGCGTTTTTTGCCTTCAAATGGGAAGGGTTTGGTAACAACAGCAACCGTTAATATGCCCATTTCTTTTGCAATTTCAGCAACAACTGGTGCAGCACCCGTACCTGTACCACCACCCATACCTGCGGCGATAAAGATCATATCAGCCCCTTGTAGCGTTTCTCTAATCGTTTCTCTGTCTTCTTCAGCGCTGCGACGACCTATTTCAGGGTTAGCGCCGGCGCCTAAACCTTTAGTAACATCTGCACCAAGTTGTAAAGTAACATTGGCTGCTGAATTACGTAATGCTTGTGAATCAGTATTTGCCGTTATGAATTCAACACCTTCAATGGTTTGACAAACCATGTGTTCAACTGCATTACCGCCACCGCCACCAACACCAATGACTTTGATTACTGCTTCTTCGTTATGATCTTCCATTAATTCAAACATTTTTACTCTCTCCGATTTTTATGTTTTATTCCACCAAAACGCGATTTAACTCTTACTTTTTACTTACCCACCATGATTGAGGTAGATTATAAAAATTATTTACTCTTCTTGTAACAAAAGTTTTAGTGAGGGTTAAAACTCACCTTTAAACCATGCTAAGATACGCGAAGTAATACTAGCAATACCTTCACTTTTCCTACTCTCTATACTTTGTTGTTCATTGGCTTGCATACCGTAATGTAATAAACCAACAACTGTTGAGTACGTTGAATCATCAACATACTCTTTTAAACCACTCATACCTTTTGGCTTAGCGACACGAACTGGCATCTGAAAAACTTCTTCAGCAAACTCAACAACACCTTCCATTTTCGCTGTACCACCGGTTAACACATAACCCGCGGCAATTTGATCTTCTAAGCCCGCTTCGCGTACCGCTTCTTGAATAAGTTCAAAAAGCTCTTGGTAACGTGGCTCAACAACTTCCGCTAAAGTGTGACGAGACATTGAGCGTGCAGGACGCCCCCCAACACTGGGTACTTCAATGTTCTCTTCCATACTCACCATTTGTCGAAGCGCACAAGCATATTGCACTTTAATATCTTCTGCGTGGCTTAACGGCGTTCTAAAAATTTTTGCAATATCACTGGTGACCTGATTACCAGCCACAGGTATAACCGCAGTGTGTCTTAAAGCACCGCCAGCAAATACCGCAATATCCATCGTACCTGCGCCCATGTCTACCACACAAATACCGAGTTCTTTCTCATCATCAGTTAACACAGCATAACTAGATGCTAATGCTGAAAAAATAAGTTGATCGGCTTTTACTTCACAGCGCTCAACACATTTAACAATATTTTTAGCCATGTCGTTAGCACAAGTAACAATATGAACTTTGGCCTCCATTCGGACACCTGACATACCAATCGGGCTTTTTATGCCATCTTGACAGTCAATACTAAATTCTTGTGGTAATACATGTAACATACGTCGTTCCGCGGAAATCGGTACTGAACGCGCGGTATGTATTACGTTATCAACATCTTCTTGAATAACTTCTTTGTCATTAATTGGCACCATGCCATTTTCATTTTGACAACTAATATGCTTACCTGAAATACCTAAGTAAACCGAGCTAATTTGGCAATCGGCCATTAATTCAGCTTCGTTGATAGCACGCTGAATTGATTGAATAACCAAATTCAAATCATTAACGCCACCTTTATCCATACCTCGTGCGGGCTGATTTCCAACACCAACAATGCTTAATTGATTGTCCGGTGTTATTTCACCAACAGCAACAGATATTTTCGACGTTCCTATGTCTAAACCTACTACCAAATTTCTTTCGTTTACTTTTGACATTAAAGTTAAGCTCTTTGTTTATTCTCTGCGGTTTTCCAACCAACAGCGAGTCCAGTGTCATAACGTAAATCAACATAATCGACTTGCTGATTTTCTTCTTTTGTTTTCATTATTTGCGGGTAGACATCCATAAAGCGTTGTACACGCTCAATTTTGTTTTCTCTACCTAAATTAAGCGTTATGCCGTTCTTCAGCGTTAACTGCCAAGAATGACGTTCGGTAAGTAACAATTCATCAATTGACAACTCACTAAATTTCAGCAACTTACTTAAATTAACAAAGTTACTCAAGGCAAGATCTTCACTGCCTTCAGGACCAAAAAATGCGGGTAATGCAGACTGCAAACGTGTGGTGTCTGCCTGAAATGCTTTACCGTATTGATTAATTAAAAAGTCACCATTCCATAAAGCAATCGGCGTTTGGTCAACAACATAAATTTTCAGTTCATTCGGCCATTTTTTTCGTACCGATACCGAGTATACCCAAGGCAATTCAGCCACTTTCTGTTGTACGTGATTGACATCAACATTAAAAAAGTTTCCTAAGTTAACATCTTCAATCGCATTTTCTATATCTTGTCTATTGGTAAACGGCATTTCACCGCCAATAACAATCGACGTAACAGGCATTGACTCTTCAGATGACATTTTATTATTTAAAAACCAACTGAATGAAATAATAGTAATAATCACCAGCACAAAAAAAGTCACACCGAGCCAAAAAGACCAGTGTAATTTTTCTAGTTGCTCCGTCATTAATGGTGACAATGACGGTTGATTTCTACTAGTTATTGTCATTATTTATCTGCTAATTGTCCTGTGCTAATGGCGACTATTTTTGTTACCAGCTCACTAAAACTTAAGCCGTGTACCTTTGCTGCTTTAGGTACCAATGACGTTTCAGTCATACCTGGAACAGTATTTACTTCCAGTAGTTGCCATTTATTTTCATTGTTGCGCATAACATCTACGCGCCCCCATCCTTTTGCACCAGTTGCTTTAAAAGCTTTAAGCGCTAAGGCTTTAAGCGCTTGTTCATCTTCATCACTCAAACCAGCAGGACAATGATATTGTGTTGTTGTTGATTGATATTTAGCTTCGTAGTCATAGAACTCACGAGGCGTTTCCATATGAATGGCGGGTAACGCTTCTTCGCCTAAAATGGCCACCGTATATTCAGGGCCATTAATCCATGCTTCTACTAAAATTTGGTCATCATATTCAAAGGCAGTCGTTAATGCTTGGTGTAATTCATTGGCTGTTTTGGCTTTGGCCATACCAATACTTGAGCCTTCATTGGCTGGCTTAACCATGACCATACCACCGAGTGTCGCCAGTATTTTTTCTGCTTGAGTTTCTTGGTAAGCCTCTTTTTCTACAATAGCAAAAGGCGCAGTCGGTAATCCTTGTGCTTGAAACACTTGCTTGCTACGAATTTTGTCCATGGACAACGCAGATCCTAAAACATCAGAACCGGTATAGGGGATGCCCATATATTGTAAAGCCCCCTGTACACAACCATCTTCACCGCCTCGACCATGCAAAGCGATAAAAACCCGATCGATATTTCGTTTAGCTAAGCCAGCTAAACAAAACCCTCGAGTGTCGATGAGTTCAACGTCAAAACCAGCTTGTTGTAGACCCTTGGTAATCGCTTTTCCAGAATTAAGTGATACTTCGCGTTCTGCTGAGTCGCCACCATATAAAACAGCTAACCTTTGGTCTTTCAGTGATTTCACTTTTTAGCCCCTTTAAGGTCAACATTTAGTAACGGGTTTATCATAATTTCACGAGCTATAACGCCAATAGTACCTGCGCCTTGTGTAATAACCATATCGCCGTCTTGTAATTGCGCTTGCAACAATTCTGCTAATATTTCAGCGCTACTAACATAGATAGGTTCAATTTGACCACGCTGGCGAATACTTCGCGCTAGACTTTTACTGTCAGCACTATTAATAGGCGCTTCGCCCGCCGCATAAACATCGAGTAAAAATAAGCAATCAACTTCAGACAACACTTCAACAAAGTCTTCATATAAATCACGCGTACGTGAATAACGGTGTGGCTCAAAAATCATCACTAAGCGTTTTTCAGGCCAGCCATTTCTCATCGCTTTAATTGTTGCTTTAACTTCACGAGGGTGATGTCCATAATCATCGACTAAGATCATCTCACCTTTTTCTGTCGCTAAATTAGCCAATTGTTCAAAACGTCTACCGATACCTGCAAATTTTTCTAGAGCACTGACAATAGCCGCGTCGGCTACGCCTTCATCAGTTGCAACTGCGATACTCGCTAAAGCGTTAAGCACATTATGTTCACCGGGTAAGTTTACTGACATATTGATATCAGCAAAACCTTCACGCTGTACGGTAAAATGACTAACGCCACCATTTTGTTGAAAGTTTGTCGCTCGTACATCAGCATCTTCACTAAAACCATAGGTGATCACTTGACGACCCATTCTTGGAATGAGTTCACGCACAACATCGTTATCTATACAAACAACCGCTAAACCATAAAACGGTAAGTTATGTAAAAATTCGATGTAGGTATCTTTAAGTTTTTCAAAATCACCTTGGTAAGTCTCCATGTGATCTTCGTCGATATTAGTGATCACTGAAACCATAGGCTGCAGATGCAAGAATGACGCGTCACTCTCATCGGCTTCTGCAATAAGGTAACGACTTTTACCCAAACGCGCATTGGTGCCTGCGCTATTTAATAAGCCACCAATCACAAATGTTGGGTCTAGGTCACCTTCAGCAAAAATACTTGCAATCAAACTGGTCGTTGTTGTTTTGCCATGAGTCCCCGCAATCGCAACACCATGGCGAAAACGCATTAATTCAGCTAACATTTCCGCACGACGTACCACAGGAATACGTAACGTTTGCGCATTCACCAATTCTGGGTTATCGGCTTTAATTGCCGTTGAAACAACAATAACACTCGCACCAACAATGTTATCTGCCGCATGACCTATAGTAATCTTTGCACCTAACGCCATTAAGCGAGTAACAACTTGATTTTCGCCAATATCAGAGCCAGTAATTTGGTAGCCTTCATTTAACAATACTTCAGCAATACCCCCCATACCTGCACCGCCAATACCAACAAAGTGAATGCTTTTTACGCGGCGCATTTCTGGTAATTTAATAGGTGCGGTGTTATTGGCTATTTTATTTCTCATTATCTTACTCATTAGTTAACTAACTCCGCGCAAGTATTAGCAACACGGAGAGTTGCATCAACGTGAGCAGCATCGTGCGCCGCTTTAACCATCGACCTTACTACGCTGTCGGAAATAAAAAGGCTGTTAAGCATTTGCGCTAAAGTCGTACCGTTAAATTCTTTTTGTGGTAATAATTTTGCAGCACCACGTGAAACTAAATACATCGCATTTTTAGTTTGATGGTCATCAACGGCATGAGGTAAAGGCACAAAAATAGCAGGTTTAGCTGCCATAGCGAGTTCTGAAACGGTTAAGGCGCCTGCTCGGCACACAACAATGTCTGCCCATTGATAAGCGGCCGCCATATCTTCAATAAATTCAGTCACTTTAACTTTATCTTCTGACAAGCCAAATTTTTTATAACTGGCCAGTACTGCTGTTTGATTATCACGACCCGTTTGATGCCAAACGTCAATATTTTGCAGTTGTATTTGCTTTAACGCTTGTGGCACGGTTTCATTCAAAATTTTAGCGCCAAGACTTCCACCAACCACTAGTACTTTTTTACTACTGCTTGGATTCTCAGGGATCACTGGCGTTAACGCTGTTATTTCTTTACGCAACGGGTTTCCGACCACCTGAAAGTCAATATTAGCGGTAAAAGCATTTGGGAATGCACTCAACACTTTCGTGGCAATTTTCGCTAAATAACGGTTTGTCATGCCAGCAACCGCATTTTGTTCATGTAAGACTAAAGGGATCCGCATTAACCATGCAGCAAAACCACCAGGAGCACTTGCATAACCGCCCATGCCTAAAACAACATCGGGTTTTACTTTGCGTAATATCGCGATTGATTGTAAAACCGACTGTAATAATTGAAACGGTATTTTAACACGCTCTAACAAGCTTTTATTACGTACACCGGAAATATTGATAAATGAAATATCAAAACCATGCTCAGGAACAATTTTTGCTTCCATACGTTTTTCAGTGCCAAGCCAATGTATCTTCCAGCCTTTAGCTTTGAGCATTTCTGCCACAGCTATACCTGGGAAAATATGACCCCCTGTGCCACCAGCCATCACTAATAAAGTGGGTGCTTTTTTGCTAGTTGTATTTTCAAATCCAGTCATATTGTTCACCCTCCTTATAATCTTTAGTTTTGGATTTTGCTTCTATTTTATTCATTGCATTACTTTTTTTTATTTTATTTTTCTTTGATTTTTTCTTAGTGGTCGCCTGAATACTTTGTAAACGTATCTCATGGTCTATTCTCATCAAAATAAACACTGCCATGGTCATAATGATCATCGAGCTACCGCCATAACTTAATAACGGCATCGTTAACCCTTTAGTGGGTACAACACCTACACTAGCACCAACATTGACCGCCGCTTGAAAGCTTATCCAAATACCAATAGCGTAAGCAAAAAAGCCTTCGAAATATTTTTCTTTTTGCAAAGCTACTCTGCCAAGTAACAGTGCCTTGAGCACTAAAAACATACTCAGCATTAAAATCACGCTTATGCCAATAAAACCAAGTTCTTCCGCAACAACCGCCATAACAAAATCGGTATGCGCTTCGGGTAAATATTCTAGCTTTTGAATACTATTTCCTAAACCTTGTCCAAAAATCTCACCACGGCCATAAGCCATCAATGATTGTGTTAATTGATAACCACTGCCAAATGGATCTTCCCAAGGGTCTAAAAAGCCGGTAACTCGCGCCCAACGATAAGGAGAAAAATAAGCGAGCGCGGATAATAAACTAATGCCAACGCCAGATACACAAGCGAATTGCCAAAGTTTAGCGCCAGCTAAAAATAACAGACCAAAAGTGGTCACAAACATCACAACAATGGTACCTAAATCGGGTTGCATTAATAACAAACCACCAAGTACAGTAAAGACAACGAGTGGTTTAGCAAACCCTTTAACGTTCTCCATCACTTCATCACGACGTCGAACGAGATAAGACGATAAATAACAAAAGAAAAACAATTTCGCAGGCTCTGCCGCTTGTAACGTTATTGGACCCACAACAATCCACCGTGTAGAACCATTAACCGTTCGGCCAATCACTAACACCACAACTAACAGCAGAATCCCCAATAGCAGTAAATGCCCACTGTTTTTTTGCCAAAGACTCATCGGTACGCTCATCGTGACAACTGCCACAAACAAGCTTATACAAATATAAATAAAGTGACGCTCGACAAAATGAAACGGGTCATTGAACAATCTTTCGGCAACTGGCATAGACGAACTGGCGACCATAATGAGACCAATCATATACATACTAATAGCGAGTAGTAAGTATGTACGATCAAATGTAGCGCTACTAGAACCTTGCTCTGCCGATAACCACATTGGTAGCTTTATATTATCGAGTTTAGAGAGAACTGATGTTGTCATGAGTTCTCCTCTGGCAAACTTGGTATTTTATTTTCTCCGCTCAATTTATTAACCGCATTGACAAAGACTTCGCCACGTTCAGCAAAGTTTTTAAACATATCAATGCTGGCACAAGCCGGTGAAAGTAACACTACATCACCTGATTTAACAATATTGCCAAGGATATTAATCGCTTGTTCAATACCGGTAACTTTACTATTTTTTATCTGTACTTTATTAGCGACAGCAGCTATTTCATCGCCGTCTTTACCTAAGGTAAAAACATGGCTAACATCTTTAGAAAAAACGTTGGTTAATGGGGAAAAATCTGCTCCTTTGCCATCGCCACCGGCAATAACATATAAGTTGTTATGTTCTGACATCATAGCGGCTAAGCCTTCAATCGCAGCGAAGGTTGCGCCAACATTGGTTGCTTTAGAGTCGTTAATCCATTGCACATTGTTATACGTTGATATCAGCTGACAACGATGTGCCAAGCCTTTAAATTCAACTAAATGTGTTAACATCTCGTCAAGTGGCCAACCAGCACTATGACCTAGTGCCAATACCGCTAAACAGTTCAAGGCATTGTGTAAACCGGCAATAGGCAGTTGATTAACACCAATAAGCGGCATCGAGCCAAGCATTAATTGTCTTTGTCCATCAATCACCAACATGCCAAAATGACCGTCGAGTGCAGCGTCGCTACCAAACGAAAGCGACTTTTGCGCCTTACCAACAAGTTGAGTATTCACATCATCACGATTAGTTATAGCCGTTTGACACTGTTGATAAATACCTCGTTTAATCGCGGCATAGTTTTCTAAGGTTTTGTGACGATCTAAATGATCATCGCTCACATTTAAAACAGTTGCGGCAATCGCCTTCATACTGCGTAATGTTTCTAATTGAAAACTAGAAAGTTCTAAGACTAAGCAGTCGAGTGATTTATGCGATTGTTCAAGAACCGGTACACCGATATTACCGCCTAGCTCAACTTTTTTACCCAGCCGTTGTCCAAGAAAAGCCAATAAAGACACGACCGTTGATTTACCATTTGAACCGGTGACAGCAAGAATAGCGGTGTTATTATTTTGACAATAAAGCTCAACGTCTCCAGCAACAATACAATTTTTACTTATCTGCTTAGCAATGTCAGCAATACTGGTATCTATACCTGGGCTAACCAGTAAGACATCGGCTGAAGCGATCAGTGTTTTATCCCAGCGACCTAACGTTAATGCTGTATGTGGAAACTCTTGCTTAAAATCGTCAATATTAACGGCATTATCACGATTGTCGTTTACCGAGCAAGTTAAGCCATTTTTTGTTAAATAACGCACACAAGACAACCCTGTTAACCCTGCACCGAGGACAACAATTTTTTGGTTTGTTAACTGCGCTATAGCTAACGGAGCTTGTGAGATTTTTTGCGTCATCTTATGTTTTATACCTACTTTAAATACTATTTTTTTATTAAATGATTTATTAATCAATCATTGTTAGCGTAGTTTTAATGTTGCTAAACCAATCAAGACCAGTACTAATGAGATAATCCAAAAACGGACAATAACTCTTGGCTCAGGCCAGCCTTTTAATTCGTAATGATGATGAATAGGCGCCATACGGAAAATACGTTGGCCACGTAATTTATAAGAGCCGACTTGTAAAATAACCGACACTGTTTCCATAACAAAAACACCACCCATAATAAACAACACTAATTCTTGTCGAACCAAAACCGCGATAACACCCAAGGCTGCACCAAGAGCTAAAGAACCAACATCACCCATAAATACTTGCGCCGGGTAAGTGTTAAACCAGAGAAATCCTAATCCTGCGCCAACAATAGCAGTACAAACAACCACTAACTCACTCGCCATCGCAATGTGGGGAATATTTAAATATTCAGAGAAGTTTGCGTGTCCTGTCATGTAGGCAAAAATAGCAAAAGCACCGGCGACCATTATCGTTGGCACAATTGCTAAGCCATCTAAACCATCAGTTAAATTAACTGCGTTACTGGTCCCGACAATCACAAAGTAGGTCATTCCAACGTAAAAAATACCCAATTGAGGTAATACGTCTTTAACAAACGGAATAAGTAAACTTGTTTCTTCGGGACTTTGCGCAAGAGAATATAAAAACAAAGCGGTCGCTAAACCCGCAATGGTTTGCCAAAAGTATTTCCAACGCGCAATTAAACCATTCGGGTCTTTGCGAATAACTTTTCGATAATCGTCAACAAAGCCTATTAGGCCAAAACTGGTGATAACAAAAAGTACGACCCAAACATAGGTGTTACTTAAATCGGCCCAGAGTAAAACACTGACCACAATAGCGGCTAAAATTAACAGCCCACCCATAGTAGGCGTGCCGGTTTTCACCAAATGGCTTTCGGGGCCATCATCGCGAACAACCTGACCCACTTGCATATTTTGCAAGAAACGGATCAGCTTAGGACCAAAGTACAAGGATATAGTTAACGCAGTTAATGTACTTATAATGGCGCGAAATGTTAGATAAGAAAAAACATTAAAAAAACTGTAATACTGTGTTAAATATTCACTTAGCCAAACTAGCATGAACTTATCTCCGATGATTTATGTTCTGAAGTTGACGAAGAGAGTTCTAAATTTTTACGCCAGTTAATAATATCTTGCACGACATTTTCCATACGGGCACTACGTGATCCTTTAACTAAGATAGAGATCGCTTGTTGCTCATTTTCCAATAAAGAAGTTAGGCAACGCATTAACGACACTCTGTCACTAAAATGTTGGCCATTAAAAGCATCAGCTGAACTTTGACTTAGTACGCCCAGCGTCAGTAAATCATCAATTTTGCATTGTTTAGCATAATCGCCAACTTCATGATGATAACCTCGAGCTTGTGCGCCCAATTCGCCCATATCACCAAGGATAAGGATACGTCGACCTGAGTAGCTAGCCAACAAATCGCTAGCCGCTTTTATTGATTCAACATTTGCATTATAGGTATCATCAATTAATTTAAACGTGGGTGTTAACTGATGTAAATTCAATCGGCCTTTCACCGGTGACATTTCAGCCAAGCCTAAACGAATATCATCAAGGCTAGCACCAAACTCTAAAGCAATCGCAGCTGCAGCAACCGCATTACAAACATTGTGTTTCCCCGGCACCGTTAATTCAATGAACGTGTTCCCAGAGTGAGTATTAAGCTTAAAGCCAGCACAACCTGTATCATCAAGTATTACATCACTTGAGAAACAGTCAGCAGCTTGTTCACATGAGAAAGTTCTCACTTTCTTGTCAACCAAACGCCATTGCCATTTATTGGCAAATTTACAATCTTGGTTATATAGAGCAATACCACCACTGCTTAAGCCTTCAAAAATTTCGCCTTTTGCTCGTGCCACGCCACATAAATCGCCAAATCCCTCTAAATGAGCCGCGGCAATATTATTAATAATGGCGACATCAGGCTTCACTAATGCTGAGGTATAAGCTATTTCACCCATATGATTTGCACCCAACTCAACCACCGCAAATTCGTGCTGTGGCTCAAGGTGCAATAAGGTGAGTGGCACACCAATATCGTTATTAAAATTCCCTTTTGTTGCTAATACCTTGCCCAAGCGTGATAAAATTGCTGCCACCATTTCTTTTACTGTGGTTTTACCACTGCTTCCGGTAATCGCAACCGTTTTAGGAGCAACTTTTTCTTTCACATAAGCCGCAATTTTACCTAAGGCTTTATGCGTATCTTCAACAATAATTTGAGGAATACTCAGTTGGCAATCATATTGAACAATCACGGCTACACAACCTAATTCAATCACCTGATTCAAAAAACGATGAGCATCAAAATTTGGGCCCTTGAGCGCAAGAAATAATTCACCCTTTGCTAATGCTCGACTATCAGTATTAATGCTATCAATAGTGATGTTTTCTCCAACGAGCTTACCATCAACGGCTAATGCAATTTCAGCTAAGCATAATGGGATCATGAGATTGCTCCTGCAGTGTTACTTTGTTGTTGATAAACGTCATAAATGGCTTTAACCAATTCACGTTCGTTATAATTAATTTTTTCATTAGCTACTATGATGTAGTCTTCATGGCCTTTACCCGCAAGTAAAACCATGTCATCAGCTTTTGCTTTTGCCAAGGTAGCTTTAATAGCGGCTTCTCGGTCAAGTAAAACGGTGATTTTTTCAGGAAAAAGACACCCGGCGAACATATCGGCAACGATATCTTCAGCTTTTTCTGTTCTTGGATTATCTGTGGTAAATACCAGATGATCAGCACCACTTTCGGCTGCTAGCGCCATTAGTGGTCGCTTACCTTTGTCTCTGTCTCCTCCACAACCAAACACCACCCATAGCTCACCTTTACAATGGTGGCGACAAGCATGCAGTGCACTGACTAATGCATCGGGGGTATGTGCATAGTCAACAATAGTGGTCGCTTTATTATTGGCTTTAAATGTTTCCATGCGGCCAACAATCGGTGTTAATGCTTTAACCGCTAACGCGATATCATTTAATGAAATATTTTTACTCATCAGTACAGCGATACCCGCTAATAAATTTTCAATATTGAAATCGCCCATTAGCACGCTGTCAATTTCTTGCTGACCAAGATGGGTATTCAAAATGAATTGAACACCATTAGCATGGGTTTTAATTTCACTGGCTTGGGCATAAGCTGAAAATTGAGTAACTGCGGCCGATTTACCATAAACAATAAGACTTTGCTTATTTGGCCAATGCGCTAACCATTGTTTACCTTGCTGGTCATCACCATTAATAATGGCAATTTGTTTGGCATCATGACTAAAAATTTGATATTTGGCGTCAGCATAGTTTGCCATGGTTTTATGATAATCAAGATGATCACGAGTCAAATTGGTGAACACGGCAATATCAAGTAAACTTGCTATAACACGTTGCTGCTCAAGTGCATGAGAAGATATTTCCATAGCAACATTTTTACAATGATCTGCAGAGAACTCAGCCATTAACTGATGCAACTGTGTTGCCGCCGGTGTTGTATTTTCAACGGTTTGTAGCGATTCAATTTGTCCAGCGCCATTGGTGCCTATAACCGCTGTTCTTTGTTGGCAACTCGCTAATAATTTTGAGATTATTTGACTGGTGCTGGTTTTACCATTGGTGCCAGTAATACCTATAATCGTCATATTATCTTGTGGACTTTGATAATACCCCTTAGCAAATGAAAATAACTTTTCATTGAGTTGATAGAAATAGACTTGTGCTATTTTTTTATCTGAATTTTCTGTCGTTAAATAAATAATTTCACCATGTTGACTGGCATGGCTGCATTCAGCAATGATTAACCCACACTTTAAGGATACGGCTTGCTTAATAAAATCATTACCATTTTGCTGATGACCGATAATCGCACAAAAAACATCGCCCACTTTTAATTTACGGGTATCATTAACCAAATCTCCACAATTCATTGGGAAATAAGCCTGTTCAGCCAATGCAGGTAACGGTAAATTAAACCGTTTAAAAACGTCAAATAATTGTGCTTGGCTCAATGAAAAAGTAAACTTAGGCATCGGCATGCTCCTGTTTTACTTTCATTGTTGGCTTGCCTTCACTGACCACAGGTCTTATATCAGCAACACGCTTTGCATCTGGGGCAATATTTAATACCCGCAATGCGCCTTTCATCACTCTTGAAAAAACAGGGGCAGCAACTTCGCCACCATGATATAAATCGCCACCAGGTTCATTGATAACGACAACAACCACAATCTCAGGATCAGAAATTGGTGCCATGCCAGCAAACAAGCCAACGTATTCATTGCCATAGCCACCAGCGAAAGCTTTAATTGCAGTGCCCGTTTTACCACCAACACGGTAGCCTTCTACCTTAGCATTTGGGGTATGCTCATTAACCACATTTTCTAACATACCAACCACTTGCTCACTCGATTGTTCTGAAAAAATCCGTACATCTCGAAGTGGAATAGTATTCAAGGTATCTTTTTTAATAATAGTGAGCGGCTTTTTAATGCCGCCATTAGCTAAGGTTGAATAAAAACGTGCTAGTTGAAGCGGGGTTGCCGCAACACCATGTCCCCAAGATAAGGTCGCTAATTCAAATTTAGACCAACGTTGGCGATCATGCATAATACCTGAACTTTCGCCAATTAAGCCAACACCTGTTTCTTCGCCAAAGCCTGCATCAAAAAATTTATTCAGTAAAAATTCTTTCGGTACTGAAAGTGCTAATTTTGTCGTGCCCATATTCGATGAATGCACCAAAATATCAGTAATACTTAATTTGCCACGGTTAATGGGGTCGCCAACTCTTCGGCCACCTAAACGCATCCAACCTGGACTGGTATCAATAATGCTGTCGGCTTTTACTGAACCAAACTCTAATGCGGTTAATGCGGTTAAAGGCTTTAAGGTTGAACCCGGTTCATAAAAATCGGTGATCGCTCGGTTTCGAAAACGATGGATCGCTGTGTTTCGACGATTATTAGGATTATAAGATGGGCTATTTACCAGCGCTAAAATTTCACCTGTATGAACATTAGTAACAACGACTGAGCCTGATGTCGCTTTAAATGCTTTTACCGCACCTTTTAATTCTTTATAAGCGATGGCTTGAATACGCTGGTCAATACTCAAAACGATATCTTTGGGCTGAGTAGATTCTTGCTCAGACAGTATTTCTATTTTACGGCCCTTAGCATCTTTACGGTATTTTTTTTCGCCGTCAGTTCCCGTCAGTAATTGATCGTAAACGCGTTCAACGCCCTCGATACCTTTGTCATCTACATTGGTAAAGCCAACAACATGAGCGCTTATTTCTCCTGATGGGTAAAAGCGTTTTGATTCTTTTCGTAAATGAATACCCGGTATTTTTAATTCTTTAATGTATTTAGCCATTGCTGGCGATACTTTGCGTTCAACATAAACAAAACGTTTAGTTGGGTTTTTAACAATACGTGAAGTTAGTTTGTTAACATTACGCCCTAAAACATCGGCAAGTGCTTGCCAATGCTCTTTCATTGCTAGCGCATTATTGTCCATGATAATTTTAGGATCTGCCCACACGGTTTCAACCGGGACACTGATTGCCAGTTCCCGGCCGTTACGATCGACAATTGAACCACGTTGTACTGTATGAGCAGCGGTGCGTAATGAGCGCATATCTCCCTGTTTTTTCAACATGTCGGGTTCAATGATTTGAATATATGCACTGCGAGCCAACAAACCTGCATAAACAAAAACTATTAGGCCGACCACAACGTAAAAACGCCATGCCACCGAAATTTGCTGTTTATCTACTTGTTTCTTCACTAACTTGCTCATTGTTGTTGAATGATAACTTCGGAATTTATATTCGGTCTTTTCATCTGTAATAATTTTCTAGCTTTGCTTTCTATCGTACTGTGTTCAGCTAGGCTGTTTTGCTCTAACAATAAATTACGCCACTCAATATCTAACTCATCTCGTTCTGTTAACAATATTTCTAAACCACTGGTGGTTTGGCGATTTAAATGGGTGAAATAAATCACTGAAAATGCCGAAACAACCACCATAACTAACAACAGATATATAAATATATGTCGCTGAATGTCGTACCAAACTTCTAATGGCAATGCCATTTTTGAGTTTGCCATAACTATATCAGCTGCATTAAAGCGGTAATCTCATTGCAACCCGCATGACAGAGCTTCGCGAACGCTTATTTTCTTCAACTTCACTTTCACTGGGTTTTAGCCTTCGACCAACAAGTTCTAATTTTTTACCTTTATTCAATTCTGCTTCACTGATCGGTAAACCACGAGGCACTTTTTTGCCTTGCGAGTGTTTTTTCATAAACTGCTTAACAAGACGGTCTTCTAATGAATGAAAGCTAATAACCACTAAACGACCATTTTCAGCAAGTACTGATAATGATGCCGCAAGTACTTTTTCAATTTGCTCTAACTCACTATTAATATAAATGCGGATCGCTTGAAAGCTTCGTGTTGCCGGGTGCTTTTTAATTTCGCGTTGTGGTGCTGTCGTTTGAATGATTTTGGCTAACTGACTAGTACGGGTATAAGGGGTTTCTTCACGTGTATCAACAATGGCGTTAGCAATTCGCCAAGCATGTTTTTCTTCGCCAAAAGTACGTAGTACCCAAGTAATATCTTCAACATCAGCCACAGCAATCCATTCTGCTGCGGTTTGTCCACGCGAAGTATCCATACGCATGTCTAATGGGCCATCATTCATAAAGCTAAAGCCACGTTCGGCTTCATCAAGCTGCGGCGAAGATACACCAAGGTCAAGGAGAATACCGTCAACTTTACCAAGTAATTGATACTTTTCAGCAATGTTTTGTAAGTCGGCAAAGCCTTCGTGCTCAATAGTAAATCGAGCATCGTCAGCAAATTTTTCTGCCGCTTTAATTGCCGTAAGATCTCGATCAATGGCAATAAGTCGACCATTTTCAGAGAGTTGAGAAAGTATAAGAGCTGAGTGCCCGCCTCGACCAAACGTACAGTCGATATAGGTACCATCGGGGTTAATTGCGAGTCCGGTCACTGCTTCGTCAAGCAATACCGAGATATGTGAATTATCTAATTTCATTTTGGGTAACACCATGTTACTGAATACCAAGTGATCAATTCGGTATCGGGTTATTAACTATTTTTAGTCTTAATTTTGCTATTTACAGTGATAAGTCTAACAAGCGGTCAGTCAGTTCAATTTCACCCGACTGAATTTGGCTAATGCCTTTTTGCATTTGCACTTGCCAGGCATTTTCACTCCAAATTTCAAATTTCTTTAATTGTCCTACCAGCATCACACTTTTTTCTAAATTGGCATGTAAACGCAACGGACCATTAATCAATAAGCGACCACTCTTATCGATTTCACAATCAGAAGCATTACCTAAAAGTACTTGCTGTAACAATCGCTCTTGTGGGTTCATACTCGATAAACTACACAATTTTAATTCTATTTCTTCCCATTCAGGAAGCGGGTAAAGTAGTAAGCAGGGATGTTGAATATCAACGGTACAAACCATTTTTCCTTGGCAATCGGCAAATAGCTCTTCGCGGTACTTAGTTGGTACCGTGATTCTATTTTTACTGTCGAGCGTAATTGCGCTGGTGCCTCTAAACATAATCCTGCTTTATTATTTTAGTAATCCTTTAAGATCCACTAATTCCCACTTATTCCCACATTGATATAGTTTAGTGAGAAAAGTGAAGCCATGTCAAGCAAAGATTGGTATAAATGATCTGGCCGAACACCAATAAAATTAAGGCTTTGAGCAAAGTTGATGAATTTGTGGGTTTTTGTGGATCCTTGCCCCAGAATATGTAATACAATTAATTTTTTAGCTGATTTCGAAGAAAAGATGAGCGGTTAGCGACTACTTACTTGATACCGATGAGTCCTATTATTAACAACCAAAAAGCAAAAAATAATTTCAACTTAGTTGCTGAGAGGTGCGTCACCAAGGTCTTAGCAAAAATACCGCCAAGCAAGGCACCTGGGCCTGCAAATAGTACCACTTGCCAATAAATTTCAAATTGAATCAAGGTATGCTGCCAGATGGCTGACCAAACGGTAAAAGCTGAAACAATCACGGCTGCGGCCACTGCCATACTAATGTCAAAACGTCGAAGAATTAAATAAATGGCCAATAACTCACCGACACCTACCGATAGCCAAGCGGTAAGCGCACCACCAAAGAGTCCTATGGTGGTTAAAGCCAGCCAATCAAAAAGGTAGAGTTGGCTACGCTCACAATGCGGCTTAATAAAGAAGATAGTGCCAACTATAAATAGGCCAAGCACTAAAGAAAACCAGCTAAAGCTGTGATGCAAAGAAGTGGGTGAGCTAAGTTGATTACCATAAACAAACCAAATACCGATGATTGAGCTTATTGTGGTCACACTGATAATACGTTTAAACCCTTGCCATAAACGTAATTGTGTTTTTTCACTATGGTAATGAAACCACCAAGTAAAAGCGCCGGCAGTCATACCAAAACATTGAATAGCAAAGCTGGTCGCTATAGATTGTTGTTCAGTAAAGTTGAGTTGATTAAACAGTGGGATAAAGACAACTCCGCCACCTGCTCCGGTTGAATTGGCAAAAATACCGCCAATTAAGCCAATAAAACTAAATACCCCATACTCAGGAATGTCTTCGATAGCCATAGGAGACATTGCTAGCATGCCAAGCCAAATCGAAATGAATAATAAAATAAATTTAGGATTATTTAAGCGGAAGAAACTCACTGAACATTAACACTTACTTTGGTGAGACTGTTTATCGGTAAGGAATGTTATCGCTGCTGCCGATAAATTTTTATTAGAAATGTAACTCCGACCCTTAGCGTGTCTTATTAACCAACCTAGTTGAGTGTTTTGTATTAATTGCACGTCTGACCACAATAACGTCAAGCTAGCATAAAATGATTTACTCACAATGCCTTGTTCATCAATCGTTAAATCAACATTACCTTTGGCGGCTTTACTGAGCATTTGTCGCATCACCCACCACGGCTTTTGATAATAAGTACTGACGGCTTCAAGAATACCTAAAGCAAAAACAAACCAAGCTACATAGGGATTCATTTCGGTAAAGAGTACTAACAACATGCCGGCAACGGATAAGACAATTGATTTTTTGTAGGCACTTATTGAAGTATCGATGACAACAGATTCGCTAAAACATTCTTGAAAATGGGCTTTGTCTAGTTCGTAGGTTGTTGAGTAGGTAAAAGGCTGTGGCATAAATATAAAAAACTCAGATAAAATAATAATGTTATTTTACCTGAGTTTTTAATAAATGATGAAGTAAATAGTGATTAAAAGTTATGGTTAATTATTTCTCATTATTGTCTGTTGGGATCACAGCGTCTTCAATGTTAATTTCTTCAGCGATCATACCCACTTCGACACGATCAACGCGTTGTAGACCTCGTGGTAACTTATTGCCACGGCGACCACGCTCACCACGATAGTGTTCAACATCGCTGGCTTTTAAGGTTAACTTACGTTTACCCGCGTGCAATGTTAGCGAACTCTCAGCTGAAATAACGTTTAGTATCGAAACAAATTCTTCACGGCTTTTCGCTCTTGCTGCAGAAATATTAATAATTTTGTTACCTTTACCTTTACTCAGTATCGGTAAGTCTTTAACTGGAAATACCAGCATTCGACCTTCAGACGTAATGGCAAGCACTAACATATTATCAATATTAGCAATAGGCAATGGTGTATTCACTTTGGCATTTGCTGGCACGCTTAATAATGCTTTACCATTCTTATTGCGACTAATCATGTCAGAAAATTTACCAACAAAACCATAGCCGGCATCACTGCTTAGTAAATATTTACTTTCATCACTTGCCATTAAACTCGTGACAAAGGTTTCTCCTGTCGATAGGCTAAAACGGCCACTTAATGGCTCACCTTGGCTTCTTGCTGTTGGCAATGTATGAGCGTCGGTGGTGTAAGCACGCCCCGTTGAGTCAATAAAGACCACAGGATTATTGCTGCGCCCTTTTGAAGAACATAAGTAGCTGTCACCTGATTTATAACTTAGCGCTTCGGGTTCGATATCATGACCTTTGGCACAACGCGCCCAACCCTTGTGAGAAACGACAACGGTAACGGCTTCACTGGGGACTAAATCTTTTTCAGATAATGCTTTTGCTTCACTGCGCTCAATAAGAACAGAACGACGGTCATCACCATATTTTTCAGCCGCTTCTTGAATTTCTTTTTTCATTAGCGTATTCATTCGCGCTGTTGAATTTAATATTTTTTCAAGATACTCACGTTCTATATTAAGCTCTGCTTGCTCTGCTCTTATTTTAATTTCTTCAAGTTTAGCAAGTTGACGAAGCTTAATTTCTAAAATTGATTCTGCTTGACGTTCTGATAAATCAAAACGAGAAATCAGTTCTTCTTTGGGTTTATCAAAATTTCGAATAATTTCGATAACTTCATCAATATTTAAATAGGCGATCAATAACCCGTCTAATAAATGTAAACGAGCTAACACTTTATCGAGACGATACTGCAAACGACGGCGCACAGTTTCGCGACGATATACCAGCCATTCTGATAAAATAACCCGCAAGTCTTTTACTGCAGGTTTATTATTCAAGCCAATCATGTTTAGATTAACACGATAACTTTTTTCTAAATCGGTACTGGCGAACAAGTGATTCATTAATTGTTCTATATCAACTCGATTAGAACGAGGGATCACCACTAAACGGGTTGGATTCTCATGATCAGACTCGTCACGCAAATCAACCACCATAGGTAGTTTTTTCGCATTCATTTGCCCAGCAATTTGTTCAAGTATTTTGCCGCCAGAAGCTTGATGAGGTAAAGCTGTAATAACAATATCACCCTGCACAATCTCAAAAATAGCGCGCATTTTAATACTGCCTTTACCGGTTCGATATATTTTTTCAATATCGGCTTTAGGTGTAATTATTTCAGCATCGGTGGGGTAATCAGGACCTTTGACATACTCAAGTAAATCACTAATTTCCGCTTTAGGTTGTTCAATTAAATGTACACATGCATTAGCTACTTCACGAACATTATGAGGTGGAATATCGGTAGCCATACCAACCGCTATGCCGGTAATACCATTCAAGAGTATATGAGGTAAACGAGCAGGCAAGGTTTTAGGTTCATTCATGGTACCGTCAAAGTTTGGTGTCCAATCAACGGTGCCTTGACCCAATTCGGCGAGTAATATTTCGCTAAAACGTGATAAACGTGATTCGGTATAACGCATAGCAGCGAAAGACTTCGGATCGTCTGGCGCGCCCCAGTTTCCTTGTCCATCAACCAGCGGATATCGATATGAAAATGGCTGAGCCATTAATACCATAGCTTCATAGCAAGCAGAGTCGCCATGTGGGTGAAATTTACCCAACACATCACCAACAGTACGCGCTGATTTTTTATATTTTGCGTTGGCAGACAAACCCAATTCAGACATCGCATAGACAATACGTCTTTGAACTGGTTTCAAGCCATCACCAATATGTGGTAAAGCTCGATCCATGATCACGTACATCGAATAGTTTAAATAAGACTCTTCGGTAAATTGTCGAAGTGGTCGCTGTTCAATACCTTCGAGGCTAAAATTAAGCGCGTCTGACATGAATTAATTCCTGAATTGTCAACCTGTTAGGGAGTAGTCCTACCTGTGACTTTGGTTATTATTTTTAGATTACATTTAACTAGACTCTAGCTTATATGATTATATAGCTGTTGCCAATCAAGATGCGCCTCTGAGAGTACATTTTGAATGACAATAGGGAGACAAGGCAGGAAAACACTTCTTTATCAAAATTTGTAAATTAGTCGTTATTATTTTTTTGGTTATTATTTTGGCCTTCATCATTAAACTGACAGACGCGGTTGCGTCCGTTAGCTTTAGCATAATACATCGCTATATCAGCTGCATTAAGTAAGTCATCAAAGTTTGACTCGACTTGCTCTAAACAAGCAACGCCAATACATACCGATAGTTGTTCGTTAATATTAAATTCAGACCAGTCTTTACTTGCCACTTTCTCACGTAAACGCTCGGCTATTGCCTTAGCTTCAGCACAGCCTACCTCTGGTAATATACCTGCAAACTCTTCACCACCTAATCGGGCAAAAAGATCGCGAGAGCGCATAGTTTCACTGCCTAGTTTGGCAATTATTTTAATAACTTCATCACCAATATCATGACCGTAAGTATCATTTATATTTTTGAAGTGATCTATATCTAATAGAATGACACTTAAACTCTGTTTTTCATTGACCGCTGTAGCCACTGCTTCAGCGCCTTTTTCAAACAAAGTACGTCGATTATACAAGTTAGTGAGACTATCTACTTTTGCTAAATATTTTAATTTTTTTCTGACTTTTATTTGTCTCAATAGAAGTACAAAGAAAACAATAACAGTGACGACTAGTATTAAAATATTACGTTGTTGAGCAAATTTTTTATTCTCTGCAGCAATAATTTTTAAACGTTTAATTTTATTTTGATTGGCTAGTAATTCATTTTGCTTAATTTTTTCATCGGTTTCATAGGTTTTATTAAGATCTTTAATTTTATCAGCTCGGGTTCCATCGAAGTATTGGTAACCATTTCTTATATATTTTTTCTTATAATCGAACGCTTGCTTAAAGTCACCCAAAGCAGAAAATGAGCGAGCAAAAATTAGATTCACTTCAGAGAATTCCGGCAAGTAAAGCTGCTTTTCAGGGATTTCATCTCGTAAGTTTAATGTTTTCTCAAGCCAAGCAATAGCCTGTTTATCCTGTTGTGCATGGTGTTCGATTAAAGCGTGTATCAAAAATATTAAATACTGTTCTGCCGCGTTAAAAGTTGAGTTAATTTCTTCTAGTTGTAATAAAACACCGGTAACTTGCACAGCATTTTTTTGATCGTTTTGTTGAACCAGTGATAACAAAGACAAAATACGAGCATTAATTGGTAACGGCTCTTTATTGTTCAAAATATTTTCAGGCTCAGCAGGCGCCTCGACACTTTTATTTTCTTCTGCGGCTAACGCTTCGTCAACTGAATAAGATTGCGCTACTGATGGAAATGCTACATTTGCCAAGTAGAAGCTCAATAAGACACACAGTGATATATAAGAAAAAGAGCTATGCCTCATTAAAAACACACCTTATTTCTGCCTAAATTTTTTGCTTGATACATATTAATATCCGCATCTTTTATCAGTTGAGCAAAACTTGTAGTACTTTCTTTTTGGTAAGAAGATATACCAATACTGACCGTAACCCCAGTGAGTTTTTTATATGACCAAACTTTATTTTGAATACTCAAACGTAATCTCTCAGCCAAATTATGAGCATTTTCGGGTGAAGTGTTCGCTAATAAAGCAATAAATTCCTCACCACCGAAACGGCCAAAACAATCACTTTGACGCATAATATAGTTGGCCAAGTCTGCAATATCTTTGAGTATTTTGTCACCGGTACTATGACCAAAGCTATCATTTATTGCCTTAAAATTATCAACATCGAGCATTAATATACTAAAAGGTGCTTGTTCTTCTTGTGCTCGAGCAAACATTTGCTCACCCAACTCAATTAAACGTCGGCGGTTCGCCACACCTGTTAAATCATCAACTTGGCTAATTCGAACAAAATGTTTTTGACTTTGTAACATTTTAAGTAAAAACCAAGCGAGTATAACGAGCACAGTACCGACAAAAATAATCAACAAATGTAAATTTTCTTCGTAGTAGGTCACATCGTTAAGTTGTATTATTTGTACAGACTTCTCCTGTTCAAGTATTTTGTTTTTTAAGTCTGCTTGTTTGCTTTCAAAACTTAATCGTAACTCTTCAATTTGTTCCATGTTTATGTTCTCTTGATCTTTAAATAAACGCGTTAAAAATTGAGATTGTTTATCATAAGCTTGCTGATATCTTTGTGTTTTATAATAAATTTCAGACTGCAAATACATTAAGTGATAATTTGAAAAAGTATTTTTTGTTTGACTATTTTTTGCTAATATTTTTTCAGCGACTGCTAAGTTTTCAAGCGCCTCATCATATCGTTCCATGGCTTCAAGTACATATGCCTTATTAACATTAAAAAATAATAAGGCATTATGTTGCTGCACACCTTTTAAGTATTGTTCAGCAAGGGTAATATATTGATAAGCAACATCTAAATCAGGATCTTTTTTCTTAGCGTGCGATATAGACAAACGAGTATAAGCACCACCTATGACTTCATTGTTACCAAACTTATTAGCACTGGCTATGACTTCTTCAAATAGCTCGATAGCCTGTTCATATCGGCTTTGATCCATGTAGTTCACTGCAATATTTTGTAAACTATTTAACGCATAGAGTGCCATACCCGCTTTTTTATAATGTTCGTAAGACGCTTGGTAAAATTTTATCGATTTTTTAGGGTTATACATATAAGAGTATAAAATACCCAACTCGCTGTTAACGGAACCTTTAAGTTCTTCGTTATCTAAAGTATTGGCAATAACCAACGCATTATTGAGCATAGTCAACGACTGTTCATATTGTTCAGTTAGGTAATAAATAGCACCTAAGTTGATAAAGCCATCGGCAATAAATTTTTTAGCATCTAAGGATTCGGCAACTTCTAAGCCATTCAAATAATTCTCAACTGCGCCACTAGCATCACCTAAACTTTCTAAAGAAAAGCCACGTAAGTATGAAAGTTGTGAAATCAATATAGTAGGACTAGTTAAATGTTGTGCTATTTTTAACCCTTGTGATGCGGCGCTAAACGCCGATTTATATTGAGAGGCTTCAATATAAACTTCTGACAGTACTTGGTAATACTTTACCTGGTTCCCAACGGTTAACGCATTGATATTGGCTTGATAAGAATCTAACAGCGCAAGTGCATCGGTAATATTAGTATTTTGTAATTTTTCAACGCGTTCAACAAAAAAGATAAAGTCACGATTGGTTGTGCCATCATCTGCAAATGTTTGCGTAGTTATCAATAAAGCGCTTAACAGAGACCAAAAAACCAAGGTAACTTGTTTGTAACGTTTTTTTAACAAATTCAACCTCTTATTTATAGTTTTAGTCATAGTTTAATCAACTTCAGTTGCAGTATAAAACGATTTAAAGCGAATGATAAACCGTTATTTCTAATTAATTATTTTTCATCCACATACAGAGAAAATAAAACTAGAACAACAACAAATTTTAAGATAAATTAACAGCGCTTTTTGCGTTATTATGTCCTTGTAGCTCAGTTGGATAGAGCAAGCGCCTCCTAAGCGCTAGGTCGGACGTTCGAATCGTCTCAGGGACACCAAAATCATTAAACTCAGTAAGAATCAAAAAACAGGCAACTAGTCTAAAAATTATACTTTTTACCGCTATGTAACCCGCTTATAACAGCCCTCACACTTATCATTGCTATAATAAAGACACCTTTAAAGAAAAGCCTATAATGTAGAGAACATCCCTCTATTGATTTACCATCACATAATCTACTTTATAGATAACATCATAATATTGCGCCCCACTCTGAACAGTCCATGTCTAATAAGTAGTTTTATCGATAAATATCAGCTATTAACCTAAAAGCGCTATTTTATTATTAGCTAGCCCCTCGATAAATTTATCCGCAGATCAGCCTACTAGTAATTCAAAAAAAGACTACAATTGTTGCTTCATCAAATATATTTCACTATGAGTCCCTAAATGGAAAAATATAGATTAAGTTTTGTTCAAATAAACCTTTTAAATGAAAAAATTGCCGAAGTGATTTTTGATAAAGGCGTTTATATCTCAATTGAAATGATGGAAGAAATTGAAACTTTTTTTTGTACTTTTTTTAAAACTGATTTTGGTGTTATCGTCAATAAAATTTATCCTTACACCTATTCATTAGAAGCACAGTTAACCATGGGTTCTCTAATTCATATGAAATCAATAGCCTCCATCAACTATTCTAAAGAAGGTGTTGCTAACACTGAAGATATTATCAATAAACGTAGTAATGATAAGTTAAACGTTAAGCAGTTTAATGGTTTAGAGCTCGGTCGCCAGCAAGCACTTAAATGGCTACAAAAAGAACTAGCTTGATCGCTGATTGATGCGGAACATATACATTCTTTGCCACCTCGCTAACTGCTCCTGCCTTACTCTACTTCCTGCATAAATGCGGTCACAGCACCGTGCTATTGCCTCCATGGATAAGGGGCTATGATTTGTAGGGAACAAAATGACGTGCAGGATGCACTAATGCAGCGTAGACATAAAAAAGCCTCGTAAACGAGGCCTTTAAAATTCATATAATATATTACCAACGACTACTCACTGGTAGATTTTTCTATTGTAACTTCCTTGTCACCTAAGATTGAGATATTACTCAATGCCGCTGAAACAGCCAATACGATTACCGCAAAAAGTACTGTCGTCAGCTTAATTCCTCGTGAAGATGACCTGTTCATAAATGTTCCTGTGTCAGGTGTTTTTGTTATTATTTTGACATCTGTACAAAACTCAACCAATCTATACGATTAACATTGATAATTCAACTGTTTAAAATTAATAAAACAGATAAATTATAAACAATCGACCGGTGACGTAATATTATATTAATGGTCTTTTTAGCCATTTGGTCTAACTAATACCAAAAAAAACACTTATTTGCATAATATCGTTTGCAGTTTAGTGGTGGTCTAGGTGAAAATGGTACCACTTATACCACTCATATACTTAGTTCATTTTAAGTATAAATATAATAAAGATTTGGAGTCAATATGCCGTCTCGTCAAGAACTGGCCAATGCAATTAGAGCTTTAAGTATGGATGCCGTACAGAAAGCGAAATCCGGACACCCTGGAGCCCCAATGGGCATGGCAGATATTGCCGAAGTATTATGGCGCGATTTTCTAAAACATAATCCAACAGATCCAAATTGGACCGACCGCGATCGTTTCGTTTTGTCGAACGGTCATGGCTCAATGCTTATATATTCTTTATTACATTTAACCGGATATGAATTACCGATTGAAGAATTAAAGAATTTCCGTCAATTACATTCTAAAACACCAGGTCACCCAGAGTACGGTTACACCCCAGGTGTAGAAACGACGACAGGACCATTAGGTGCTGGTATTTCTAATGCCGTTGGTATGGCCATTGCTGAAAGAACACTTGCTGCACAATTTAACCGTCCAGGTCACGACATCGTTGATCACTTTACTTATTGTTTCTTAGGTGATGGTTGTTTGATGGAAGGTATTTCTCATGAAGTATGTTCATTAGCCGGCACTTTAGGATTAGGTAAATTAGTCGCTTTTTGGGATGACAACGGTATTTCAATTGATGGTAAAGTTGAAGGTTGGTTTACAGATGACACACCTGCTCGTTTTGAAGCTTATGGCTGGCACGTAATAAGCGTTGACGGTCACGATTCAGCGGCTATAGCGGCGGCAATTACAGCAGCTAAAGCAGTAACGGACAAACCATCAATGATTTGTTGTAAAACAATTATTGGTTTTGGTTCACCGAATAAAGAAGGCACACATGATTGTCATGGCGCACCATTAGGTGATGATGAGATTGCAGCGACACGTAAAGCGCTAAACTGGCCACATGCCCCTTTTGAAATTCCAAGCGATGTTTATGCTGAATGGGATCAAAAAGAAAAAGGCCAATCGAGCCAAGTTTCTTGGAATGACCAATTTTCAGCATACCAACAAGCTCACCCAGAACTTGCTGCCGAATACGAGCGTCGAGTTATTAAAGGTGATTTACCAAGCGACTTCGAAGAAAAAGCCAATGCCCTAGTACAAGCTTGCCAAGATAAAGGCGAAAATATTGCTTCGCGTAAAGCTTCACAAAATACTATTGAAGCTTTTGGCGCTATATTACCTGAGTTATTGGGTGGTTCTGCTGATTTAGCGGGTTCTAACTTAACATTATGGTCAGGTTCTAAAGGTATTGAAAAAGACGCTGGCGGTAACTACATTTATTACGGCGTACGTGAATTTGGTATGAGCGGCATTATGAATGGTGTTTCATTGCACGGTGGTTTCATTAATTACGGTGCAACGTTCATGATGTTTATGGAGTACGCGCGTAACGCAGTTCGTATGTCGGCTTTAATGGGTATTCAAAATATATTTGTTTACACTCACGATTCTATTGGTCAAGGTGAAGATGGTCCAACACATCAGCCAATCGAACAGTTAACGAATTTACGTACTACTCCGAATATGGATACTTGGCGCCCATGTGATGCAACAGAATCTGTTGTTGCTTGGAAATCAGCGATTGAACGTAAAAACGGCCCTACGTCATTAATATTTTCTCGCCAAGGTCTACCCGCAGTAGCGCGTAACAGTTCACAAGTAACAAACATCGCCAAAGGCGCTTATGTATTGCAAGACTGTGAGGGTACTGCTGACGTTATACTCATTGCAACGGGTTCTGAAGTATCATTAGCCCTTGATTCTGCAAAGCAATTAACCGCTGACGGTAAAAAAGTACGTGTGGTTTCTATGCCGTCAACCAATATTTTTGATGTGCAATCAAGCGAATACAAAGAATCAGTATTGCCTTCATCAGTGATAAAACGTGTCGCTATTGAAGCTGCTCACACTGATTTTTGGTACAAGTATGTTGGTTTTTCTGGCGCTGTTGTCGGTATGACAACCTTTGGTGAATCTGCACCAGGTAACGTGTTACTTGAGCATTTTGGTTTCACCGTGGCAAATGTTGTTAAGACTGTAAACCAGCTTTAATCATTAATTAAAGCCTATAAGTCAAAACCTTCAAACGAAATGTATACTCGTTTGAAGGACTTTGATTTTTATAAACACCCTAAATTAATACCATTAACCTATGCCAATAAACTTATGTCTGTAAACATTGCTATTAATGGCTTTGGCCGAATTGGTCGAAGTGTTGCTCGTGCCCTCTATGAGAATGCTGATAACCAATATTTAAAGCTTGTCGCAATTAATGAGCTTGCCGAGCCGAAAGGTATTGCGCATTTATTAAAATATGACACTACCCATGGTCGTTTCCCCTTTTCAGTTGAGTTAGCTGACAATCAGTTAGTTATCGCCGGCGATGTCATACAACTTAGCCATGAAAAATCCCTCGAATACATGCCATGGAAAAAACATAACATAGATATTGTTCTTGATTGCACCGGTAAATTTGCTAATCAACGCGATGGAAATATTCACTTGAGCCAAGGAGCCAGTAAAGTACTTTACTCTTATCCCGGTGAACAAGACGTTGATGCCACCATTATTTATGGTATTAATCATCAGCAACTCAGCGAAAAAGATAAAATAGTCTCGAACGGCTCATGCACCACGAATTGTGTTGTGCCCGTCATAAAAGTCATTGATGAAGCTTTTGGCGTTGAAAGTGGCAGTATTACCACTATTCATTCCTCTATGCATGATCAACAAGTTATCGACGCTTACCATCCAGATCTTCGCCTTAGTAGAGCAGCAAGCCAATCTATCATCCCGGTTGACACCAAACTAGCAGCAGGTATTGAAAGAATACTGCCTAAATTTGCTGGACGCTTCGAAGCGATTGCCGTGCGAGTACCAACGATCAATGTTACCGCGATGGACTTAAGCCTAACCTTGTCGACAGATGTAGATATTAACGCGATTAACCAAGCCATTATTCGTGCACAAAACAATGGTTTACAAGGAATTCTAGGCTATACAGAAGAGCCACTAGTTTCTGTAGATTTTAATCATGACCCACATTCTTGTATTGTTGACGGCAACCAAACGCGTGTTAGCCACAAGCGTTTAGTGAAAATGCTAGTCTGGTGCGATAACGAGTGGGGCTTTGCAAACCGTATGATAGATACAGCAAAAGCCATGGCAAAAGATATTCAGCTTAAAAAATAATAACAGTAAAAAACACCCATAACTTTAAAATTTATCGAATAGGAAACAGCAAATGTCAGTAATTAAAATGACCGACTTGGCGCTAGCCAATCAAAGAGTTTTGATCCGAGAAGATCTCAATGTACCTCTTAAAGACGGAAAAATAACCTCTGATGCTCGATTAAGAGCGGCTTTACCTACCCTTAAACTTGCTTTAGAAGCGGGCGCAAAAGTGATGATAATGTCTCACCTTGGTCGTCCAACTGAAGGTGAGTACAACAAAGAGTTTTCATTAAAACCTGTCGCTGACTATTTAGCTGCCGCATTAAATGTCCCTGTGCATCTAGCAAAAGATTACTTAGATGGCGTTGATGCAAAAGTAGGTGAATTAGTTGTGTTTGAAAACATTCGTTTTAATGTTGGCGAAAAAAATAATGATGATATTTTATCAAAAAAATTGGCAGCATTATGTGATGTTTTTGTCATGGATGCTTTTGGTACTGCCCACCGCGCGCAAGCTAGTACACATGGCGTAGCAAAGTTTGCACCTATTGCTTGTGCAGGTCCACTATTGTCCGGTGAATTAGCTGCACTTGGTAAAGCACTAGACAATCCTGCACGCCCATTAGTGGCGATTGTTGGTGGCTCTAAAGTTTCTACAAAATTAACCGTGTTAGAGTCGTTAGCGAAAATTGTTGACCAATTAGTGGTTGGCGGCGGCATTGCAAATACCTTTATAGCAGCAAGCGGGCATAATGTAGGTAAATCATTATACGAAGCCAATTTGCTTGATGAAGCTAACCGTTTAACACAGCAGGCAAGAGCAAATGATGGCGATATCCCGGTGCCAACAGATGTTATCACTGGTACAGAGTTCTCAGAAACGGCTGTCGCGACATTAAAGTCAGTTAACGATGTTAGCGATGAAGATATGATTTTTGATATCGGACCAGATTCAGCGCAAGCACTCGTAGAAATTATTAAAAATGCTGGCACTATTGTTTGGAATGGACCTGTTGGCGTTTTTGAATTTGATCAATTTGGTAGAGGTACAGAAACTATTGCAAAAGCAATTGCCAAAAGCTCAGCCTTTTCAATTGCTGGTGGTGGCGATACCTTAGCTGCTGTAGATAAATATAATATAGCCGATAAAATTTCCTATATTTCAACTGGTGGTGGTGCTTTTTTAGAGTTTTTAGAAGGGAAAGTGTTACCCGCTGTCGCTATCTTAGAAGAACGCGCTAAAACGTAAAACACGTTAATTAAATCATCAACGCCAAACCGCTCTTTATTTTATACAAGGCGGTTTTTTTTAGCTTTTTTTATTATTTCTAACAAACTTCATAAAAACCATCAACAGCGCTTTCATTACATTTCACTCTTTCGTTGTAAACTTACAAAACAAAAGCACAAATATTCGCTATAAATCGAGTTTAGCAAGCTTCTTGACAGTAATTATAGAACATTATTTAAAACCATAATAAATAAACAGATAAAAACCATTAATGGCATTATTTTTTCTTTTGCCATGTCAATTTCTTATCTGATATACTTACGTTACGAAAGCTTAAATTTCACAATGAAACTTGTATTTCTTGAGATTGGGCAAATAATATATGACATCTTAAACACTTAGGAGTAATTCAATGGCTTTAATTTCTATGCGCCAAATGTTAGATCACGCTGCAGAATACGGATACGGTATTCCCGCTTTTAACGTTAACAACTTAGAGCAAGTTAGAGCAATAATGATCGCTGCAGACAAAACCAATAGCCCGGTTATTTTACAAGGCTCTGCAGGTGCTCGTAAGTATGCTGGCGCTCCTTTTCTTCGTCATTTAATTCTTGCAGCAATTGAAGAATTCCCTCATATTCCCGTGGTAATGCATCAAGATCACGGCACTTCGCCAAGTGTTTGTCAGCGTTCAATTCAAATGGGGTTTTCATCAGTTATGATGGATGGTTCTTTAATGTCTGATGGTAAAACGCCTTCAAGCTATGAATACAACGTTGATGTAACACGCAGAACCGTTGAAATGGCACATGCTTGTGGTGTTTCTGTTGAAGGTGAATTAGGTTGTCTTGGTTCATTAGAGACAGGTGAAGCGGGTGAAGAAGACGGTATTGGTGCAGTAGGGATCTTAACAAAAGAACAAATGTTAACTGACCCAGAAGAAGCGGCTGACTTTGTTAAGAAAACTCAAGTTGATGCTTTAGCGATTGCTTGTGGTACTTCTCATGGTGCTTACAAATTTACGCGTCCACCAACAGGTGACATCTTAGCGATTGACCGTATTAAAGCGATACATAACCGCATCCCAAATACCCATTTAGTTATGCACGGTTCATCATCAGTGCCGCAAGAGTGGCTTGCTATTATTAATGAATATGGTGGTAATATTCCTGAAACTTATGGTGTGCCGGTAGAGCAAATTCAAGAAGGCATTAAAAATGGTGTTCGTAAAATTAATATTGATACTGATTTACGTTTAGCATCAACGGGGGCAACTCGTCGCTTCTTAGCGCACAACCCAAGCGAATTTGACCCACGTAAATTTTTAGCTGAAACCACTAAAGCCATGACTGATATTTGTATAGCTCGCTATGATTCATTTGGCGCATCGGGTAATGCAGATAAAATTAAACCCATTTCATTAGATACTATGTTTGATTTATATGATGCTGGCAAACTGAACGCTATTATAAAATAACATCCGCTAGCCATTAACATTAAGGAGCTTCGGCTCCTTTTTTTGTAATATTATTAGAAATATGTTGTCAAATTCACTATAATATTTGACTATTTTTAAAAAGAGTATAAAAAATGGACAATGTTACTAATTGGTTAGTTGAGAACCAGCCCATGTTACAAGAAAACCTAATAAAATTTATCATCGCGATTGTTATCTTTGTGATTGGTAAATTTGTCGCAAAACTGATCAGTTCTGCAACAAAAAAAATTCTTACTCACAAAAAATTTGATAATACCGTAATTTCTTTTATCGCTAGCTTAATTTATGGCTTAGTTGTGATGGTTGCCTTTATTGCTGCAATTTCTCACTTAGGTTTTAATACCACCTCATTAGTGGCAATTGTGGGTGCCGCTGGTCTTGCAATAGGCTTAGCATTACAAGGTTCATTATCAAACTTTGCCTCAGGTATTTTATTAATTTCATTAAAACCTTTTAAAGCCGGTGATTTTGTAGAAATCGCAGGTACCGCAGGTATTGTTGAAGAAGTGCATGTATTTTCAACACAGTTAAGAACCGGTGATAACAAAACAGTTATTATTCCTAATGGTGGCATTACAAATGGCACTATTACTAACTACTCAACAAAACCTACGAGAAGAATAGATTTAGTGATTGGTGTTGGTTATAGCGCAGATTTAAAACTAACAAAAAAAATATTAAAAGATGTGGTTAGTCGCCATAACTTAGTTTTAAAAGAACCTGCTATTACCATAGGTGTTAGTGAATTAGCCGATAGCTCGGTAAACTTTATTGTGCGACCATGGGTTAAAACAGCCGATTACTGGCCTGTGCATTTTGATTTATTGGAAGCAATTAAAATTGCCCTAGACGATGCTGGTATTGAAATCCCATTCCCACAACTTTCTGTACATGTTAATCAAGAGACCAAAAATGAACAATAAATTAGTAATTCTTGCCTTATGCGGCAGCTTATCACTTAATACCTTTGCCGAAGAAGTAGAAGCTCCTAAAGATCCATTAAGTATGTCGGCAGAATTAGGTGCACTGTTTAAAACGGGTGACAATAAAAGTACCGATATAAAAGCAGGCTTCGATTTAGATCATGAATTAGGCTTATGGCGAAGTACTGTTCGCTTTGACTTGCTTGCAAGTAAAGCTGAGATTGAAGATGAAGAGGGTGTTGAGCGCTCTCAAACAACAGATCAGCAATGGAAAATAGTGGGTCAAACTAACTATACCATTGGTACTAAAAAAACTAACTACGTCTACGGTAACGTATCTCACGACGATAATCGTTTTGGCGGATTTGAGACTCAAAGTTCTATCTCTGCTGGTTGGGGTCGTCGTTGGTTTGAAAGTAAAACAGGTACATTTGATGCTGATATTGGACCGGGTTACAAAAAAGACGTCGTGCGTTTAGAAGATGAAAATGGTAATGAGTATAATGAAAACAAGTCTGCTTTTATTATACAAGCTCAAGCTTTGTATACGCATAATTTAAACGAACATGTTAAATTTAAGCAGCTCTTTGTCGCTAAGTATGCGACTAAAAGTGGTGAAAATAGTAATTATCAGGCAGAAAGCTCAATAATTACTAAGCTTATTTCAACGTTACAATTAAAAGTTAGTTTTAAGATTGACTATAATACTGATGTTGAAGAAGGCAAAGAAAACACCAATACTCAAACGGCGTTAACGCTCGTTTATAGCTTCTAGTCGACCTAAAATAAAATGCTTTATTTAGCCTTCAACTCTTTTGAAGGCTAAATATATTTCCTTTTCATCCCTAGTATCTCTCATCATCACCTACTTTATTACTTATTAGAACGATCTATAAAAAAGCCCTAACATTTAAATGCTAAGGCTATTATTATTTACAGGCAATAAAAGTACTGTTTATTCCCACTCAATCGTCGCGGGTGGTTTACCTGAAATATCATAAACGACACGTGAAATACCATCAATTTCGTTAATGATCCGATTAGACACTAAACCTAGGAAATCATAAGGCAAATGTGACCAACGTGCTGTCATAAAGTCGATGGTTTCAACACAACGTAATGATACAACCCAATCATATTTACGGGCATCGCCCATAACACCTACTGATTTTACGGGTAAAAATACGGTAAACGCTTGGCTTACTTTGGTGTATAAATCATGCTTGTGTAATTCTTCAATGAAAATAGCATCGGCACGACGTAATAAATCAGCATATTCTTTTTTAACTTCACCTAAAATACGTACACCCAACCCAGGGCCAGGAAACGGATGACGGTAAAGCATATCGTACGGTAAGCCAAGCTCTAAACCTATTTTACGTACTTCATCTTTAAATAACTCACGTAATGGTTCAACTAAGCCTAGTTTCATGTAATCAGGTAAGCCGCCAACATTATGATGTGATTTAATAACATGCGCCTTACCGGTCGCTGAGGCCGCAGATTCAATGACGTCAGGATAAATAGTGCCCTGTGCTAACCATTTGGCATTATCTAACTTATTCGACTCTTCTTCGAAAACATCAATAAAAACATTACCAATAATTTTACGTTTTGCTTCTGGCTCACTTTCACCCGCTAAGCGGTCTAAAAATCTATCTTCAGCTTCAATTTTTATAATATTTAAACCAAAATGATCGCCAAACATATCCATGACTTGCTGGCCTTCATCTAAACGAAGTAAACCATTATCAACAAATACACAGGTCAATTTATCACCAATCGCTCGATGTAATAACATAGCAACGACTGATGAATCAACACCGCCTGAAAGACCTAAGATAACTTCGTCGTCACCGACTTGAGCTTTCATTTTTGCAATAGCATCATCAATGATTGATGATGAAGTCCATAGTTTTTCACACTGACAAATTTCAACAACAAAGTTTTCTAAAATGCGTAAACCTTGTTTAGTGTGGGTCACTTCAGGGTGAAACTGCACACCATAGAATTGCTTATCTTCGTTTGCCATTGCTGCATAAGCACAACTTGCTGTTTGTGCAACAGTAACAAAGCCTGTTGGTATAGCTGACACTTTGTCGCCGTGGCTCATCCAAACATCAAGTAAAGCATTACCGTTAGTACCAATACTGTCTTCAACATTGTTGAATAACGCAGATTTAGCAATAAGTTCAACCGCGGCATAACCAAACTCTTTGTGCGTTGAACTTTCAACACCACCGCCAAGTTGTTCAGCCATTGTTTGCATGCCATAGCAAATACCTAAAACAGGAACGCCAGCGTTATAAACATATTCAGGTGCTCGAGGTGAATTTTCTGCAGTGACTGACTCAGGGCCGCCAGCTAGAATGATACCTGTTGGGTTAAAACCTTTAATTTGCTCTTCGGTTACATCCCAAGACCAAAGTTCACAATAAACACCTATTTCACGTACGCGACGAGCAATTAGCTGAGTATATTGTGAACCAAAATCTAAAATTAGTATTCGGTGATCATGAATGTCTTTACTCATGTTGTTTTCCTACTTTAAACGCTCGTTATGTCTAAACTTTATACTGCGTTGTTTTCGTAATGAAACAAAATCATTTATAAAACCTTATTTATAATAAGATAAGTCATTTGTTTAATTACTCAACAGCCTTGCCTAAAGCTCATTCATTTAGAGCGGATTTATAAAATGAACAGGCTGAGTTATTTATTGATAACTCAGCCCGTAGAATCTTTTGTTTTCCAGTTACCTAAAAGTAACTAAGAATATTTGCATAGCATCAAGTTGAGAATATTTTAGCTCTAGTTCAAGGCGCTAGCGCGGAGTTGACGATAGTCAATCAGCACTTGCAACGCAGGAATCGAGCTTAAATAACTCAACCGATATTTCTACCCCATACGATAGTTTGGTGCTTCTTTGGTGATGGTTACGTCATGAACATGCGACTCACCCATACCTGCCGAGGTAATTTTCATAAACTCAGGCTTAGTTCGCATGGTCTCAATATCTTTACAGCCTGTTAAACCCATTGATGAGCGTAATCCGCCCATCTGCTGGTGGATAATTGCAGAAACAGGTCCTTTGTAAGCAACACGACCTTCAATACCTTCTGGTACCAACTTGTCAGCTTCGCCATCAGATTTTTGAAAATAACGATCACTTGAACCTTCTTTCTGGCTCATTGCGCCTAAAGAGCCCATACCGCGATATGATTTATAATAGCGACCTTGATAAAGTTCTACTTCGCCAGGTGCTTCTTCGGTTCCAGCAAACATACTACCAACCATCACACAATGCGCGCCAGCAACCAGTGCTTTAGCAATATCGCCAGAGAATCGAATACCACCATCGGCAATAACAGGAATACCCGTGCCTTTAAGCGCTTCTACTGCATTTGAGATAGCCGTTAATTGTGGTACTCCAACGCCAGTTACAATACGCGTAGTACATATTGAACCTGGGCCGATACCCACTTTAACCGCATCTACGCCAACATCGGCTAATGCTTTTGCACCAGCTCCTGTCGCCACATTGCCAGCAACAATTTGTAAGTCAGGATATTTTTGACGGGTTTCTTTTACTCGATCAAGAACACCTTGCGAATGACCATGTGAAGTATCAATTAATAAGACGTCAACACCTGCGGCAACTAACGCGTCAATACGTTCATCGGTACCCGCGCCGACACCTACAGCCGCGCCCACTCGTAAACGACCTAATTGATCTTTACAAGCGTTTGGTTTGCTTTCAGCTTTTTGATAATCTTTAGCGGTGATCAAACCCACTAATTTAAAGGCATCATCAACCACTAAAATTTTCTCAATACGGTTACTGTGCATTAAGCCAAGTATTTCTTCACGCGCGGCACCTTCTTTAACCGTGACTAATTTTTCTTTAGTCGTCATTAACGCCGAGACAGGCTTAGTGAGGTCTGTTTCAAAGCGTAAATCACGGCCAGTAATTATACCGGTAAGATTGCCATTTTCATCAACAACAGGAAATCCTGAAAAGCCAAGATCATCAGCTTTATGCATGACTTCTTCAATAGTAAAGTTAGCATTTACAGTCACAGGATCGGAAACAATACCACTTTCGTATTTTTTAACTTTTAATACGTTAGCCGCTTGCTCAGCGATGGTCATGTTTTTATGAATAAAACCTAAACCACCTTCTTGCGCTAGTGTAATAGCTAAAGGTGCTTCAGTAACTGTATCCATAGATGCAGATACCATAGGTATATTTAAATTAATTTTACGGGTTAATTTAGTTTTTAAATCGGCCGTATGTGGGAGTACTTCTGAATGAGCAGGTACAAGTAATACATCATCAAAAGTTAGTGCTTCTTGGGCAATTCTTAGCATCGCAACATCTCTCTAAAAAGGTTGGTTAGGGAGTGAATATTGCGACAGAATTTTAACCGTTTTGTGGTTTAAGAACAACTTAAATTTAACGATAAACTAAAATAATTATCCCTGGAGAGTTTTAAGAAATATATAATTTACTGGTTCCACTTTAATAGGTAGGATCCAAGGGGAATTATAAACGTCTTTAGGCAAGATATTGATTGAAAATAATAGTTATTCTATTATTGAAATCAATAACGTAAAATAAAGTGCTTATAAACACCCTTTCGGGGAATCGAAATAAATATTACACGTTGTTACATTTTATTTAAGGGAATAACCTTTAACATAAATATGTGCTTAGATTATGATTCGCTTTGGTTTGCCAAAGCAAGAAAATTTAAGCAGAGCGTATATATCGACTCAAATCGCCTTAACATTAGATAAAGTAAGTATTTTATGGCTACGCAGCACATTTTACAGATAAGTGAACTGACAAGAAAAGTTAAGTTCATGCTAGAAAGTGAACTTAATACCGTATGGTTGTGTGGTGAAATCTCAAATTTCATTGCTGCTAGCTCGGGTCATTGGTATTTGTCACTCAAAGACAGTAAATCGCAAGTGCGTTGTGCAATGTTTAAAGGCAACAATCGACGAGTAAGGTTAGCGAGTGGTTCAACGCCTCGTAATGGCCAACAGGTGTTAGTACGCGCCAAGGTTTCTTTGTATGAGCCACGAGGTGATTTTCAATTAATTATTGAAATGATGGAAGATGCGGGTGAAGGTTTATTGCGACAACAATTTGAGCAATTAAAGAGTAAGCTCAATGCACAAGGTTTATTTGCTCAGCAGTTCAAGCAAGCCATTCCTAAAAATATTAACACGGTTGGCATAGTTACCTCGCCAACGGGTGCTGCAGTTAAAGATATAATCTCTGTTTTGCAAAGACGTAATCCAGCAATTACTATCGTTATATACCCTGCGCTTGTGCAAGGTGAGCATGCTAAGAATGACATTGTTCATGCCATCGATATCGCTAATCAACGTGAAGAATGCCAAGTATTGATTGTTGGTCGTGGAGGAGGCTCTCTAGAAGACTTATGGAGCTTTAATGAAGAAGACGTAGTCAATGCTATTTTTCATAGTCGCATTCCAATTATCAGCGCTGTTGGTCATGAGATAGACACAACATTAAGTGATCTCGTTGCTGATTTAAGAGCGCCAACACCTTCAGCAGCGGCAGAACTGGTTTCACAAGACAATAGTGAATTACAAAATCGCCTACAAGAATTATCAAAGCGGGCTCAACAGTTATTTACTCAAAAAGTAAAAGAAGAAAACTCATACCTGAAAAACCTTAATCATCGCTTAACGCAAGTTCATCCAGAAAGGAAGCTTCAGCAGCATCAACAAAAATCAGATGAATTGAATATTCGTTTAGATAAAGCAATCAAGCGTGAATTGGCCCGTTTCAAACAAAAACCCGAAAAGTTAGTCCGCGATTTACAACACGTAGATCCAACCAAAGTGATCAATCAACATCAAAGTACCTTGCGCCACTTAGATGACAGATTACAACGGGCATTAGACGTTAGCGTAAAAAATAAATCGGAGCACTTTGTTAGCATTATTGAGCAACTCCATATTGTCAGTCCACTCGCGACTATTGCCCGTGGTTATAGTGTCAGTCGAAATAGTCATCAGCAAATTGTTCGCACAAAAGATCAAGTGAATATTGGTGATGAAATATCTATTCAAGTCATTGATGGTCGTATTTTAAGCCAAGTTATTGATAAAATTTAATTTTCAGCAATAACGGCATGCTGAAGTAATTTTATCACTGATGCTTTACTTTTTTCTTCAAACTTTAAACCGATACAAAGGCCATTAGCTTGTGATTTGTAGCTACAGGTTTCTGCAGAAAACTTTAAGTTTCCTAATCCTTGAAAGTCTTCAACAATTAATTCAACAGATTTATCTTTTTCCATCACTAACGACTCACCGTTAGTGATCAATACTTGGCAGCCGTTAACAGAAATATCTATAATGGTCGCTTGCCAATATTCTTTAGCAATATTTATCTTAGCAACAATATCGGTATCAATACGCATCGCTGAACGTAAGCTTTGTAAGCTAACAGACCGTGGAAAATCAAGGACAATTAATCTTGAGGGTATTTGTAAGGTTTGTTTAACATTACTGATAAAAGCAACCACCGCGCCCTCATGCCCTTCAATTAAGCCTCGCACCGTAATACTAGCACCTTGGGTAATATATTGAGAAAAATTCCCTAATTTATTTGCATCAGGAAATTGCACTAATACGTAATATTTGGGGAGATAACCAATGAAGGTGCTACGAAACTTTGCTTTTTGCCCAGCTGGTGTGGCTATATCGATAGTAATCGTTGAACCTGACTGCAATAAGCCAAGGTTTCTGTCTAAGCGGTTAACCAACGCAATTTTTTTAGGAGTGGCTGCCATAATGCTAACATTTAAGAATAAGTTTTTTAAATGTAGCACTTAGCAAAAAGCCAATCAAATGATTGGCTTCAGTAATGCTAAATTATTATCAAAAAACGTCAGCTTTTAGTCTTTTTTATAACCTTCAGTGGCTCTAGCCATTTTCTTTTGCTCGGTATAAGTTAACTTTTTCTTACCAGCAAACGGGTTACTTGTTTCTCTAAACTCAATTCTAATCGGCGTACCCATTATTTTTAATGATTTACGGTAATAATTCATTAAATAGCGTTTATATGAAACAGGAAGCTTTTTGGCTAAATTACCATGAATAACAATGATAGGCGGATTATATCCACCGGCATGTGCATATTTAAGCTTAATACGGCGCCCTTGACTCATCGGTGGTTGATGATCAAACGTGGCCATATCTAATATTTTGGTAACCATTGAGGTAGATATACGTTTAGTTGCAGAAATGAAAGCTTCTTCAACCGACTCATATAAATGGCCAACACCGGTACCGTGTAAAGCAGAGATAAAGTGGATACGTGCAAAATCAATAAACCCTAAACGACGATCTAGTTCAGTTTTAATACGATCTTTAACATGCTCTTCTAACCCATCCCATTTATTAACCGCAAGTACCAAAGAACGACCTGCTTCTAGAATAAAGCCCAGTAAACTTAAATCTTGATCGGTAATACCTTCACGAGCATCAATAATTAACAAACAAACATTGGCATCTTCTATGGCACGTAGTGTTTTAATAACAGAATACTTTTCTACGACATCAGTAACGTTTTTACGTCGACGAATACCTGCAGTATCGATTAATGTATATTCACGGCCATCATGTTCCATCGGGATGTAAACACTATCGCGAGTGGTACCTGGCGCATCAAAAACAACAACGCGGTCTTCACCTAATATACGGTTAGTCAGTGTTGACTTACCCACATTAGGTTTACCAATGATGGCAAGTTTGATTTTATCATTTTCAAATGGAGCTTCGGCAATTTTTTCTTCATCAGTTTTAGCTGAGAATTCTTGTGCACCATCAAACTCATCATTTTCACGGGCTTCACCAAGTGCTTCTATATGAGGTGTTAATGCCAGTGTTAATAACTGTGTAACACCACGACCATGCGCGGCGGCAATTTTATGAACGGTATCACCCAGTGATAATTCATAAAACTCAGCTACGGCAGAATCAGCATCAATACCATCAACTTTATTCGCAACCAAAAATATTTTCTTATTTTGTTTACGAAGGTAGTCAGCTATACCGATATCCGCTGATGTTAGACCATCTCGAGCATCAACCATAAATAAAACAGCATCAGCTTCTGCTATCGCCATTAATGACTGTTCGGCCATTAATGCGTCAATACCTTGTTCATTACCATTAATACCGCCGGTATCAATAACAATAAAGGGGTGATCTTCTACTTTCGCTTGGCCATATTGACGGTCACGCGTTAAGCCAGGATAATCTGCTACGAGAGCATCCCGGCTTCGGGTTAATCGGTTAAATAACGTCGATTTGCCAACATTAGGACGTCCGACAAGTGCAACAACTGGAAGCATGTTTACCTCTATAAATTCATTTGTAGAGTAAACAACGTCATGCAAAATGCAAAACTTTTACTCTATTTAATAACAAACAACGGCTCCAATGCATTCTGCAATGGAGCCGTTTAATTCTAGCTGATAAAAAGACTTATGGAATTTTTATCGCTTGCAAATCACCATTACGTGATTGTGCATAAATAATATTTTCGTGTACAGTGGGTGCTATATTTAAACCGCTGCTGTCAACTTCGTGACGTGCAACGATGTCACCTGTTGTTTGGTCGATAAAGTGAAGATAGCCTTCAAAGTCGCCAACAACAATATAATCACCAATAGTAGCAGGACCGGTAACACCACGATTAGTCAGTGCAAGTTGGCTCCACTTTTCAAAACCGTTTAAGCGGTCAACCGCATAAACATGCCCTTTAATATCAGTTAAAAATAGGTTGTTACCACTAATAGCCATATCATGATATGACGAATACTGGCGTTCCCAAATCATCCGGCCGGTACGTAAATCTATAGCGGTCAGATTACCTTTAACTGAAATACTATAAACTTTATCGCCATAAATGAGTGGCGCAGAGTCAACATCAATGACTCGTTCTAATTGTGTAGAACCACCGGCTTCACCAACTTCTACTGTCCAACCTTGCTGACCAGTTTCAAGAATATAGACGCTCATGGTTCCATTCGCTGAACCAACCATCACACCACCAGAAGAAATCGCTGGCGAACTAACGCCACGCAACGTTAATGCTGGTACTTCTTGTTCGATTTGCCATTCATCTTGACCGTTCGAAGCGTTAAAAGCCTTGATGACACCTGAGGCAGTATTGACAACTAAAATACCCGCATCAATGGCGGGAGCGGCAATAACTTCACCTTTTACTTTTCCTTGCCAATCAAGCTTACCCGTATCAGCATCTAATGCGAATACTTCGCCATTCTCACTGCCAATAAAGACTTTTTGAATACCTAAAATCGGGCCACCGTTTAATAAAGCAGATCGTCGACGTTCAAAAAAGCCGCGTTTGCCTTTTATATCACTTAAATCTGTTGACCAAACTTCTTCACCATTAGCTAGTTCTAAAGCAACAACATCACCATAACGACTAGCACTGTAAAGTTTGCCGTAAGCAACATTGGGTTTAATACGCGAAAAATAATCGCTAACACCATTACCGACACTGGATTCCCAGAGCACATCAGCATCAAAAGCTTGTTTGATTTCTGTTAATTCAGCAACCTTGGTCGCTTCATCTTCTTCGTCAGTTGAAGAACAAGCTACAAGCCCTAAGGACACTAGCGCTATTACTAATAACTTTTTATTAAAGCGTAATTTTTTTAACATATGAATGATTAGCCTCTTTATTTAGCAATCGATGATAATTGGGCTAAATCATTTAATTTCATTTGTAAGGCACCATTATTTGTTTGACCTTCAACATCAAGTGCTGCTTGATAAGCATTACGAGCAAGTTCTACTTTACCTTGCTTTAAATAGGCATCGCCTTTAGTTTCTTCAATCGCACTTTTAAATGACTCTGGCATTGTAACCGATAGGGTTGCCAATGCTTCAGTGTATTGTTCAAGTTGAATTTGCACACGCGCTAACCGAACACTTGCGATAGCTTTAATACCTTGATTGGTAGAGCTTTCAATAGCACTTGCCAAGTGAATAGCAACTTGTGGCCAATCTTTATGCGTAGCCGTTTCTTTTGCTAGCGCAAGCGATGTTAATGAAGCGTAGCTAGAGTCTTTATTTTCAGTAATAAATTTACTGGCATTTGCTGAAAAAAGCTTTCCGTCTACACCTGCACTTTCCATGACTGTTTGGTAAGCATCAGACGTTAAAACTTCATTCTCAAGTTGAGTATCTTTATATACGTTAAAGCCAATAAAACCAGCAAAACCTAAAACTAAACCGGCAATAACTGCAGTACCATTTTCTTTCCAAAAACCTTTGATGGCTTCGACTTGTTGTTCTTCTGTTTGATAAACGTCCACTACTTCACCTTAAATTAAACTGTTTAATAAAGCTGGCACTTGTTCAAGCGACACCTTCTGTTGTTCTTGTTGTCCACGCAAATATTTTATCGTCACACTTTGCTCAGCAAGTTCATCTTCACCGATGATAATTGCTACTTGCGCACTCGATTTATCTGCCCGTTTCATTTGTTTTTTCATATTACCACCACCGCAGTGGTTTTGTATGCGAATATCTTTAACTTGGTCACGCCATTGTTCACTGAGTAGTGCTGCTTGAATATCAACCCCCTCACCTAAACCAATAACATAAACATCAACTTGTGCACGAATATTGTTAGCTTTTTCTAAACTCGTTAACATGAGTACCAAGCGTTCAATACCTAAGGCAAAACCAAATGCTGGTGTTGCTTTACCACCAAGTTGTTCGACTAATCCATCATAACGACCACCCGCACAAATAGTACCCTGTGCGCCTAAACTGTCAGTCACCCATTCAAATACCGTACGATTGTAATAATCTAAGCCGCGAACTAAGCGGTCATTAATCACATACTTAATGCCCGCGGCATCTAAACGCTGACAAACACTGGCAAAGTGAGCTTTAGATTCATCATCAAAATAATCACTTAATTTTGGTGCGCCCACTAAAGCCGTTTGTACATCTTTATTTTTACTGTCTAAAACGCGTAATGGATTGGTATGCATTCTGCGCTTAGAGTCTTCATCAAGTTGCTCTTCTCTTTCCGTTAAGAAAACAACTAAAGCATCGCGATAATTTGCACGCTCTTCATTTGAACCTAACGAGTTTAGCTCTAGTGTGACAAACTCATTGATGCCAAGTTCCCGCCAAAGACGAGAAGTTAGCATAATAATTTCTGCGTCTATGTCAGGTGTTCCAATTCCAAAGGCTTCTAAGCCGAATTGGTGGAACTGACGATAACGACCTTTTTGTGGGCGTTCATGCCTAAACATTGGCCCCGTATACCATAAACGTTGTTCTTGGTTATATAATAAACCATGCTGATTGCCTGCACGCACACAAGATGCTGTGCCTTCTGGTCGCAGTGTTAAGCTATCACCGTTACGGTCATCGAAAGTGTACATCTCTTTTTCAACGATATCAGTAACTTCACCAATAGAACGTTTAAAAAGTCCAGTAGACTCAACAATTGGCATACGGATTTCAGCAAAACCATAGCTACTAGCAACTCGGCGTAAAACTGATTCAACCATTTGCCAAATAGGCGTTTCAGTGGGTAAACAGTCGTTCATCCCTCTGACGGCTTGTAATGTTTTGCTCAAAGTAAGGCTCTCTTTCATCTATTGTATAAAATAGATATTTATATAAAACGGGAAAAATTAAGTGCAGCGCGCATTATAGGCAGTTTGAGAGGAAACGTAAATAGTACAGCTGTGATACCTCAAAATGCAGGTTTTAACTGCACGGTCACCGGTATAACGTTTCGCTCTTTTTAAAGCTATTTTATTACTCTATTTCTTTAAACTTTATTTTGTAAGCCGCATCAAGAAGCTTCGCTTTAGCACGAATTCGCTCTTCGAGCTGGTCTACTAAGTTATTATTATCAAAACGGTCTTTTTGACGGATGCCATCTAAATAATAACCACTTTTTCGGCTACTACCCGTTAAGCCCAAATCAGAAATAATCGCTTCACCAGGACCGTTAACAATACAACCAATAATAGAAACATCCATTGGCGTTAATATATCTTCAATACGTTGTTCTAATGCATTAACGGTGGCGATAACATCAAACTCTTGGCGAGAACAGCTTGGGCAAGCAATAAGATTGATACCTCGACTACGTAATTTTAGTGATTTTAAAATATCAAAACCGACTTTAATTTCTTCAATGGGATCGGCTGCCAAAGAAATGCGTAACGTGTCGCCAATTCCTTCAGCTAATAACAAGCCTAAGCCTACTGAAGATTTTACTGAGCCAGAGCGCAAGCCACCTGCTTCGGTAATACCAAGATGAAGTGGGTTATCAATCTGTTTTGCTAATAAACGGTAAGATTCGACTGCAAGAAATACATCTGAGGCTTTAACACTGACCTTAAACTGGTTAAAATTAAGCCTATCTAGAATATCAACATGACGCATGGCCGATTCAAAAAGTGCTTCTGGCGTTGGTTCAGTATATTTTTCTTGGATATCCTTTTCTAATGAACCGCCATTTACACCAATACGAATAGGAATATTTAAGTCCCGTGCACATTCAACAACACTACGCACTCGGTCTTCGCGGCCGATATTACCAGGATTAATACGTAAACAATCTGCGCCATATTCAGCAACTTTTAAGGCAATTCGATAATCAAAATGGATATCAGCAACCAGTGGAACTTTCACTAGTTTTTTAATTTCGCGAAAGGCTTCTGCTGCATCCATCGTCGGTACGCTCACCCGAACAATATCAGCCCCCACACCTTCTAATGCTTTAATTTGTGCAACGGTGGCTGCCACATCAGTCGTCAACGTATTGGTCATTGACTGCACAGTTATCGGTGCGTCGCCACCAACAGGAACATTACCCACCATTATTTGACGAGATTTACGGCGGATGATTGGAGATTCTTTAAACATAATAATTCACAACTTTGGTGGTTTGTCACTTAAGCGCAACAAACGTTATTTATACAAAATGCTAATGACTAATTGGTAACAGGCAAAGTAAATTTAGCGATATTACCACTGTTAAACTGATTCATATCAATGACTTCATCGGCAAAATTTATTGCCACTAATTCAGGTCTTCCTAGGGTAACATCAAAAGGTACTTGCCCAGATATTGTCATAACGTAACCCAATTTTTTCACACCCCAAGCAATGCGCTCACCCGTTGAATCTGAAATATTTACCCAACAGTCACCAGAAAAAGTAAAGGTGACTTCAGTTAAAGCCACTTCAGTCAATTCTTCCTCTACTATTGGACTATTTTCAAGTGCAATGATGTCGATTTCACTCACTTGACTATTATCTACATTAACCGCTGTGGGTGCAATATCACTACTTTGCTGTTCTAACGCTGCAGTAGTAGCTAAAGGTGCCTCAGCAATGGTTTTAATCACGTTTTCGATGTTAACCGTCGAGAGATCACTCGCTTGATTTTCGTTAACACCGTCAGCACTTTGGGTATTTATCTCAATATCTTCAGCAAGCGTCTGAGCTTGTTCTGTATTATTTTGCAACCACCACATCATAGTAGAACCAATAAGAATGGCTAAAATGATATAGCTTATCCACATAATACGATTGCTTTCCGCTAATTTTTCCGTGCCTTTAGAAAAACTTTGTAGCTTAGAGACTTGTGCTTTAGTTATATTTAATTGTTCATAGCTTACCAATACATCATCTTGAGAAACATTCACTAATTTTGCATAGCTACGTAAATAGCCGCGATTATAAGTTTCTGGCAAATTGCTATTAAACAGCTCACTTTCTATCTCATTAACTAAAGTAAGACGAAAATTTAGTTTACTCGCGACCTCTTGCTGAGTTAAGCCTGCTTTTTTTCTTGCATCACTAAGGATTTGTCCCGGCCCAATGATTTTACTATTGTCAGAAAGGTCGTCTTCGGAACTATTATGCAACGGTTCTGGTTCTGATGATGCAGTAGCTTGTGCCTTATTGATATTATTAGGCTTTTCAATATGGGTCATTGAGTTTTCTCTTGTTCAACTTTATTAGTAACATTATTGGTTGGCATAGTATCAGTATGCTCTGCTAAATAAACATAGAGCGTTTGGCCTAGCTTTAAAATATCGCTACGAGTAATATTATTCCAGCGCTCTAGCGTCTTCATATGAATATTGTATTGTTTTGATAGGCTAAATAAACTATCGCCTTTGACAATGATATGTGTTTTTGCCTCAAGGTTAGCCTTCAACTGTTCTTGGGTATCCTTGATACTCATCGCCTGTGCGTCAGTACTTTTAACAACTGTTGATTTTTTAGCCTGTTGTTTTAGCCGTTTTTTTTGGGACTTATTCGGTGTCAAAACAAAGACACGTTTTGGTGGTAAAGTGTCACTAGTCGTTAAAATCGATGCTTGATAAATCTTTGCTAAGTCATCCGCTTCAGTATAATCAAGCGCATTTAGAATATATTGCTTAGCTTGGTAAGACGTTGGGAACATTTTTACCAACATACTGGCATAATTTTTAGCTGTACGATAATTTCGCTGCTTTTCAAAAACCTTATAAGCCAATGAAAGCGCTTCAGGACTAAAGCGACGAGTTGCTTTTTCATAACGTTTCAAATAACGTTGCGCGGCTTTATAATCGCCAATAGCGTACTGTAAGCGGACCATTTGTAATAAAGCTGATGCACGATTAGGACTATGCCGAATAGATTTTGTAAAGTATTTTTCAGCCTTAACAAATTCACCAGCTTTTAGTTGACAAAGCGCCAGGTTTTCGTAACTTTGTGAGACCATCAAGTACGTTGGGATTGCTATCGCTTTTAAAGTGTATTTTTCAGCGTCGGCATACTTTTCATGTCGACAAAGAAAAACCCCATAATTATTTAAGGTATCTGGATTTTTTTCATCGATTGATAACGCTTGTTCATAAGCATTGGTAGCAAGCTGTGATTCGCCAACCACATCATAATAATGAGCAAACGCCGTATAAACTTGGGATAAGTTTGGTGAAAAGCGCTTTGCTTTTTCCAAGTTTAACTTCGCTTGGCTAGTATTTCCCATCTTTAAATAGCCAAGACCTAATGAAATTCGAGTCATCGCCCTTTCATTATTACTTGAATCACTTTCTACTACAGGTATTGTACTGTCGTTCTCATAATTTTGTGTTACACACCCAGAAAGGACAATTAACAAAGCGATAACGCTCGTTATAAATAACCGCGGCAGAAATTTAATCATATGGCAGAATGTCACTTATCGTAATGTAATAATTACAGATTATACCTATACCCGATCTACTTCAAGATGCTTATTGAACTAGTATGATGTCGAACGGGTATAAATAGCTCGAGAATAAAGTGTTAGACCAGTTTAACTGAAATCTCTTGGGCTTTAGACTCGTCTTTATTTGAAGAGTTCATTGCTGTTCGCTTTGTTCTATCAAAAACATCACCGGCTAGTTGGCCACAAGCCGCATCAATATCATCACCACGGGTACGGCGAGTAATTACGGTTAAACCATATGACTGCAATACTTTATCAAAACGGTCAATACGTGAATTACTTGAACGTTTATAAGGCGAGCCAGGGTAAGGGTTAAACGGGATAAGATTGATTTTACTTGGTAAATCTTTCAAAGCGATAGCAAGTTCATGTGCTTGGTCAGTACTGTCATTAACATGGTCTAACATCACATATTCAATCGTTGCCTGCTTATTCGCTTTTGAACCATCAATATAACGTCCAGCTGCCGCAATAAACTCTTCTAAAGGATACTTTTTGTTTATCGGGACCAATACATCACGAAGCTCGTTGTTACCCGCGTGAATTGAAATGGCTAATGCACAATCTATTTTTTCTTTTAACATATCAAGTGCCGGTACTACACCAGAAGTGCTCACTGTTACTCGACGTTTTGAGAGGCCGTAGCCTAAATCATTTAACATAGTATCAAGCGCTGGAATTAAATTTTTCATATTTAAAAGCGGTTCGCCCATCCCCATCATAACAATATTTGTAATGGGACGTTTTCCAGCGATACGTGTCGCGCCAATATCATTAGCAACACGCCATACTTGACCGATAATTTCGCTCATAGACAAATTGCGATTAAAGCCTTGTTGCGCCGTGGCACAAAAGGTACATTCAAGTGCACAACCGACTTGCGAGGATACACATAATGTTGCGCGATCGTTTTCAGGGATCCACACTGTTTCGACTTCTTGACCACCTTCGAGGCGTAAAGAGTATTTTATCGTGCCGTCGGTTGATACTTGCTTTTCAGATATTTCTGGTGCACTAATTTCTGTTTCACGTTGTAATTTTTCACGTAATTTTTTGTTCAAATTAGTCATTAATTCAAAATCAGAGTAACCAAAATGATATATCCATTTCATCATTTGATCGGCACGAAACGGCTTTTCGCCAATTGAAGCAAAGTATTCACGCATCCCTTGATGATCCAAGTTTAATAGATTTACTTTCTTCTTTACCGCAGATACGGTCGGGCTTACAACTTCAGTCACTTCACTCATGATTCACTACTTCTCAAACAACAAAATTACAAAAAACAATTGTACAACTTTCATACAAAGCATAACAGTTTACAGATAAAATTATATCAAACCTTAACGTTTTTAATTAAATTTCTCTTTAGGTAAAACAGAGGGTTAGTAAATTAAAAAGCTTAAGGTTTATTATAACTCTAAAAATAACAAAAGGATTTTACTGGAAACAGTAAAACCCTTTCATATTTCGATTTCTACTTTAATCACAGCAAATTAAGTGAATTCAAGGAGAATGCACGGAGCTTACGTTAGTAAATGAGTACATTCGACGAAGAATTCGCAAAATTTGTGAAGATTAAAATCAGATTAACGGGTGCGTGGGCAAATTTCGTCGTCTGAGAAGAAGTAAGCAATTTCACGTGCAGCAGATTCTAAAGCGTCAGAACCGTGGGCAGCATTTTCGTCGATGCTATCAGCAAGATCAGCACGGATAGTACCAGCAAGTGCTTCAGCTGGGTTAGTAGCACCCATGATTTCACGGTTTTTAAGAACAGCGTTTTCGCCTTCTAAAACTTGAACCATAACTGGACCAGAAGTCATGAATGAAACCAAAGCACCAAAGAAAGGACGTTCGCTATGTTCAGCGTAAAAGCCTTCAGCTTTTTCTTGGCTTAAGTGAATCATTTTAGAAGCAACAATTTTTAAACCAGCAGTTTCAAAACGGTTATAAATTTGACCAATGAAGTTTTTAGCAACTGCGTCTGGTTTTACGATAGAAAAAGTACGTTCGATAGCCATGATAAGCCCTTATATATTTTAAATAAAATAGGTGTATAAATTTTGGCGCGATTATAGACGAATTTGAACAAAAAAACTAATATTATTCACTAAGTACTCTTTTTGATTTTAATGTCTTAACCCAGCCTCTAATCTTTCTAGAGATATGGGTAACGTAAGTTGCTTTTTACTTTCTAGAGCAAAAGCGATCTTACTCACCTTAGGATTTTTCATCTCATTGAGTAAAACATCATCGATTTTGAGAATAATTTAAGGTGTAAAATAAGCATACATAAAAAAACTGACATTGAGTCAGTTTTTAATATGAGTAACAAAACAATAACTACGCACTGCTTCGACGATACTGTCGATATTCTGGTTGCCAAAAGTTTTGTTCTATTTTTACGAGTAAGCTTTCATCATCGATGCGTAAAGCTAAGTTTTGATCAAAAGCTACTTTCGCGACAGCAAAGGCTATTTTTCGACTTAAACTGGCAATTTCAGTGAGTGGAGGTAAGAGTTCACCCAACCCGGTGTTGGCTAATGGTGAAGCTTCAGCAAGGGTTTCGCTGGCAACCATTAGCATTTCATCAGTAACACGGTTAATATTGGCTGAAACGATGCCCAAACCTAAACCAGGAAAAATATAACTATTATTACACTGCACGATAGGAAAAGTTTTACCTTGATATTCAACGGGTTTAAATGGACTGCCCGTTGCAACAATAACCTCACCTTGAGTCCAATTAATGACTTGTGTTGGCGTAGCTTCTACTTGTTTAATAGGATTACTAAGCGGGAAAATAATTGGCATTGGGCAGTGTGATTTCATTGCTTTAATCACTGGTTCAGTAAATAAACCGGGTACACCTGACACGCCGATTAAAATATCTGGCTGAGCATTATTCATCACTTCTAATAATGTCGCGTATCGCCCTAAAACAGCCCACGTGGAAATTGTATGAGGTGATTGCACCAGTTTTTGCTGAAAGTCTCGTAAATCAGCCATACCATCGATTAATAAACCAAAACGGTCGACCATGAAAATTTGACTGCGTGCCTGTTTTGCAGAAATACCTTCACTGACCATTTGCGCAATAATTTGTTCAGCAATACCGCAACCGGCAGAGCCACTGCCAACAAAGACAACTTTTTGCTGTGATAATGTGGTTTCTTTAGCAAGCTTACGCCCTTTAATCCGACATGCTGCTAGTAAAGTGCCGACAGTCACTGAGGCGGTTCCTTGAATATCATCATTGAAACAACAAATTTCATCACGATACTTATTAAGTAGTGGTGTAGCATTGGGTTGAGCAAAATCTTCAAATTGTAATAATACATGTGGCCAACGACGTTTCACTGCTTGAATAAACATGTCAACAAACTCGTTGTATTCTTCTTGATTAATACGTTTATGACGACGCCCCATATACATAGGGTCATTCAATAATTTTTCGTTATTGGTACCAACATCGAGCATTACCGGCAAAGTATACGCTGGGCTAATGCCGCCACAAGCGGTATAAAGTGAAAGCTTGCCTATCGGAATACCCATTCCGCCTATGCCTTGATCACCCAGACCAAGAATACGCTCACCATCGGTAACAACAATGACTTTTATTTTATTTTTTGTCGCATTACGAAGAATATCATCCATGTGATGTCTATCTTCATAAGAAATAAATAATCCACGCGAGCTACGATAAATATCTGAAAATTGCTCACACGCATCACCTACTGTCGGCGTATAAATAATCGGCATCATCTCAGCTAAGTGCGCCTGAACGAGTCTGAAAAATAAAGTTTCGTTGTTATCATGAATGGTACGTAAATAAATATGCTTATTTAAGTTAGTTCGAAACTTATTATATTGCATAAAAGCACGTTCAACTTGCTCGTCTATTGTTTCATAACGGGGTGGCAATAAGCCCATTAAGTTAAAATTAGTGCGCTCCTCTTCGTCAAAAGCGCTGCCTTTATTTAACAGGGGGGTTTCTAAAAGACTTGGACCAGCATAGTGGATATATAACGGACGTTTAATATTTATTGTCATAATAATTCTTGATGTAGACCATATGGTTGATGAATAGTCAAAATTCATGGTAGTGATATATGCAGTAGTATAAGCCAGATGAGGTTTATAAAACAATCAATTACCTAAACAAGACTAAAAATCACCCTTAAGTTTATCTGCCGCTAATCGATTTCAGAAATCCACGCTAATTGAATGGCCTCAAGTACTCTTTCCCCACAATGCTTAGGATCATCATCAAAATTATCGAGGGCTATTACCCATTGCATCAATTCTGGAAAATGTAATTTAAGTGGATCAGCATCCGGATGCTCTTCCATTAAGTCTAATGCTAACTCTAATGAGTCTGTCCAACGATATCCCATATATAACTCCAACTTTTAAAATAAAAGATTAAACCACAATGCATCTATTGCAATCATGATAATTAACCAAATAAACATTCTTCGGTATTTAAGGCAAAATTGACAATCAGTTTGCCACCATTTTTTCAATGTCTCTTTCACTTAAACAACCCACCTTAATACTTGGCCATAAGTATATACTTATGATACATCAAAGACGCTACTTCAGCAGGAAATATAATTGCTTAAGACAGGATTGATTGAAATATTATGGTTATAATCTCGTCAAGAATTTTTATCAAAAGAGCAGAGAATAAAGATGAGTGAAATTAAGTTTTCATCCGCACAAAAAGAATTACTGATTCAAAAACTACAGCACTATTTTGCAAGCGAACTTGATCAAGAGCTCGCTCAGTTTGACGCTGACTTTTTGCTTGATTTTTTTACTAAAGAAATGGGCAATCATTATTATAATCAAGGTATTTATGATGCCCAGCAATTATTAACAGAAAAACTTGATTATATTTCTGATGAAATGTACCAATTAGAAAAACCAGCCAACTAATGACCACTGAGCCAAAATAGATAAAGTAACTTTAGCCTTAGCAATATTCTTTATCCTTTATCTGTAAGGTTAATTTAAAATTGTATTATCTAGCAGAAATGATAATAAGAGTTGATTTATCACAACGATTATTCTGATAAATACGCTAATATGGCTTTACTGATTATTTGAAACACAAACTATAATGCAAATTACTGATTTAAATGACGAGCAGAAAATTCTGCCAATATTTCGCTTAGGCTTCCGACCCTTTTTTTTAGGTGGCGCTGTTTTTAGTTTAATTGCCATTACTTTATGGTTGTTAATTTATAAAGGGACCGTTAGCTTTTCACCTTACGGTGGTGGTTATTGGTGGCATATTCATGAAATGATTTTTGGTTTCGGCAGTGCCATCATTGCTGGCTTTTTACTCACCGCAGTGCAAAATTGGACAGGTATTGCCAGTGTTAAAGGTAAACCCCTCGCCGCTTTATTTTTTCTATGGCTATTAGGCCGAGTAGTCATGTTAATGCCTGACTTATTAGGGGCAACATTAAGCGCTTTGATAGATTTAAGTTTCTTATTAGCTATCGCTTATACACTCGCCAAACCCATATTAGCAATAAAACAGTATCGAAATTTATTTTTTGTACCACTCTTGGTGATGTTTACCATCGCCAATGGAGAAATGCACTTAGCAACCCTTTACCCACAAAGTGTTTCGTTGAGCTACTCAGGTTATGCCGGTGTTTTATTAGTGGTATTTTTAATGTCCGTTATGTCTGGACGTGTTGTGCCAATGTTCACCGCTAATGGAACACAAACCACGAAAACAACCCCTGCTCCTTTACTTGATAAACTTGCTAATGGCAGTTTACTGCTTGCTATGCTGATGTTGTTGTTACATCCATTGGTGGGTTTTGTACCGATGTTTTTTGGCATTATCTTAATTTTTGCTGGTTTATTTCAGTTAATTCGTTGGTTGAGATGGCGACCTTGGATAACACTGGGTGTACCACTTTTATGGTCATTACATTTCGCCATTAAATTTATTTGGTTTGGCCTTATTTTATTAGGATTTAGCTACATTATTGATGAGATCCCCAGTAATCATGTTTGGCATCTATTAACCATTGGTGGCATGGGGGGGATTATTTTAGCAATGATTTCTCGTGTTTCTTTAGGGCATTCTGGTCGACCATTAACCCCACCTAAAATGATGTCAGTCGCTTTTGCATCTATTACCCTCTCGGCTATGGCTCGGGTATTTGGGCCTTGGTTAGTTCCAGAAAAAACTTTACTCTTTGTCGATATAAGTGGTTTTTTCTGGTTGGTTGCTTTTGGACTATTTACTTTTTTCTACGGGCCAATGTTGCTAAAAGCACGAGAAGATGGGCGCCCTGGTTAAACTAAGTAACACTAATGCCATAAAATAAATATCACATGCTAAAACGGTAAACAGCAATAGATGCTGATTGCCGTTTTTTTTTATCTTGATTTCTATTAAGCTAACGACATGATTTCTTTTTGGCTACTCGCTATGCAAACCGTTTTTTTAGATCAACAAACCTTTAGTGCCAGCATTTCTTTGACCCGTATAAAGTCTCAAGTCAGTACATTAAGCTGTTATGCCACCACCACAAACATTCAAATTATTGAACGTTGTAAAATGGCTGAGATTATTATCACCAACAAAGTGTTGTTATCTAAAAATATACTCGAGCAATTACCCCAGCTAAAATTAGTGTGCATTGCCGCAACAGGTATGAATAATGTTGACCTAGTTGCAGCTAAAGCACTTAACATTGCGGTTAAAAACGTCAGTGGTTACTCACAAGCCTCAGTCAGTCAATATGTCTTTGCGCAAATGCTTGAATATTTCAGTAATACCGCACACCACAACATCAATACTCAACAAGGACATTGGCAAAACAGTGCTACTTTTTGTTTTCATGGCAAAGGAAGTCAAGAATTAGCAGGAAAAACCATCGGCATTATTGGTTTTGGCAACCTAGGTAAAGCGGTAGCAAAAATTGCTCAAGCTTTTGATATGCACGTCATGATTGCTGAACGTCCTAATGCGATAAAAATAAGAGAAAACCGTCATAGTTTTACTGAAGTATTAAATAAAGCCGATGTCATCAGCTTACATTGCCCACAAACTGAGGAGACGATAAACTTAATAAATAGTGAAACTTTAGCGCTTATGAAACCCTCGGCGTTACTGATTAATACGGCGCGAGGCGCACTGGTTAATAGTGCGGATTTACTGCAGGCATTAAAGAATAAAATCATATCTCACGCTGTGCTCGATGTATTAGAACATGAGCCTCCAACCGTGAGTCACCCGTTAATTAATGCCTTAATAAAAAAAGAAATCGATAACTTGTCGATAACCGCCCATATTGCTTGGGCCAGTATTGAGTCGCAGCAGCGATTAATTGATTTAGTCGCTTTAAATATTAAAAACTATAAAGCCGTATAAGGTTTATTTATACGGCTTTTGATAAGACACATCTAAACGAGTAGCGATACTATAAGTTCAGATGTGTGGTTGATGTTGATTAACTTTCTCTAATAAGATAATCGAATGCTGACAAGGATGCTTTTGACCCCTCACCCATCGCAATAACAATTTGCTTATAAGGCACGGTAGAAACATCTCCAGCAGCAAATATACCCGGCTCAGAAGTCTGACATTTTTCGTCAATGATGACTTCGCCATATTTAGTACATTCAACAACACCCTGTAAAAAATCACTGTTGGGTAATAAGCCTATTTGGATAAATATTCCCGACAAGCTTTGTTGCTTCATCTCCCCTGTTGCTCTATCTTCATAGGCCAGAGCAACCACTTTACCATCTTCAGCAATCACTTCTTTAGTAGCAACATTTTTAATGATGGTGATCTTTTTATGTGCTTCAGCTTTTTCTACTAATATTTTATCTGCTTTCAAGCCAGGTAAGAATTCGAAGACGGTAACATGATTAACCATACTTGCTAAATCTAATGCCGCTTCTATTCCTGAGTTACCACCACCAACCACAGCAACATCTTTACCTTTAAAGAATGGGCCATCACAATGCGGACAATAAGCGACACCAGAACCAATATTTTCTTTTTCTCCTGGTATACCAAGTTCACGCCATTTAGCCCCAGTAGCAATGATCACCGTTTTAGATTCGATAACTTCGCCGCTAGAAAGATGTAGCTTTTTCGGTAATTTACTCTCAGACTCACCTTTATCAATTTTTTCAACACGTACAAACTCTCTTGTTGTGATCTCGTAATCATTTAAGTGTGCTTGCATATTACCCGTCAGTTGTGTGCCAGTCGTTTTAGAGACTGAAATTAAGTTCTCAATACCTACGGTATCTTTGACCTGACCACCAAAACGGTCGGCAATAATAGTCACTTTTAAACCTTTACGAGCGGCATAAATAGCAGCAGCAACACCGGCAGGACCTGCACCTATAACGGTAATATCTTGTAACGATAACTGCTCATTGTCATCGCCACCGACAATGTAAGGGAAACGTTCGATAAGTTTATCGACTAATTGACCTGTGTCTATTTTTCCATTCGCAAATAATTCGCCATTAAGGTAAACACTCGGTACACCTTGAATATTACGTTCGTCTATTAAGTGCTTAAATAAGCCACCATCAATCATTTCACTGCTAATACCTTCGTTTAATAAGGCAAACTGATTCAACGATTGCACAACATCAGGACAGTTATGGCAACTTAAGGAAATAAATACTTCAAAGTGCAAATCTTCTTTGATTTTTTGCACCATTTTAGTCAAGGTGCCGTCCAATTTGAGTTCGGTACCCGATGACTGTAAAATAGCTAATATCAACGAATTAAATTCATGTCCACTGGGAATACCTGAAAAGTGGATGCCATTATTTTTACCATCGATTTCTAAGTAAAACGTAATTGGGCTGCGTAAACCATCATCACGTTCAACCAGTACTAGATTGTCTGATACTGATGTTAACTGTGTTAAAAATTCTTTTAATTCGTTACGTTTTTGATGTTCACCCGTCTGTAAAACTAGTGATACTTTGTTGGTCATATTTTGGGTATAAGCTTTTACTGCATTTAAAATATCTTCACTTAACATGGGGCTACCTCATTATTTATCTTGTTGAATTTGACATAAGAGCTGTCATCTTGTTGATTGAAATAAGGCGGAAGAAGCCTGGTTAACCAGAATAACGACTTCCACCCATAACGAGACTGCTGTCTTAGATTTTACCGACTAAGTCTAAACTTGGTGTTAAGGTTGCTTCACCTTGTTCCCAAGCTGCTGGACATACTTCACCGTCGTTTTCACGCACATATTGTGCAGCTTTTACATTACGCACCATATCTTTTGCACTTCGACCGATACCACCCGCATGAATATGGGCAACTTGAATAACACCATCTGGGTCGACTAAAAATGTACCGCGGTGTGCCATATGATCTTCTTCGATCATTACATCAAAACCACGAGTAATTGTGCCAGTTTGGTCACCAATCATCGGAAATTTAATTTTACCAATGGCTTCTGAAGAATCGTGCCATGCTTTATGTGAGAAATGTGTATCGGTTGATACCGAGTAAACTTCAACACCAAGACCTTGTAACTCTTCATATTGGTTTGCCATGTCTTCTAATTCAGTTGGACAAACAAATGTAAAATCTGCAGGGTAGAACAAAAAGATTGACCATTTGCCTTTAGTACTCTCAGATGTTACTTCAACAAACTCATCGTTATGAAATGCTTGAGCTTTAAATTCTGGGATAGTTTTGCCTATTTGAGCCATGGGTATTACCTCTGTTATTTAAAAATGTTTAGTTAAATGGTTTTGTTTTAAAAGCATGTTTGCTTTCGATGTGTGTATAGTAGATTCTGTTGAGCGATAAATAAATTTGATTAAATAGATATTAATATTCTAAAAAACAGAATTACTAAATATTTATTATGATAACTAAACAGGAAGTTTTACGAGCGTCGATTTCACGCTATCCATCAATAATATTAATATCAAAATAAGTGACCCGCGAACAAGATGACTAATTCAATAAATTAGATTATTATGGCGTCTATGTTCAATATAAATTATCGTTATAAATATGATTTCAATAAAACAGCTTCATTACGCACTCGCTATCGAAAAGACTTTACACTTCAAAAAAGCTGCAGAGGCATGTAATGTTTCTCAATCAGCGCTAAGTACAGCCATTAATGAGCTTGAAAAGCAGTTGGGAATGATGATATTTGAGCGCAATAACAAACAAGTCTTAGTCACTCAAAAGGGTCAATTGATCCTTAATAAGGCTCGCCAAGTAAAGCTGGAACTAGATGAGTTATTGCAAATTTCAAAAAACGACAATCAGCCTTTTTCTAGTTCGATGTCGATTGGTGTTATCCCAACTATAGGTCCATACCTTTTGCCTAAGGTGTTGCCCGAAGTTAGGCATCAATATCCAAATTTTAAATTGAGGATACTAGAAGAACAATCACATACCTTAGTTGATATGGTGCGAACCGGAGCGATTGATGCGGCGATATTGGCGTTACCTTATCCTATAGAGGGTTTAATGAGTTTCAGTTTTTGGCAAGAAGACTTCTATTTAGTCTGCCATAAGGATGAATGTCCACAGAAGACCCAAGAAATTACCAGTGAAGAGTTAGTGACAGAAAAGCTGATGTTGTTAAAAGATGGCCATTGCCTAAAGGAACATGCACTAGCGGCTTGTCAATTACAAAATCCAAAACAAAGTGCTGATTTTGGCTCTGCTAGTTTGCATACACTGATCCAAATGGTTGCTGGTAAACTCGGAACAACGCTTGTACCACAAATGGCCTTAGATCAGCTGACTTATAACGAATCTGAACTTCGGGCTATTCATTTAAATGAGCCAGGGCCACACAGAACAATTGCGTTAATCATTAGGCCTAATTATGTAAGAACTAGCGAGTTAAGCCTGCTAAAAGCTATTTTTACAGCACAACTTACTGCAAAGTGTAGCTAATATCATCCGTTAAATACTTTAATTAAATAGAACTATATATTAAATTTTATCAAATTTACTGAATAATGGTGTTAGGCCATAATAGTTTTATCTTAAATACATCAGGTAGCCAAAATGAAAAAAATCATTAAAAACATCAAAAAAATTTTTAAGACAACAAGTGATCAAAAAATTGGGGTTAATTGTAACTACTCAAACAACTATTATGGTGATCAGTATTGCCAAGAAAATAAGGAAAAAGGTTAATCAAAATTAATCCTTTCTCATGAACGGTTCATTTAACGCTACACAAGATTAGAAAAATTTATTAGGTGAGCCAGTCATGAAAAAATCCTTACTATATCATTAATCACCACAGCACTATTTATTGCAGCTTGCACTCAAGAAGCCGTAAATAAGTTAATATTATGCAAAAAACGATATTATTCTACAAATAACATCGCCCATATCGGTGATAGCGACTATTTTACAGATCAAAAAGTTATTACTAAACAGAAAGTTATGACTGAAAAAATGGATTTTCAAGAAAAAGCGAGTTATTTGACTTTATCAAGTGCTGTCGTCATTAAGATAAAAGTACTGATAAATAAAAAAGAGTAAGCGCCATGCAATATGCAAAAAAAGCTTTACTAACTACAAAACTATCTGTTCAACGGATGGCAAATTAATGCCTAGTTCACTTAAACACCTCAAAATAAAGAAAAGCACAGGATGATAAATTTAGGGGGTTGTGTTGCGCATAATCACTAAGGCCAAGACTTTGAGAATAGGAGTGCCTGGCGATCGCCGATTCACTAACAGTGAATCGTAATCTCGAATATGTTTGAAAAGTCCGCTGTGCTTACCCATAAATGTTCTACATACCTGTCTTGGTGTTAGATACTGTTTTTATTCATATGAGCTTGCACAAAAAATTACAAGTAATGCCCCCTTAAATAAAAAAAGTCGGGTTCTCCCCGACTTACTATAACAGACACTAACAATGTAAAAATTAGCTAGCTTTGATGTGGAATACGCCCACATCAGCTTGTGTGACTTCTACCTTGGTGCCTGCTAGCAAATGTTCATTGGCCTTTAGCTTCCAATCGATCCCTGAATAATGATATTTAGGGGTCAACTCAGGCGCTACATCTTCCACTAATATAAAACTATGACCAACCAAATCGCCTTTTACTTTTGTTGTGTCGACCTGAGTTTGCATATTCTGTAAAGGTTTCCATAACAAAATAGCGGATAATCCAGTCAGCAGGCCTGTGCTAAACATAGCCGACAACCAAGTATCTGGGATAATACCCACATACAATAAACCTGCGGTAACCACTGCAGCACAGCCTACAAAAAACAGTACAAAGGTTGAAAAACCTAACACTGCCAGTTCAATCACTAATAAAAGTATGCCGAGAATGAGCAAACTTTCAGCTAAGTTGTTGATTGCCCAATCCATATACTACCCCTTATTTAATTGATTAATAATGGTCATCGCTTGGGCTACAACACTCGCGGCTTCAGTACTGCTATCAGGCAACAATACAACAGAAGATTCTTTAGCAATCGCATGTTTGGCCTCAATGGCCTTAGTGGCTAAATCCAATTGAATGGCTTTTTGCCCTTCAGGGGTAGCAGCCGCTTCACCTACTTGTCTGAGGGCTTCTGCCTGAGCGGTGGCGACAGCTACTATAGCTTTAGCCTCACCTTCTGCTCGTAATACTTGTTCTTCTTTATCAGCTTCTGCGGCTAATACTACCGAGGCTTTAAGACCTTCAGCTCGATTAATAGCGGCCTGCCTGTCACCTTCAGACTCTAAAATTTGTGCCCGTTTGACTCGTTCAGCCTTCATTTGCGCTTCCATCGCTTCCATAACAGATTGAGGCGGCACAATATCTTTAATTTCGTAACGCAGTACTTGAATACCCCAAGGGCCGGCAGCATCATTAATCGCCGCAACGATATTGATGTTCAGCACATCTCTTTCCTCAAAGGTTTTATCGAGTTCCATTTTGCCTAATTCAGAACGCATAGTGGTCTGTGCTAGTTGAGTGACGGCGAACTCATAATCGTCAATTCCATAGGTGGCCTTATAAGGGTCAAGCACTCGAAAATACAAAACACCATCCACTGACAACGAAATATTGTCTTTGGTAATAGCGCTTTGTTCAGGCACATCTACAGCTTTTTCTTTCAACGAACGATCCGCGGAAATACGGTCAATAAAGGGTATAATAAAATTTAACCCAGCTTCTTTAGTTGACTGATATTTACCAAATCGTTCTATCACGTAAGCACGGTTTTGTGGCACAAATTTAATTGAGGTTTTAAGTAACACCACAACAAAAACTAAAACGAGTGTTTGTGCGGTCATAATATAATCGAGTAATACTTCCATTACTGCCTTCCTTTTTTGACACGGCTAGAGTTGCCGTAAATAAGATGTATGGCCAAAGCAAACAATTATCAAGCCTCACTAATCCGATAGTTTAGCGATGCGTAACTGGATTTCATAAACGCCTAACACCCACTTTTGGTTAATGAAGTGAGAACATCATCTTGATAGGCTGAGTCTGAATAACCTACAAAAAATTTGGTCAGTGGATTGAGCTTGTACAAATATAAAAGTTGCTTGCCTAATCTTATACTGTTGGCGTCTACATCAAAAGTATAATTTTGTTGGTTACGTTAAATATCAGTACACACCAACATCAGAGGTAAAAACTGGCGTTGATTGAACTGATAAGTAGTACGAAAATCAGATAGGTTGCCGGTAAAAAGCTGCTGATTATGTACATCAAGATTTTGATAAGTGCCACGCAATGTAAACTGCAAACTTTTGCCAATATTCTATTTTATAGTAAGACCAACTAACCATTGTTTATCGAAGCGGTTGTTGTCTTAGTCAATATGGTCATCAAAATGCATAAATGTACTGAAATACCACCAGAGACTTGGAGGTATTTCAAAATAAATCTGTCTTGCTGCTCATTGAATAAGGTGCTGTTGTAAGTGATACTCATAATACTTGGATCATCACGAAGCTCAACTTTATCTCGTTTTAAAAAGCTTATTTCAAAATAGGACTGCAAGCGACCATAAATGCTCAGACGTACTTCAGACTTGTTCTTGATAGTTCGTTATCATCGTTATGGCTAATATCCCAGTCATCGGATAATCTGACTTTATTCCACCACGTGTTTTCACTGTAACCGTTATAACCAGCGTCCACTAACGACTGATAACGGTCAGACAAAGAACCTAAATCTGTTAAAATACTTGCGCCACGGCTGTTGCGGTTTAGAAAAAGTTCTAATTTTGCTCCTCGTAGGTATAACTGACATGATAAGCTTTGTCACTAAAAGCGTCGGTTTTTTTCAATTGTAAAACAGTCTATAAATGGTCCTCGTCCTGCTTACAGTTGTTGTCGCAAAACTCTGTGTATAGATCAGTTGGATATTACCTATCTGAACGTAATTTTTGTGCACGAAAGGTATCGTTACCTGTTAGTTGATATTTTTCATCAATAGCATTAACGTAATTTTAATACCCTTTGCATCATGCAAAATGCCGGTCCAACCGATAAATAGCTGTTCGAAATCAACAATTATAGTTTTCTCATGCACTCATCAATGGCCAGATAACAGGCGGTAAAGCCGTTATTGAATGGTTCGCTAAACATTTTATGAAAAAGAGCTACAAACTAACGCTCAAACACAGTTATGACAGCAGAAGAAATAGAAAAATGGCCGTTCAACAAGTGCCTCAAATGTTAAGTATGTTAGTGGAGCAAGTCTTTTTTATAGTAACCAACACTCATTACACAACTGATTATATTTGAAGGACAGTAAATTAAAGCTTATTCCACTGCATTTTAAAACTGATTAGCCGCTATTATTAACTAAAAGCAGTTAAGCTATTGAGGCATTTATACGTATAACTTAACTGCTAATGTAAAAGAAAAAATAAGGGTCACTTTGAAATGAGCACCGTAAACTCTCACTAAAACCATTCATCTTTTACTTTTCCATAATGAAAATATCCCCATTGTCCAACACGTCTCAAAGGCGCAAATGGAAATTTAGGTAATTCACAATTATAAAGTGGAAGATTTTCTATTTTAGGATCAATAGCTTTTTCAGCGACTTTTTCGGCCAACCGCTTACCTGCTTGCACCGAAAATGACACGCCAGAGCCGCAGTAACCCATGCTATAAAAAACATTTTTCTTAGGGTTTTGATAAATATGAGGTAAGTCGTCTAGCGACATACAGATCCAACCTGACCAAGCATACTGGTAGTTTAACTTAGCTAACGGTGGAAAACTTGTTTTTAACACTGCCAACAAACGCTGTGCGTAATAAGGATCATCAGCAGACTTGCCCGTTATTGCGCCACGCCCACCAAATAGAATGCGGTTGTCGGGCAGCTTTCTGTAATAGTATTTTAGCGCTCGAGTATCCATCACTACATTCGACGTTAAAAAGTTACAATCGGCTAACTGCTGCTCTGACAAAGGTTCGGTGACAATAATTTGTGAAAGTACCGGCAACGTTCGATCGGTTGTTAATGAATGAAACCCTTTAGGTGTATATCCGTTGGTAGCAATAACAATCTTTTTAGCCGTAACAACACCTTGAGATGTTATCAGTTTTTGTTGGTGCCCTTCATCTAAAATATCTAACACTGGAGAGCTGGTATGAACTTTAGCGCCTGCTTCACGTGCTAATCGCTGATAGCCCCAGGCCAGTTTCAACGGATTTAAACCAAAACCGTCTTGATAACGAATCGCGCCATAAGCATTTTTATCGTCCATGTATTGTTGACGAACTTCGTTTCTCGTTAAAATCTCCACATCACTATTTTTAATACCTGCAAAGGTTTTTTGTTGCAGTTTTGCTTGGCTAATAAGCTCAGCTAATTTACTCGGCTTATGCGCTACTTTTAAAAAACCACGCGTTTGTACGTCACAGTCAATACCTTCAGCGATCAGTGATTTTACCGTTTCAACGCCAGCGCACATTTCATCATAAATGCCGCGCATCACTTCTTCACCCCATTTTTGCGCCATATCGCTATAAGACTTGCGTCCTGAAGACTTGAGAATAAAGCCAGCATTTCTACCACTACAACCCCAAGCCGTTTGATTTGCCTCTAATACATGTGCCTTAATACCATGTTCACGCGCTAAGTGTAGCGCACAAGAAAGCCCGGTATAACCAGCACCTATAATAGCAACATCAACATCTACGTCTTGATTAATTTGCCCGTCACTTGCTGGGGCATTTATTTCAACATCTGCATTTTCAGCCCAGTAACTTTTAGGATATGGGGCACCACAACCGGGAGATTTATCGTGTAAAGGATCGTACATTTTTCAAAACTACTTTAAGAAAGAAAACCACAGAAACCTTACCGTATTTATGGAAAATTTGCTAAGATCAATTTTATAAAATTACTTTATTTTAACAAATCTAAAAAATGAAAAAACAGTTTAATTCAGTAAAGTCTCAAGTCTTATACCGTAAAATGTTACCCAGCGATTTTTCAGCAATAATAGCCTTAGGCACAGCTGTTCATGGTGCTGGTTATATTGACGATTCAAACATGGGCGTCTGGTATAGAAAAGGTATATTAAAAATAGCTGATAGTAGCGAAATCAATGCAAACTTTGTCGCTTATCTAGATAACGTACTGATAGGTTTTCGCTTAACTTACGCCATTAATCAATGGGAAATTGACGCTTGGTGCAGCCCTGAATTATGGCAACAACCCAGCGAAAAAGTTTGTTATTTCAAATGTAATACGGTTGATGAGAATTATCGTGGTTACGGTGTTGGCAGTCGGCTACTCAAATTATCAACACAAGCAGCAATTAAACAAGGTGCAAATGCGGGTGTTAGTCATTTATGGAAACAAAGCCCCGGTAATAGCGCAGTAAAATATTTCACTAAATGTGGTGGCGTGTTAATTAAAGAACATCCAGAACGCTGGAATGAACTCAGTAAGCAAGGCTATGAATGCCCAGAATGCCCAGACGAATGTAATTGTGTAGCTGCGGAAATGATCATTTACTTTGAAAAATAATCATTACGCCACTCATTTGGATGACATTCAGTAACTAGCCAAATATTTTCTTAAATAATGAAGCTGGTGTTTTAATTTCAGCCACGTGATTTTGTACTAGATCCCCCTGACATTGAGTGCCTATCCTTGCAACATCGGGTAGCACTAAGGCATTAAAGTCATTGAGACTTGGATATTCAACTGCAGAATTTTTATGTTCAAAGTCTCCTGTAGCAGGGTTAAAACGGTATTCTTTCGCCCATTCAACAATATTTTCAGTGACTTGATTAATCGCTTCAACAATATACCTGACTTCTTTATCAGAGGTCGTAGGATGAAATGACGCACGTATCCAACCAGGTTTTTCAGCATAATCACCCCTATTAATTTTTTCAGTGATTTTGTTAGACGTATCATGATCAACATTCAATAATATATGACCATAAGTGCCCGCACATGAACAACCACCACGCGTTTGAACACCAAACTTATCGTTGAGCAATCGTACTACTAAATTATAATGAACATTAGGTATGTAAAAAGAAACAATAGCTAAACGGTCTTTAACATTCTTTTCTAGCATCACTACGTTGTCATTTTTGGCTAATTCAGTCATTACATAATCAGTAATTTCTTTTTCACGGGCGGTAATGTTGTTAACGCCCATAGCGTTCTTTACTTTTATCGCTAAGGCAGTACGAATACACTGTAAAAATCCAGGAGTTCCGCCATCTTCACGCATTTCAATATTATTGAAAAAGCTGTGCTCTCCCCATGGGTTGGTCCAAGTGACTGTTCCGCCTCCGGGGTGATCGGGTACTCTGTTTTTATAGAGCGCTTTATTGAAGATAAGCACTCCCGAGCTGCCAGGCCCACCAAGAAATTTATGAGGAGAGAAATAAATGGCGTCTAAACTTTGCTTGGAGTTTGTTGGATGCATATCAATATCAACATAGGGAGCTGAACAAGCAAAATCAACAAAACATAAGCCGCCGTGTTCGTGCATTTTTTCTGCTAACAAGTGATAAGGGGTTTTAATGCCAGTGACATTGGAACAAGCAGAAAACGAGCCTATTTTTACTTTTCTAGCTTGGTACTTTTCTAACAATAATTGTAGATGTTCAAGCGATGGTAAACCATGGCTGTCAGGGTCAATAATCTCTAACGTGATATCACACTCATACCAAGTAGTTTGGTTTGAATGGTGTTCCATATGGGTAATGAAAACAACGGGTTTATCATAATCATCAAACTTCACTTGCTCTTGCATACGCTCAGGAATACGTAGACCTAGAATACGTTGAAACTTATTAATAACACCGGTCATTCCTGCTTCTGCCGTGATTAATACGTCATTATCGCAGGCATTTACATGGCGTTTTATTATTTTTTGCGCATCATGATATGCATTCGTCATCGCACACCCGGTTAAATTAGTTTCGGTATGGGTATTAGCGACAAAAGGCCCTAAGGTATGGCTGATATAATGTTCAATTGGCGCATAAAGTCGACCACTTGCAGTCCAATCAGCGTAAACAATATCTAATTGCTTACCATTGATTTCATGGCTTAATGATTGACCAATGATATTATTTCTAAAAGGAAGAAAGTGATTTTCAAGTGACATGATTGACGGCTCGTACGTTGTTTCGATAAATAATTCTAGCAAAACCGCACTAATGAGCAATCAAAAACCAATTAAAACAATCAATACGCAAAATAAATTCATATAAAAGCAATTTATAGCAAAAAACTCTAAACTCAACTACTTTTCGTTAAGATAACGAAAACTCAGTTTCGCGCAAATATTGTACTTGTCAGGTGCTTGATCGGATAAGAAGAACAATTCGTCGTACAATACTATTTACTTGGATAAAATTGCGTTACTTTATTAGCTGTTTATAACCGTAGGAATTTAATAAAATATGAATTTTTCTTTGTGTAAGTTTCTGGTCGTGCCCGCTATTCTTGTTTCACTTAGCGCTTGTCAACTCACCATGAATAGCAAAAACTCGCCACAGACCACCGCTAACGAAAAATTTGATAGTACGGTTAAAGCCCTATTAGATCATCGTGCCAGTAAAGGTATTTATCAAAAAAGTGCAGTACTAAACGAAGAAAGCTATTGGCCTGATTTATCACCAGAAATGTTGGAAAAAAAATACCAACAACGTATCACTATCGCGGCAGCATTTGAAGAGATAAATCAAACGTCACTGACAGACGATAATAAAATTAATTATGCAATTATTAAAGCCCAACTTGATAATAGTATTGCTGAGTATTATTTTAAAGCTCATTACATGCCATTCAATGCTGAATCAGGCTTTCACTCTAATTTAAGTTTTTTCATCAACAATACAGCATTTAATAAAGAAAAAGATATCGACTTCTATTTGAATAAATTATCGGCGCTTCCCCTATATTTTGATCAAAACATTTATTGGATGCAGCAGGGATTATCGACAGGGATCACTCAACCTCAAGCGGTATTAATCGGCTATGAACAGTCAATACTTGCCTTTATTCCTGAATATGCTGAAAATTCTGAATTTCTTAAGCCTTTTAGCACAGCGTCAAATTTAATTGCACCTGACTTGCTTTCTGATAAAAAAAGCCAGCTTATTTCGCTATTAAAAACTAAAGTTATTCCTGCTTATCAGCACTACTATCAATTCTTTACCAAAGAGTATTTTCCAAATGCCCGTAAAACTATTGGCGTTTCGGCGACAGCTAACGGTAATGAATTTTATCGCAATAGAGTTAAACACTACACCACAACAGATATGACACCTGAGAAAATTCATACCTTAGGTTTGAGTGAAGTAAAACGTATTCGTCAAGAAATGGCTGAGATCATTGTAAAAACTGGTTTTAAAGGGACTTTTTCTGAGTTCACCGATTTCTTACGAACTGATGAACAGTTTTATGCAAAAACGCCGTTAGCGTTACTTAAAGAAGCTGCGTATATTGCCAAACAAATGGATGCTAAATTACCCGCACTCTTTAAGCATTTACCACGCACACCTTATGGTGTTGCACCAGTACCAGACAGCATCGCACCTAAGTATACTACTGGACGCTACATTCGGGCGCAAAATGATACTCAGCCTGGTTATTATTGGGTTAATACCTACGCGTTAGACAAACGTCCCCTTTATGTATTACCCGCTTTAACCTTACATGAGGGTGTCCCTGGGCATCATCTGCAAATATCATTGAATGGCGAATTAGATAACCTACCTTCATACCGAAGAAATGCCTATATTTCAGCTTTTGGTGAAGGTTGGGGCTTGTATGCTGAATGGTTAGGTATTGAAGCCGGCATATACCAAGACCACTACAGTAATTTTGGTCGCCTGACCTATGAAATGTGGCGGGCAGCCCGTCTTGTTGTTGATACCGGCATGCATGTTATGGACTGGTCAAGAGCGCGTGCCATAAACTTTATGACCAATAACACCGCACTATCATCACACAATGTAAAAACAGAAATTGATCGTTATATATCATGGCCTGGACAAGCGTTATCTTACAAAATTGGTGAGATAACCATCAGAAATCTACGTAAAAAAACAGCAGCTGAATTGGGACAAAATTTTGATGTGCGCGAATTTCATCATCAAATTTTGAAAAATGGTTCCGTACCTCTAAACGTACTTGAAGACCAAATTAACGCCTATATTGCCACAACGTTACTAACAATCGCAGCAGAAGATAAGAAAAAAAGCATCGCAAGTGAGTAGACACTCATAGCCATATGAAGTGACACGGGGTTAGTTGATTTAACTCCGTGCCGTTAATGAGCATGAATTATCTAGCTCGTTCGACAAACCGGACAATCGTCCTGTTTATTTAGGGTAAATTGTTGCCATTGATTTGATAAACCATCAAAGAGATTTAACTGATTAATATGTATGGTGTTGCCTGTTAATAATTTAATGGCCTGTAACGATTGCATACCGGCTATAATCGCTAATACAGGACCGACAATACCAAGGGTTTGACAATTTTGGGTCGGCGCTTTTTCACTCGCAGGAAATAAGCACTGATAGCAAGCACTTGCTGGATTTCGAGGATCAATGACTAATTGCTGACCGTCAAACCCCGTAGCCGCCCCAACGATTAATGGTGTTTTTTGCTCAACACAGATTTTATTTAATAAATAACGTGTGGTGATATTGTCTGTGCAATCAAGGACCACATCGACCTGTTCAATGTAATAGTTTGCTAATTCTTCATCAAGCATCTCATCAACGACTTCGATAGTAATGTCACTGTTATGCTGTTGCAATTTCTCAGCACCAACATCAGCTTTATTATTACCGATATCATTTTCAGTGAATAATATCTGTCGCTGTAAATTGGTCATCTCAACCTTATCACCGTCGGCAATAAATAAAGTTCCTACTCCGGCGGCCGCTAAATATAAACTGACCGGATTACCTAGCCCACCGACACCAACGATTAGTACTTTGGCTTCACGCAGGGCTAACTGCCCTTGCTCACCTATTTTATTGATCATAATTTGACGGCTGTAACGTAGTTGTTCGTATTGAGATAACATCAGCTAAATAGTTCCTAAAAAAAGTTAACGCAGTGAACGTACTGCATTCGCTTTGAATTGAATAAATATACTTTGACCCGGCATTAACGATAAGCGCTTAGCCGACCAAGTAGTAATGGTGACAAAAAAGGGTTGTGCTGAGCAATTAACCGTTATTAGCATTTGAGCATTAGCGCCATCAGACGATATGATATGACTAATTGCTGTTATTTCGCCATGTAAGTGATTAACAATAGAGCTTTCAATAGGTTCATGTAAAGTAATGCTAATATCACTAGCGGCAATAATGCAGCGCACTTTTTTCTTTTTGTCTGATGGACTGTCACAAGCAATAAATATTTGTTGCTCGCCTAAACGTAAACTTGTTAAGCCGTATTCGGGTAAATGCTCTTTCACCATCAATGATAAGCTGGTTTGATGCAATATTTCGTTATTGGTGGTTAGTTGATGAATAACGTGGTGAATATCACCATGATGAATCACTTTTCCTAAAGAAATAACTAGTAGCTTATCGGCCAGTTGTTGAAGCTCATCTAAAGAATGGCTGACATATAACATCGGTAAATTAAGCTTTCTCTTGACCCTGTCGAGTAAAGCTAACAAGATAATTTTATTTTTATCGTCAAGTGCACTCAATGGCTCATCAAGTAATAATAATCTTGGCTCAGCCAATATGGCGCGCGCTAATGCAACACGCTGTTGCTCGCCCCCAGAGAGTTGAGTAACCGCTTTATAGAGCAAGCTTTCAAGCTGGGTGAGTTCAACTATTTCTGCAAAACTTAACCGACAATTTTTATGTCGCTTTTGCCCAAAACGTAGGTTTTCTTCGACATTTAAATGAGGAAACAAGCGACTATTTTGAAAAACTAAACCTATGCGACGTTGATGTGGTGCAATAAACGTTTTTGCCTCGCTATTAAATAAGTATTCATCATCAAGTAATACCTTGCCATGTGCTTGTTGTTCTAATCCGGCGATCACTTTTAATAAGGTTGATTTTCCAGAGCCAGAATGACCAAAAATCCCTGTGATACCCGTTAAAGATATTTTTTCATCAATTGTTAATGAAAAATCATCATGCTCAACGGTGAAATTTAGTGCTAGCTCAGCCATTAATTAAACCTCTTTGATTTAACTCGTTTATTTTTAGCAGGCCTATTCAGTAAATAAATTAAAGATAATAGAACAAGCGATGAGATAACTAAACTTATTGAAATAAGGTGTGCTTGTGCATAATCGAACGCTTCAACATGATCGAACAAGGCAATTGACAGCACACGGGTTTCACCTGGAATATTACCACCAATCATTAAGACCACACCAAATTCACCAACCGTATGAGCAAAGCCTAAACTGGCTGCGGTAATAAAACTGGCTTTAGTCATTGGCATAACAACCGTAAAAAATCGATCGAAAGCGCTAGCACCAAGCATAGCTGCTGCTTCTAATAAGTCATCGCCCAATTGCTCAAATGCCTTTTGTAATGGTTGCACAACAAAGGGTAAAGAGTATAAAACAGAGCCAATAACAATAGCAGAAAAGCTAAACGCTAGTTGTTGACCGGTTGCCTGTTGCCAAATTTGTCCTGGAAGGTATTGCGGAGAAAACAACAATAATAAATAAAATCCCAGTACTGTCGGTGGTAGTACTAAAGGTAAAGCCACTAATGCTTCAATAAAAACTTTCGATCGGCTTTGCATTTTAGCGAGATACCAAGCGAGTGGCGTGCCAATTAACATTAAAATAACCGTGGTTAAGCCCGCCATTTTTAATGTGGTGATCAGCGCCAGCATATCTGGGTGGGTATTACTCATTGGCATTCATCTCATTCGACAATGCATAACCTGATTCAGTGATAAACTGTTGAGCTTGCTTACTCATCAACAAGGTAACAAAACGTTCGGCTTGGGCTATTTTTTTACTGTGCTTTAAAATCACTAATTGCTGTTTTATTGGTTGATGTAAATGTGAGGGGATCAATACTCCCTTAAAATTATTGAGCACTAATTGACTATTACTGACAATGCCTAAGTTTACGGCTTGCGAACGTGTTTGCTGAAACGTTTGGCCAATATTAATTCCTTGAATTAATCGGTCTTTATAATCATCCCAACGTTGTAAATTTTCTAATACTTGCTTAGCAGCCTTACCGTAGGGCGCAATCCTGGGGTTAGCAATGGCAAGACGATGTTTATTATTATTAAGGGCTACCAAGAGGTCGCTGTCAATATTACCCTTTGCAGACCAGAGAGCTAGCTGCCCAAAAGCATAGGTTTGCAGACTTCCACTCACCGCTAAGCCGCTTGTTGATAATAATTGTGGTCGTTCACTGTCAGCAGATAAAAACACATCAAAAGTAGCGCCATGTTCAATTTGTAGAAATAAAGTACCACTGGATGCCGCGATAAGAATTGGTGATAAAAATTGTTTTTGATTTGAATTAAAGCGAGCCAGTAACTGTTTTAATGTCGGTGCAAAATTCGAAGCAACGGCAATGCGCAAGGGTGCTTCATTCTCACTTGCCGTGTATTTAGCCGCAACTAAAGTTATCGGTAACATAAGTAGCGCTATCAATAAAAAACGAGTAGATATACTCGCCAGCATTAATGCCAAAGCTATTTACTCCACGCCTGTGCTTTTTCTTTATCACTGGCCTTCGCTGCTAACCAGGTTTCACCAAGTTCAGTGAGTTCTTTTTTCCAAAATGGCGCGGCCACTTTTAAAAAATCCATAATAAATTCATTAGCAGCAAATGCATCTTGACGATGTTTACTAGTCACACCAACAAAAACAATTTGTTCACCTATGGCTAACTGGCCGATTCGGTGAATAACTTTTACACGGCCAATATCCCAGCGTTTTTTTGCCGTATCAATGATTTCAGCTAATAGCTTTTCAGTCATATCAGGGTAGTGCTCAAGGAATAATCCTTTAACTTTCAAACCCAAGTTATTATTGCGCACTCGACCGCTGAAGGTAACAACGGCACCATCTTCAACATTATCATTCTCTAACAGATTAACTTCAACACCGTGATCAAAGTCTTCGGTTTGAATACTGATCTCTGGGTACTTATTATTGAGACTCGCCATATTAACTATTTTATCCTCCGGTGACGGGTGGAAAGAAAGCCACTTCGTCTCCTGCTTTCACCAAAAAATCATTATTAACCATTTGATGATTAACCGCACAAAGTAATGAATTGTTGGTGAGGTAATATTGCCAATCATTATTTTTTTCACCTAACGCCACTTTAACTTCAGCGACGGTAGTGGCAAGGTCAGCACTTATTTCAGTACCCGCAGAGCCGAGCTGTTCTCGCAACGCGGCAAAAAATATTACTTTGATCATAGCTTATCCTTTATTCTTTGAATCTTCTAAAGCTTGCTCTGCTTTTGCTTGCCAAGAGCCTGATTTACCCCCCTCCTTAGTCATTACACGAATACCGTGAATTTCCATTAAAGGGTCAGCGGCTTTACACATATCAAATAATGTTAAACACGCAACAGCAACCGCTGTTAGGGCTTCCATTTCGACACCCGTTTGTCCGGTTAGTTTACATAAACTTGTCACATGCACTTGGCTACGTTCTTCATCGATGGTGAAATCAACATTTACTTTAGTTAACATCAACGGATGACAAAGAGGAATTAAATCACTGCATTTTTTTGCCGCTTGAATACCGGCAATGCGAGCAACAGAAAATACATCACCCTTTTTATTATCACCTTGGGTAATTAACGACAAGGTATGTACCGACATTTGGATATAACCTTCGGCCGTCGCAGACCTTGACGTCAGCGCTTTATCGGTGACATCAACCATATTTGCTTCACCACGTTTATTGACATGGCTTAAGGCGCTAACATGGTTATTATTTGCTAAAGTAGTCATTAGTCGCGCGTCTCACAAACTTCTGCCATTTTTAAATGAGGTACAAAATTACAAGGGCGATGGCTCGCATCAAGTTGCTCTCTAATAAGTTTATCCCAAGCAGTACGACAAGCATTAGTTGAGCCTGGTACACATAAAATAACAGTACTGTTAGCAATGCCGCCAAACGCTCGTGACTGAATTGTCGACGTGCCAATTTCATCAAGCGAAATAGCCCGAAAAACTTCACCAAAACCTTCGACATTTTTATCAAATAAAGGCATTAAGGCTTCAGGAGTATTATCACGAGCAGTAAAACCGGTGCCGCCGGTCGAAATTATCGCTTGGACATTATCATCGGCAATCCATTTTGAAACAATGGCGCGTAGTTGATAAACATCATCTTTAACAATCACTTTATCGGCAAGTTTATGACCCGCTTCAGTTAAGCGTTCAACAAGTACTTGCCCTGAAGTGTCATTTGATTCATCACGGGTATCAGAAACAGTTAATACCGCAATTGATAAGGGAATAAAAGCGTTACCGCTATGTAAAGAGCTCATGATTTTTCCTAAATTTTATTAGTTTCTGTCAATTGTTAAATAAAAAACGCAAAAAATCACACAGAAAAGCGTTGCTGCGCTTGTTGCCATTCTTGCGGTGTATTGGTATTAAATAAACACTGTGGTGACTTCACAGCTAAAACTTGATGTGGCACTTGTGCAAACATCGAACGAATAGACGGACCATTTTTCTTAGGGTTGTTTTTTTCGCTTAACGCACCTTTATTACCTTGCAAATAATGGAGAAAATGCGAGGTAAAAAATTGCTCAACAAAAGCATTGTTAGGTAAATAAAGTGGTAAAAAATGATTAGAATAAAAACAGGCTTTTTGAGCTAATTCACCTTTTATTTTTAACTGCGAAAGTGTTTCCTTGGTCATTAAAGGTAAATCAACCGGTAATATCAATAATGATTTAGGTTGGTATTTTTTAATAACACTGTAAATACCCCCCATAGGGCCAAGTTCTGCAAATTGATCAGTAACATAATTTTCGCTGTTAACATTAATCCCATCAGTACTTCCACTGACAACAATGTTATTTATACCAATATTTTTCAGTAGGTCCTTACTGAAACTGAGCATATTTTCTTTGCCATTTACTGCAATCTTATTACGCATTAACAAAGCTTTATTGCTGCCCATACGAGAAGACTTTCCACCCGCTAGCACTACGCCTAAACATCCTTGATTAAACAAAGCTGCATTCATCTTAGCCACCCAACATCGCAAGGTTTTTGGTGGCACCGGTGAGTTTATCTTGCAGAAAATGAGTGGCTTTTTTATCGGTCATCATCGCGCGAATCTGTGCTTTCAATGGCTCAATATCATCTTGCTGTAAATACTCTTTTAACGGTAAACCTTCTTCGGTAAATAAGCATAAATGTAATTTACCTAATGAACTTATCCGCAAACGATTACAAGTACTACAAAAGTCTTTACTGTACGGCATAATTAAACCGATTTTACCTTGATAATCAGGATGATAAAACTCTTGTGCTGGGCCTGCTGCTTTATCGTTAACTACATGTAACCAACCATCTAATATTAGATTTTGCTTAATACGTGCACCCTGTACATGTTGTGCATCAAAAAATTCTTGGTTATCACCGGTTTGCATTAATTCAATAAAGCGTAATGTCACCGGAGTCACTTTCAGCCAATCAAGAAAAGTTTTAATGTCGTGACCGTTGTATTCGCGCATTAATACGGTATTAATTTTAATTGTTGCACGACCATCTGCCAACGCCATATCTATGCCTTTTAAAATATGGGGTAACTTATTGTGGCCGGTGATTGAATGGAACATGCGCGGGTCAAGACTATCAATACTAATATTAATCGCGTCAATTCCGGCATCTAACCAGCCTTGCAGATGTTCAGGTAATTTATAACCATTAGTGGTTATCGCGACTTTTTTAATACCAGGCGTTTGCTTACAAGCAGCAATAATTTCAGGTAAGTCTTTTCGCAGTGAAGGTTCGCCACCGGTTATACGGATTTTCTCTGTACCCATTTGAGCAAAAGCGTTGGCAACACGCTTAATTTCGTCAAAGGATAGAAAATCACGATCATGGTCACATGAATAACCATCAGGTAAGCAATAGGTGCAACGGAAGTTGCAAACGTCAGTAATAGAGAGGCGCAAGTAATAAAACTTGCGACCGAAGTTGTCTGTTAACATCTCACCTTTCCAAATGTAGGGAGGCTAACAAGTTTCCTCGTTAACCCTGGTGGTTATAGCAAAATTACTATTAACCACGGCTTAAATAGCATTCTAAAAAAAGATTTAGCTAGAAAAGCTCGGCGAATAATTCATTTAATGAATACAAGTATAGTAAACTATTTCACTATTAAAATACGGCTAGACGATAAGTAATTTTGATATGCATCAAAAAGTCATCACTTTACACGTATTATTGATAAGTAAATTTACGTCATAATAACGTATTCCTATGCTGTTAAATAAATTGTAATAGGCGCGTATGGGAATAACACGCAGGCGGTGCTAATTTGCCGTGTAAAAATAAATATAATAGAAGAGTTACTTATGGTTGATTGTTATTCTGCTCCCGGATTATTACCTTTCGAACAAGCGATGGAAAAAATGTTATCGGCGATTACGCCGATCGATACAACTGAGACAATTTCTTTGGCATTAGGTTTAAATCGTGTGCTAGCTCGCAACATTTCGAGCCCATTAAATGTTCCTCCTCATCATAATTCAGCCATGGACGGTTATGCCTTTAAATTGGCAAGTTTACAAACGACTGATACATTAACTATGATTGGCCGGTCAATGGCTGGCGCGCCTTTTCAAGGTGAATGTAAAATCGGTGAATGTATTCGTATAATGACAGGTGCAAAATTACCAAGTTGTTGTGATACCGTCGAAATGCAAGAGAACTGCCAAGTAAAAGATACCGGTATTACATTCCTAGAAAGCCGAGAATTTAACGATAACATTCGCTTTACCGGTGAAGATATCGCAATAAACCAAGCCGTTTTTAGCCAAGGTAAAAAGCTCTCGGCGATAGATATTGGTGTACTGGCATCTTTAGGTGTGCCAACAGTAGAAGTCTATCGTAAAATTACTGTTGCTGTATTAGCAACCGGCGATGAATTAAAATCTCCGGGCGAAGTCCTTAATGACGGTGATATTTATGAAAGTAATAGCCATGCGTTAATTGCGATTTTGACTAAGCTGAATGTTACTGTTATTAATTTTGGTATTATCGTTGACGATGAACAAGCAATACGCACTGCATTTGAACAAGCCGATCAACAAGCCGATGTTGTTATTTCTTCAGGAGGTGTTTCTGTAGGTGACGCCGATTATACTAAGTTGGTACTTGAACAATTAGGCGAAATTGGTTTTTGGAAAATAGCCATGAAACCCGGTAAGCCTTTTGCTTTTGGAAAATTACCTAATAGTTACTTTTTTGGCTTACCCGGCAACCCTGTTTCAGCCTTGGTCACCGCACATCAATTGGCTGTGCCCGCATTATTAAAATTACAGCATGCCCAAGCTAAAAAGTTACCACTATTAAAAGTAAAAACAGCCACCCAATTAAATAAACGCGCCGGACGCATGGACTTTCAACGGGCGATATTGTCAACCAATCACCAAGGCGAGATGATAGTTACCAGTACAGGTAGTCAAGGCTCAGGGATTTTAACCAGCATGTCGATGGCCAACTGCTATATTGTTCTACCGGCAAACCAAGGCAACGTTCCCGCTAATGAAATTGTTAACGTGCAACTATTTGATGATGTTATTCAATAGCATTATTTATTTTTAGCTTGTTATGAATACACAATATGACGATTAAAATATATTGCCTGCCCGGTACCATGTGCGATCAACGTCTGTGGCAGGCTTGTATGGCTTACTTACCTGAAAATGTGGAGCTTATCCACATTGCCATCCCCGTGAAAAATAGTATTGATAAAATAGTCACTGCGCTTGAACAAAAATTCCCACCAGGAAAAATAAATTTAGCCGGTTTTTCTTTAGGGGGATATATCGCGTCAGCTTTTGCGCTGAAGTATCCTAATAAAATTAACAAACTACTGCTTATTTCTAATATGTCTTATTTGTTGCCACCCGCTGCATTAAAAGAGCGCAGCCGAACGATTGCTTATGTAAAGTTGCATGGTTACTCAGGCATCACCAGCAAACGTATAACTGCCTTGCTGCATCCAAGCAAACACAATAATCAAGACATCATTAACTGTATTCGAGCAATGGATATTGAGTTGGGTAAGGAGACACTTATCCATCAATTAACAGTGACCACCCAACGCGAAAATTTATTAGTAAAACTTCCTACGCTTGCCGTCCCCATTCAGTTCTTAATTGGTGATAATGACTCGCTGGTTACGTTAACGCGCATTGCCGCTATTTTAACGCAATCGACGCTGATTTCTTCAATAACACTTGCCGACACCGGCCATATGTTACCCCTTGAACAACCAGAAAAGTGTGCTGGCAATATGATTCGTTTTTTTATCGAGTAATAAGCATTTAAACAAGGTAAAATGACCTATCATATTTATGCCAAGGAATTCCCGTTGAGCCAGCTTAGTTTTTCCACCTTACAACTCAAACCTGAGTTAATTCAAAATTTAGAGTCTATGGGTTATCAACAGATGACCGACATTCAAGCCCAAAGCTTGCCAACTATTATTGCCGGTGGTGACGTTATTGCCCAAGGTAAAACAGGCTCAGGGAAAACCGCTGCTTTTGGCCTAGGTGTTTTAGAAAAACTAGACGTAAAACGTTTTCGTATTCAAACACTGATCCTTTGTCCTACACGTGAATTAGCCGACCAAGTAGCGAAAGAAATTCGTAAATTAGCCCGAGCCATCCATAACATAAAAATATTGACCCTTTGTGGCGGTATGCCTTTTGGCCCGCAAGTTGGTTCTTTAGAGCATGGTGCTCATATCATTGTTGGCACGCCAGGAAGAATTGAAGATCATTTAGGTAAAGGCACATTAAAGTTAGACGATGTGAATATGCTAGTGCTTGATGAAGCCGACCGCATGCTAGAGATGGGCTTTCAAGCCTCCGTTGATTTTATTATTAGCCAAATTCCTCAACAACGACAGACCTTATTATTTAGTGCGACTTATCCTGCAGAAATTGCCGATATTGCTAAAAAAATAATGCTATCACCAACCAAGGTAACCGTTGAGGGAAATCACGAAGAAAGCACCATATCACAGCATTTTTATAAGGTAGAGAATGACAGCGAGCGTATCGACGGTATCCGTTTATTGTTGTTACAGCATCAACCCGAATCAAGTATCGTTTTTTGTAACACCAAAAAAGACGTACAAATTGTTGTCAATGAACTACGTAATTACGGTTTTAATGTTCAAGATTTACATGGCGATTTAGAGCAAAGAGATCGTACCGAAGTATTAGTTCGCTTTGCCAATAAGAGTATTTCAATTTTAGTCGCCACCGATGTTGCCGCGCGTGGTTTAGACATTGATGCGCTAGATGCCGTATTTAATTATCATATCGCTCGTGATAGCGAAATTCATGTACACCGTATTGGCCGCACAGGTCGAGCGGGTAGCACAGGTATTGCTTGTTCTTTTTTCAGTGAAAAAGAAAGCTACAAAATAGGTTTATTAGAAGATTACCTTGACCGAACTATCGAAGGCGAATTACTGCCAGACGCTAGTGTATTAAACGCCTCGGTGTATTCTCCGAAAATGGCAACAATACAAATAGATGGTGGTAAAAAACAAAAAGTACGTGCGGGCGATATCCTTGGCGCTCTAACTGGTGATAAAACCATTTCAGCTAGCGAAGTGGGGAAAATTCAATTATCAGATAACTGGGCTTATGTAGCTGTAAGCCGAAAGTTTGCCAAGCAGGCCTTTAAAAAACTCAGTGACGGCAAGTTAAAAGGTCGTAAATTTAGAGTGCGATTACTATAGTTACTTTCGGTTAAAACAGTATTTATCAATAACGAGGTTTTATAAAATGATTGTATTTTAATACAAACCTCGTATGATACTGTTGTTTTGTACAGTTAATTTTGATTGTATAAGCGGTTTTAAATCGTATATGATAAAACCATCAAGCGTAATATTGATCCTATAAGGGAAAAAAAATGGCAGTTGAAAGTCGATTTGTCGTCATTAGACAAGGTGTGGAGGTAGAAACATTCATGGATAAAAAAGCAGCAGACGAGTATGACAAAATGCTTGATATGGCTGACAGCTTAGCCGAAATGTTTGAAGCCAGCAGCTTTAATATTGATGAAAAAGTGCGTGAAGAACTCTGTATTTATCTAGCTAAGAATCGTGAAGATGTGCTTGTTGCTTTGCAAGCTAAGAAAGCTAAGCCAGAAACTGCTGCTAAAAAAAACGTTACCGCGTCAGTTGAAACAGTAAATAGCACTGACTCGTCGCCAGAAATTGAAGCAAAAGTAAAAGCGCCGCGCAATGCTAAAGCGAGCACAAATAAATAAAGTGCGATGTACGGGTTTGAATTTACCTTTACTTAGCACTAGATAATATTGAATTATGTTGTTATATCAGCTCATTCGTAGTGTTAAAAGAAAAACGGTTGGCTTACAAGTTAAGCACGGAAAAATTATAATCCGTGCGCCAAAATATGTTTCTGAAGATGATATAGCGAACATTGTTAAATCAAAAAGTCTTTGGCTGCACAGAAAAATTGCCGAGCAAAACGCACAACCTGCCAGTCAAAATAATCATTATCAAAAAGATAGCCAATTGCTTGTTAATGGCGAACTTAAAACACTGGATATTCATTATGGTCTATTTCCAGAAATAACGCTTCATCAAGATACCATCATAGCGACTCTCGCTAGTAAATTAAAAATCAAAATAGCTGATGATATAAAAAACCAAGATAAATATGTAAAGCAACAACTTGAAGCTTGGTTAAAGCAGCAAACTTATGCTTATATTGATGAAAACTTATCTCATTACGCGGAAAAAATTGGTGTTTTACCCAAATTGTTTAAAGTAAGATTGTACAAGTCTAGATGGGGCAGCTGTAATAGTCGAAGTGAACTTAGTTTCAGTTCTTTATTAGCCATGACGCCTAAATGGATTATCGATTATGTAATAGTTCACGAGCTTTGTCATCTTAGGTATATGAATCACTCAACTAAGTTTTGGCAATTAGTTGCGCTTAACTACCCTAACTACGGTTCAGCTAAAGCGTGGTTAAAATCCCACCAAAACCAATTACAATGGCCGACTATTTAATGGTCATAATATCCTCGTAGGGGATAAATGAGCGAACAAATAAACCTTTTTATAAACAAAATATAATCAATTCAGTATTAGCCTAATAAAATTCTCAACAATTTCTCCAACTTACATTATATTGTGGCACGAATATCGCTTATTATTTGAATACTAATTTAAATTCACAGGATATAACAATTTATTAGCCATTGTTATAATCAATAGATGAAGAGATAAATGATGAAATTCAAAACATATAGCTGGAAAGCTATTGCGATTTATACCCTTTCGACAATAATGTCTATAGTGTTAATTAACCTAATAATCACCTTCTAAACAGGTAAAAGATAAAAGTATCACGGGAAGATTATCACTCATTTTTGGCCGTATTATTTTTAGTTTGTTGTTATATTGTGCAATTATTAGAGAGATAGTTATTAAAAGCATAAAAAATCAGCATTTTTGTACTTTATTAATTAACAGTACCGCTTATTTAAGGTAGATTAACGCTATATAATAAAAAAAATAAAGGATTACCGATTACATGAGCTTTTCAGTTCTTGTTTGTGATGACTCTAATATGGCCCGTAAACAAGTTTTACGTAGCTTACCAGAGCAACTATCAGCTAATGCACAATTAGCAAAAAATGGTCAAGAAGCTGTTGAACTTTTACGCAGTCAAGTATTTGACATTCTATTTCTTGACCTTACCATGCCTGTTCTAGATGGCTTAGGTGTACTCCAAACCCTAAAAGATGAAAACATTACACCGGCAATTTTTGTTATATCAGCTGATATACAACCAGAAATGCAAAGTAAAGTCCTTGAACTCGGTGCCAAAGCTTTTTTACGTAAACCTGTTGAATTAGAAGTCCTTAACACTAACCTAAGAAATCATGGTTTTTTATGAGCGATCTCAACTTAAATGAAGATCAGCAAGATTGTTTACAAGAAATAATTAATGTTGCTATGGGTCAAGCAAGTGATCAACTTGCCCGATACTTAAATACCTTTGTTTATTTAAAAGTACCTAGTATTGAACAAGTCAGTACGCTAAGCCTGCTTAACTCGTTAAACAGTGATGAAAATTCTGCTGCGGTAGTAAGTCAAGGCTTCTTTGGTTACGAAGGCATTCGCGGTGAAGCACTGCTTATGTACAAGCCAAAAGATTCTGATCGACTTGCAGATTTACTGGGCTATGAGCCTGATGAATTATCTGTTGAAGAACAAATTATTGACTTAAGCTCTATTTTAACCACCACCTTCTTAAATGTTTTTGCTAAACAAATAGATAATCAAATGTCTTACAGTGCGCCGCGTTTATTAGCGGGTTCACAAAGTGCAATATCCGATCATCTTGCCCAACAATCATTTAACTGGGATTTAGCTTTAAAAGTTAAAATAACTTATCAAGTTACTGATTATTCATTTAATTGCGATATGGTTTTGTTTATTCCTGAGTCAGCAATTATCAATATAAAAACAGTTATTGACAGAATTTTGGAAGAGTTCTAAATGCTTGCTGATGATATTTGTCCTGATATTGCCAACAAATTAAATACCGGTATTCTCATCATAGATAGTCAATACAATATCGTATTTTGGAATCGGTATTTACAAATTCATGCGAACAAAAAGCCTGAAAATGTTATCGGACAAGATATTTTTATTGTCTTTCCCGAGCTGCCAGAAAAGTGGTTCAAAAGAAAAATTGAAAGTGTCTTTCAACTAAAAACCCAGTCTTTTTGCTCATGGGAACAAAGACATCACCTATTTGAATTGCCTCATACCCGCCCTATGACGACAGACAGTCACTTTATGGCACAAAACTGTACCTTTTTGCCGCTTGAAAATAAAGAGGCTAACGAGCACGTTTGTATTCTTATAGAAGATGTTACCGATGTATGCCATTACCAAAGTAAGCTAAACAAAACACTTGAAGAGCTTGCACAGGCCAATCGTATCGATGGCTTAACACAAGTCTTTAACCGAAAGCATTGGGAAGAGTGTCTCGAAAAAGAATTTTCGCGTGCACGTCGTTATCAGCATGGTTTAGCACTTATTATGTTCGATTTAGATCATTTCAAATTACTTAATGATACCTACGGACATTTAGGTGGTGACATAGTATTAATAGAAACCGCTAAAGTGATCAGTGAACTACTGCGCTTAGGTGACTTATTTGGTCGCTATGGCGGTGAAGAGTTTGCGATTATTCTACCTAATACCGATATTATTGGCGCTTTAGATGTTGCTGAGCGGATCCGTGTTGCGATTAGCAAAAATATCATTAACTTTCAAGAAATCGAAATAAATGTTACCGCCAGTGTTGGTGTCGCAGTCATCACCGAAGCAGACACTCGTTATGAAGACCTAATATCCCACACAGACCTTGCCTTATATGACGCTAAGGCTTCTGGAAGAAATATAGTTTGCACTGCAAAAAATATTATTTCAGCCTAAAAAACTGAATATATTCGCTTTATTATCCAAATAAACCCTCTTAATGCTTATTTATGAATAAAATATAACTTTTTATTCATAAATAACTATTGACAGTAAAACACTGCTCAGGCATTTTAGAACCATGAAAACATTTGTCCGTCGTATTACCATTATTATTATCACTACCACCCTCAATGGGATGGTTGTCATCGGCTGACGTGTAAAAAACACATAAATAAAAGCCCGTGACCCCTTAGGTTCCGGGCTTTTTTTTGTTTTAAGGTTTTAATCATTGCAAGTTCTTTGGCTCGCAAAGAATTTACAATAAAAAGGAAGTAAAATGCGTGTATTAAAGTTTGGAGGTTCATCTCTAGGTTCAGCAGAACGTTTTGTGCAAGTTGCCAAAATTATAACTGACAAAAGTAACGATTCTGCCGTTGCTGTCGTTGTTTCCGCCCCACAGGGCGTAACCAACCATTTAGTGGCTATGGCGGAGAATATTAGTGATGAAATAAAATTACAGAATGATTTAGAACACTTCAGAAAAGCCATTATAACTATTATTGATGATCTTGGTGCCAGCTTACCAAAATTCAGCCCATTACATGCAGAGCAAGTCCTTGCAAACTGGGAGCATAAGCTTTCACGTTATCTACAAGGCGCGACTATGTTGTCTTATTGCCCGGATCATATCCGCGCTATAATTATCAGCATAGGTGAGCGTTTAAGTGTTGCCTTGCTCGAATCAGTGTTGAACGCACAAAATATTAAAACGTCTGTTATTGAACCAGAAAATTTTTTAATCACCAACGAAGCGTCTCTTAATGCAGTCGCTGATTTAGTCTTATCAAAAGAAAACTTCGAAAACCATTACAACGATCTCAATAAAGTTGCCTTAATGCCGGGTTTCATCGGGGTTAACAAACAAGGGCAAGTAACGACACTTGGCCGCAATGGTTCGGATTACTCTGCCGCCGTTCTCGCGGTTTGTGCTCAAGCTGAATGTTGTGAAATATGGACGGATGTTGATGGTGTTTTTAACGCAGATCCTCGCCTAATAAAAGAAGCAAAGTTACTTGATTACTTGTCATATCAAGAAGCGATGGAACTTTCATATTTTGGTGCTAGCGTACTACACCCAAAAACGATTGGCCCCATTGCCCAATTTCATATTCCTTGTTTGATTAAAAATACCGGTAATCCTTCTGCGCCAGGAACCTTAATATCTAACGAGGATGATCAAACTAAAAAAGTTAAAGCAATATCTAATCTTGATGATTTAACTATGGTCAATGTCTCAGGACCGGGTATGAAAGGTATGGTTGGCATGGCCAGTCGTGTATTTGCCACTATGAGTCAAGAAAAAATTTCTTTAGTCTTAATTAGTCAGTCTTCCAGCGAATACTGTATCAGTTTTTGTATTCACACCAGTGATGCTGAATTAGCCGAACTAAGCTTACAACAAGAGTTCGAGCTAGAGTTACTCAATGGTTTACTTGAACCATTGAAGTTACAACATGAATTATCAATTATTTCTCTGGTTGGTGACGGTATGCATCATCAACAAGGGGTTGCTGCTAAGTTTTTCAGTTCATTAGCCCAAGCGCGTGTCAATGTAATCGCTATTGCCCAAGATTCGTCAGAGCGTAGTATTTCTGTTGTGGTAGAAAAACGTAAATGTACTGATGCAATGAAAGTCAGTCATCAAAATTTCTTCACTCACAAACCCACTATTGATGTATTTCTTGTTGGCTGCGGCGTTGTTGGTAGTGAGCTTCTTGCGCAAATTGCTCGTCAACAACCTAAGCTTAAAAAGCAAAATATTTCCTTAAAGGTTTACGGCATTGCTAACAGTAAAGGTATGCTCTTTAATACTGAAGGGATTGATTTAGATAACTGGCAAGCAGAAATGAAAAGTGACGCAGTTCCAGTAAATGTTGAAAACATCAAGGCTTTTGTCCGCGAGAATCACCTGATTAATCCGGTGTTAGTCGACTCAACGTCTAGTGAGTCTTTAGCAATGAGCTATGTAGAGTACCTTGAAGAGGGTTTTAATATTGTAACGCCAAATAAAAAAGCCAATACTGACTCTTGGCAATACTATCAAGCTTTGCGCAGTGCCGCACAGAAGTCTAACCGTCGCTTCTTATATGAAACAACGGTTGGTGCTGGCTTACCCGTAATTGATACCTTACAAAGCTTGCTAAAAGCGGGTGATGAATTAGTACGTTTTGAAGGTATATTGTCTGGTTCACTTTCTTATATGTTTGGAAAACTAGAAGAAGGTATGACCGTTTCTCAAGCTACCGCTATCGCCAAAGAAAATGGCTTTACCGAGCCTGACCCTCGTGACGATTTAAGCGGTATGGACGTAGCGCGTAAATTGTTAATCATGGCGCGTGAAGCAGGAATTCCGCTTGAGTTATCTGATATTTCTATAGAATCTGTGTTACCTGCAAATTTTGATGCAAGTGGTGATGTCAGTGAATTTATGAAGAACTTAGCGAAAATAGATAATGAATTTTCTCAACGAGTAAAAGTGGCAAAAGCTGAAGGTAAAGTTTTACGTTATATTGGCAATATAGTTGATGGAAAATGTAAAGTTGCCATTGAAGCTGTTGCCAATGATCATCCACTTTATAGTGTTAAAGATGGTGAGAATGCGTTGGCAATACATAGCCGTTATTACCAACCCTTACCGTTTGTATTACGGGGTTATGGCGCAGGTGCTGCGGTTACCGCCGCCGGTGTGTTTGGTGATCTATTAAGAACATTAGCATGGGAGCAGCAGCACTAATGGCTATATCTGTTTTTGCTCCCGCATCAATAGGCAACCTAAACGTTGGCTTTGATGTTTTAGGTCTAGCGGTTAAACCCATTGATGGTACTTTATTAGGTGATGTAGTTACCATAGAGTCAGCCTCTGAGAATAAGCTGATTGTGATTGGTGAATTTGCCAATAAGCTACCCGGTAAGGCAACAGACAATATTGTTTGGCATTGTCTAGAGCTATACAACCTAGCACTTGAAAAATCGCAACAAGCGGTTCATAAAGTACAACTGACACTAGATAAAAAGATGCCAGTTGGCAGTGGTTTAGGCTCAAGTGCTTGCTCTGTAGTTGCAGCACTGGTCGCACTTAATGAATTTTATCAGCAATATTTTGATGAAAAAACGCTGTTATTTATGATGGGTGAAATGGAGGCAAAAATAAGTGGTAGTTTGCACTACGACAATGTCGCGCCATGTTATTTAGGTGGTTTGCAATTAATGGTGCCAGACAAGCACGTTATTAGCCGAAGTTTGCCACAATTTGATCATTGCTACTACGTAATGGCTTACCCTGGTATTAATGTCTCAACGAAAGCTGCGCGCGATGTCTTACCCAAACAATACAGTCGAGCTGATGCCATTACCTTCGGTCAAAATTTAGCAACTTTTGTTGATGCTTGCCACCGTAATGATAAACAACAAGCATTTTCAGTGCTCAAAGATGTACTTGCAGAGCCTTATCGTCAGCACTTGTTGCCAAAATTTATCGAAGCCAAAGACTATTTAAGCGCTCAAGGTCATTTAGCTGTAGGGATTTCAGGATCAGGACCTACCTTATTTTGTGTCTGTGATTCGCTTGAAAAAGCCCAAGATAGCGCGCTTTGGTTACAAAAAAATTATTTACAAACAGACTCAGGTTTTGTTCATGTCTGTCAGGTTGACTTAACGGGTGCTGAGAGATTGCCCGCTTAATCACTTTATTAAAAATACCAAATTTATTAGGAATATGTTGTGAAATTTTATAATTTAAAAGAAAACGATGAACAAGTCAGTTTTTCTGGTGCGGTTAAGCAAGGACTAGGAAAAAATCAGGGACTATTTTTTCCTGAAACAATCCCAGTGTTAGATAATATCGATGACTTACTTGCTATGCCTTTAGTTGAAAGAAGTGTACATGTCATCTACCCATTTGTAGAAGGTGATTTAACTAAAGCGCAATTAACTGAGATTGTGACCAGTGCTTTTAACTTTCCAGCACAAATTCAACCCATCAATAAAGACAGAGCCATATTAGAGCTTTTTCATGGTCCAACACTCGCCTTTAAAGATTTTGGCGCGCGTTTTATGGCTAAATGTTTGCAAGTTTTTAGCAAAGATAAAAAAATCACCATATTAACGGCGACTTCAGGTGACACAGGCGCAGCGGTTGCTCATGCTTTTCATAACATTGAAAATATTCGTGTGGTGATCTTATATCCAAAAGGAAAAATTAGCCTGCTACAAGAAAAAATGTTTACGACCTTAGGCGGCAATATTGAAACACTCGCTATCGACGGGAGTTTTGATGATTGTCAGGCGTTAGTTAAAAAGTCATTCGATGATAGAGAGCTCGCCACTACTATAGGTTTAAATTCTGCTAACTCAATAAATATCAGCCGCTTATTAGCTCAGGTATGTTATTACTTTGAAGGGTTTGCACAGTTATCTCGTCAAAAGTGTAAAAGCGAATTAAACGATGTTGTGGTATCTATTCCCAGTGGTAACTTTGGTAACTTAACTGCTGGTTTATTTGCTAAAGCACTCGGTTTACCGATAAAAAGATTTATTGCGGCAACAAATGCCAACGATACTGTGCCTCGTTACTTAAAAACAGGTGAGTGGACGCCTAATGCTACTGTAGCGACCATTTCCAATGCGATGGATGTTAGCGATCCAAACAACTGGCCTCGTGTTGAACATATGCTAAAGTCTGGCATAGTTCCCAGCGATTGTATTAGCTCTGTTTCAATTGATGAAGAACAAACACAGTCAACTGTTTTACAGTTAGCCAAGTTGGGTTACATCAGTGAACCACATGCAGCCATTGCCTATAAAGCGTTACAGTACAATGCAAATGAAGGTGAATTTGGTGTATTTTTAGGGACCGCACACCCAGCAAAATTCAAAGAGGTGGTTGAAAGTATTTTAGGACAACCAATCGGTTTACCAAAAGAGCTTGCTGACTGCGCCAGCGAAACCATTTTATCAAAAGATATGGCTGCTAACTTTAGCGACTTACGTGATTATTTATTATTAAACGATCACTGATTTTGTTCAGTTAAAAACACGTTTATAATGGTCGTTAATTTAGATTAACGGCCATTTTTATACCTCATGATAAATCAAAATATTAAGCCACAATGGCAACAACTTATTAATCAAGAACAATCCAAGCCATATTTCATCGAACTAAGCCAAGTAATTTCTCAACAACGAGCAAAGGGCGACGTTATCTTTCCTGCGCAAAACGATATTTTTAATGCTTTTTGTTATCAAAATATTAGAGACACTAAAGTAGTTATTTTAGGACAAGACCCCTATCACGGTGAAAATCAAGCTCACGGACTCGCTTTTTCTGTGCAACCCGGCATTAAAGTCCCACCTTCTTTAGTCAATATTTATAAAGAGCTTGTTAATGAGTTTACTGACTTTATTAAGCCAAGCCATGGTTGCTTAACGCAGTGGGCAGAGCAAGGGGTGTTATTACTGAATACAGTTTTAACCGTCAAACAAGCACAGGCTCATTCTCATGCTAAGTTAGGTTGGGAAACATTTACTGATGAAGTAATAAAGCACATTAATCAAGAAAGTAGCGGTTGTGTATTCTTACTTTGGGGAGCTCATGCACAAAAGAAAGGAAAAGATATTAATACCGAAAAGCATTCTGTATTAAAGGGGCCACATCCTTCACCTTTATCGGCATATCGCGGTTTTTTTGGCTGTCAGCATTTCTCAAAAACCAACCAATGGTTACTATCAAAAAATATGACTCCGATAAACTGGCAGTTACCGGAACAAGTCTAAGCTTAACTAAAAAAGATACAGCCCTTGGTAAACATCAACAAAGGGCTCTTTTTTATTAAAAATATGATGTTAACTTATAGTTTGAATAGTCCTAGGTTTTTATCTGTTAACGCATCACGCCAACCCCCTAGCCATTCTGATTTTGCATCAGTATTTTGATAAGGACATTTTTCTTTTGTTTTTCCGGTGAGGCCTGCTTTATAACCATTGGAATGTGCTCTGCCTAGACGATCTCTTTTCTTTGTTTGCATCGATAACTCTCCATCATTGTCTTGGTGATATTTATTAATACTTGTCGAATAAAACAGCAGTCGACAATTCAGTTAAGATTAAGGAGAAGGCTAAATCAAGGTACATTACGATAGAAAAACGTTCAAAAGTTAATGAACCAGAGCTGAAAAATCTTGATTATAAGATTATATAAATAAAACAATTTGTTACCAACAAGCGTTATTACCTATGATTATTAAAAGTTATTTTTATATAAGAAATTATTTTAATGTTGTGGGATACCTAAGCGACTCGAGCGTAACAGCGGTTCTAACATGCCTTCAAGACCATTAAGTTTTATTTCATAAATTAATTCAAGTTGCTGTCCTAGCTTACCTTCAGGAAAACCTTTTGATTTAAACCAAACTAAGTAAGGCTCTGGCAATTTTAGTAGGGGTCTACCTGCATATTTTCCAAAAGGCATTATTTGATTTACAGCGTCGAGCAAAGCTTGTTGATCTGAAAACATAGTTTCTCTACTTATTAAATTTTCCTGTCGGGATAATAACTCAAAACCTTTTAACATCATAAAAGTGTCATAAGGTCTATTTATAATCATCACAAGTTTATCGACTAATTTAAAACAGGGAACGAACATGTCTATAATAAGAAAACGCAGTGCAGCGCACAAAGCTTATATTCCTTCAAATGCGCGAGATAACCAATATATTTTAGCTGAGTTTACCATTACTGATGAATTAATAGAGTTAATTTCTCCAAATATTTCAACGCATAGCACTCAACCTTACTATGATTTTTATCAAAGTTTATCACAATTGTTATTTACGCTAAGTAATGACTATGCGATACAAAGTAGCTTATTTATTGCTAACGACAAATTAGTTCGCGTTCGCTACAGTCAAGAAATGCACCAATGGCAAACCAACCAGCAAATTTTATTTTATTACGATCCTCAAAATCATCAATTACAAAATTCTTTTTTTGATGCCAGTATTCGCGCAAAAAAGATTACCCTGCTGTTTTTAGCCTCTGGCGACGACATTCGCTTTAATGCAGCGGCATTTCATCAAAAAGTGACTCGGTTACTGCATAGTTTTATCGAGCAAACAAAATTGCCTAGTAGAGCGATACGTTTACGTGATCATCAACACCTTACCTATGATTTATTTGCTAAAAATAAAGGCTGCTTAGGCACACAAGCGCATAAATTACGACCTATTGATGAACGCTATAAATCACAAAACGTTGTTATAACACCAAACGCATCGGCAATAAGTTATGTGGTAATTAATCTAACGGTCGATAATCGTTTATTGGGTTTAGTTGATATTGATGCCAATTCTAAAGATCCATACAATCCGCTTTATACTTATTTAACGGATACATTTTCTCTGGTGGCAAAGCGCTTTAATTTAAATAATGGAGCGTTAATCGCTAATGGTTTAGTCCCCATTGTCCGACATAGTTTGCATGAAATAATTTCTAAGATGGGTGAGTTACAAATGTTAGGTTATAACCCTAACCAGAGTCCCTGTGGCTTGGTGAGTAAATGGAAAGCCGATGAGTTAGTTGATAACGTACAACTTATCTTTGTGGCTACCGCAGAAGACTCCCAGCACAGCGGCTATGGCAAGTTTATTAACCAAATAGAACAGGCAATGCGTTTATTAGCAACCGAACTCGAAATCCCTATTAATAAAGATGAATTAACGCTAAGGTTTCATCAGCATATTGCTTATAACATTGAAAACTAAGGTTATTTAACTTCGCCATTAACGGTTGTTTTTTTCTGTAGCTTGCGTTGTAACGTTCTGCGGTGCATTGAAAGCTGACGTGCCGTTGCTGAAACATTACCATTATTAAATTTTAAGACTTGTTAATATACTCCCATTCAACCTGCTCGGTTGACAACGTTGGCTCATTGATAATGTTTATTCCTAAATTTGAAGCCAATGTTGATTTTTTTAGCAACGAACTGTTAGCGTTTTTAGCTAAAGCTGATAATAAAGTCTGTGTATCGACCGGCTTGGCTAAGTAATCATCTGCGCCAAGCTTTATTGCGTCAACGGCAGTAGCTATACTGGCAAAACTGGTTAACAAAATAATACGACTCTTTGGCAATAGTTTCCTCATCAGATTAATCAAATTTAAGCCACTTTCATGATGGAGTTTCATATCGAGTAATATGAATTCTGGCAACTGACGATGACAGGTTAACAATGCATCATTAATGTTATCGGCCAACCAACAGCTGTAGCCATGTTTTCAAATGCGTCTTTTAAGCGTATTAGCAAAGGTGCTGTCATCTTCAACAATTAATAATTTCATCCATTTTTTTCCTACGTATCATTAACCACTAACGCTAATTTCAACGTTACTAATGCACCACCAGCAACGTGATTGGTTAAGGCAAGTGTAACGCCTAATCGCTCTAAACTTGCATGACTCAAAAATACTGCCATACCTAATCCTTGTTTGCTGTTTACAGGTTTAACGCCTAACTCACTTAGTGTTAATTGGGTAAAACCACAACCAAAATCACGCATACTGAGCTGCCAATTTTTTTCATCAAACAAGCTAGATAACTCAATTTTATCACTACCGCTGACTTTAGTGGATCGAATCGCATTATTAACTAAATTTAAAATTGCTGGCAATAATGAAGCATCAGCCAATACTTTAGCGTTTTCACTGAGTATTGATTGGTGCTTCTCAGAGAAGAAGTTCACCCTAACATCAGGATAATTTAAGTTAATATGATCACGCACTTGTTGCACAATATCAGCACAAAGCACCTCTTTTGACTTTTGCTCTTTAATCTCAAAAACCATTTGACGAAACTCAGCTAAACTTCTGCTACAACGTAATAATTGTCTTTGTAAGTCAACAATCGCAGGGTGCTCAGGTAGCTCCTCACTGAGCTCATCGACAAGCAACTTTACAGTTACTATGGGAGTAGCGAGCTGATAAGTTATTTGCGCAGAAGCGCCCCCTAATGACATGATTTTTTATTGCTTTAATTGCTCTTCCCGAAAAGCAGCTATTGCTTGTTCTTTTTGAGGGATTCTTCGTGCCATTTGGCCAACAACGGTTGCAACAACAATGCTAGAAAAGAGAAAATTTATCCACACACCAATAAAGTGGCTTTGCATATTGCCATGCATTACTGACATGGGTAATAACCACAATAAAACACTGTATGAAGCAATCGCTAATAGTGCGACACTTCCAAGTAACAGCGGAGTTAACGTCACAGCAGCAATAGGAATAAGCAATAACGAGACAAAAGCATTAGTTGCTCGGCCACTAAAATATAAAATAAGTGAGAGAAATAAAATATCAGCACAAATCTGCCCAAGTAAGGCGCGCTTATCAACTTCTTTTCCAGACTTATAATATAAATAGCTGACTAAGGTAAATAAAGCTTCAATTGAAATAACAATAATGAGCGGTAACCAAGGCAGTTGATAGTTTAAAACGCCATTAACAAAAGTATTAATATCAGCTGAATAATTATAGCCGCACTGCGTAATAAAAGAACGGTGCGAACTTGGTTAAACTTACTAAAAAATAAAGACATAATGTTTTATATTGGTTAATCGTATTCGTTGATATTACGCTAATTTTTATATTTTCAACTAATCAAAAACAGTTTATTTTAAATTTCAGATAAAAACATATAGACATCTAAACGTCTATTGTTATACAGTTATTTTAATCAAATTTATTAAGGTTTATTTTAATGTCATCACATGAAGAAAAAATCACCCTGGCAGGCGGTTGCTTTTGGTGTATTGAAGGTGCATACAACCAATTAATCGGCATTAAATCTGCCATATCAGGTTATATGGGCGGCAGCGCAGCGCTAGCAACTTATGAAGACGTTTGCTCGGGTCAAACCGGCCATGCAGAAGTCGTGCAGTTAACTTTTGATAGCGCAGCGATCACTTGTCGTGAAATATTAGAAGTATTTTTTACGCTACACGATGCCAGCCAATTAAATCGTCAAGGTAACGATATAGGAACCCAGTATCGCTCAGGGATTTTTTATCACAGCAAAGAACAACAGCAAGTTGCTGAAGATATTATTAAAGAAGTCGACGCTAGCAATATGTATAGCTCAGCGGTTGTGACTGAGGTAACTCAAGCGTCAGAGTTCTTTTCTGGTGAAGATGTTCATCAAGACTATTTCAATAATAATCCTGGTAATCCTTACTGTCAGGCAGTTGTTTCACCTAAGCTCGCGAAATTTAGAAAAACGTTCGTAAGTAAATTAAAACCATCATAGGCTTAAAGTAATATTGTCAGCTTGAGAATAAAATCTCATTTTTAACAAAGTGCGGACACTGAAACAATCAGTGTCACGCATTTGCTACCAAGTACTGATTTAATACATTAAGGTATACAGTTTTCTGCGGAATTTATTGGCTAATGGGTCGCCATCAGGTAAAGCCTTTAACACATCCAGATAAAGATCTTTGCTGGCAGCATCACTACTGTCTTTTTGCATTAAACGAAACAGTAACGTCAACGCTTCTTCATGTCGGTTGACTTGGCTGTATTGCGCAACAAGTTGATGTTGTAGAGCAATGTTGTCAACGTCGTCCACTAACTGTGCTTCTAATGCTTTAATTTCTGGTGAGTCCGCGGCTTGACTGGCAAGCTCAAGTTTAGCGATAAGCGCTTGATAGTGACTGTCTTGATCAACCATTAAAATAGTGGTTAATAAAGATTCGGCTTCGCTTATTTTACCCGTTTGTAAATAAACATCTGCCATCATTAATTTAATGTCGGCACGTTCACTATTAAGTTGATAAGCACTATTAATCGCCGTAAATGCATCATTAATATTATTATCAGCTAACAACTTTTGCGCCTGAATAAGTAATAAGTCTTCTTCTTTAGGTAAATGATTCGCTAAAAATTCTTTTATATTGTCATCATCTTGTGGCCCAGTTAAACCATCAAGTGGTTGGCCATCTTTCACTAAAATAGCCGTAGGTAAACCTTGAATACCAAATTGTTGGGCAATTTGTTGCTGAGTTTGACAATCAACCGTGGCGTATAATATATACTGTTCAAAACCCTGCAAGCCGATGGCTAACTTATCTTTAAGCTCCAAACTCTCAGGGACCTGTGCCGCCCAAAAGTCAACTAAGACTAACTTCGATTTTGATTCTTCTAAAATAATTTGTTGAAAATTTTCTAGGGTAATTTCAATGGCATTTGTAGTCACATTCACTTCCATTTAGTTTATTGATGAGCGTCTATATTCTATATTTTGGGGCAATTATAAAAAGCGCAAGTGCCTTAATACAAAAAGCTGAACGCCTATCAATAAAGAGACCTTCAGCTTTAGTACTATATAAGTGTAATAATAATTAGACTTCGTTTAATAACTCGCGAGCAATAATGATTTTTTGGATCTCGCTAGTGCCTTCATAAATAGTGGTAATACGTACGTCGCGAGCCATGCGTTCAAGTGGATATTCTTTAATATAGCCAGCACCACCCATTAATTGCAATGCGTCATAACAAGCAATATTTGCTTTTTCTGCCGCAAATAACTTCGCCATAGAGGCGGCTTTACCAAAGGGTAAACCTTGTTCTTTAGTATAAGCAGCTTGCATTAACAATAAACGGGCTGCTTCTAAATCTGTGTAACGTTCGGCAAGTTTCCATTGTAAACCTTGGAAGTTTGATAATGCTTGGCCAAACTGCTTACGTTCAGTGATAAAGGCACGGGCGTAATCCATGGCGGCTAAACCAATACCTAGCGCTAATGAACCAATACCAATTCGACCGCCCGCAAGTTCGCCAACCGCAACGCCAAAGCCTTTATTTTCTTTGCCCATCATGGCACTAGCAGGTATCCGGCAGTTACTAAAGCTCACTTCATTTGTGGGTGATGCTTTTTGCCCCATTTTTTCTTCTGGCTTACTGACCGTAATACCTGGCGTATTTGCTTCCACTAAGAAACATGAAATACCCTTACCTTTTCGAGCGGTCGCGTCAGTTACCGCCCAAACAACAAAGATGTCAGCAAAGCTGGCACTGGTAATATAGAGTTTGCTGCCATTGAGTAAGTACGCATCACCGTCGAGTACTGCAGAGGTCTTCATGCCAGCAGGGTCTGAACCAGCGTCATTCTCTGTTAAACAAAAAGCACCGGCTTTATATTCACCACTACATATTTTAGGTAAATACTTTTGCTTTTGCTCTTCATTACCAACCGCTTGAATAACTTCAGCAACCATATTTGTCACTGATGCTGTTACTGCGGTTGCTGCACATGCGCGTGCTATTTCTGTTATCGCTAAGCTAAAAGCAACCGTGCCTGCTTCTACGCCACCATATTCTGCTTTAATATTTAAGCCCATAAAACCCAATTCAGTTAACTGCGCAAGGTTGTTGAGGAAAAGTGTTTGATCTTGGGTTTCATCAAGTTCGGCCGCTACAGGAGCTAATTCGCTTTCAGCGAATTTTTTTGCCATATCTTGAATCATCATCTGTTCTTCGGTTAATGATAAATTCATTCGTTACTCACTTTTATATATTAAATTTGTATTTATTTGTATTTAGATGCGTATTTAACAGTTAAATCGCATATTTAAATTTCTTATTATTATTTTTTTCTAATTAACTAAACGATAGCAGCACCGATTTAGATCAATCAACCCAGCACAAACCAAAGTAATGCGACACCTAGAACTAAGCGATAGATAACAAATGGCATCATACCAACTTTTTCCAATAGAATAAGAAAGTAGTGAATGCAGGCATAAGCACTAAAAAAAGCTAACACACTGCCAAGACCAATAGCATTCCAATCAACAGGGCCCGTTTCAGTCATTAATTTTAATGTTAAATAACTCCCCGCCATCGCAATGGCAGGAATTGACAATAAAAAAGAAAATCGAGCGGCATTATCTCGACTTAAGCCAAGCATCAAACCGATTGTCATTGTTATACCTGAACGAGATGTACCCGGAATTAAGGCTACCGCCTGTGCTAAACCAATCAGCATAGCGCCTTTAAATCCTAGCTTTTCAAAATCAATGTGCTCAGTCGCTTTTCTTTTGCCCGCTTTAATGTCAGCAAAACCCAGTAAAAATCCAAAAATTAAGGTAGTAGCAGCAATAACCAACGCAGTACGTAAATGTGCTTCGATGAAGTCTTTGCCGAGCAAACCAAATATTCCTAATGGGATAGTCGCAAATAATATCCACCAGGCAAGCTTGCCATCAAAGCTAGTATTATCGCCTTTTATACTACCCACCCAAGCAACAGCCATATTAGCGACATCTTTACGAAAATATAAAACAACTGCGAGTAATGTTCCAACATGCAAAGCAACATCGAGTGCTAAACCTTGATCTTTCCACCCTAAAACAGCTGAGGGTAAGATTAAATGTGCAGAACTTGATACGGGTAAAAACTCCGTTAATCCTTGGAGAATAGCTAAAATAAATATCTCTGTAATGGTCATTGCTTATTATATTCCTTATGTATAATTCAATTTTTTAATGTCTAACTTTTACAATTGGCTTGACCAAGAAAAGTCTACTGTGGTTATTTGTTGTTGTGTTTTATCGTAAGCTTGCCAAAGTTGTTGGTACGATTTTTTTAAAATGGGGTGTTTAAGATCTGGCGCTACTTCAGCCAATGGCCATAAAACAAAGGCATTTTCTGTGATCTCGGCACGTGGGATTTGTGCTGGAGTGTCCAACACTAAATCATCAAACAGTAATAAATCTAAATCTAAGGTGCGTGGGCTATATTTTTTAGCATCAATTTCTCGACCGTTGGTAAACTCAATTTCGCGAAGTGCTTTAGCCACTTGTACTATATTAAGTTCGGTCGTCGCACCGATCACCATATTATAAAATTCAGCACCGTCAAATCCTACAGCTTTACTAGCAAATAAAGATGATAGCGTTAACTCACCAAGCAGCGCCTCAAGGGCAGTCAATCCTGTCTGTAAATAGTGCTGACGGTCTACATTACTGCCAAGCGAAATATATAAACGCGCCATTACCCATGATTACTGTTATTTGATTGGCTACCACGTTCAATTTCAACACCAACGGTTATGGCATTATACACCGCATTAGGCTTGCCTACTTTCAATTTAAGCCAAGGGATCTGATAAGTTTCGATTAAGAATTTAGCCAAACGCTCTGCTAATGTTTCAATTAAATCTACGGGGTTTTTATTAGCAAATTCGGCTATTTTTACTGATATGTCGGCATAATCGAGTGTTTTAGCTAGCTCATCATTTTCGGCCGGTTTGGCGGTATCCCACCCCATAACTAAATCAATCACTAAGGTTTGTTTGATTTCTTTTTCCCAATCGAAAAAACCTATGGTGGTTTGAATACTCAAGCCTTCAATATAAACTTTATCCATTAACGTACACTCATCTTTAATAAGACAACTAAAAATATAGGTCGATTTTACCTGTGCAAAGTTATAAAAACTAGTGGTTGACGGATCAATTCATTTTTTTTATTAATAGACGATAGAAAAACTTATTTCCATTGACATTATGAAAGGCTAGAATATCTAAAATTGTTGAAAACTTGTTATAATTAACCATCATTTTAACAATGAATTGGGAGATTTTTGTATTAGCGCTCTATTAGTAACACTGATAATAATGCTTGCTGCCTATTTGGTCGGTTCGATTTCTAGTGCTATTTTATTGTGTAAGCTGTTAAAACTTCCAGATCCTCGCACTACCGGCTCAAACAATCCTGGCGCAACCAATGTTTTGCGTATCAGTAACAAATTCATCGCTGCACTGGTGCTGGTCTTTGATATCCTCAAAGGCACTATTCCCGTGTGGGGCGCTTATTTCCTTGATTTAGACCCCCTTAATTTAGGGTTAATAGCATTGGCTGCTTGTTTAGGCCATATGTACCCTATATTTTTTAACTTTAGAGGCGGAAAAGGCGTTGCAACCGCACTGGGTGTATTATTACCGATAGGTTTAGATCTTGGCGGTTTATTGATACTGACCTGGGTAAGTGTGATTTATTTTACCCGATATTCAAGCTTGGCCGCTATTATTACGGTATCGCTTGCGCCTTTTTATATTTGGCTATTAAAACCTCTATATATGTACCCAGTGATGATGCTCTCGGTATTAATTATTTTTCGCCACAAGGACAACATTTGGCGATTAATGAAAGGAGATGAAGGTAAAATATCCTTTACTAAGGCCAAATGAAGTCATTAATGTACCAACTTTACCGCTAGTTATACCGCTGGTAAAGTATCTAACGGCCAGCGTGGTGTCGCTTTAAACGATAAATCTGCATCTGTTCCTGCTTTTAAACGTTGCAAGCCCGCATAAGCTATCATCGCGCCATTATCAGTACAAAACTCAGGACGTGGATAAAAAACTTCACCACCGAGCTTTTTAGTAATTTCCGCTAATTTCTCTCGAAGTGATGTGTTGGCGCTAACGCCACCAGCAATCACTAAACGTTTTAACTCACACTGCTGCAAAGCACGGCGACATTTTATTGCTAAGGTATCAACAACCGCTTCTTGAAATGCATAAGCGACATCGGCATGAGTTTGTTCATCCATACCTTCATTGCCTTGTGCTTTTTGCAACGCTATTTCTTTGCGAATAACGGTACCCGCAGCTGTCTTTAAACCACTAAAGCTAAAATCTAAACCTGGACGATCTGTCATTGGGCGCGGTAATTTATAACGCCCTTTTGTGCCTTTTTCAGCCATCTTCGATAAAGCAGGCCCGCCGGGGTAATCAAGCCCAAGTAACTTAGCTGTTTTATCAAACGCTTCACCCGCAGCATCGTCAACTGATTCACCGAGCAATTCATATCGACCAATGCCGTCAACACGCACTAGCATAGTATGTCCACCCGAAACGAGCAGGGCAACAAAAGGAAACTCTGGCACGTTTTCTTCTAACATAGGCGCGAGTAAATGCCCTTCCATATGATGAACAGGCACAGCCGGAAGTCCCCAGCCGTAAGCTAAACTTCTGCCAATTGAACAGCCTACTAATAATGCCCCCACTAAACCAGGCCCTGCAGTATAAGCAACGCCGTCTAGATCAGCAGGGGTTAAGTTAGCTTCTTTTAACACTTCTTTAATTAAAGGTATTGTTTTACGGACATGATCTCGTGACGCTAATTCAGGAACAACTCCGCCGTAGTCAGCATGAACAGCTATTTGACTATATAAACGATGGGCTACAATACCTTTGGGTAAATCACCTTCTCCGTCATCATAAATAGCAATACCCGTTTCATCACAAGATGTTTCTATACCTAAAATTCGCATAATACCCTTAACCTAAAAGCCTAAATAATGTTTATTTCATTTTATTGAGCGATTTTAACGCCAACTACGTTAGCTATTATACCCATTTGAACAAGGTTGTGATCTACTTTTTATAAGAAAATAGATAAGGGTCAGCGACAACGTTTAATAAATTATTATTCGTTTTCCCCTCGTGAAAGTCAGTGGGTATATAATCAACTTAGTATTAAATCAGTTAATTTTAATTTTAGAAAATATTACACTTTACTTTAACTAGTGCTTAGCTTTAGAATACGTCACCCAATTTTGATAGAGTGGGTGTTTGCGAAGCAATAATGCTTAAGCGATACACCAATCATATAGATACATACTAAGGTTATACATGCCAGTAATTAAAGTTAGAGAAAACGAACCATTTGACGTTGCATTACGTCGTTTTAAACGTTCATGTGAAAAAGCAGGGATCCTTTCAGAAGTTCGCCGTCGCGAATCTTACGAAAAGCCTACTTGGGAACGTAAACGTAAGAAAGCTGCCGCTGTTAAGCGCGCTGCTAAAAAAGTTTCTCGTGAAAACGCTCGCCGCGTTCGCATGTACTAAGATACCTTAGTAGTATTTAAGACTATCGAGTAAAATAAATGAGTTTAATAGACCAACTCAGAGATGAAATGAAAGTTGCGATGCGTGCTAAAGACAAATGTCGTCTTGGTGTTATTCGTATGGCCATTTCATCAATTAAGCAAGCCGAAATCGATCATAACCTTGAACCAACTGATGAGAACATCATTGTGATTTTAACCAAAATGGTTAAACAACGCAGAGAGTCCATCAAAATGTTTACTGACGGTGGTCGTGATGAGTTAGCTGCTAAAGAAGCTGAAGAAGTAACCGCGTTAGGATTTTTTCTTCCGCAGCCACTTTCAAGTGAAGAAATTAGTCAGTTAATTACTAAAACTATTGCTGATACCGGTGCGGCTTCAATGGCTGACATGGGTAAAGTAATGGCGGTATTAAAACCATTAATGCAAGGCAAAGCAGACTTAGGCGTAGTAAGTGGTCAAGTTCGTAATACCCTAAATGCATAACGGATTTTACTAAAGCTTACTGTTTTCGTTTTATTAAAATATACATTTTAAAGCCGTGAAAATTTATTTTCACGGCTTTATTGTTTTATATAATACCTATTTAGCGTTTCACTTGGGTGAGAAGTTAAAAAACACCTATCCAGTACAGGTCAATTAGGTTTAAAATAACATTCGCACAAACAACCAAAGAAAATGTAGACATGACTGGTATGATCCCTCGACAATTTATTGATGATTTATTAGCGCGCGCTGATATTGTTGAATTAATTGACTCTCGAGTGCCGTTAAAAAAAGCTGGCAAAAATTATCAAGCTTGTTGCCCATTCCATACCGAAAAGTCTCCCTCATTCAGCGTTAGCCAAGATAAACAGTTTTATCATTGCTTTGGTTGTGGTGCACACGGTAATGCCATTTCTTTTCTAATGGAGTTTGATCGTTTAGAATTTCCTGATGCCATTGAAGAACTTGCTTCTCATTACAACATGGAAGTGCCTCGCGAGAAAAATAATCAAAGTCCCGCTCAACAAAAACAACAACAACAAGCACATCAACAAAAACAAGATGATTACGAGCTGATGGAAAAAATCAGTCGTTTTTATCAACAACAATTAAAAGTGGCTACCGATAAAGATTCCGCCATTGATTATTTAAAAGGTCGCGGTTTAAGCGGTGAAGTGGTTAAGCGCTTTGGTATTGGTTATATCAGTGACGCTTGGGATGGGGTAATGAAAAATTTTGCCAAAAATCCTTCAGCCACTCAACAACTTGTAGATTTAGGTATGGCAATACCTGGCGATAAAAATCGTCCTTATGATCGTTTTAGAGGTCGTATTCAATTCCCCATTCGTGACAAGCGAGGTCGCGTTATTGGTTTTGGTGGTCGTGTATTGGGAGATGGTACGCCAAAGTATTTAAACTCTCCAGAAACGCGTATTTATCATAAAGGCCATGAACTTTACGGATTATTTGAAGCAAAACAAGCCAATAAACAATTGTCACGATTGGTTGTGGTTGAAGGCTATATGGATGTTGTGGCACTAGCACAACATGGTGTTGACTATGCTGTAGCGTCGCTCGGTACATCAACCACCCCAGAGCAATGCCAAACTTTATTTAGAACCGTTAAAGAAGTTATCTGTTGTTATGACGGTGACCGAGCAGGCCGAGATGCCGCATGGCGAGCCATGGAGAATGCCCTGCCTTTAATTAACGATGGTACGAGTTTAAAATTTGTATTTTTACCTGACGGTGAAGACCCTGATTCGTTGATCAGAGAAAAAGGTCAACAAGCTTTCGAAGAAATTATAGATAACGCCACCCCCTTGTCAGTTTTTCTTTTTGATCACCTTTCTCTACAAGTCAATATGAGCACTTTGGAAGGAAAATCAAAAATGATTGAGCTCTTCCAGCCCTACTTAAATAAGCTGCCTGATAGTACCTTAAAAGATTCAATTTTGACCGAATTAGCCAATAAATTCGCCCGTGGCAACGAAAAACGTTTAGACGAATTACGTAAAAAGAACAATCAAAACAACAAGGCGAGCACGGTAAAGAAGCAAAGTAAAATCACACCATTACGCCTTGCTATTGCATTATTACTTGAGCACCCCCATATCATTAGTGCATTACCAGATATTACTATTTTACAACAACTCGATATGCCAGGTATTCCTTTGCTCAATCGACTGTTAGTTTTATGTAAAGAAAATTCAAAAATTAACAGTGCTCAGCTTATTGAACATTTTCGAGGGACCACTGAAGGTAGCCAATTAACAAAGTTAATGTGCTTACAACATCATGTTGAACCTGAAAATGCTGAATCGATGTTTATTGATGTAATAGAAAGTTTTTTAAACAAATTTATTGAACAACGTACGGAGCAATTGCTTGCCAAAGAACATGCAAGCGGCTTAAATAAAAGTGAGAAACAAGAATTACATAGTTTGTTAAGTGCGTAGCAAACAAAAATAAGTTGAACATAGTTTAACGCTGGCAATATACTAAGCAATTAGCTATAATTTACGGCTTACTGTTTTCATTTTGATAGCCATAATTTAGGTGGACACTCGTCAATGAATCAAGCCCCACAATCTAGACTTAAAGAGCTCATTACCAAAGGTAAAGAGCAAGGTTACTTAACTTTTGCTCAAGTTAACGATCACCTGCCACAAGATATAATCGATTCAGACCAAGTTGAAGACATCGTTAGAATGATCAACGACATGGGTATTCAGGTATTCGAAACTGCTCCAGATCAAGATACCTTGATGATGACAGAAGGTAATACTGATGAAGATGCTGCTGAAGCAGCTGCCCAAGCACTTGCTACGGTTGAAAGCGAAATTGGTAGAACAACTGATCCTGTCCGCATGTACATGCGTGAAATGGGCACGGTTGAGCTATTAACGCGTAAAGGCGAAATTGTTATCGCTAAGCGTATTGAAGAAGGCATTAAGGAAGTTCAGCGTAGTGTTGCTGAATATCCGCCGGCAATCAATTTTTTACTCGATATGTGGGACAACTTTGAAGCTGAAGAAGTACGTTTAACCGATATTATTGTTGGCTTTTTAGACCCTGATGCTGAAGAAGAAGAAATTCCAGCAGCAGCGACGCATATTGGTTCAGAGCTTTCAAAAGAAGAGCTCAACGACGAAGATAAGTCTGATGGCGACGAGGAAGATGAGGAAGAAGAAGATACCGGTCCTTGTCCTGAACTTGCTAAAGAAAAGTTCACTCTACTTCGCAATGCCTACGAAAAAGCAAATAAAGTTATTAATGCTAAAGGTCGCGGTCATAAAGACGCACAAGCAGCGATTGATGATTTAGCTGAAGTATTTAAAGAATTCCGTTTAATTCCTAAACTTTTTGATAAGCTTGTTAAAAACATGCGTAGCGTAATGGATAGATTACGTATTCAAGAACGTTTAATCATGAAGCACTGTGTTGTTGGTGCTGGCATGCCTAAAACAACCTTTATCAAAATTTTTCCAGGCAATGAAACCTCTAAAGATTGGTTTAACGAGCAAAAAGCTGCAGGTCATGCTTATTCAGCAAAATTGTCTGATATTGAGTTAGACGTTGAACGTTGTATTTATAAATTAAATCAATTAGAAAAAGAAACGTTCTTAAATGTACACGGTATAAAAGATATTAACCGTCGTATGTCTATCGGTGAAGCTAAGGCTCGTCGTGCGAAAAAAGAAATGGTTGAAGCTAACCTACGTTTAGTTATCTCGATTGCTAAAAAATATACCAACCGTGGTTTACAATTCTTAGATTTAATTCAAGAAGGTAACATTGGTTTGATGAAAGCGGTTGATAAATTTGAATACCGTCGTGGTTACAAATTTTCAACGTATGCAACTTGGTGGATCCGTCAAGCGATCACCCGTTCAATTGCTGACCAAGCCAGAACGATTCGTATCCCTGTGCATATGATAGAAACGATTAATAAATTGAATCGTATTTCTCGTCAGATGTTACAAGAAATGGGACGTGAGCCAACACCTGAAGAATTAGCTGAACGCATGATCATGCCGGAAGATAAGATTCGTAAAGTATTGAAGATTGCTAAAGAACCTATTTCAATGGAAACCCCTATCGGTGATGACGAAGATTCACACTTGGGCGATTTCATTGAAGATGGTAATGGCGAACTACCTGTTGACTCAGCTACCGCTGAAAACTTGAAAGATGCGACACACGAAGTATTAGCTGGCTTAACCGCTCGTGAAGCTAAAGTGTTAAGAATGCGTTTTGGTATCGATATGAATACCGATCATACGTTAGAAGAAGTGGGTAAGCAGTTTGATGTTACCCGTGAACGTATTCGTCAAATCGAAGCAAAAGCGTTACGTAAATTACGTCACCCTTCTCGCTCTGAGCAACTTAAAAGTTTCTTAGACGGCGAATAAAGCTTTCATTTTTAAATAGATGACTTAAAATCCAGTAATTAATTACTGGATTTTTTTTATCTGTAATTAACTCGATTCAATAATTAGCCAATCAAATTTTTCATAAAAGGACTTTCAATGCGCTTTCTCATTCTACTATTTTCTTTATTTTTAACACTTCCTACTTTAGCGGCTAAATCTGGACCTATCGAAGTAACTCCCTTTGCAGGTTACCGTTTAGGAGGAGACTTTACGATTGCAGGTGACTTTTATGATATGAGTGAGTCCCAATCGTTAGAAATTGAGATAGATGAAGGCTCAAGTTTTGGGGTGATTGTTGCTTGGCCTTATGACAATAAACGACAAGGTGAATTGCTGATAAGTCACTATGAGAGTGAATTAATTCCTGCCAGTTTATTAAGCCCTTATACTAGTGACTTATCGGTAACTTACCTACATATCGGTGGTAATGTGCCACTTTCAAATAGCTTAGTTCCCTTTTGGTTTTCTGGTGGCTTTGGTGTTACGCATTTTTCACCCGAGGCAAAAGAACTTGATGATGAAACTAAACTGTCAGTAAACCTAGGGTTTTACAGTAAATTACAACTCAATGACCGTATAGCGATTCGTTTAGGTGCAAGAGTATATGCGACACTTATTGATTCTCAAGACGCACTTTTCTGTGATAAAAATACCTGTAAAATCGCAATATCAAGCGATATGTGGGTACAAAGTGAATTATCAGCAGGTTTAACCTTCACGTTTTAAGACTTACTTATCAACAATAATATGCTTAGGATCAGATAGAAATGTTTGGTCCGTTAAGGTTTTCAAAAAAGCAATTAAGTCTTCTTTTTCTGCTTTTGTTAAGACAAACCCTTTAATGAACTGACTTTTCAGTGGATTCTTTCGCCCATCACCTTGATATTCACCCGTAGTAACATTTCGTCCACCAGCGGCATAAAAATCAATAACTTCCGCTAAGCTTCCAATACTGCCGTCATGCATGTAGGGCGCACTAACTTCAATATTACGTAATGTTGGCGCTCTAAATCGGCCATTATCTCTCACTAACGTTGAAATTTCAGACAAGCCAGTATCATGTTTAGGGTAACCTGATTTATCACGACCACTTTGATGGCTAACATTATACAAACCCGTATTATGGAAGGGTCTGCGATCAATAAGCTGTTTTTCATGACTGGTAGACTGAGTGAAATTAAATCCGCCGTGACAATGATGGCATTCAAGCTGCTCTGAGAAAAATAAATTCATACCGCGCAAAGCCGAGGCAGAAATAGCATTGTCATCAGCCAAATATGCATAGCTATCAAAAGGCGAATTTAAAGAAACTAAACTGCGCACGTAACTCGCTAATGCTTTCACAATTAAGTCGAAATTAACGGTTTGATTTGGAAATGCTTTTGTGAATAACATTTGATAAGTTTCTGAGCTAAAGCGTGCCAAAACTTCTTCTTCATGACCCGTTATACCTAGCTCAACCGGCGATTCACCAAACATAGGTAAGAGTATTTGCTGTTCAATAGAGGTTAAACCGTCGTGTGCCCACGTTAATGTTTTGTTATACGCTATGTTAACTAAAGCAGAGGCATTACGTCGATGTGGTTGTGCGGTGCTACCGAATGAGTGTGGGATATTTTCACCAAAAGCAAACTCTTGATGATGGCAACTGGCGCAAGCTTGTTGTTGATTAGCTGACAAATTTTTATCAAAAAAGAGTTGTTTACCTAAATTGACTTTTGCTTGGGTCATCGGGTTATCTTGTGGTACTTGCGGCTTAGGAAAACCTTCAATAATGGGCCACTGATATTCTCCTGCTAACTCTTTATTATCACTACATGATTGCAGTAATAAGCAAAGCATTACTAAGCCCGACAAATAAAGTGTTGCTGCCTTTAAACGTTGACTAACCATCTATTTGCGCCTTAAGGTTTGTTTTAAATAACATAGACTGATCTGTATTATTGGTATTTATCCCTAGATTTTTAAATAACACTTTACAGCTTTCTTCATCAACCGATGACTGACAACTGTTTGCACGAGTTAATGTTATATCAGTAATTAATGCTGATAAATCAAACTCGATCGTAGTTATTAGTGAAGTGAAAGGCAAAGAAACGACAACTCGATTAGGGTACAAACATTCACTTTTTGGTGAACGAACAGGACTTAAGGCTTTACAACCGATAGAGCCCAGATGAAACAGCCAATCATCATCGGGTGAAGCTAACTCTGCACGCATAAATTTGTGACCACCCTGCCATCCCCAGAACATTGAAGCTTCATTTAACGGGCTAGGCTGTGTTAATGGGTTAAGGTGATTCAATGCAAACGGCACACCTAAGGTAAAACGAATATCGGTTATAACGCTCGCTTCTTTTAGAGGGGTTAATTCAAGTTGCCAATAGTCTTGCTCACCTTCTTCATTACACACCTCTCCCAATAAGGCGACATTCTCTGCTTGATGAGCATTTGTTGTCATCGACCATGACTGCCAACCACTTTTTTTAGTGTTAACTTCAACATCATGTATAAAAAACTGTAATTGCTGATACTGCCAATTTTTTGAGGCCGTACCTAGGAGTTGTTCATTATTACCACTGAAGTGACTGGCACAGTTCAAAGCAACCTGCTTATAAACCGGTTGAAAAGTGAGTGTTATTGGGGACTCTTTTTGAAAACATCCTGAAAGTAACGTAACACTTAGCCCAAAAAGAGTAGTGACAGATAAGATTTTTTTTAATATATAACAGTTCATTTTAATAAGGCTTAATCGTTGAATGCAAAGTAATATTTACATGAAGTTAAGGTAATGTTAACGAGTTGGTTTTAAATTGTACGTTAACTTGCTATGGTAAAGCCATCAAATATTGAGCAGCTAAATAAAAAACGAGTACATTATGGCTAAAATATCACTACCCATGGGTATTGCAATTATTTCAATATCATCACTTATACTTTCTTCCAATATATTTGCGCACTCAGAACATGACAAATCCAGGTTTGTCGCAACCAATGGTGTAGATAAGCAAAGATGTGATAATGTTCTTAGACCATGCAGAACAATAGCCTATGCAGTTAGTCAAGCGAACAAGGGTGATAAAGTACTTGTGGGTTCGGGTGAATTTACCATCACTTCCAGTGAAGAGTTATTCTTTTTAAAAAGTGCTCTTGTGCCAGTTTTTGGAGGCTATAATCGTTTCGATCATTATCAATCACAAAGCCCGCAGTCTAATGTAACCACTTTATATAATATTCCAACTAATATGGTTGATGAATTAAGAAAAAATGGTTTTAGGGTTATTGCCGACGGTAAAGCCTTTGTTAAAGACAAAGACTTGACACTTAAACTTGCCAGTTATCACCAATTAAGTCAAAGCCAATCTGATGAGGCTTGCATAAGTGGTAAGGCAGATGTATTCGACTGTAATAATATCGATTTACTTGCTCACTTTCCTTTATCACAAATGTCGAGTAAACCCGGCGCAGGTAACGATATTTGGGGGCATGTAGATTTAAATACCAATAATGAATTTGCCATAATGGGTGTAAATAATGGTGTGACAGTTGTTAACGTTACCAACCCCACCACTCCTGTTGAAGTAGGTACTGTTCGGGGAGTTAACTCTTCTTGGCGAGATGTTAAAGTTTACCAATACTTTGATGAAAATATTAACCTATGGCAAGCCTATGCCTACGTGACCACTGAAGGAAATAATGGCGGTGTAGCAATTATTGACCTTAACAACCTCCCTAACTCGATAAGCCTAGTTGAGAAGAATAATGTTGTTAGCACATCACATAATGTTTACATAACTAATGTAGACCATACCCTTAATATTACCCTGCCTAACCAAACGGCTTCATTGCAGCTTATTGGCGCAAATAGTAAAAGTGGTGCCTTTCAAAGTTATTCATTAGCAAACCCAAAAACTTTGGTAAATATTAACGCTAATAACTTTGGTAATGGTTACACTCATGATGGCGCTTCTTTGGTAATAGATGACCAGCGCTCGATTAATGATTGTGGCTTAACCTCGGGTAGTTGTACTGTTTTCATTGATTTTAATGAGGACGTTATGAAGTTATGGAATATCACTGATCCTAATAACACAACTCAATTAGGTACAGCCCGTTATAACGATGTTACCCAAAATAATAAGTATGTACATTCTGGCTGGGGAACAGAAGACAAACAGTTTATTTTATTACATGACGAATTTGATGAACAGCGCGGAGGTTTAAACTCTACCGTTAGAATATTTTCGATTGCAGACCTCAATAATCCAACACAAGTAGGTCAGTGGACAGGTCCTACCAGAGCTATAGATCATAATGGCTTTGTTCGTGGCAATAGATACTATATGTCTAACTATGAACGAGGGTTAACTGTTTTAGATATAACAGACCCGACAACTCCGACAGAGGTTGGCTTTTTTGATACTTTCACACCAAGCAATAATGCTAGTTTTAATGGTGCTTGGGGCGTTTATCCGTTTTTACCTTCTGGAAATATTTTAGTCAGCGATATTAATAGTGGGCTCTATGTATTAAAAGACAACACCAATGCTTCAACTAAAGGTATGTTTGGCTTTAAAAATAAAAGCACACAAACCGCTCAAGGAACAACCTTTGACTTAACGGTACAACGTAATGCCTCAAATGCCAGTGCAAGTGCTGCAGTTAGTTACCAGGTAATTCAGGGTAGTGCGAAACAAGATAGTGATTACACAGTAGCAAGTAGCACACTGACTTGGGCAGCAAATGATAATACAGACAAAACAATTAGTATTGTCATTGCTGATGATCCAACAAGTATCGAAATAGCAGAATCATTTTTTATACGATTATATAATCCAACCGATGGTGCTACGCTCGGTGCTAATAATTACAACACCATCAATATTGATGGGTTAGTCGATAATGGCAGTGGAAGTTTTGAATTTGACCAAGAAACTATTGCAGAAAATGTAGGTGAATACATTGTTAACGTAAATCGTATGGGTAGCACAAAAGGTAACATTGCCTTTGAGTATCAACTGACATCAGGAGAAGCTATTATCGGCATCGATATGCTTGATGCATCAGGCCAAGTTTCTTGGGCTGACGGCGAAAGTGATACTAAAGAAATTATCCTAACGATTCTTGATGATACCGAAGAAGAAGAAAGTGAGACCTTTACCCTAGCGTTATCAAGCGTTAACGATAGCAACCTTGGCAGTAATGCTCAAATAACGTTTACTATCGCTGATGACGATCAAAATACCGCACCTTTAGTAACACTCAGTGAAGATTTTGAAGTAAACACCGGTCAAACACAAAGTTTAACAGCACAAACAAGTGATAATGAAAATGACACTATGACTTATCTATGGGTGCAAACGTCAGGCTCTGAGGTGATATTAACAAATGCTGAGACCTTATCAGCAAGCTTTACAGCACCCGATAGCGCTGAATCTCTAATGTTTCAATTCACGGCAACAGACTTTAGGGGCGCTTCAACGACAAAGAGTCTTACTATCTCGGTTATTGCACCTCCATTGAATACCGCACCTGTTGTTACCTTAGGAGCGAATGTCGAATTAACCGGTGGAAGAACACAAAGTCTAGCAGCACAAGCAAGAGATGCAGAGAACGATACGATGACCTATCTTTGGGAGCAAACTGCCGGCTCGAATGTAACCTTATCTAATGCCAATACTTTAATCACAAGTTTCACAGCACCCAATACGACTGAGTCACTAACATTTAAATTTACTGCTACAGACTCTAAAGGTTTATCAACAGCTGAGAGTATTATCGTCTCAGTAGTGGCTTCACCTGCAGTAGTTACAACGACATCGACACCAAAAAAATCTTCTGGTGGTTCAATATTTTGGTTAACTATGCTTTCGTTATCTTTATTGGTTAGAAAAAAGTAAAGATTAAGTAATAAGGTTTAGGCAATACTGATAAAAATCATCCGTATTGCCTAACAATTAACCAAACACTCTATAATTTAGCATTTTTTAAAAATACGCTAGTGACAACAAAATAAAAAATGCTTATACTTCACGCCGCTTTAAGTTGAACCCTCAATTTAAAGCGGATAAAAAGATGGCCCCTTAGCTCAGTTGGTTAGAGCATCCGACTCATAATCGGCAGGTCCCCTGTTCAAGTCAGGGAGGGGCCACCACTTCTAACAGTACACTCCAAGTTAACAACAAACAAAATAAATTATCTAAGTAAGCTCTAGTTAGCATTTACTTGTTTTTTCTTAGATATATTTCCATAAAGATTATTAATAATCCTTTTTTAAGTAAAACACTCCTAAAAATCTTAACAATTTTTAACACTATAAAATCTTTTAATAAGCCTAATAAGTATTATCAAGGGTTAAGTTAATAAAACACAGTTTCATGGTCCGGTTGGCCACAAGATGCTTTAAATGATTACTGCGAACAGCAACAGTTAAAGCGAAGAAAAATCTTAAGCCATTACAATAAACTCTTTGCTTGAATTCACTTCACTCATTAAAACAGCTATAAATTTAATTTGTTAATTCTGTAGGATGACGCTTGTCGATAAATAAGTACTTTAGGAATTAATTAGCTGAAAATTTGTTTTATCGCCATCGTATCTTATCAAAAACCCTCTTTAATGATGACGACTGACGAGATGTTGAAACATCTAGACTATTTTATTTAGAGCCAGTGTCACTTAAATATTTTTCTGTCTTGTCGATAGGCTGCCTTTCCTAAACGCTATATGGGCATTCACGATAGGCAGTTACATAGATATTGTTAAGGACCTAAGAGTCACTACAGACTCTTATTTTTTACTACGTCTCATTCTTAAAAGAAATGGAAATGCGGCTAATAGCGCAATCCCCATGCCTGTTGGTTCACTCACTGACATCGGGGGTGAAATAACTCTTACAAGTGCAACGCCGAACTCGGGTGACATAGAGTCAAACTGTGACGTTCTAAGAGAATAATCCCTCACATATCCCCATGCTGAATTATAAGGAGTGTAATTCTCTACTTGGTATTCACTTCTGACCGTGGCTGCAAACAGCTTTGTGCCAGCTGCATTATAAGACCATGCAGCGCTTGTGCTCAAATTATTAACAGAACTATCACTTTGAAATGTCGATCCGAATATTGTAGTGAAAGTAACTGCCAATTCATCAGTAATGGCCGATTTATCCCCCTCACCTGTATCCTCATTAAACTGAGTTGAACCGAAAAAATCATTAAATGCTACAGACAATAAGTCAGATGGTTGCTATATACCAACCATCTTTTAAAACTAAATCAGAATTCAGTACCTGCTCGATAGACATTTCATCTGTTAAAGACCAGCTTAACCATTCTTTATTCGAAAGGGTTTTATTTGCCCCAGTGTAATTGACAATGGTTCCGTCCGTTTTCCAATTGTTATGAGTAATAATACCCGCATTTGAAAATACCGAAAAACCAACTAACATTATTGCCATTAAATATTTCATTTATAAACTCTCTTTTAATTATTATTTTATGTATTATTCTAAATTTATCGTAAATATGATCCACTTGAAAAAACTGAAGATTTGAAGTCATCTATTTAAACTCAGTCTCATATAGAGATTCATTTATCAGGACATTCACGATAGTTTTTTACGTTGGCTCACATAAAAAAAGAGATACGTATATTTTACGTACCTCCTTAATTGAGCTGCTTTATTTTTCAGTTTACGCGGCTATTTTTATCAACCGTTTTCTTAATAATCCAAAACTCATTACGATAAGTACCCACCCCATAGAGCCGCCACCTCCACCACTTTCTTTCGGCGGTGTTACTGGAGGTGTTACAGCAGCTACATTATTAATGGTCACAGTTGTCGTTTTAGACACAGTATCAACGCCATCTGATACCGTTACTTTAAACTCAAGGTTTTGGTCGCTTGTAACTGCTGGTGCAGTAAAAGTAACCGATGCGCTTGAAGCTCCCGAAAGCGTTACTGTCGGGCCTGATGTTTGCTCCCACGCATAACTTAACGCGTCAGCATCTTCGTCAGCGCCTGTTGCCTTTAACGATACAGAATCACCTTCATCAAAAGATGAAGTATGGCTATCAATTGAAACCGTTGGTGCAATGTTCACTTGAAGCACCAATAGCTCAACTTCAGTTGTTGTGCTGTCTCGACCATCATTTACGGTTAGTTCGAATGTTAAAGACTCATCGTTACTTACCTGTGGCGCTGTAAAACTTAAAGTTTCAGTATCCTGCCCTGATAGCTCAACCGTGATTCCCGTTAACTGTACCCATTGATAAGTTAACATGTCATTTTCTGCATCGATAGTTTCTGATGCGTCAAAGGTAACAACACTGCCTTCATTTGCTGTTTCATCAGTATTAACAACAATAACAGGTGCTTGGTTTATGACTTCTGAAGTTAAAACACCAGGGTCTTTAACCATACCGTTAGCGAGACCATCTGCATCATTCTCTCCACCATCTTTGATGAGTAGTTGAATACAGTTGTTGCCAGCCGTTAGACCTTGTTGATACTGGGTTGATAATGGATTAGGACAATTACCGTCTTCGTCTGCTAACGCAGAGTAAACACCATTGTTGCTATCAACCACAAAATCAAACCAACCTTTACTCTTGCTATGCTTTCTATAGATACTACCTTCAAGTATTGTTTTTCCGTTTGCTAAAGGAATAACAATAGGCACAGATTGACCAGCCTCAGTCAAGCCTGAAACATTAAAGTTGGTGATAGTCGATAATGTAGTAAAATGCTCATCAGTACTAATATCGTTAACATTTACTGTTGCATTAGCTGCTGTTACACCACTTGACGTTGTAACTATATCGCCAAGGCTTAAACTTAAACCATTCAAGGTTTGCATTGCTGCTGTTAAGTCATCAATCGGTAAACGACTTGGATTATCGTCAGTATCTAAGTAGTCAGATATGCCATCATTATCACTATCACTATAACCTTCGTCCGCATCTGAAATTCCATCATTATCACTATCGGTATTTATATCTAATGGTGGAAGTGAGGCATCAACAACGATATTTTTATCAACAGAAATACTATATAGCTCGCTAGTATTATTTTCACTTACATTCACGGTTAATTCATAAGTGTCTGACGTTAAGCCCTCAGGCGAGAACTCAAAAGTAGATGTTAAGCTATCAGTATTTAAATCAACCAGAGTATTGTTCAATGAACTCCAAGTAATATCGTGTATATCATTTACATTAATATCATGAACAAAAGCAGTCACAGTAACAATGCCACCTTGACCATCAACAACACTGATTTTTTCATCATTTTGTTGAGTCACTAATATTAGCGTGGGTATAAAGTTAGTTTGATCTACCGTTAATTGAATAGACGTTACAAAACCTAATACTGCATTTTTAGCCGATGTTATAGCAACAGAGTAAACATCACCATTAAGTGCGTCATTGGGTATTTCAATGGTAATAACACCTGAAATATTTTCGGAAATTGTAAGTTCATTTGTTGCAATGATTGAACCAGACTGCATCAGTGTATAAGTTACTCCAACAGGATAAACCGCAGCATTACCTGAAAGCGTTACAGGTAATACAACCGAAGCGCCTGGCTCAACTTTTCTGCTTTGGCTTAATTCTACAAGCGGATTAATATGTACTTCTACCTCTGTTTCAGCAATATTACCTGAGCTATCAGTTGCCGATACTGGCACAAAATGAGCACCAGAACGATAAAGCGTATCACCAATAACAACTGCATTAATGCTTCCATCAACTAAGTCATAAGCCTGAACATTGTTTATCTCGTCTGAAACATCACTAAAAATACCCATCGCACTTAGAGTTTGTATTTGAAAATCATTAAACATCGCAGCGGTTGTATCAACAATTGTCACTAGTTGTGTTGCTGTTGAAACGTTTCCTGCAAAATCCGTTGCTGTCCATGTTATCTCGTGTGTTCCCAATGGCAGTGCATCACTATAGTCAGACGTAACAGTTGGAGCATTAAGGTTATTATCAAAAACTTCTGGCACAACTAAGTCTAAATCAGTAGTAGTTCCTGTTGCTTCAAAAGTAACATCAACTAGTTCAGAGAAAACAGGTGATTCCTCATCACCAATAGAGCCGTTTAGAGGTGCACTATCGTTTTCGTCAATAATTCCATCGCCATCATCATCGGTATCAACGTTGTTACCTATGTCATCGCCATCGGTATCTACTGATTCCGTACTGTCTAATGGGAAAGCATCATCAACATCTAAAACAAGATCATTATCATCATCGGTATCTAATAAATCTGATACAAAGTCTTCATCAGTATCAGTAGGTAACGAGTCTGCTGATAAACTATCTGTTCCATTGGCTAATTCATCTTCATCTGAGTAACCGTCATTATCGTCATCACTATCTAATAAGTTTGAAATGAAATCTCCGTCATTATCACTAGGCAACGAGTCTGCTGATAAACCATCCGTTTCATTAGCTAATTCATCAATGTCAGAATAACCATCATTATCATCATCTAAATCTAACGTTAAGCTAGAATCAATAACACAGGTGTCGTCACAATTTTCATGAAAACTATCTGGTAAACCATCTAAATCAGTATCAACACTTGCTGCGGCGTTCGTTGAAAATGCATCATCTTTATCTAGAACACCATCGTTATCATCATCGGTATCAAAGTAATTATATTGGCCATCTTCATCAAGATCATTTGATGAGTTACTGGTAATTGAAATATCACCCAAGTTATTTATGTTTGATAATTTAACGACAAAAGAGTTTTCTTTAGCGTTTACATCACTAACTAAGATTAAGTAACCATCTGTTCCGTCTGTGGTGAAATACAGCTCATTTTCAACACTTATCGTTGTCACTGTGTCATTTAAGTTGGTATTCCAAACTAGATTACTCGCAGATTCATGATCAACAATTACTACGCTATCTTCAGATTGATAATCAACAATTGTGGTGTGGTTAGCTAATGTAGCTAGAGAAAGGTCTTTAAAAACAAATTCATCTTTACCATTACCACCCGTTAATTCATCACTACCTGCACTAGCTACAATAATATCGTCACCGCTGTAACCTAAAATGATATTGATATTTTCATCAGTAATTATTACATCATTACTTTGGCCTGCAATTAACCTCTCAAAGCCAGTAAAAGTATCGCTGTCTATATTGATACCAGAAGCTGTACCGTTGATGAAATCTACAATAATCGGCTGCACTGCTGATGTGTATTTTAGGGTATCAAAACCTTCATCACCCTCATAAATATCATCACCTTGACCTGAACCGCCAATAACTAAATCATCACCAGCACCCGCTTCAACATGATCATTACCATCACCAGAAAATATATAGTCATTTCCTGACAAACCGATTAGGTGATCATTACTTCGATTAGCACCAAATACAAAATCATCTTTCGTAGAGGCTTCTATTTCGTATGAATCAGATACTTCGTCATCAGGATAATAAAGGTTTATGGATGTAATAGAGCTTTGATTGGCTTCATCTATATCGGTTTTACTTAATGTTTTTTCGTTTGCTGCAAAATCATTAAGTCTTACAAAGTCGACTTTATATTCACCACTTTCATAAATTTGTGGAAGTGCTATTTGGCTAGAGAAAGTGCGGTTCAACACATTTTCACCATTATCAATTTCTTGCCATTTGTCCAGATCACCATTACTTGGTCTTGTCAGTCTTAAATAAACCTTTTCAACACCTGATACATCATCAGTTGCTAAGCCATTAATAGCTAAAATAGGACGGTCACTTTGTTCGTCAAATTTAGCTTCTAAATTGATATAGCTTAAAGAAGCTGCTGAGGTATCAGAGTTTGGATTGACTAATTCGTACCCCTCAAGATTGTCTGCAATCCAATCTTGGGAAAAGTTTGAGTTTCCAGCATTGTCATACAAACGGATAGTATATATAGGGTAAACACCTGAACTAGCATACTTGTTAAGTACAAAGTCAAAACTATAGGTATTGTTAGCTACTTTTATGCCATGTTCTTGAATTGAAGTGCCTGTTGGTGAATAAAGTTCCAGAAGTATTCCGTCCTGTAAGCCACTCAAATTATCTTCAACAACAACAGTAAAGGTTATTTGCGGTTCTTCATTATTGTTAATACTCCATCCTGAAGTCGTTAAGCTTGTAACAGATGGTTTTTCACTATCAGAAACAGGATTATTAAAATCTACGCTTGTATTAAAGCCAAGTAAGTTTATCTGGCTCTCGTTTAAATAAATCTCATTACCCTGATTGTCCGTTAACTCCATTGCCCTTACGTCGTAAGAACCAGATGCAGCATATTCATTAAGTTCAATTTCAGTAACAAACAAACCTGTTTCAGGATCTCTTGTTAGAGTGATCCAATGTTGCTCATTTCCCTCTAACCAATATAAAACTTTAACGGTTTCAGCATTAGAAAAGTTATCTGACAGAGCAAGTTCAAAGTGCACTTTAGGAGGGACATCATTACTAATACAATATTGAAAAGACTTAATATCTCCTTCAGTTGTGCCATTGCTATTCAAACGAGAGTTTATCGGGCATGTATCTTCGACATCTAAAGCACCATCGTTATCATCGTCTGTATCTAATACATCGAATATGTTATCTAGATCTGTATCTACAATTGAACGACGAAGCGAACTAGTATCTGTTTCTAATTCACCTACTTGCTGGAGTAATATAGTCCCGTTGATGTTAACCATTGAAATGAATTCGCTGCTATGAACTAACTCTTCATCAAATGAAGCTTCTTCCTGCAAACTAATAGCAAAACTATCAACTGCTGACCAATCAGAGCTCACTTCTATATTTGAAGAGACTACAAACGGCTCACTTTGTTCTATAGGCTCTAATTCATTTTTGTAGTAAGCCAAGTAACCGACTTTCTCTGCGTATTCGCCTACCGTATTGTTTTCTTGTTCAGCTAATTTAGCCGAAAATCCTGAACTAGTTATATTATCAGTCAGTAAATTAAAGACTTTATTAGTCTCATTACTTTGACTAGTCAAAATGACAGTTGGTGCTGCTGCAAACGAGCTTGCAAATGAAGTTTCATGCCACTGCTGAATTGAAGACAGTTGAAGTTCACCGACTTCTAACTCGTCACCATTGCTTAATAAGTATCTACCTTTGGTCAACGCAACATAAGGAACTGACTCTACATCATGATTACCATCAAGGTATCCCCACTCTTTAAATGAAGCTGTTACTTCTGTTGATGTGATACTTGACACTTTTGCAACGCCTGAACCACTATTTTTATAGCTAGGTGCACTTAATAAAATAATAGGCTCAGAGATCTCAGCAGAGAATTCTTGACTGGTTTCTTGATCGCCAAGTGACAACTCACCACTTCGACTAGCATTTTGTGCATCAATATCACCAATATAAAAACGCTTAGTAACTGCGGCTTCTTGATGACCTGCTACATCAATAGAGAAGGATTTAACAATAGCACTTTCATTAAGCGTTATTACACCTTCATATAACACTGAGCTAGTCGTTGGTTCACTGCCATCAATACTGTAATAAGTTTTACTACAACCAGAGTTAACTCCACCAATATCATCATTACATGACAAGGTAATTTCAAAAGATAATAAAGAAATTACACTTACACTAGATAGTGTCGTTACTGGTGGGCTTTGATCTTGAATTGAAAAGCTTAACCAGCCTGCATAATTAACCTTACCTGCATTACCGTCATTATTCCCATCATAAATAAAGCTCAACGCTTTAGGGTTCGAGCCTTCGTTTATCTCTGCACTATCATCCACACCCCACCAATTGTTCTTCGCAACAAGCGCAAAACTAGTATGGTTTTCTAATGCATAACCCGTATTTCCAACAATATCATTATCGTTAATTACTGGTTTAGCATAACCGTTAACACTGACGCCATATCCCTGGTTATTGGTAATGATATTATTCGATAACGCAAAGTCGCCATTACCATTAACATCATCATAATTTACATAAATACCCGCACCATTATTGTCAATGGTATTGCCGACAATGGAAGGTACTGCTTTACCTGAAATGTACAAACCTGCCTGACTACCCATGTCATTAAGGCCGTTACCTGTTATTTCATTATCATGAATAATAGGCTGAGTATTATGACTTTGGGAATGGATAGAAATTCCGTACCCTGAATTGTTACGCACCTTATTACGATTAATCGCTGGGTCAACATCACCAGAGTAATGTAATTGAATGCCTGTATAGCTATTGTCGTCGATGATATTATCTTCAATGACTATGCTATCTGTCACCCATTCCCCGTCTTCAGACCACGTATTGATATTCAGACCGCCTGACATCATCATATATTGATCTTTATTATTAGATAACGTATTACCAGTGAAGATTAAATCATCGCGAACCTCAGATATTTGAACACCACCACTATTGCCTGATATTTCATTATCAATGAACGAAATGTCATGCGAATAACCGAAAGATAATGCGTTGTCACCTTGACGTCCATTATCTGAAATGGTGTTTCCCTCTAAGACCCAATATGCATAACTATTGTCTGAGTCGATCGCACGTCCACTGTTTTCCCTAATAGCGTTATTTGTTAATGTAAATATACCATTGTAAGAATAGTTAGCTCTAATCCCTAAGCCGTTGTTAGCAACTTCACTGTGACTTAACGTAAACACATTGCCATCTTGTACATTATACAAATCAACACCATAGGCACTATACTCAAGTGTGGTATAGGTAATACTTGCTGTACTATTTTCAACGCGAATCCCCCCCCAATCTCCTATGGCAGGCTCTCGGTTACTACTCGTGAGAATTACGCCCTTAGCCTCAGTTCCTGCAACATTTAAGCTACCCTGAATAATCAGTTCACTGTCATAAGGCGCTTGCCCACCCATTGTGTCATCTGAATTTGCAAGGAACAACACCTTAACCCCTGGCATGATGGTTAGCGTGGTATTGACTGAAACTGTCACATCACCCGTAACAAGATAAGGACTATTTTCTTCTGTCCAAATAGTATCTTCTAATAAAGTAGAGCCTTTAATTACGGTAGCGGCATAAAGTGCGGTAGTACGGGCTTGCTCAGCATCGCCCCAATCGCCGCTGGCATCATCATAAAATACGGTAATTAAATCACCTGACTGCACATCTAAAATACCATCTGCTTCATTGGGTGTTTCTGCTTCATTGAGCGTTATGCTATTAGTAAAAACACCTGTATCTACATCAGTTTCCGTTAAGGTTACTGTTTCACCAACAATCGTACCTGCGCTGGTTGAAAAGGTGAAAGTATCACCCACTGTGAAAGCAATGGAACCGTTTTCAATGAAAAAGCTCACTTCATTGTTATCACTGATATAGGTGTGCTTTTCACTCGCGCCATCGGTGATAGCGTATTGCTGACTTTGTTGGCCTGAAACACTGCCTGTCACAAGGAAACTATTCGCACTGACCGCTAGCATTGACCAATCTTCGTTTTTTGTGTCGTATGAGGTTTTCAAAACGGTAAGCGTGCCGTCGCCAACATTGCTGTTTGCAGCAATAGGGGTTGTCGCACTAAATGGCGTACCCGTATCTTCAGTTTCTGAAGTAATTTTAACCGTTAAGGTTTCCGCTACCGCTGGGTCTGCATTGCCATCGCTATCGGCAACTTGAATGTAGGCACTTTCGCCATTTTGGTAAGTTGGAACCACAACTCCTGATGAATCCGTTAACGTCAGTTGCCCTGTCGTACTTGCTGTCACAGCCAGTGATATTAGAGAAAAAGTTAGTGCTAAAGATTGTTTATAGTATGCGTTCTTCATATTGTTATTCCATTTATTGAAGTTTGCTTATTAATTTATTTTTCTGACTTTTTTATCCAATCGACCATCACTGGTGATCTAGGAGGGGTATTCATCTTTGGAGGTTGGTTATTTCTATTTGGTGAGGTTTTTTCTTGTTGCCACTCGATCTTATTACCAACGAGTAACTCACCTGAAACACGCTCATTTTTAACAATCAGTTCGAGAACAGATTGCTCTTGTTGAACGCTAAGAAAGGTATTTTCATCAACTATTTTAATGGCCGCAATCACGCCCACTTTAATTGATTCATCTTTAATTGTTACCATATATAGCCGCTCGAAATTTTGCTTTAGTGCATGACTATAATAATTTTTGCTTAAACGAGGGTTTTCCCAATGGACTACATTACCAACCAAAAGTTTGTTCGGTAGATTAGCAGCAGCTAAGGTTAATGTTTTTCTTGAAGGTAATTCGACTTCTATAAAAGAGTAACCGCCCCCATTTTGAATAGATAATATCTTCCCTGTATTTTTAACAATACGTGCTACAGGAGATTGGGGTTGGTTGGCTAACTTTTTACTTGTGAGCAAGGCAGACTGGCTAACTTGAGCATCTACACTTTTATCTTGTTCACTTGTGATCAAAAAAAAGCTTAAAACAATAATTCCAAGCACAATCAATAATAACAACTTAATATTAAAATATTTTTTATTCATTCAAATTCCATTTACAACGACAAAATCCATAAAACCTTTATGTTTCTTGAATCATCCTTATTTCCAATAAAGTATATTAACAATAAGCTGAGAACCTTTGATAGCCAAACGAGTATATTGACCGACTTTCGCATATAATCGACCCGTTTTCGCTAATGATAACGTCCAAGTATACAGGGGTGTTTACACTCGAAGTAGATGTGAATTTAGTTTTGGAAATTTATAGAAGGTTCTTACTTGTTAATACTCCTTCATTTGAAGTACCTGAAAAAACATTAATTTATTTAATAAGTAAATTGTCATTTTAATAAATAACTTCAAACGATTGATTTTAATAAGACATTTGTCACTGACTTTTTATCGCAAGTTGATACTTTTTATATAATGTTGAAAAATTTCCAACGTGCTTAAAACCGACAGAATATGCAGTTTCTGCTAATGTTTTATGAACCTTAGATTGAATAAACTCATGCGCCTTAGACAACCTTTTTTGACGAATATATATTGCTGCACTTTCCCCCGTTTCCGTTTTTAATTTCCGTTGTAATGTTGAACGACTCATAAATAAATGTTCGGACAAAGCGTTTACGTCAAAGTTATTATCATGCATGTTAACGAGTACAACATTTTCAACTTTTGCCATAAAGCTTGAATTGAAATTCTGATTTGAATCCTCATTTATGAAATTCCCCACTTGAAGGCTTTTAAGCTTTGATAACTCTATATCCTCCTCATTAGTTACAGGTACTTCAACGGATATTACTAACAGGGTTTCATTTTGGCCACTTTCACTTTCGACCGGAATAATGGTTGAGTGAAAGCGTAATTCATTACCTTTGAGATCAACTATATTAGCTTCTTGCTTAACGATCTTATTAGTTGTCAGTGCCCTATTTAAACTCTCAGTCATATCGTCACAGAATAATTGTGGATAAAAATCAAAAGGGTAAGGTCGTCCATAAAAGTTATTAATATCATCAATACCGAGTGATTTAATTCCAGAAGGGCTCATATATTTTAAGTTAAAAGCAAGGTCTAATATTTTGATGCAGATGGGAGCGTTATCCAGCAAGGCGATTGCTTGTCCCTTAGTAAAGTTAGACTGAAGTGCTGAAAGTACAGATGTTGAAGCAGATTGTTCTAATAAACTTATTACAGAGTTAGCAGCATCAGCATGAACTTTTTTAAGCATTATATATCCATATATAAGTATATGTATTAAAAGATATTTATAACATATAATATGCACACATGTCAGTAATATCCTTTTTATCTTCAATATTTCTTTAGCAATGTAAACAGTGAGTTACATTAGTGTAATGACCAAAGTCACTTTGAAGGACATGCGCAAACAACTACCACATTTGTGCTATTTTTAACAAGTTGACTCTTCGAATTAATTATTTTAAATTTTAATAGCACTCCTTATTATATAAGACCTCTCCATTGAGCTATCTGACATTAAACGGATTTTCGTTTAAAATACTTTGGTACTCACAAAAAGTTGATAAAGCGAATTACTAAGCGGTTTAGTTGTTCATAAAAATGCGCTTAGCTTTGTAAATTTTGTATCTGCAATTAAAGTGATTATATACTCTTTAACAATCCCCTGTTCAAGTCACACCTCATGACTTGAACTGGGGCTCCTTGAATTACAAACAGAGAGCCTGTAAACCTCCCCATAACTTATCGAGTTAATTAGTTATGCCGTAAATCAGCTTAGAATATATCAAATGCCTTATTAACCGATTCTCTAACCTGATCTACATTGGTGTGGGCGTATACCATGGTGTGCTTTAAAGATGTATGGCACAAAGCTTTAGAAACAACACTGATATCAGCGCCAGACTGAATTTGCCATGTCGCAAACGTTCGTCGTAAGTCATGTGGCCTTGGTCTAATGTTTGGGTTTTCATGATATAAACCTGCCCGCTTAATTGATGATTTCCATATAGGATCACCACCTGTAATATAGCCATACTTGGATGTCTTGGAAGGGAAAACAAATTTTTCATTAGTAAATAAATCCCCCCTTTTTTTCAAAAGATCTAAAACATAGTCATGTAGCGGAATTTCATAGTGATGAGCTGTTTTAGTATTACTTGCAGGGATTAACCAAACACCTGATATTAAGTCTATATCATGCCATTGCATGGTTTTAACATTTGAAAGTCTAGCGCCTGTAAATAATGCCATTCTGTATATGTCAGCGACATCTTGATTCATTTCGACATCAAGTGCTTTTAACAAAAGCTTTGCTTCTTTGTGTGTGAGGTATCTGCTTCTCTTAACACCTGCCAACTTTTTAATTCGACCAAAAGGGTTAGCTGTTAATCCTGAATCATCTTCATAATCTAATACGTAATTAAACGCCGATTTAATGGCACTTAAACATCGATTATGAACCGAGTAACCTAGAGATTCTAACTCTCTAAAAAGGCTACGGGTAAACTTTTTGGTTAGCTCTTCAATTGGCATCTGGCCTATTTTTTTCTTGATGTGACATTCATACGAAACTTCAAGGGCATGCGTTCTGCCAGCAATAGTTTGTCGCTGACATAGTTCATTGTCTCTATATGTTTTAAATACATCATGTACCGTTTTAAATTTTGAACTTGATACAATGTTATCTCGCACACTTTGAGCGGTAATATTTCCTCTTATATAATTGATAAATTCGACAGCCCTATGACGCGCATCATTTAGACTTAATAAATCAGCGCTTCCTAGTTTTTCATTATAACTTTTAGTTTTAGCTTTAAAGCGAACATAGAATGTTTTAGTCCCGTTAGGGGTAACAACCAGCTTTAAATTTCCAAACTTATTGTTCGAATAGGTTTTAGTGCTTAACTGTGCTTTAATCTGTTTTATTCGTTTGTCTGTGAACGAGAAAGTAGTTTCTATTTTCATTTTTACACCCTTTTTTACAGTTGACATAGGTGTAAAAAAAGATAAAAAAGCCTTTAAAAACAGTGGTAAAATCGTCCCGCAGCCCGTACTCTAGTGTTTCTTAGATTCAGGGAGGGGCCACCACTTCAAATATTATTATCCTCATAAGTATTTACTAACAATAAATTTCAATCTTAAAATTAACTGTAGTTATCACTGTAGTCACCTTTCACCATTAAAAATGTATTGTGAAAATTTTATTCTGTTTTAGTGACTCCAATAATGTCATGTGCGATAACACTCACTCTTGCGGTGTCAAAAATCTGCATAAATCCCCTCCCCCTTTAAGATATCTCAAAACGGTAGGCTTACCACAGTAGTGTTGGTGTAAAGATCCACTGCTTGAATATAAGATGAGTGCTAAACTTTTGACATATCGGATGAGGGTGGTTTTACTATACGTATAATCTCAACCTATTATGTTCTTACAAGAGTCGGTAATGGAGTACTCTGAAGTGGTTTACGACCTCTAGTTTTAGGTTCATAATAAATCTATAAACGTTACTCACAAAGTGTTAATGAAGCTAATGACTAAGCGGTTTAGTTGTTTATAAAAGTGCGTTTAGCTTTGCAAATTTTGTATCTACACAACTAAGTAGATTATTTACTCTTTAATGCTAGCTATAGAGGTTTTATTCTTACGAAGGCTTATTGATTATCATGGTTAATAGTAAATTATTAGCAAAACTTTGTTTTAAGTACGTTCATATCAATAATAATTTGTTATTTTTAATGTAGTATAAGATCGGACTTGCTTACTAGGCTATGATTGTTCAAAGCCCTCTAAGAAATAAAAACAAATAAAATAGGGATAAATAAACAATGGTAAACATGTTAATTGCATATCAACTTGATGGCGGTGATGTTATCGAGATTAATCATCCAGAAGAGTTCGAGTTCAAAGATTTAGATGGAAATAGCTTAGGAAATGCTCAGATTATCAAGCGCCATAATAACGATCTGATATTAGCCGAAGCTGCATTTGTGATCTCAGCCGAACATGCAAAAGTTATGATACCAAGCGATGCGGCATTCATGGAATCAAAAGCAGGCGTAAAGCAACCTTTTGACTTTAATGGGCTCGTAAAAAGCTGTGGATTTGATTCTGTTAAATATAAATTTGATAAACAAGGTGATGAACCAACTGATTGGGTTGTCGCCTATCCTCAGGAGCATTAAGCCTAAAGTGGTCGCTAGTCATACTAGTGACCTTTTTTATAGCTTTGAATAGACCAGGTAATGAGATTATTTCAACATCAGGCTAAGCAAATATATCTGTTTCAGCACTACTGAATATTGATTTAAACAGAAGGTGAGATATCAGGTTAAGAAACACTGATACGTAAACCAAACTTAGCAATATTTTATTATATTTTTAACAAAATATAACCGATATAATTAAGGAAATAAGCTGTAATATTTGCCAAAACATTGTATTTTAATCAATATGACAGAAAGAAAGTGATTTTTTTTTGACCAAGGTGATTAATTGAACTGTATATGTATAAAACTATTATTTTCGCCAGCTGAGTACTTGTTTAGTTATATCTACAATTGCTAAAAACCAATTACAATCAATGCAAATGACAATATTAATTTTACTGCCATCTATATTATTATCTGGCTTTATGTTCCCTTATGAAGGTATGCCACTGCCCGGACAATTATTGCTGAGGCACTGCCAGCGACACACTTTATTCGCTTAATAAGAGCTGTAGTATTTCGTGATGTTGACGTTATTGAAATGAATTTTGATATGCTATGGTTAATTGCTTTTACCTGTTTTGGCTTACTTGTTTCAGCGCTGCGTTTTAAGAAAACACTCGACTAGCTTACATGATGGTTTCATTGCATAAGGTGAGGTATTTGAGTGAAGAAAATAATATAAAAGTGTCGCGAAACTAAGCCACTTTTATATTTTATTTTCACACAATATCCTGCATTATTTATAGTGAGTTATTTAGCACTATTATTTTCTGAGGCTTGCTGCAGAATTTGAACTTTCTGGTCTTTAAGGTAGAGCGGATGGTAAGGCCCTACCGGTACTGTACCAACAAACCGGCTATTAGCCTGTCTTGCATAACGGGTGTAATCAGCTGCTGCCGTGTTTACCGCTGTAGCTATTGCGCCAACAATCAATCCAGCTAAACCACCACCATTATTTCCACCACTAAGATCAACAACAACCGTGCCGGTATATTTCCATAAGGTCGAAGATGTTTTGGTTGATTTTATTTCTGCTTCAATTGATACGGTTAAGCTTGAAGCAATAACCAAATAGCTAGTGTCCCACTTAAGTATTTTGGTAAATAACACCGCATCCGCACCGAAGTACTCATGAAATTTATTAAGCGGCATGTCGTAAACAAGTTCAGCATCATAAATACCTTCTTGTTTCAATATTTCTGACGTTAGCTCATATGGAAAAGTATAATATCCCTGAAACGCGATAGGCATTTCTACCGTAGTCGCATAATAATCTTTCGCATCTGCTGCCGTACTTAAATTGATTGGTGGCATTATTAATAATGAACGTGGTTTTTCATTATACATCTCTGGGAATTCGTCTAGTTTAGTGACGAGGTTGTTACTCACACAGCCTGAAACAAAAACAACAACGAGAGCAACCAACAACGTTCTAGACTTATTAAACATAATCACTATCCCTGTACCTTAACTTTACTGATCAAATTATTCATAAAGATAACTGATTCTGGATAAACACTTTTTTCCAACTCAAAATAGGAAATTGCCTTGGTGGTATCATTTAACTTTAAGTGTAAATAACCTAAATTGGCGTATACGCCAGGCGGAACACGTAATCCTTGGTTACCAGAGCGTTGAATAACATCTTCTAACGCAAACTTCCATTCGCCTTCAGAAATTTCACCCGCATCTCTTTTCATTGCATAGAATGACTCTGAATATTCGCCATAGTCATACATAGGCTTAGGCCCACTTGCACAACCAGTTGCTAGCAGTACTGCACAAGCCATCATTAAAATTTTAGTTTTCATTGTGAGTCCTTAGCTGTTATTTAGGTACATTAAATTCTTTTGATTGGCCGTCACCTAACAGTACAATCCTGTTAACTACTGTTACACCATTCTTGGTGATCGTTACTTGTTGTTTACCCGTAGCAACCTTATAAATGTTACGTGCACCTAATTTATCAACAACGAAAGCCTCTCCTTTACCTACTGTCACTTCTGCCCCTTCAGCATTTCCAGTGAAGTAAACATATGATACGGGCTCAGCAGTTCGAACTCCTTCGTTATAACCACAAGCACTTAAGTACATGGCAATAAAAACACACAATGATATTTTTAATAATTTCATTTTATAATCCTTTATTTACTTTCTTGAATGTATAACGAAGAGAAGTCACCTGATGCAATGTATTGACTAAAATCACCTGTTGAAATTGAAGCAATTGATATCTCACTTTCTGGGGTGTCACCCATAGAGGTCAGCACAACAATGTTACCTATAGGTTTTCCGGGTAAGGTAATAAACATTCCTGTTTGTGGGTTTTTAACTTTGTTACCTGATTTATAAACAGTAAATTTAGAATTTTCAGAAATATTTTGAGATTTACCGCCAGAGATAATGAGGTTACCTTCATCTGAAGAGAGAATGTAAGATTTCCAAGGTTTATCAAGCATGTTTTCAATAACATTTGAGGCTAAATCGGTAATAGCCGCATTAAGCACTTTATCATTAAGCGAACTGTCATAGCCTGCTTTATCACCAACGCCCATGACACTGCCCGCTTCAGAGAATGCGATCCCTTTACCAGACTCAGAATAGATTATCTGGCCTGTTGATACATCTATTAATCGAATGTTTACTGTTGCATTGGCTTCTTGTTTTTTAACTCTTGAAAAAATTCCTACTTCACTGGTGTTTTTACGGCCAAACTCTGAAATAGAGCCAACAATTAAGAAGTCAGCCGCATTTTTAAGACTCGTCTCACCGCCAATAGAAAGTTCCTTTTCAACTTGCGCTAGATCTGCACGTTCAAGCATTATAAATCGATCAGTTTCAAACAACTTAGCCGATAATATATCCATAGCTTGCTTACCAATACGATCATTATTTTTATCAATAAAGAAGCTTTGTCCGTATTTAGTTTCATTAGTAAAACGTCCTATCGCAACTTTGCGCTTAAGGTATTTTTTACTGACGACATCCGCTTGCAATGTTTGGCTAACAGCCGCCTTTTTTTGTTTCGTCTCCGTGACGGTTGAATCTTTTACCGTTGCACAACCTGATGCAAGTAGCAAAGATGATACAATTAACAATTTTTTCATGGTGGTACGTTCCTTTTTTTATAATATCGATACTTCAATGTACCGTTAAAGTCTTAATAAAATTACATTCACTACATGTAGTTACAAATTTTAATAGTAATATTATACATATATAAAAAAAGCTAAATGTAGTCTATGTACACTTAATTATGTACGTTATGTCTTACATAATTAAGGTAAGCCAACTCGGCTAAAGTACAATATCAGTGATAAAAGTTAACTATAAGTCCTATTTAAAGTGGCAATTTCGATGGGAAATTTTCATCTGTAGGCCTACCACTTAAGCTAATGTTGAGTTTATTTACGTTTTTACCGTGTGATTAAATTGTCGAATTATATTTTGATTGGTGAAAGTGGTAGATAAACTGTTAACGTAGCGTTATATGCTTTCGTTAGTATTCACGCGATTAAACTATCGTCTTATAAATATTTGGAGTAGAAATGAATAATAAAATTATTGGTATTACCCTTATCATTGTTGGTGTTGCTCTCGCGATTTGGGGTTATAACATTTATGACTCAGCTAGCGCTCAACTTACTCGTACGTTAAGCGGTGATACGCCTATTGAAGCTTGGGCAGGAATGATCGGTGGTGTTATTGCTGTTGTTATCGGTATCACAAGAGTAAAGTAAGCGTTGATTTTTACCCGTTAACACCTATAAGTGCTTACGGGTAAACTAGGCTTAGCGCTATTTATTTCAATAAATAGTTCATTCTATTTTCAACTATTATAAGCATCAGTAAAAATCAATTACGAAAATATCGACAGTAGCAAGATATTAAGATTAAGCGGACAAGATTAGGCTATCAATGTTAACCATACTCACATTTTTCACCCTGTTTACTGTGCTAACAACCCTTTTGCCCTTGTCTCGACATCCCCGTTGGATTGTTAGAGGTATGGATTTTCCTTGCTTACAGTTCACTATACTTGCAACGATTTTGTTACTCGCCTATTTTATTTTTCTTGATCCCCAAAGAGTAAGTACGCAGGCACTGATTATTAGCACAACGCTTTGTTTGATATGGCAGTTATCTTGAATAATACCCTATACTTTTATTTATCCCAAAGAGGTTAAAAACTCTACTGAATCTGATGCTGATAAACAACTTAGTATTATTACTTCAAATGTTCTGACACCCAATCGTAATGCCGATGCACTGATAGCACTGATTAAAAAACATCAGCCCAATGTGCTAGTCACACTAGAATCAGACCTATGGTGGGAAGAACAGCTTAACGTCCTAGAAACTGACATGCCTTATAGCGTTAAATGCCCACTTGATAACCTCTATGGCATGCATGTATTCTCACGATTACCTATCGCCGAACAAGAAATCTGTTATTTAGTTGAAAAAGATGTTCCATCAATACACACCACAATAGAATTACGTAGCGGCGATAAAGTGCGAGTGCATTTTCTTCATCCTGCGCCGCCAAGCCCAACAGAGAATACTGAATCTGCAGAGCGTGATGCTGAGCTGATGATTGTGGCTCGAAGTGTTGCTGACAGTGAACAACCCGTTATTGTGACAGGCGATCTTAATGATGTTGCTTGGTCAGCTACCACACGACTGTTTCATAAAATTAGTGGTTTACTCGATCCTCGCGTTGGACGAGGAGTATTTAACACTTTTCATGTCGACTACCCATTGGTTCGATGGCCTTTAGATCATTTGTTTCACAGCAAACATTTTACACTGCAAAAAATTAAGCGTTTACCGTCAATCGGTTCAGACCATTTTCCACTGTTAACCCAACTATCGTTTACTGCACTGCGTTGTAATAATCAAGCAGCTATAAAAGCAGACACGGCTGAGCATAAGTGGTCACAAGAAATATCTGAACAACAAAATGTTAGTAAAGGTGATGTACCAAAGCCCGGTGAAACAAGTTAAGCCAATAAACGTTCTGTGTTAATGGCTAACGTTTTATAACGGATTAATCCGTAACTATATTTGCTGATATTTTGCGGATTTGATCAGCGCACTCAGCTAAGACGATAGCACCAGCCGTTGATACATTCAGAGAATTACCCATACCAAACATAGAAATGTGTATTTGATGATGGCTTAGCTTTAATGCCGCTTCACTTACGCCCTTGCGTTCATTACCTAACACTAATGCACAAGCAGTTGGGTAGGTCATCTCTTTATAGTCAACCGACTGCTGACAGAGTTCTACGCCAAAAACAGTATAACCGTCGTCTATTAATGATTGTAAGCTTGCCGTCGTGCTGTCACTGTATTCAATATCGACCCATTTCGCTTCATTTCTAGAGGCCTTTTTCAATTTTTTATCAGAGATTGTGAGTTCGCCACAAACAATAATTTTTTGAATAGCAAAAGCATCCGCCAAACGAATAAATGCACCTATGTTGTAGCTATTAGTGACATGATCTAAAACCAATATTAAAGGAATTTTTGCCTGCTTCACATATTCGTCGCGGGTCGGTTTATCTTGTCGGAGATCTTCTTTACTTAATTGTATTTTTGAATGCATGATAGCGGCTCTTATTAGATGCTAATCGACCTCACCGATTAGTCGTCTGACTAATCGATGAGGTCGATATTTGATATTTTCAGTTCGTCACGGTTAACTAATTAAACAAACCTTTATTGCAATTTATGGGCGTTCAAGGGCTATGTATTCTGAAGTGAGACTATAACCATCGCCGCCCATTTTACCAACAGAATCAATTAACACTTGGTTTATCCCTGCTTCGTTGTATAGGTCATCACGTACATAAATAGACTTTACATCTAAAAGCACAAGCGTTCCCCCAGCAGGTAAATCACCGAGAGTAATAAGTTCTCTTAATGTACATTCATAACGAATTGGCGACGCTTTAACCGAAAATGGTGCCACGCTACAGCTACCTATTTTATCAACCCCGGCAAAGTCAAACTCACTTTCATCGAGACTAATACTGGCACTTGTTTTGTTCATTTGGGCCAATAATGAGCTATTTACAATATTGATAACACATTCACCCGTTTCTCTTAAGTTTTGTAAGGTGTCTTTATCAAGACCACTGCGTTGCGTTACCTGCGTATAGAGAAGTACCGGAGGATTACAACTGGCCACCGTAAAAAAAGAGTAAGGAGCAAGATTGTCAACACCGTCTTTAGAACGTGTACTGATCCAAGCGATTGGTCTTGGTGTAACACCACCATTGAGTAGGCGATATTTTTCCTGAACGCCAAGTTCTGTAATATCAAAGTTCATTAAATGCCTCCAGCCATTCTGTAAAAGAATTAGCGACCTTTTTTACCGTTACCGCCGTGTGATCATAGAACCATACTGCACTGTCTGCTTGTCTGTGCGTACAATCACTAAGTTTGAAGCAAAACATACTGCCCTTACAATCAGATGCAAACAAGATATGGCCTTTTGGCATACCGGTCATTTCATATAACTTTGAGAGCGAAAAAACATCATCAAGGCTTAAAAAATCTTGTACTTCGGTAATATCGACACCTAAATCACAGATTTTAGTTAATACATTTGGCGTGTGTACCAAACCGTAAGTCGAGATCAAATATTTATATGCATCAGGCATGTAAGCAGATAATTTTAATTCTAGCTCGGTTATATCCTCACTGGCTATCGGTACCATGGCGCTTTTACTGCCCCAATTTTTTACAAAAAGATCAATGCTATTCATCTGGATACTCTCATTCTGTTACTGTGTTATTTGTATTGAACACTTTATAACTTGCCAATTTATCGTGCTTTGTTCAAGCTTACCTATAACGTCGCATTCTAGCAGTTTAAGAGAATAGGGTATTGCTAATTAATAGCGTAACGAGTTTACTTATCTGGTTATTTCAGCAAAATAACAACACTGATAATATGCAGCTAAGCCATTCATTATATTGAGCGATAAAAAAAGCACCTAAAAAGGTGCTTTAATCAATCGTATCTTTTATCTTAATTTCAGACTAACTCGCTTTAATGCGTGTAATATTCGCACCAAGTGCTTGTAGTTTATCTTCAATATTTTGGTAACCGCGGTCAATATGATAAATACGGTCAACTTGTGTTTCTGAGGTCGCCACTAAGCCAGCAATCACTAAACTTGCTGATGCACGTAAGTCTGTTGCCATTACTTGCGCACCGTTAAGTGATTCAACACCACAAGAAATAGCGGTATTGCCTTCGAGACTAATATCAGCTCCCATGCGTTGTAGTTCAGGAACATGCATAAAACGATTTTCAAAAATAGTTTCTGTTGTCGTTGCCATACCTTTTGCAATTACGTTCATTGTCACGAACTGTGCTTGCATATCCGTAGGAAAAGCAGGATGAGGAGCAGTGCGAATATTAACCGCTTTTGGTCGCTGATTCATCGTTAGCTCAATCCAATCATCACCGGAGGTAATTTCTGCGCCAGCTTCTTGTAACTTACTTATAACCGCTTCTAAAGCTTTAGGATCTGTATTTAAACACTTAACCTTGCCTTGAGTAACCGCAGCAGCCACTAAAAAAGTGCCTGTTTCAATACGATCTGGCATAACACGATACTGTGTGCCTGATAACTCGGCAACACCCTCTATGCTCAGTGTATCTGTACCTGCGCCAGAAACTTTAGCGCCCATAGCGTTTAAGCACTTAGCTAAATCAACAATTTCTGGTTCGCGGGCAGCATTTTCGATCGTGGTAATACCGTCGGCTAATGCTGCAGCCATCATCAAGTTTTCAGTGCCGGTAACACTTACCGTATCCATAAAAATGGTCGCACCTTTTAAGCGCCCATTATTGCGAGCAATGATATAACCATTTTCAACGTCTATGTCTGCGCCCATTAACTTTAAACCATGAATATGTAAATTCACCGGTCTTGCGCCAATAGCACAACCGCCAGGCAAAGAAACTTCTGCATGACCAAAGCGCGCCAATAACGGACCTAAAACTAATATAGACGCGCGCATAGTTTTAACTAACTCGTAAGATGCACGACAATGAGCTATGGTACTTGCATCAATAACTAATTCATTATCACCAGACCAATGAGCTTTAGCACCTAATTGACTTAGCAATTTAATCGTCGTTTCAATATCATTTAACTTAGGAACGTTACTAAATGTAATCGGTGTCTTAGAGAGAAGTGCTGACATTAATATCGGTAAAGCGGCGTTCTTTGCGCCCGAGATGGTTACTTCACCCTTTAGGGCCGTACCACCTGTTATTTTAAATGCATCCAATAGAATATTCTTATTTGGTTATGAAAATTTAAAGCGGAAGATTAAACATTTTTTCACGTTGCCACACTGACGTTGTGAAAGTTTTAATCGATACCGCATGAATTGCACCCGCTTTAATAGTCTCTGCTAAAGGTGCATATATTGCTTGTTGCTTCTTTACACGGCTTAATTCACCAAGAAAGTCTGCAACCGCAATCACTTTGCATTGTGATCCATCAAATGCAACATGTAACTCATCAAGTTCTAGGGCATCATTAAGTAATTTTTCTATATCTGAAACTTCCACATTTATCTCCGGTTACTGATTAAGGGTACTATCAGTTTTTGGTAAGAACATATCAACACAACTTAACTGAGCTAATTTAATTAAATCTTTTGGTAAATTATCAAAAGTTAATTGGCAGTCAGTCTTATTACTTAATTCTAGCATGGCAAGTAACCAAGCTAAACAAGCCGTGTCGACTTTTGAAACATTCGACAAATCAAAGATTAATACCCCTGATTTAATCAAAGCTTTTGATTTTTTTTCAAATGAATTATCAATAGTTAATAAGGTTAATTCACCACTAAAAACAACTCTGGAATCTTTTTCAATAAAACTAATTTTCTTCACTTCAATTCCTAATCATCACAGAAATAGCCTATTAACGCTACTTAAAAACGATTTTTTGATCGCTTTTTTCTTTTAACATTTCAGTAACGTATGGCAAACCTTTTTGACGTATTAAGCCGCTAAGTTCTACTTCTTTACTATCAAGTAAACTAACACCTTCGGCGACCATATCGTAAGCTTTCCATTCATTGGTTGTAGTATTTCTTCTGACACGAAATGAAATATCAATAGGGGGTCTACCTGGGTCTAAAACCGAGGTTCTAACAGCAACAACCTTAGCGTCATCAAAGTCTCTTTCTGGTTCAAATTCAACTTCTTGTTGCTTATACAAAGTAAAGACTTGTGCATATGAGGTAACTAAATACTCTCTAAAAACATCAACAAAATCAGCTCTGCTTTGCGAAGTTGTTTGTTCAAAGTTTTTAAAACCGATAACTTTCAATGCTGCATATCGGTAATTAATGTAAGGCATCAACTCTTCACGAACGATATCTTTCAATATTTCAGGGTTCTTACGAATCTCTGGTTGTTCGTCAGAAAAACGTTTAAACGTTACTTTCGCTACCGTTTCGATCATCGCGTACGGATTTTTACTATCAACCGCTTTTGCTGTTGCACTAATACTCACCATTAATGCTAAAGCGATTATTACTGTAAATAATTTTTTCATTATATTTCTACTCTCCATTGGTAAACCAGCTAGTCACTTCCTTGACTAAATAAAAATTGTCCTATTAATTCTTCTAGTACTAATGCTGGTTTAGTATCTTCAATGAAGTCACCTGGAACTAGCGTGCCTACCGATTCATCAACAAAACCAGGTCGTAAGCCAACATATTGCTCACCCAGCAAACCTGCGGTTAAAATAGAGACCGACGTTGCTTCTGAAAAATTAATATACTGTGTATAAATATCTAAAGTGACTACCGGCGTATAATCTTTTGCGTCGATGGTAATATGACTAACACGACCGACAACAACACCACCCACTTTTATCGCTGAACGAACTTTTAGACCGCCAATGTTATCAAACTTAGCATAAAGTTGATATGTCTCACTATTACCGGAAATACCGCTATCAGCAACTTTCAGCGCAAGCATAAGCAACGCAGCAATACCTATTGCTGCAAATAAACCTACCATTAACTCAATTTTTTTCGACACCATGTCTTCCACCAAACCTAAAATAAAAATTATTATAAATAATTAACTAACAGCAAACATTAACTCGCAAACATTAATGCTGTTAATACAAAATCTAACCCTAAAACCAATAATGATGATTGTACAACTGTTGAAGTTGTCGCTCGACTAATACCTTCTGATGTTGGTACACAATCGTAACCTTTATAAACAGCTATCCAAGTGACAACAAAAGCAAAAACAACCGATTTTATCACCCCATTAAGAATATCTTTTTGAAAATCAACTTGAGCCTGCATCACTGACCAGAATGTGCCACTGTCTACGCCTAACCATTCAACACCAACAAGATGACCACCTAATATTCCTACGGCAGAAAAAATAGCGGCTAGCAAAGGTAAACTAATAAACCCTGCCCAGAATCTTGGCGCAATCACACGACGTAACGGATCAATTGCCATCATCTCTAAACTTGATAATTGTTCTGTTGCTTTCATTAAACCAATTTCGGCGGTTAATGCAGAACCTGCACGTCCTGCAAATAATAATGCCGCAACCACAGGGCCTAATTCACGGAGTAAAGAGAGTGCGACCATAGGTCCTAAGCTGCCTTCAGCACCATAGCCCACTAAAATAGTATAGCCCTGTAGCGAGATAACCATGCCAATAAATAAACCGGATACCACCACTATCATCAGTGAAAGTACGCCAACAGAATATAACTGCTGCACCAATAGAGGGAAGCCTTTACGTACATTCGGCACATGAAGCAATGCAGAAAGTAATAAAACTATTGCTCGCCCTAATCCCGTAATCGTGGCAATAATGTTATGCCCTAAACTTTGTAAACTATTCATTATTTAGGCTCCTTACCCATTAATTCATATTGATAAGGGGCGCTAGGAAAATGAAATGGTACGGGACCATCAGCCTCACCTTGAATAAATTGTTGCACCAGTGGTGATGTTTGCTTACTTATCTCTGACGGTGTGCCATGACCAATAATTTTCTTTTCAGCAATAATATAAATGTAATCGGCAATACTCATTACTTCTGTAACGTCATGTGAGACCACAACTGAGGTTAAACCTAATGCTTCATTTAAATCTTTTATTAAACGAACAATAACACCCATTGAAATAGGGTCTTGTCCCGCAAAAGGCTCATCATACAAAATAAGTTCAGGGTCTAAGGCGATAGCGCGGGCAAGGGCAACTCTTCGTGCCATGCCACCAGAAAGTTCGCCAGGTGCTAAATTTCGTGCACCGCGTAAACCAACGACCTCAAGTTTCATTAATACCATTTTTTCAATTAACGATTCTGACAAGGTACTGTGTTCGCGCATCGGAAAAGCAATATTGTCGTAAACACTCATATCGGTAAATAACGCGCCACTTTGAAACAACATGCTCATACGTTTACGCGCTTCATAAAGTGCACTGCGTGATAATGTTGGAATATTTTGTCCATCAAAAAGTATTTTACCTGAATTGGGTCTGAGTTGACCGCCAATTAAACGTAATAAGGTGGTTTTACCAATACCACTTGGCCCCATTATCGCGGTAACTTTTCCTTTAGGGATCGACAGACTAATATCATCATAGATCACTCGTTCATCACGTTTAAACGTAAGGTTCTGGATATCGACCAAGTTTTCAGGCATAAGATTTATATAACGTCACTGGTTGTTATTATTAAAGTCAGGTGAATTTTACCTGAGCAATCAAAAAACGTCATTAAAATTGCGTTAAAAATGTAAATAAAAATCGTAAGAAAGCGTGTAAAAACGTAATAAAGTGTAAGATTTTACTCTCAGAAGATATATTTTTGCTTTAACGAAATTTTTACTTTGGCTATTTTTTAACAATGGCATGTAAAAAAACCGCCTTTTGGGCACTTTTTTACCAAGATCTGATTATTTCTCTTTGTTTTTGCTTCGCAACCAGCGACAATTTACGCTCTTAATATAGGAGCCCTTAATGTTATTACAGATTCTAATTTTACTTGTTTCACTTGTTACTCTGGTATGGAGTGCTGATAAATTTGTTTTTGGTGCCTCATCATTAGCAAGAAATTTTGGTATCTCACCGATGATTATTGGTTTAACTATTGTTGCCATGGGTTCATCTGCTCCAGAAATGATGATTGCAGCGACAGCATCTTTAGACGGTAACAATAATACAGCTATCGGTAACGCAATCGGTTCAAACATTACTAACATTGCTTTGGTACTCGGTATAACAGCATTATTTCAACCTTTAAACGTTTCCTCATCAACGGTAAGACGAGAAATTCCATTAATTTTAATTGTTACCGCCCTAGCCTATTGGATGCTTTCTGACGATTACTTTGGCTTTAACGAAGGCTTATCACTGATGATCGGCTTTTTTGTTTATATATTTGCGTTACTTTTTATCACCATAAGAGCCTCTAAAACTCGGCCAATTGATGATCCATTGATCATTGAAGCAGAACAAGAAGTGCCAGACGCGGTTAGCAAACCTAAATCTTTACTTTGGCTAGTCGTTGGTATTATTTTCTTACCTATGAGTGCTAGCTACCTGGTCGATTCATCCGTTTTTATTGCTAAAGCATTTGGCATCAGTGACTTAGTGATTGGTTTGACCGTTATTGCCGTTGGCACAAGCTTGCCAGAACTTGCGGCAAGTATTATGAGTATTATCAAGAAAGAAGATGATTTAGCGCTAGGGAGTATTATTGGCTCTAATATCTTTAATATTTTAGCCGTACTCTCGCTCGCTGGCTTAATTGCACCGGGCGAAGTAGATTCAGATGCCGCAGCACGTGACGCTCCTTACATGCTTGGCGTTACCGTATTATTATTTATACTGTGTTTTACTCGTCGTGCCGGAAAGTTTTGCATTGGCCGCTTAAAAGGTTTGTTATTAATAGGCGCTTTTATCGCTTATCAAGCGCTACTTTTTAGTCAAATAAAGCAATAACAAACACTATAATAGCAATTTACAAAATAAAAACGGGCTAATAATGAACGATTTTAAACAGCTAGCGTTAGACGTTATTCACATAGAACAACAGGCTATTGCAGAGTTAGCCCAGTACATTGATGAGAACTTTGAATATGCCTGTCAGTTAATGTTTAACTGTAAAGGTAGGGTTATTATTGCTGGCATGGGCAAGTCAGGCCATATCGGTGGCAAGATTGCTGCAACGCTGGCGAGCACCGGTACACCTTCTTTTTTTGTTCACCCTGGTGAAGCAAGTCACGGTGATTTAGGTATGATTACCGGTGATGACGTCGTGTTAACTATTTCGCACTCGGGCGAAACCAGTGAAGTGTTAGCAATAGTGCCAGTCATAAAACGTATTGGCGCTAAACTTATTGCGATGACGGGGAATCCAGCCTCAACCTTAGCAAAACTAGGCGATACCCATGTCTGTGTTGCTGTTTCACAAGAGGCTTGTCCACTAGGATTAGCGCCAACATCAAGTACCACAGCAACCCTAGTAATGGGTGATGCACTCGCTGTTGCCTTATTAAATGCTCGCGGCTTTACCGCTGACGACTTCGCACTCTCTCATCCCGGTGGTAGTTTAGGAAAACGCCTATTACTACGTCTTAGCGATATAATGCATAGTGGTGAGCGCTTACCAACTGTAAATGCTAATGCTAAAATTAAGGATGCGTTGGTTGAAGTATCGTTAAAAGGTTTGGGGATGACGGCGGTAGTCGACGAGAGTGGTCAATTACAAGGCTTATTCACTGACGGAGATTTACGTCGTATTCTTGATGAACGTATTGATATACATCTCGATACTATTGCATCAGTGATGACAAAAAATCCCACTGTGGCTCATCAAGATATGCTAGCCGCCGAAGGCTTAAAGATCATGGAAGACAAAAAAATTAATGGTTTAATTATTGTTAATGACAATAATATACCTATTGGCGCAATGAATATGCACGACTTACTAAAATCAGGTCTTATCTAATATGCAAACACTCTATGGCGAAATTACTGACACAGCATTCAATACCATGAAAACAATAAAGCTACTGATATGTGATATTGATGGCGTTTTTTCTGATGGCCGTATTTATTTGGGTAACGATGGTGAAGAATTAAAAGCTTTTCACACTAAAGATGGCTACGGCATAAAAGCATTAGGCGCCAGCGGTGTCGATGTAGCGGTGATCACCGGGAGAACATCAAATATTGTCGCAACACGTATGTCAGCCTTAAATGTTAAATATATAGTGCAAGGTGAAGAAAATAAATTACCCGCCTTGAAAACGATGGCTAAGCAATTAAAGTTATCCCTCGAGGAAATTGCTTATATTGGTGATGATATGCCTGATTATGAGTGTATCAAAGCCGTAGGCTTGGGTATTGCTGTTCAAGATGCCCACCCAAGTATTTTATCTATCGCAAATTACACCACTTTTAACCATGGCGGTTTTGGTGCTGTTCGAGAAATATGCGATTTAATCATGCTTAGCCAAAACACCTTAGCAAATGCTTCGGGTGCGAGTATATGAATCGACTTTATAGTTTAACTTTGTTGTTTTTTCTAATTGCGGGAGGCGTTTACGGTATAATTGAATGGAGAAATTCCTCAGCACCACAATTACAAGCGATTGATAAGACGCTGACCCCTGATTTTATTGCCGAAAATTTACACAGTAATGTTTATAAACATCAAGGAAGTTTAGCTTATGTTGTTGATGCCCATCGTATGGAACATTACCCTGAGTTAAGTATTACCAACTTTGAGTTTCCTCAATACACACTTCATCCAAAAAATGATGCGCCCGCATGGAAAATATCTGCCAATGAAGGCATATTATACAATAACAACCGGGTGAAATTAGAAAAGCATGTCCGCCTGTTAGCAACAGATCCCGATAGCTTATTACAAGAAGTTCAAGGAAAATACTTTGAACTTGATCTAAAAACTAACATCATAAGTTCAGAACAAGAAATTAAAATTATCGGTAAAGGATTTACCATCGATGGTAAAGGTTTAATTGTCGACTTAAACACCAACCAAATGACACTAACTAAACATGTGAAATCAATTTATGAAATTGTTAAAAAATAGCCTACTGTGCTTATTGTTATCAACTCCGCTATTTTCGTCAGCTTTCGCTGAAAAATTTGATATAAAACAAAAGATTGAAATTAACGCTTCAAGACAAGCCGTTGATCTTAAAAATAAAATATTCAGCTATATTGATAACGTGGTGATCACTCAAGGTTCATTAGTTATACGTGCTGATTTAGTACAAGTGCTGACTCAATCAGGCAGTGAAGAAAAAACCTACATCGCTAAAGGGAAGCCAGCAACCTTTAAACAAACCTTAGCCGATGGCACTCCACTTAGCTTACAAGCCGACGAAATAAGATATGAGCCTGCAAATAATTTAGTGATCATTTCAGGAAATGCGCTATTACAGCAAGAAGGCAGTGAAGTTAGTGGCAGTAGAATTACTTACAATATTGCCACTCAGTATGTTAATGCTGAAAGTAAATCTAACGAACGCACTAAAACGATTTTTCAGCCAAAAGAAAAAATTAAAGCGACAACCACAGACGCGAAAACTCAGGAAAAAATTAATTTATGAGCACTAGCACCCTAATGGCAAAAGGCCTTGCCAAAGCCTATAAAGGCAGAAAAGTGGTTAAAAATGTCAGTATGCAAGTTTCAGCAGGACAAATAGTCGGTTTACTGGGCCCAAATGGTGCCGGAAAAACAACTTCTTTTTATATGATCGTTGGTTTGGTTGAAAGTGATAGTGGCGATATTATTTTAAATGACGAAAACCTGACGTTAGCGCCTATGCATGAGCGTGCTAGAAAAGGCATCGGATATTTACCACAAGAAGCCTCTATTTTTCGAAAACTCAGTGTTTACGATAATATTATGGCTATTTTACAAACACGAAAAGAATTATCAGATGCTGAACGTGAAGAAAAATTAGAACATCTTGTTGAAGAATTCAACATAGGTCATATCAAAGATAATTTAGGCATGAGCTTATCGGGTGGTGAACGCCGCCGAGTAGAAATTGCCCGCGCTTTAGCTGCTGAACCAAAATTTATTTTATTAGATGAACCTTTTGCTGGTGTTGACCCAATTTCAGTAGGTGATATTAAAAAAATTATTCTACACTTAAAAGAACGTGGCATTGGTGTGTTGGTCACTGATCACAATGTACGTGAAACTCTCGATGTATGTGAACATGCGTATATTGTTAGTCATGGTGAACTTATTGCAGAAGGTACTGCAGATCAAATTCTTGCAAATCAACATGTAAGAGATGTATACCTTGGTGAACAATTCACGCTATAGTAGTCAGTAAGTGAATAATATCTTCGTATGAAAAAAACGAAAATATCCCATTAAAAATAATAGGAAGTTAATGACCTAAATGCGCCCTACTCTACAACTCCGCATAGGACAACAATTAACCATGACGCCACAATTGCAGCAAGCAATCAAATTGCTGCAACTGTCTACGTTAGAGCTTCAACAAGAAATTCAAGAAGCCTTAGAAAGCAATCCATTATTAGAAATGGATGAGTCTTCAAATAATCCCGAAGATAAAAGTACTGACAACCTTGAAGAAGCTCACACTGCCGGTACTGGTGATGTTAAAGAAGCCCCAGCTTCTGATGGTAGCGAAGACGCTACGCCTACCATTGATGAAATCACCACTACTGAAGCCATGGACAAAAACGATATCCCTGAAGAATTAAACATGGATACCACTTGGGATGATAACTACACAGCTGGTGCAGCAAGTTCAAGTTCAGGCCCCTCTTCAGAAGATTATACTTACCAAGGCGAGACCCAAGACTCTATTCAAGATCATTTGCGCTGGCAAATGGAATTAAGCCCTTTTACCGAAACAGACCGCACTATAGCGACAGCAATTATTGATGCGGTTGATGACGCCGGTTACTTAACGGTATCTAGTGAAGACATTTTAGAGAGTGTTGCCATTGAAGGAGTAGAGCTTGATGAAATAGAGGTGGTACTAAAACGTATTAACCTCTTTGATCCTGTCGGCGTCGCTGCTCGTTCAATTTCAGAATGTTTAATCATTCAACTTAATCAATTTGACCCAGCTACACCTTGGCTAGCAGAAAGTAAGTTAGTTTTGCGTGACCATATTAATCTGCTGGGTAGCCGAGACTATCGTACATTAATGCGTAAAACTCGACTGAAAGAAGACCAACTGCGCGAAGTGGTACGTCTTATTCAATCACTTGACCCTAGACCCGGCGATAGTGTGATGAAGAGTGACGACCAGTACGTTATTCCTGATGTGTCTGTTGAAAAGAAAAATGGCCGTTGGGTGGTCGAATTAAACCCTGATACTGCGCCAAAACTTTCGGTGAATCAGCAATATGCTTCGATGTCACGTTCGATGAAGTCGACAGCGGACACACAATTTATTCGCTCAAATTTACAAGAAGCTAAATGGTTTATTAAAAGCTTAGAAAGCCGTAATGATACTTTATTAAAAGTGTCAAACTGTATTGTGCAACGTCAAATTGGCTTTTTTGAACATGGTAATGAAGCCATGCGTCCAATGGTTTTAAATGATATTGCCGAAGCTGTCGATATGCATGAATCAACCATTTCACGAGTGACAACACAAAAGTACATGCATACGCCACGTGGAATTTTCGAACTGAAGTTTTTCTTCTCAAGCCATGTTGGCACCGAAAGCGGTGGCGAATGCTCATCAACAGCTATTCGTGCACTAATCAAAAAATTTGTTGCTGCCGAAATCCCAGCAAAACCACTTAGTGATAGTAAAATGGCTGATTTATTAGCCGACCAAGGGATAAATGTAGCTCGACGTACCATAGCAAAATATCGAGAGTCACTTTCTATTCCACCTTCTAACCAACGAAAAAGTTTACTTTAACGAAAAGATGAGGAATTAAGCTTATGCAAATTAATCTTTCTGGCCACCATGTTGACATTACCGAAGCTTTACGAGAAAACGTCACGACTAAGATGACAAAATTAAGCCGACATTTTGATCATATCAATAATGTACATGTTGTTCTCACCGTTGAAAAATCAAATCAAATTGCTGAAGCGACTGTTCACGTTAGTGGCTCTGATTTACATGCAAAAGCTGAAAATGCTGACATGTATGCCTCTATTGATAGTCTTGTTGTTAAGCTTGACCGGCAAATATTAAAGTACAAAGGTAAAACGAATCAGCATTAATGCTGTTTATCGCCTGTTCACTCACCAAAGAATCTAAGTAGTATAATGAAGTTGCAAGATATCCTTACCCTTGATTGCACCCTGTGTGCAATTAAGGGTACAAGCAAAAAAAAACTCCTTGAAATAATTAGCACAACTGCGGCAAAAAAATTCGACAATATTGATACTCATCAATTATTCGAAAGCTTAATGGCGCGTGAAAAAGTTGGATCTACCGGTATAGGAAATGGCATTGCGATTCCTCATGGTCGATTAACTAACACGTCACAAGTTATTGCTGTATTGCTGACCAGTGAACAAGCCGTTGAATTTGATGCGATAGACAACCGTGCTGTCGATATTATTATTGCGTTATTTGTACCCGAAGAAAACTGCCAACAACATTTAGATACCTTACAAAGTATTGCGCAAATATTTAGTACTAAACAATTCGCAAAGCAAATAAGAAAATGCAAAGATTCGCAAGAGCTTTTTACTATAATAAAGCATGCTCAACGTTAATAAAATCTAATAATAACCCAGGAAAACTCAAATGAAACTCTTGATAGTCAGTGGTCGCTCAGGGTCAGGTAAAAGTGTCGCCTTACGTGTACTCGAAGATTTAGGCTACTACTGTGTCGATAATATTCCGGTAAATTTATTGCCTGCATTAGCACATACCGTTATTAATGATTACGACAAAGTAGCGGTTAGTTTAGATGTACGTAACTTACCCAATGACCCTAATGATGTTTCAGAGATATTAGATTATCTGCCAAAAACGGTAAAACTCGATATCCTGTATTTAGATGCCGATGACTCTGATCTTATTCGACGTTTTAGTGAAACGCGTCGTTTGCATCCTTTAATTAAACAAAATATTCCACTCGACCAAGCCATCTCTTTAGAGAAAAAGCTGCTTGAGCCTATTTCGACGCGTGCGGGTTTGTATATTAATACCAGCCAGTTATCACCTCATCAATTATCTGATTTAGTGCGTGAGCGAATTTTGGGCAAAACCTCGGCATCTATGGTGGTGGTGTTTGAATCTTTTGGCTTTAAACACGGTGTACCACAAGACGCAGATTATGTTTTTGATGCACGTTTTCTACCTAACCCTTTTTGGGAAACAGACTTAAAAGGTTTTACTGGTTTAGATCAACCCGTGCGAGACTTTCTTGCTAGCCAACCGATTGTCACTAAATTTATCTGGCAAATTAACAGTTTTATGATGACGTGGTTACCCCACTTAGAAAGAAACAATCGCAGCTATATTACTATCGCTATTGGTTGTACAGGTGGAAAACACCGTTCAGTTTATATTGCGGAAATATTAGCAAACAATCTCAGAAAAGAACGCGAAGATGTTCAATCTCATCATCGCGACATTAAAATACAAAGCACTTAATAACGGTCACTTTATGCCAAAATATAATAAATCATTAACCATTAGCAATAAACTGGGATTACACGCACGTGCTGCCACTAAACTTGCCCAGTTAAGCCAAAAGCTTAATGCTAACGTTACTATTTGCTTAGAGGGCAAAGAAGCTGATGCCAGCAGTATTATGGGGTTAATGTTACTGGCCGGTGGCTTTGGGAAAACCGTAGAGGTTATTACCCAAGGAGAAGATGCTCAACAAGCACTTAACGATGTATGCCAGTTATTTTCTGATAAATTTGATGAAGACGAATGATAAAAAGACTGAATAAAAAATAAAGTTACGTTATCATTCATTACAACACCTTAGCCAGTGCATCTTGACTAAGATATAGACAATATAATTTTCGTATTACTGCGGCACAGGAAAACTTTATGCCGGAAATATCAGAGCAACAACAAAATCATCAACGCCTGCAACAAGTCAATGAAGCACTTGGTAGCGGTATGTTTGTGCACGTTCGAAAATTACTACAGAACATGCCAGCCTATGATATTGCTTTAATATTAGAGTCATCTCACTCGAAAAGTCGTGCCGTTTTATGGCAACTTATCGACGCAGATAATCACGGTGAAGTACTTGAAGAACTCAATGAGGAAGTTCGAAAAGGTATTTTAAAAACTATCCGCCCTGAAAAATTAGCCGCCGTTGCTGAAGGTATGGATGTTGATGATTTAGCTGAAGTTTTACGTACTCTACCCGATAGTGTTTATCAAGAAGTATTAAGTGCTATGGATTCGCAAGACCGAGGTCGAGTCGAAGCCGCGTTGTCATTTGAAGAAGATACTGCTGGCGGTATCATGAACACTGATACCATAACAATTCGTCCCGATGTAACGGTTGATGTGGTATTGCGCTATTTACGCTTACGAGGTGATTTACCTGAAGCGACCGATTCTTTTTATGTGGTCGATGGTAAAAATCACTTTATTGGCGCCGTTTCTCTAGCGGCGATAATTACCGCCAAACCTGAAATTATCGTCTCAACACTCATTGATAAAGATATTGAAGCAATTCAAGTGCATTTGTCTGATAGTGACGTAGCACAACTCTTTGAAAAATTTGATTGGTTCTCTGCACCAGTGATTGATGATGAAGGTCGTTTGCTTGGTCGTATCACGATAGACGATGTTATCGATATTATTCGTGAAGATGCCGAACATTCGATGATGAGTATGGCGGGTTTAGATGGGGAAGCTGATACCTTTGCTCCGGTTTTAAAAAGCACACAACAACGCTCTATTTGGCTTGGCGTTAATCTCATTACCGCACTACTGGCTGTTGCTGTATCGAGTATGTTCGAAGGTGTTTTAAGCCAACTGGCTATTTTAGCTATTTTAAATTCTTTAGTGCCTAGTATGGGTGGTGTTGCCGGTAACCAAACCTTAACACTGGTTGTTCGCGCCATTGCACTAGGCCATGTTGGCGACTCGAATGCGAGAATACTCATTCAAAAAGAACTTGCTGTTGGTTTTCTGAATGGCGTTATCTGGGCGGTATTAATTGCCGGTGTTGTGGCTATTTGGCAACAAAATTTAATGCTTGGTGGCGTAATAGCCTTTGCAATGTTAATGAATTTAACCGCTGCTGGTATCGCTGGTGTCGCTATCCCGCTGTTTTTAAAACGAATGAATATTGACCCTGCTCTCGCTGGTAGTGTGATATTAACAACGATTACCGATGTGGTTGGAATATTCGCTTTCTTAGGAACTGCAACTTTATTCCTAACCTAACCTCACCTAAACTAGATATGGGCTTATTGAGATCTTGATAGCTTTTCAAGATCTCATTGTTGGTCTGCTGGTTTTAGTAATCAAATGTACCTTGTTAAAATAGCAGGGTGTGATTAATTACCGCCAACCTGCATCTCTTCAATTAACAATGAACCCGTTAAAATACTGCCTCGTAAATCAACATCACTACCGACTGCTACTAAGCCTTTAAAGATATCAGATAAATTACCTGCAATGGTAACTTCTGATACCGGGTAAGCAATTTCGCCGTTTTCAACCCAGAAACCGGCAGCGCCACGTGAATAATCGCCATTGACTACATTAACGCCTTGTCCCATTAATTCAGTGACAAGAAAGCCAGTACCAAGTTTTTTCAACATGGCATTAAAATCACCACCATTGGCAGAACCTTTGGCGTTAATTTTCCAATTATGAATACCACCGGCATGACCAGTAGATTTAAGCCCTAGTTTACGTGCTGAGTAACTGGTTAATAGATAGGTCTCTAAACAACCATCGACAATAATTTCACGGTCAACCGTTTTTATGCCTTCACTGTCGAAAGCACTACTCGCCAAGCCCTTTAAAATATGAGGGCGTTCACTGATGTTTAAAAAGTCAGGAAAAACTTGTTTACCAATAGCGTCCATTAAAAAAGATGATTTACGGTATAAATTACCACCGCTGATCGCCGCAATAAAATGTCCAAAAATTGAATTAGCAATATCGGCACGAAACATCACCGGTACTTTTCCTGTCGGTAATTTTTGAGCATTTAATCTCGATAGCGCTTCTTTTGATGCTTGCACACCAATAGCAACGCCATTATCCATTAAGTCAAAATCACGATTAACGGTGTAAGCATAATCTCTTTGCATATCATCACCTTCAGAGGCGATCATTACACAGCTTAAACTATGGCGAGAGCTCGGATAGCCAACAATTTGCCCATTGGTATTACCATACACTTTATAGCCTTCAAAGCTATCAAGTGAGGCACCATCTGAGTTAGTAATACGAGGGTCATACGCTAGCGCACTGTCTTCACATTCTTTGGCGAGTTGAATAGCTTGGTCTGTTGTTAAAACTTTTGGGTGATATAAGTCTAAATCAGCAGGCGACATTTCAAGCATGTCCTTGTCTGCTAATCCTGAACAGTCGTCAACAGAGGTATACTTTGCAATATTAACCGCCGCTTGTACTGTTTGCTTTAAAGCCGCTTCTGATAAATCTGCGGTTGAAGCACTCCCTTTACGACCTTGCTGGTAAACAGTAATACCCAATGCACCGTCATTAGTAAACTCAACCGTTTCCACTTCACCAAACCGCGTACCAACACTTAACCCTTGTTGGCGGCTTATAGAAGCTTCAGCTGCATCTGCTCCTAGCGATTTTGCTAAGTCGAGTACTTGTGCTACACGTTGCTCAACGTCTCTTAATTGTTCGTTCATCGATTGTTTAGCGTTCATCGTTTCAGTCATAATTTATTGTTTTCTTCTATAAATGCAGGAAATTGGAGAATATGCGCTGTATACCATAAGCACTTACGAGTATAATAGCGATAATTATCACTTTAATAACGAATATTATGCCCGACTCTGCTAACGATATCGATGAATTAGATGAAGAATTAAAAAGTAAATCAGAAGTAAAGCGCGAAATGATCCAGTTACAAATCTTTGGACAGTCGCTTATTGATTTATCTAAGCATCAGCGCAGTAAAATTCCTTTTACTGAGGAGATTAAGGACGCCTTAATTTTAGCTGATAAAATTAAAAACAAACATGAAGCATTACGTCGCCATGTTCGCCACTTGGCAAGAATATTATCAGAATCTGATTTAGAGCCAATTAAACATGCTCTTGATGTTATGGCAAATAAGCATCAACAAGAAACAGCTAAGTTTGTTAAACTTGAAAAGATGCGCGATGACGCTATTGATGAAGGTAATGACTTTGTAGAAGCTTTACTGAACGAGCATGAGTCGATGGAAAGACAAAAGCTACGTCAATTAGTACGACAAGCGGCAAAAGAGAAAAAAGCAGAAAAGCTTGGCAAGTATTACAAAGAGCTATTTGATTATCTAAAACTTCATACCAGACAGATAAACTAGTCGTTTATCTATAAAAAAACCTGCATCAGCAGGTTTTTTTAATACTAAATTTTATTCATTGCTAAATTATAATAAACCTAAATAGCCAAAATGCACTGGCTACTTATTAAAACGCTTATTGAAAATAGCGCAGTAGATAATCGTTAAAAGTGCTTATTTACTTGCACGCGATACGTATTCACCTGTACGCGTATCCACTTTAACTGTCTCACCAATTTGAATAAATAGCGGTACACGAATAACCGCACCGGTATGTAACGTTGCTGGTTTTCCACCCGTACCGGCAGTATCACCTTTTAATCCTGGGTCTGTTTCTGTAACATCTAGATCAACAAAATTAGGGGTTGTTACTGTGATAGGTGAACCATTCCATAAAGTAATGGTACAAAGATCGCCTTCTTTTAACCATTTAATACAATCTACAACTGCTTTTTCATCAGCGGCAATTTGCTCAAAGGTATCATTATTCATAAAATGCCAGAATTCACCGTCAGCATACAAGTAAGCTAGCTCGGTTTCCATTACATCAGCGCCTTCGCAAGACTCGCCTGATTTAAAGGTTTTTTCTAAGACTTTATTAGAAATAAGTTTACGAATTTTTACCCGGCTAAAGGCTTGGCCTTTACCTGGTTTTACTAATTCGTTTTCTAAAATGTTACATGGTTCGCCGTCAATCATTAATTTAAGGCCAGCCTTAAATTGGTTTGTACTAAAATTAGCCATATGAATGTTCTCTTATACTCAAACAAATAACGCAGAGATTTAAATTGAAATTACAAATGCCGCAGATAATACCCCAAATAAGCGAACAATTGCACATTTCTTGGCAAAAAGAGTTAAGTAATGTCGTTACAGATCCGAAAAAGCTTTTAGATATGCTAGAAATTGACAGCCAAGATTATCTGCAACACTTTTCCGCACGTAAGTTATTTCCGGTCCGTGTACCTCGACCTTTTATTACAAGAATGAAAAAAGGCGACTTTAACGATCCGCTGCTTAAACAGGTTATGCCACTCTCTGATGAGTTTGTTATCTCTGATGGCTATTCAATGGATCCACTAGAAGAACACGACACGGTTGCCGAAGGTTTATTGCATAAATATAAGCACCGAGTATTGATGATAATAAAGTCAGGTTGTGCGGTTAATTGCCGTTATTGTTTTCGTCGCCACTTTCCTTATGATGAAAACAGTCCCAATAAAGTTCGCTGGCAGCCAGCACTCAAATATATTGCCGATCATCCTGAAATTAATGAAGTGATTTTTAGTGGTGGCGATCCTTTAATGGCAAGTGATGATCATCTACAGTGGCTTATTGAACAACTTGAGCCGATTAAACATTTGACACGCTTGCGTATTCATACGCGTTTACCCATTGTTATCCCACAGCGCATAACAACATCATTAGTGAACATTTTGTCTGAAAGTCGATTAAAGGCAACCATGGTTTTACATATTAATCACCCTAATGAAATCGATGATGAAGTAAAGCAAGCACTCGAAAAACTACGTGTGGCAAGAATTCCTTTGTTTAATCAAAGCGTATTATTAAAAGGAGTGAATGATGATGCCAAACTCTTATGTCAACTCAGTGAAACTTTATTTGATAGTGGTATTCAACCTTATTACTTACATATGTTTGATCCCGTACAAGGGGTTGCTCACTTTGATATTTGTGAAGAGGAGGCAAAAATAATTGTCCAAAAAATGATGGCGATATTACCTGGCTTTTTAATGCCAAAATTAGTACGAGAAATTGCGGGAGAAGCTAACAAAACGCCCATCAATTTGGCATAATAGCGATATATCAAAACAATCGTCAATATAGAGACACTATGAGCGCAACTGTTAGTAAACAACTCGTTGATAATATTTCAATTATTTTAAAAAAATCGCTAACCGCTGATGCGACTTTAGCTGATTTAAGAAAAAACAAGCAAGCAAGCTTTGAGGCAATATTTAAAGCAGACGCTGGTTTCAAATGTTCGGCAAATACTTTTCAGCCTTATGTTGAAGAAGTCGCGAACGATTTAATTTTTTGGCAAAAAACATCAGATCAACAAACGTTAATAGATACGGTAAAGAAAATAGAAAAGCTTTTTACCGTTTTAGCGAACTTTGAAAACAGTGCAACGGTTACTCATTAACGGTACAGCTTAAAAGTAAAAATAAAAAGGCCATCTTTATTGCACTATAAAGATGGCCTTTTGCTTTCTCTAACGTTAAAAAATGGAACGCTTATTTTTCAACATAATCTGCAAAAGTATTTTTAAACCAATCATCAAGCAATTTTTTTTCATAACTTAATGCATTATTTCTATATTTTAAGCGTCCGCCCATCATAAAACTCATATCTTTTAAATTAACATTATCGCTAAGTATTATGACTTTCTCAGCATTTATTAATGTAAATGATAGTTTTATTCTTGGAAAATAAAGGTCTTTAATCACTCTGATTTGATGTAGACCACTGGCGAGAACATCACCGGCTAAATCAATGTCTGTTACGTCTATATTAAGTATTTGAGATGCAGGTAATGCATTGGCAAGTTTTGATAAATGTTTTTCAAATTCGTTAAACATATTTTCTCGAAAGCGTTTTCGACCTTCGGTTCCTGAATCAATATCTCGGTATTTATCAGGCTCTGTCCAAGTGATGTTCACCTCAGCAGCTTGTACTGTAGGAATCGTAAAGATCATGCTGCTTAGTATTAAAGCAGTCAATAAAGTGAATAGTGGTTTAATCATCATATATCCTTAACCATAAAGTTTATTAATGCCGAGTGACTTTTTATATTTATCCTGAATAAAAACGGCGCTAAAATTATCTTAACCATAGTTACACAAGTTACTTAACTTTACTGCTTTAATCGTTGTTGTAAAAAATCTACAACCCTTTTATGACGCATTTTTACCGCTGAAATATTGAGGTGACAAATATCGGCTATTTCTTGAAATTCCAAACCTGTGCGGTAGCGTAGTAGCATAATATTACGATCAGCAAAGGACAGGTTAACCATTAATAATGAAAGTGCTGTGCCAAAATCTTCGTGGCTATTGTCATCATCGATTATATTTTCAAGATATTCATCATTGTGTTCGATAGTATCCCAACGGCGATCTCTTATCTTATTGATACATTCGTTATGGGCAATTTTAAATAGCCATGCTTTAAAAGATACCGCCCACTTAAAATTTTTTAAGTGGGCGAGTACCTTTATAATTGTTTCTTGTACGACGTCTTCGGCATCAGGCTGATGCTTAAGTAACTTTACACAGTATCCTTTTAAAATAGGTAAATAAGGTGTAATTAGTTGCTGAAAAAGACGCGTATCATAAGGCAGGCTTGCTTGCACTAGGGCAACAAGCTCGCGTTCATTAAACGTAGTCAAACCGTAAAATAAGCCTCAACTATTGCTTAATAACTTTATTAGCTAATAAGAAAGTATTCGGTATCGTCGTTAGCGACTCATCGGCTGCCATCACTTTACTCGCAACACTGCCAATAACAGCTAAGGTGCCCTTAATGTCTGTTACTTCAATAACGTCACCTATTTGGTACATCTCTCGAAGATAAACGCCAGCAACAATTTCTTGGGCCATAGCTTTAGTGCCGATACCTAAAGAAATAGCCGCCGCTAAACCGACACTGCCAATAAGTACTGTCATGATGTTATTTAGCAGAGAAACATCTATGTCTAATTGCGTAATAGATAAAGAAACAGTAATAACGATAATAATACCGCGGCATACTTCGGCAACGGAACGGCCATAGTCAACACCCGTATTCTTAGCGGCTATTTTTACACCATTAAAAACAATTTGCGCAACAAAGAAGCCACAAATTAAGACCGCGAGTGAAGCAAGTAATTTAGGTAAAAACAACACCAAAGTGTCGATTAAGCCGGAAAGTACGTTTAAACCTAAAATATCTAGAGCCGCTAATAAAAAGATAAGTAAGAAGAATGTCGAAATAAGACTAGCAACAACTTGGCTACCCGTTAAAGTAACATCCATTTTTTTCAGCAGTGAATCTAGCCCCAGTTTATTTAAAAACGTATCAAAACCAATTTTAATTAATGATTTATTAAGAAAGTTTTTAATGAGTGTTGAAATAATCCAACCGACAAGTATAAATAAAATAGCGACAATTAAATCAGGTAAAAAAGTAACCACTTTATGCCAAACAGTCATTAAGCCAGAGTAAGCTTTGTCGGTGAAGTTTTCAGTATCCATTATCTATTCTCATTATTAGTTATGCTATTGCTTGTTATCTTTGGGCAAGGTGCCATCTGTTTAAATATTGGTTTTAAAACTTTCATAAATAGGCTAATAAAAACAACCCAAAGTGAAGCTAAGCCCAATGCAACAAGATCTTTTGTACCTTGCTGATTATTTGCTGTTAATCTTGCACGCTTAAAAAGCTCATCATCTGATGTACTAAAAACAACATCTGCATCACAGCTTAATTCTTTCGCTAAACTCTTTTCTATGTCTTTCATCTCATCCTCGAGCAATAGTTTTATCGCTTTATTCTTTAACGATTGAGCCATTAAAAAGTCACATTAAATCTGTATGTTTTTTATTCTTATTTTATCTATACACATTAACTTTTTTAAATCGGGTGCATTTTACGCTAAACAATTTTGAGTTTTAACGTTAATTTAGTAAAATTAAGAAAAACTTGTGACTTTTTAGTTCCTTATCCGTTATAGAGCCAGAAATTACATCGCATTACCTGAAACTTAATAAGGATTTATCCATGAAAACTTTTAACATAACTCTGATAGCTGCATTAATAAGCTCTCCACTAGCTGCAGAAACTATTGATAAAGCATGGGAGCTTGGTGTGTTTAGCGACTACATCAAGTCAGATACAAACAAAGAACACAATACTGACTGGCAACAAATTGAATCGGGCAAAAGCCTTGGTATTGATTTACAAAAAATTATTAATGAGCGCTGGGATATTCGTTTAGAATTAGCTAAAACGCGTTACGACATTGAAAATGGTAATGATAAAGATTACGGAACACGTGCCGGTATCGATGCAATTTATAAAGTTGAAGATAGCAGTTTCTACCTTTTCACTGGTGTAAAGCGCTTTAATAATGTTAGAAGTTATAATGCGGCTAATGTAGGTGCTGGTTATAACCTTCAAATTAATGATCGTTTCTCTCTATACAGCGAAGCTGCTGTTTATCGCGATCTTGATTACGGTCAAACAGATCAAGGTATTAAATTAGGTGTAAAATATACTTTTGGCGATGTTAAAAAATCACCTGTTGTTAACAAAGCTGTTGTTAACAAACCTGTTATGGAAACAATGAAGTCAACAACGCCAGTCGTTAAAAAAGTGATGATGGCTGATACTGACAGCGATGGTGTTAGTGATAACAATGACCGTTGTGCTAATACACCGGCAAATGTAAAAGTTGATTCACAAGGCTGTACGTTATATTCAGAAAAATCAGTCGAAATTAAGTTAAATGTTATCTTTGAAAATAACAGTTCACTTGTTAAGCCAGCAATGATTGATGATGTTCAGCGTTTAGCTGATTTCATGAAAGAATACCAAAACACAAGTGTTGTTATTGAAGGACACAGTTCAGCTACAGGTAGTGAAAAATATAACCTAATGCTTTCGCAAAAACGTGCTGATACCATTAAAAACTTATTAATTAATAAGTTTTCTATCGATGCTAGTCGTTTATCTGCAAAAGGCTTTGGTGAAACACAGTTGATTGCTCAAGGAACTTCGCTTGCAGACAATAGTGTGAACCGCAGAGTTGTAGCGAAAATAGAAACTGTTGTTAAAAAAGTGATTACAAAATAAGACTAAACAGCCTAACCCAAAGGGAAGCCATTTTAGCTTCCCTTTTTTATTACTCTCAATAAAAGTCTCTTGATAAATCAGTTTACTAAATGTGTATAAAGCGCAATATTAAACTGAAATGACGAGTTATCACATGCTCAACATATATTAGCTACCCTGCACTATTTCTTTAAAGTATCAGTAGAAAATTCTAAAAGCATTTTTTCAGTAATAGGTTTACTCATATGGTAGCCTTGACCAATATGGCAACCTTGTTGCGTTAGTAATGCCATAATGCTTGCCGATTCAATACCCTCAGCGACAATCTTGAAGCCTAAATTAATGCCCACATCAATAATACTTTTAACAATAGCTTGAGACTTTTCATCGTCAAGCATGCCTAAGACAAAACTTTTATCTATTTTTAAAAAATCTAACTCCATATCACGTAAATAAGCAAATGAAGAAAAGCCAGTACCAAAGTCGTCAATAGCTAGTTTTATTTTTTTTGACTTTAATTTCTTAATTTTTTCTTGTACTGAGCCTATATCATTAAAAAATGTTGATTCTGTTAATTCAAGTTCTAATAATGCAGGGTTGATATTATACTTATCAATAAGTTGAAAGACTTGTTCAACAAAGTAAGGATCGGCAAAGTCAATGGCAGAAATATTTAACGACATTGGAATATTAGCTAACGAAGTGTTTTCCCAACTTTTTAATGTTTGGCAAGCTTTGTTTAATAGCCAATAGGTAATCTCTCGTATTAAACCGTTTTTCTCTGCTATATGTATAAAGCAGTCAGGATAAACAAGTTCATTAGGTGTTTTTTGCCAACGAATAAGCGCTTCTACACCACACAAAGAATTATCTTTTAAGCGCATTTTAGGTTGATAATGCAGTACAAAATTTTCTTCTTTAATCGCTTCACGTAATTGGCCGTCAATCATTACGCTATTAAGTGCAATTTTCTCTAATTTTTTATCAAAAAAGTGGTACGTATTCTTCCCTGATTCTTTAGCTTGGTACATTGCCATATCAGCTTTGCGAATAAGCTCATCTGAGCTAACTGAATCATCAGGCGATAAACTTACACCAATACTGCACGACATATAGTATTTTTTATCTTTAATATAAAAAGGCAATTTACATAACGCTAAAATGCGTTCATTAATTTGAACCACATGTGAAATATCATCTATGTCTTCTAGGATCACGACAAATTCATCCCCTCCTAAACGACCTAAAATATCACCCGCCTTTAATGCTGATTGGATACGATTTGCAAATTCAATCAGGTACCGATCGCCTTCTTGATGCCCTGCGGTATCATTAATTTTTTTAAAGTCATCTAAATCAATAAATAATAAACCTACTTTTAGGTTATGCCGTTTCCCCATAGCGATGGCATGGTTTAACACATCTAAAATTAATGAACGATTAGGTAAGTCAGTTAAGGCGTCATGGTTAGCTCTATACTTCAATAGTGCTTCATTTTTTCTAACATCAGTGATGTCACGACAACACCAAACTCGGCCAAAAAAATCACCATCTACAACTTCAGGCACAGAGTAAAACTCGTAAGAACGGTGATCTATAGTATCAAAGAAGCCATGCACTACCGCTAATTCATTATCTCTTATCGGCTGAATATCATTAGAAAAACTATCATGATTTACTAATCTTGACAGAAATAAGTCACAAGTAAGTACTTCGCCATTATTTAAGCGATCAACATCTAAATCCAAAAAATCAATGGCTGCTTGGTTAAGTTTTTCGATGATATTATCAGGACTAAAGCTAAAAATAGCTTCTGTACTTGCATTAAATAAAGCATCTTGCTTAGCAATAAGCTTTTCAGAATGGCGCTGAATTTTTTCATTTTTTGCAAGGTTTTCTTTTAAACTGATATTAATTTCATTGAGTTCAGTAGAAGACAGCGTGAGAGTGCGCTCCATAAATTCACGTTCGTCTTGCTGTTGGGCAAAAATATCGTCAATACCACTAATAAAGTCTTTAATACTTTTATGATTATCATATTCATGTAAATGTCTTTTTATCAGACGCTTTAATAACCTATTCATCTATTTCACATAGAGTAGTAATGGTCATTGTTTGGTTGTGTAAGGCACAAGCCTCACTGTTTAACATCGGTGAAAGTTCTCCATAAGAGTAGAATCCTGTATATGCCCATTTTTCACCCAGAATATCTTTAACAACCTCAACTTCTTCTTCACAGTAATTACCCAAGACTATTCTTCTACCTACGCAACTGATCAGTATGGCTAAGCCATTACTGTAATTATTGGGTATTCTACTCAACGCATGTTCTGCAGCAATTTCAGCACCATCAATTAAGCTACTGGTATTAGCACGCATTAACTGTACTGTTGCGCCTTCAGGCACATCTCCTGCAAACGTCATCGAACCATCTTCTTCATTGATACTCAAAATGGTTCTTGTCATTCTTTTATTATCAATTTTTAAAACCAGAGGGAATAATAAAGCTGAGGCCGGTAAATCATCGGCATGTGGACCCAAATACCTTTTATATAAAGCTAGAGCAGGACGATTATCTAATTCATAAAGCACATTACTTTTGGATTTAGTGATAGTTCTGTCAGGGCCAAACGCATCCCATCCGCCTATGCAACCATAGCCCAACGATAACCTCTCACCATAAAAACCCACTAAAACAATTTGCCCTAATTCAGTCGCATTATTATGCCAGACAAGTGTTTCATTAAAGTTGGTGCCATCACCTGCTAAGCCTCCTGTGACTAATATATCTTTAGGTAAATAAGCTTGCAAAGCATTCACTAGTTCCGTGCCATTTATTTGATGCCCATCTGACAATACCATCACATATCGAAGCCCTTCTTTATTAAGGCCATCAGCAAGATTTTTCACCACCTCAAGTACAGAGCTACCAGTAATTGATGCACTTTGAACAGAGATAAAAGAGTAGTCAAATTCAATAGCTGTTAAACATAAGCTGTCGTCATAGATCTTTGTTCCTTGAATTTCACCTGCTGTTGTACAACCAATAATATCTGCTTTTGGGTAGTGGCAGCGTATATCTGCCATTATCGCTTCATTTTTAACAAGGTCTCGGTTCCCAAAAAGTAAAACAAGATTAGCTTTTTCAATACTCTCGATGGGGCTTTCCCATCTGCCTAAAAGGTAAGTGTTCTGATGAAACTTCATGGGGCACCTACTAATTAACTATAAAAACGGGTAATTTCGCAATACTACAAACACCAATAAAATGTTTTATACTGACGCGTTATACGTTGCGCCTAATCATTTGTATAAACTGATATTATTTCATATGACTTTTTTAACTATAGCAAATAAACTTAATAGGATAATTTTTTATTTTCAGTCAAATTTATTGATACGTTCACCGAGATTAAAGGCCTATATAATTTTGGGCGAATGATTTACTTTTACTGGACTGTAATATACTTAATATGTAGTTGGTTTTTATTAAACGTTCATTAGGCATTTTTATAATTTTTTAGGTAGCTTACCAGCTTATAATAGGAAAATATGAATTCCATTGTTGTGACCATCGCCATATCATTGGACATTGCTGAGAATAAAAGAGATCTCTCATAAGGGCTCCCTTATCAAGTGTGCAATGCAGTTTTTTTTATCTTTTTTATTGCCTATTTATTACTTATTTATTACTTATTTATGCACCTAAAGGTCTCATGATTTGGTGTGAACTAAACCATCATATTGTTACATTTTGATCTTCCCCCCCCTATAAAATAAGTTAGTGTTTTTATAACCACTATTTTAAACTGACACGAAGAGAGAGTCCTATATGATACCCGTGGCACTTAAAAATAGAATTCATTTAATTTCCACTTACTTTTTTGTCAAAGAATATTACCGTTAACTACATAAGTGATACCCACTTTATACCTCTGCCAACTCACGACTAAAGTTAACCAACTGAATATTAAATAATTTACTGGCTTATTTAGTATTCATTACGCTTTATCAGTTTTCAAAGCAGCCCTAGTTCAGAAGTATATTTTTCCTAAGAGTAAATAGAGAGCAGAGCTATCGCCCAATGAAGCTAAACAATAAGAGCAGAGGGTACACGAAAATAGGATGACGCTACTAAAAAACAACAGTCAATAACTTGGGCGTAAAAACTCAACGTAACTTTTAACATAGATATTGAAACCTTTAACCAATCTGTGCGGCGGTTAAGGTTATAGCGAGTAGCTAGGATCCTTTGGCAATCAAAAAGTTCCTTTGTTACCTAAATACAAAACATGATGAATTACCCAAATTATTACCCACACAAAGTAGAGTAACGCCTCAGATAAGTCTGTTCGAATAAAAATAATAAACCATCATAAACAAAAGCAATATTCAAAAACTGGTTTATACATAGTAGGAGGCGCTTGTTTTAAATTCTAAATTATGTAGAACAGTTTAATAAGCGATAAATCGCCAATTTACACTCCGCCAAGAATATAAAAGATATATCAGTATGGAGAGTAGGTATCGTCATTTTATAAAAAACGTTTTATGTTACCTATACTTTGACAGCCTGCATTGGTGGTCATTTCACCTTCTACCATTACTTAATTATATCAGGCACTTAGAAATTGACATAAGAACAATAATCGATAAAATTACTGATAATGATAGATAAAACTATTAATAGATTGATGAGGTTGGAAAGCTCTATAGTTAACACATGTAAATATTTTTTTAATCTTAAAATAGCTGAATTAAAATATTTATCTAAAGAGCAGGCGAGACAGCTAAAAACACTTATCAACTTGGCGAGCTAATTTGAAAAATATATTATTGCTTGTCTATTGTTGAACACTTATTCGTTTTGGTCGCAGACCTCTATGAATGTTGACTTCAAGCGTTTAACATCCATAGGCTCTTGCCCCATTGCATCTAGTGTCACGTTGTGAAGCGCATTGGAAATCAAACGATTAACAATATTCCAATTTCCTTGTAATCCACATGTATCTGCCAATTCACAATCACCGCCATCCGACTTAACACACTCTGTTAATGCAATAGGCCCATCGATGGCTTCAATCACTTCTGCAATCGATATTTGATCAGATTGACTACTGAGTTTATAACCCCCATGAGATCCCCTAACTGATTCCACTAAATTGTTATGGATGAGTGACCGCATCAATTTACGCACGGTAGGTAGAGATAATGCCGTTAGCTGACACAATCTTTCTAGCGTAATTAGCTCATCGCGACCACACATTTTTAATACCACCAACAGCGCATAATCGGCCATGCGGCTAATTCTTATCATAAGTATTCTCTCGAAAATTTACTCACCTCATCTGGTCAGTAATTATATTTACTAGTATACCCCAATAGTATTCCTTTTTATTCCTAATACCACCCAGTAAATTTAATAAACGCTAAGATACTTCTGAAATAAAACCTAAAAAATGCAAGTTGTAACATTTTAGATAATATGTAAAACAAAGGTTAAGCGTTATCTCATCGAGTAAACATTCCACTCTCCCAAACAACAATAAATACCAATTTAGTATTGTATTAAATTTACGTGTCATATAAACTGACATACATTACTAAATCAGTATTCTTTATGGTGTTAGCGTTTCACAAAATACAATCGAGATCATCTACGCGTTTAAATAACCGTTAAAGATAGATCCTTGCCAAATTAATGTTTTTTATGATTTGGTCTGTGACACCACGCTATTTACTTTACACATCGACAAAAAGAGAGTTAATCATTATGAGCGAAAGCAATGTTATTGATGAGCGTATTAATTCCAGCTACGACGCGGGTTTTATCACCGATGTTGAAATGCAAACATTTGATCCTGGATTAAATGAAAATGTCATACGAAAAATATCAGCCAAAAAAAATGAACCCAAATACATGTTGGAATGGCGTTTAAAGGCCTACCAACAATGGCTAGAAATGAAGCGTCCAGAATGGGCGCAAGTCAATTACCCTGAAATAGACTTTGAAGCCATTGCCTACTATTCAAGTCCCAAAAGTCAGGACGACGCACCTAAAAGTTTAGCCGAAGTTGACCCTGAACTGCTTCGTACCTACGAAAAACTAGGTATTCCATTGCATGAACAAGAAATGCTGGCTGGTGTGGCCGTTGATATAGTATTTGATAGTGTTTCTATTATTACCACTTTTAAAGAAAAGCTTGCCGAGTCTGGCGTAATATTCTGTTCACTTTCAGAAGCAATCATCGAACATCCTGAATTAATTAAAAAATACCTGGGCTCTGTGGTGCCCGTTAAAGATAATTATTATGCCGCTTTAAACTGTTCGGTATTTAGTGACGGTTCGTTTGTTTATATACCTAAGGGGGTTAGGTGTCCAATGGAGTTGTCAACCTACTTCCGGATTAATGAGATGAACACGGGTCAGTTTGAACGTACCTTGATTATTGCTGATGAAGGTAGCTATGTGAGCTATCTTGAAGGTTGTACCGCGCCCTCAAGAGACGAAAATCAACTGCACGGGGCAGTGGTTGAGTTAGTCGCACTAGAAGGCGCGCAAATTAAATATTCTACTGTTCAAAACTGGTATCCCGGGGATGAAAACGGTAAAGGAGGTATCTATAATTTTGTCACCAAACGCGGTATCTGCCATACCAACGCAAAAATATCATGGACTCAAGTTGAAACAGGCTCCGCCATCACATGGAAGTACCCAAGCGTAATATTACTTGGCGATAACAGTGTTGGTGAATTTTATTCAGTGGCCTTAACCCGAAACGCACAACAAGCGGATACTGGGACCAAGATGATCCATCTAGGTCGTAATACTCGCAGTACTATTATTTCAAAAGGCATTTCAGCTGGCAAAGGATCTAATACCTATCGAGGATTAGTCAATATATCACCAAAAGCAGAAGGTGCACGTAATTTCACCCAATGTGATTCACTCTTAATTGGTGATAAATGTGCTGCACATACCTTCCCCTATATTGTTAGCAAAAATCCAAGTGCGATTGTCGAACATGAAGCGACAACATCAAAAGTCAGTGAAGATCAGTTATTCCTATGCCAACAACGCGGTATCGATCCTGAAAAAGCGGTATCGATGATTGTTAATGGTTTTTGTAAATCAGTTTTCAAAGAGTTGCCAATGGAATTTGCTGTTGAAGCTGGGAAGCTATTAGAGATCAGCTTAGAGGGTGCCGTTGGATAACGCGCTGCGAAGGGATCAAAAAAATTTCATGAAACAGACATCAGTCGTATTACCACACTGATAAAACTTGATTAAAAGATAATGAGGTCAATAGATGCTAAACGTTAAAAATTTAAAAGCCAAGATTGATGGGAAAGAGATCCTCAAAGGATTAAATATTGAGGTTAAACCTGGTGAAGTCCACGCCATTATGGGACCAAATGGGAGCGGAAAAAGCACGCTATCCAATGTACTAGCAGGTCGTGATAACTATGATGCGACCGATGGAACCGTCATCTTTGAAGGCAAAGACTTATTAACACTTGCGCCTGAAAATCGTGCACGAGAAGGCATTTTTCTTGCCTTTCAGTACCCGGTTGAAATCCCGGGAGTCAGTAACCTTGAGTTTTTAAAAACATCCCTTGAGTGTCTCCATACATATCAAAACAAGCCTCTTTTGAGTGCGGTAGAGTTTATGAAGCTGGCGCGTGAGAAATGTCGACTGGTTGATTTAGATGCTGGCTTTTTAAAGCGTGGTGTGAATGAAGGTTTTTCAGGTGGTGAGAAAAAACGCAATGAAATTATGCAGATGCTAATGTTAGAGCCAAAGTTATGCCTACTTGATGAAACTGATTCAGGTTTAGATATCGATGCACTTAAAGTAGTGGCTGATGGGATCAATCAGTTACGCAGTCCAGATCGTTCCTTTATCTTGATCACTCATTACCAACGATTATTGGATTACGTGCAACCTGATTTTGTACATGTATTAGCCGACGGGAAAATAATTAAATCTGGTGGAAGTGAGCTGGCGTTAGAGTTAGAAGAAAAAGGCTACGGTTGGTTAGAAAGTGGAACTGAGCAATCAGCAAATCCACTTAAGGTTTAACCATGAATAATCTACAGCAAATAACGACTGACTTTAGCAACGAGTATACCTCTCAAAAAAATCTGTGGTTACAAGGTATTCGTGATGCGGCAAGTGAACGCTTAAAAGCGCTGCAATTACCAACCAAAAAAACCGAAGATTGGAAATATCTTAAACTTGAAGAATTGTTAGCTGATGATCAACTCGACGTACAAAGCATACAAGTACTCGATTCAAAAAGTGACGACGACATTGATGAATTACTTTCGCAGTCTTTAATAAAGGACCTTAATGCGTATCGTTTAGTTTTTGTCAACGGTGTATTTGCGAATGGATTATCACACCTTGATAGTAACCCTTACAGCACTTTATTCTCTAAAGCTAACACCGCTCAGCAGCAACTCATTATTGATCATTTAGATACCAGTCATAACTACTACCACGACTATTTTTCTAGCCTTAACAGTGCACAACTTGAAGATGGTTTACTTATCCATATCCCAGGGCATTGTGAGGTCGACAAGCCCTTTTACATCGTAAATCTGACACAAGGTGCTCAGCCGAAAACAAACATGATGCGATTATTAATTATTGCTGAAACCGGCAGTAAAGCGACAATAATCGAGCATGAAGACGCACCACTCAAACACACGTCAATGGTTAATACTGTGATTGAATGTTTTGTAAATGACAAGGCGCATATCACCCATAGCCGACTGCAACTTGATGAGAGTGTCACGAGCATATGCAATCATCGTGTAAAACAAGGGCATCATAGCACTTATCAACAACATCAAATTAGCCTTGCTTCTAAATTGAAACGTAATGATCTTACGGTGTCTTTGCAGGGGGAGTATGCAAGTAATGATATTCGAGGCAGTTTTTACGGTCGCCATCAACAAACCATTGATAACCATATTTGTATGCAACATATCGCACCAAATTGTAGCAGCAATGAAGTATTTCGAGGTTTAGTGGATGACCAAGCTAATGCTGTCTTCAATGGCCGCATTCATATTCATCCAAACGCTCAAAAAACATTGGCCGAGCTCAGTAACAAAAACTTATTACTTTCAAGCACTGCCACCATCAATACTAAACCTGAACTGGAAATTTATGCTGATGATGTAAGATGTTCACACGGTGCTACAGTGGGTCAAATCAATAGTGAAGCATTATTTTATTTACAATCTAGGGGTATTCCAAGGGTCGAAGCTAAACGTCTATTGAGCCTGGCTTTTATTGCTGAAATAGTCGAACAACTACCACACAATAGTGTGCGAGAGTTTGTTACACAGCGTTCATCTAGTTTACTTTCCTCATTACACCACGAAGGAGAAAGATAACGATGTCTTCTATAGATGCAGTTGAGCAAGACAACAGGTTTAATATTGCAAAAATTCGGCAAGATTTCCCCATATTAGATCAAAAGGTTAAAGGTAAACCTTTAATTTATTTGGATAACGCGGCAACCACTCAAAAACCACAGATTGTCATCGATGCTATTAGCCAATTTTATAGTATGAATAACGCTAATGTGCATCGAGGTGCTCACACGCTGAGTGATAATGCTACTGAGCTGTTTGAAAATGCACGTAGTAAAGTGCAAAATTTTATTCATGCAAAACATGCTCATGAAATAGTGTGGACAAGAGGCACAACAGAAGCGATCAATACAATTGCCAGTGGATTAGCGCAAAGCTTTTTAAAACCAGGTGATGAAATTATTATTTCAGCAATGGAGCACCATGCCAATATTGTGCCTTGGCAAGTGGCAGCAAAGCGAAGTGGTGCCAAACTTGTGGTAGCTCCTATAAATGAAAAAGGCGAACTAAATTTTTCAATTTATAAGACGTTACTCAATAAAAATACCGCAGTTGTTGCTATGACACATGTCTCCAACACACTTGGTACGATAAATCAGGTTAAAGAAATAGTGCAATCTGCACAGCAAGTTAATGCCATAACAGTGATAGATGGCGCACAAGCCATTGGTCATGGTTTTGTTGATGTCCAAGAGCTGAATTGTGATTTTTACGTCTTCTCAGGGCATAAGTTATTTGGCCCTACGGGGATCGGTGTGTTGTATGGTAAAGAAGCTCATTTAGAGCAATTACCCCCGTTTCAAACCGGCGGAGAGATGATAAAAACGGTCACATTTCAACAGTCAACTTGGAATGAATTACCCTATAAATTTGAAGCTGGCACACCGAATATTGCGGGTGCAATAGGACTCGCAGCAGCCATCGATTATGTAAACAGCATTGACCGAGTTGGCGCTATAGCACACGAACAGCGATTGACTAATTATTGTTCAGCGTTAGCCAATAGTATGGATGATATTCGTATTTACGGCACAGCAGAAAATAAGACGGCTATTTTTTCTTTTCTCATGGGTGATGCGCATCCAAGCGATGTAGGTACTTTGCTTAATCAACAAGGTATTGCTGTTCGAACGGGTCATCACTGTACGATGCCGTTAATGAATGAACTGGGCATTTTGGGCACGGTACGCGCATCATTTTCTATGTATAACACCGAAGAAGAAGTGGCAAAGTTATTTGCAGCATTGACTAAAGTAAGAACATTCCTCTAACGAAAAATTGACATTAACAAGGGTAATATTATGACTGTAATGACTTTTGAACCAAATAAACCACGTGTGTCTTTAAGTGATAGTGCTCGTGTTTATTTGTCTCAAAAAATAAAAAACAAGCAGGCAGTTGGATTGTGTTTTTCAGTAACGAAAAGTGGCTGCAATGGTTTTAAATATGTGTTGGATTTTATTGACAATCCCAGTACGGAAGAACATTTAGTCACCATTAATGACGATGAATTAAAACTCTACATCACTCAAGAAGCCTTACCCTTTGTTAATGGCACTGAAATTGATTGTGTTACCCAGGGATTGAACAAAGTGATTAAGTTTATTAATCCGAATAGCTCAGCAGAATGTGGTTGTGGTGAAAGCTTTTCAGTCTAATTATTCACTCAAAAAAATTGAAGAATACTGATGAGTCGTTAATAAATAATGGGGCATACAGAAGCATATTATGGAAAGAAAAATAATTTTAGTGAACAGAGAATGTCCAGCACGATTAGTGCCCGACGGAACTCCAATCACCATTAAAAAAGATACCTTCGTCACTCTAACCCAATCATTAGGCGGAGCATATACCGTGCTGATTAACGGTAATATGGCACGCGTTGACGGTACTGATGGTGATGCGCTCGGCTTTGAACCTATTGTCTTGGTCTTTGAGTTGTCAGAAGAGAGATCAGGCGATGACTCCGATGATCAATCAGGGAATAACTCTGATAATAAAACCGTGCTGGAAAGCAATGTCTGGAAGGCAATATCTGCTGTTTACGATCCAGAAATGCCGGTCAACATTGTTGATTTAGGTTTGATCTATGGCTGTAAAATAGATGGTCATACCGTCGTCATTACCATGACATTAACCGCTCCAGCTTGTGGTATGGGACCCGTATTGGTCGAGGATGTAAAATACAAAGTTGGGCTAGTGCCTAATGTCGATACAGTAAACGTGATTCTAGTGCTTGACCCGCCATGGAGTCGTGAAATGATGACGGAAGAGGCTCAATTAGAGCTAGGGTTATTCTGATGACTAAATTATCTATTGCCAGCTTATCAGAAAGTCCTTTTGGTAGTGAAATCAAGTCGGGAGACATCAAAGACACACTAATTTTCTTTGATGATTGGGAGGATCGTTACCGTTATATCATCGACCTTGGCAAAGAGCTTCCTACCGTACCCGTATCCTATCGAACAGACGAAAATCTTATCGTTGGCTGTCAAAGTCAGGTATGGCTGATATGCGAATATGATGAAATAAATAATATGTTGTTGATGGCTGTCGATAGCGAAGCTCAAATTGTTAAAGGATTAGCGGCAATTGTCCTCAGTGCCTTTAATAAAAGCACCCCTCAAGCAGTAACCAATTTTAATATCGACGCCTTCTTTACTGACATTGATTTATTCAGTCATTTAAGTTCGATGCGTGGTAATGGTTTACGTGCCATGGTTAAAAAAATATTACACATCGCCAAGCAATATAGTTGAAGCACATTTCAATTAAAACTAAATTAACTAATATATCAATAAGTTAATAATAAAGGTTACGAGGAGTGATAAATGGATATAATGAAAGAAATTGAAGAACATATCAATAATAATGCAGTTATCATTTTTATGAAGGGTACGTCAGAACGACCTCTATGCGGGTTTTCTGCTATCGCCGTAAAAGCCTTAATTGCTTGCAGTGAAAATTTTGTTTCTGTGGATATATTAGCTAATCCAGAAATTCGAGCAGCATTACCCGTCTACGGAGATTGGCCAATTTTCCCTCAAGTTTGGGCTAATGGTCAGTTGATTGGCGACGGCGATATTATCAGCGAACTCAATCAAAATGGCGAGTTAAAAGTCATTATTTCAGCAGCCGTGAAAAGTGCTGCGACAAAGCAGACTAAAGCGAGCACTATACCCGTTCCACTTGAAGATGCAGTTTCAGCCTTTGTGTCGTCACAGCAAAATTTGAGGGCAAAAGCATGTTAGCTAAACATAAGTTGGTACTCTCAGCCATTGCGCCTTTAATGTCTGAAATAATGCACCTGTCCACGCAATTGATAACCTAGAAACACAGCTGCCAACAGCGTAATCAATACCGTATCTTATAAACGTAGGAGGTCACTTTTTGGCCTCAAGGTCGATCACTATCATGAGTAACATTAAACAATCACTATTGGTCGCTGGCGAAAAACTTCGTGATGCGGATAAGTTGGCTTTTATTCCAGTAAAAATTATTGCGAGTGAAAAAGCAACCACCTTAAAAAAACCTAGTTGGTTAAAAATAAAGATACCAAGTAACACCGCTAAGGTAACAGAAATTAAACAAGCGATGCGTAAGCATAATTTAAACTCAGTGTGTGAAGAAGCGTCATGTCCTAATTTACATGAATGTTTTAACCACGGCACAGCAACGTTTATGATCTTGGGTGCTATTTGTACTCGCCGCTGTCCATTTTGTGATGTCGCGCATGGTAGACCCTTACCAGTGAGTGCAGAAGAGCCAGAAAAGTTAGCCGCAACAATACGTGACATGAAATTAAAGTATGTGGTAATCACTTCGGTCGACAGGGATGATCTTCGCGATGGCGGTGCTCAGCATTTTGTTGACTGTATTAAAGCCATACGTAAAGAAATACCTCATATAAAAATTGAAATTTTGGTGCCTGACTTTAAAGGTCGAGTAGAACGAGCACTCAACATTTTAAGTCAGGCACCGCCCGATGTGTTTAACCATAACTTAGAGACTGCACCACATATGTATCGTGAAGTTCGTCCGGGGGCAAGTTATAAAAATTCATTGGAGTTGTTAAGTCGTTTTAAAGCCATGCACCCACAGGTCGCGACAAAATCAGGATTAATGATGGGGCTTGGCGAGACAAATGATGAAATTTCCGCCGTATTAAACGACTTGCGTAAACATAATGTAGAGATGCTAACGTTAGGGCAATACATGCAACCGAGTAAGCATCATCTTGCGGTTAAACGCTATGTACCTCCAGAAGAGTTTGATGAGCTGGGTATTATCGCTAAAAGACTTGGTTTTACTCATGCTGCGTGTGGCCCTTTGGTACGTTCAAGTTACCATGCAGATCTTCAAGCCTCGGGTAAAGAAATAAAATAATAAAACTGTATAGGATAAAACATGAATAAGAAATTTAATCCCGAAAAAGTCATCGATGTTGTTCACTGGAATGATAGCCTGTTTTCTTTTAAGACCACACGCAGCCAAGGACTCCGCTTTAGAAATGGGGAATATATCATTATTGGCTTAGCGCAAGATGATGCTAGGCCGATCTTACGTGCTTATAGCATCGCTAGTGCAAACCATGAAGATTATTTGGAATTTTTCAGCATTAAAGTTGAAGGCGGTGCTTTCACCTCTAAATTACAACATTTAACGATTGGTGATGAAGTTATTATCGGCAGTAAACCAACCGGAACCGTGGTTATTGATGATTTACGCGATGGTCGAAATTTATTGTTAATAGGTACTGGCACGGGGCTAGCTCCCTTTTTAAGTATTATCAAAGATCCTGAAACTTATGAACGTTTTGAAAAGGTTATATTATTCCATGGCGTAAGATATGCCAATGAATTGGCATATAAAAACATACTTACTGAAGATCTGCCTAATCACGAATATCTGGGTGAAATGATTACTGAACAGCTCATTTATTATCCATGTGTTACACGAGAGCCTTATAAAAATCAAGGACGAATAACTGATTTATTACGAACGGGAAAGTTATCTCTTGACCTTGGTATAGCTAAACTTGACCCAGAGTTTGATCGTGTGATGTTGTGCGGTAGTCCTTCAATGTTAAAAGATACCTGTGCCATTTTAGATGAAAGAGGCTTCAAAGAAAGTCCTAAAAAAGGAATACAAGGCGACTACGTTGTTGAAAGAGCTTTTGTTGAAAAATAACAGCTTTATTCCATTAAAAATTAAGTAGCAATGGTCTAAATATTATAGGTTGTATTTATCAAATCATCTAAATTTCGTCATACAAAAACAAATAAAAATCAACCAGTAACAGATGTTTTTCATGTCTGTAAAAAAGTAGTGGTTCTTTGCATATTCTCATGTATCGCAATTGAGGTTAAAAATCGAACTGACCTATCAAACGATCGAAAAATATTATTCGAGTGATATACTAAATCTAATTCGCACACCACCATTTATCTATTCCATAGGGTCTAAAAAACCAGAATAACATGCAGGAAAAAATACAATGAAACCTACGCACGATACCTTGTTAGAATGTTTGAATCAGGCATTTCCCGATGCTATTATCGAGATTGAGGACGAGAGCGAATAGCATACTGGTCAAGTAGACGCTGACCATTATCGAGTTCAAGTGCTTGACGCCAGATTCAATAGATTACATCGTATAGTCCGGCATTGTCTTATTTATAATGCAATGTCTAACTGAGGTCAGAACAGGTGTATGCACTTAATATTATTCCTATGACTCTAAAAGAAGCTGCACAGGCAAAGAATGATCCACTCACAGCTGCGCGGCTTGATATCGAGTATGTAACCAATGTGTTTTACGTCGGTTGCTAACCACAGCGGCAAGATATCAATAGGAGAAATCAGTCAAGGAAAACTTTACATCAGCATGAGCGGTGGTTGCCAGGGATGTCCATCTTATCAGGTAACATTACGACAGGGACTCGAAGTCATACTGAAAAAGATCGCTCCAAAAATCGAGGAGGTTGTCGATACGACCAACCCCTCAGCGGGAAAACAACCATTCTACCCAAGTCATGAGGAGGCCCTATGACAAATCGACTGCCCCAGCAAACGACTCCAACCATAGTTACGCTAGACGATCTCGCTAAGCTAGCAAACTACTCGCTCATGGATACGCTCAACTGCGATCCTGATGCGAGAGAAAATGGCGTAGACCATAGTCCACGACAAGTATTTACCGGGCACTATGTTCCCGTCAAGCCAACCCCTATCCAAGACCCTGAGTACGTTACTCATAGTAAAACCTTTTTCCGTGAACTGGGTTTTTCCGACAGCATGGCGCAGTCGGCTGACTTCATTCGACTGTTCTCTGGCGACCTAACAGAGGTTCCAGCGCCGCTGCGCAAGTTTGGTTGGGCTACAGGCTATGCATTGTCTATTTACGGTAGCGAATACTATCAACAGTGCCCTTTCCAAACGGGTAACGGCTACGGAGACGGTCGCGCAATGTCTGTGCTTGAGGCAGTTATTAACGGTCAACGCTGGGAAATGCAACTAAAAGGCGGAGGACGTACACCATACTGCCGTGGCGCTGATGGTCGCGCCGTGCTGCGATCAAGTGTGCGCGAGTTTTTAGCACAAGAGCACATGCACGCGCTTGGAGTAGCCTCGTCGCGGTCGCTGAGCTTATACGTGTCGAAAACAGAGCAGGTTAATCGACCGTGGTACGCTGAAGGCTCACGTTCACAGGATCCCGATAGGCTTATATCTGAGGCGGTCGCCATTTCTACGCGCGTCGCACCGTCATTTATTCGTGTGGGTCAGCTAGAACTGTTCAGTCGCCGTGTTCACAAGCAGGAACACCCACAAGCAATGGCAGAGCTTGAGATGATTGTACTGCACTTGATCGATCGTGAGTACAGCGACATCATTGACAATATACTTTCCATGGCTGAAAAAGTGGTGCTGCTCGCGCGCGCGTTCCGCAACCGTTTGACGTCACTGGTAGCCAACTGGATCCGTGTCGGTTATTGTCAGGGCAACTTCAACAGTGACAACTGCGCGGCAGGTGGCTTTACACTCGATTATGGCCCCTTCGGGTTTTGCGATGTATTCAACCCGCAATATCAACCATGGACAGGAGGCGGTCATCACTTTTCGTTTATGAATCAGCCTGTGGCAGCAGAACGAAATTTCAACATGTTTTGTAAGGCGTTGCAGCCACTCGTGGCATTACATCAGGATGCTATAAAAAATCTCGACGAGATTCGCACGGGTTTTACAACCGTAATGCAAGAAAAAATGGAAAAAATGTGGGCTGAAAAACTTGGGCTGCAGACATTTAATGCGGAATTATTGCGCGAACTCGAAACACTGATGGCGCAAACTGCGGTTGATTACACCATTTTCTTCCGAGAACTATCAACGGTGCCTAGCGATATTGGCCCACTCAAAAAAAGCTTCTACAAAAACGCGACGTATAATGCAGATCCCGAAGGAATCGACAAGCGCTGGTCAGCGTGGCTCACAACATGGAAATCTCTTAACGCCAGTACGACCGACCCTAGCACTACCGAAGTAAATAGTGCCCGTTCTCCAGTTGAGCTCTCTAGGCAGATGAAACTTGTCAATCCAAAATATAATTTGCGAGAGTGGTTCGTTGTGCCTGCGTATCAACAAGCGAGCATAGGGAATTACTCGTTAGTGCAAGAGTTGCAGGAAGTCATGACGCAGCCATATGCCGAGCAATCAATTGATATGGAAAAAAAATACTATCGGCTGAAGCCACTTGAGTTCTTCGAAACCGGTGGGTTATCCCATTACAGCTGCTCGTCATGACTTATCGCTTAATGATCAATTTATCTATATCGAGTGCACAATGAGCATAAACATAATCCCTACTATTGACCTGCTTTACGCTGGCCAAGTACCACTAATTCCCGCGCACGCGCCTGCCCCCAATGGTCAGATGTCAGATACACGCGGAAGGCTCTTGGGCGATCTACGCATTTCAGTCACCGACCGATGTAACTTCCGTTGCACTTATTGTATGCCCAAGGAAGTCTTCGGAAAAGGCTACCAATACCTGCCACAATCCGAACTATTGAGTTTCGATGAGATCACACGCATGGCGCGACTGTTTGTTGCACACGGTGTTACAAAAATTCGTCTTACCGGTGGCGAACCCCTACTACGTAAAAACCTCGAGGTGTTGGTTGAAATGCTGGCCGCCTTAAAAACACCAAACGACAAGCCACTTGATATCGCGCTTACTACCAATGCCACGTTATTACCCAAGAAAGTAAAAGCGCTTAAAGCCGCAGGCCTTAATCGGATTACCGTTTCCCTCGACTCTCTTGATGAGGTGACATTCCGGGCTATGAACGACGTTAACTTCCCTGTAGCCGATGTATTAAAGGGGATCGATGCGGCACATGATGCTGGTTTTAGCGCCATTAAAATTAACATGGTGGTTAAGAAGGGTGTCAATGATCAAGATGTCGTTGCCATGGCGCGGCATTTCAAAGGCAGCGGGCATATTGTCCGCTTTATCGAATTCATGGATGTGGGTTCTTCTAATGGTTGGCGCATGAAGGATGTTATTTCTTCGGCTGAGATTGTACGTATGGTCAATGCTGATATGCCGCTTGTCGAAGCAAAGTCCAACTACAGCGGTGAAGTTGCCAAACGTTGGAATTATGCCGATGGTAGCGGCGAAATTGGGGTTATATCCAGTGTAACGCAAGCCTTCTGTTCTACCTGCACACGCACCCGACTTTCAACTGATGGCAAATTGTTCACTTGCCTATTCGCACAGTCGGGCCATGATCTACGCGCACTTATGCGTTCAGGTAAGAGCGATACGCAAATTACCCGTGCCATAGGATTAATTTGGAATCAGCGTGAGGATCGCTATTCACAACTTCGAACAGAAGAAACGACAGGCAACAAAAAAGTGGAGATGTCGTATATCGGTGGCTGATATTTTCAGCCATAACGACACTTTAAAACCATGTAAATTTTTAAAAGTAATATAAAAAACCCAAACAGAAAATACTGTGCTGAGCTTTTTATGCACTAACAAAGATTATGCTTAGAAGTCGTCGAGTACTGCACCTTTACTGGCACTGGAGGCGTTAAAAGCAAACTTGGCTTGCACCCCACGGTTATAACGTGGCGTTGGCGCTTGCCAGCCTTTTTTACGTTCAGCAAGCTCATCATCGCTGATATTCAGTTGCAGTAGTAACTGTTTAGCATCAATGGTGATGGAGTCGTCTTCTTCAATGAAGGCGATGTTACCACCTGCAGCGGCTTCAGGCGCGACATGTCCGACGACCATTCCCCAAGTACCACCAGAAAAACGGCCATCAGTAATTAAGCCAACGCTTTCTCCCAAACCTGCGCCAACAAGAGCGCCTGTCGGTGCCAGCATTTCTGGCATACCTGGGCCACCTTTAGGACCTAAATAGCGCAGTACCATGACATCACCCGCTTTAATTTTACCCGCCAATATGGCCGCGAGAGCAGTTTGTTCGTCGTTGAAGACACGAGCTGGGCCGGTCATTACGGGGTTTTTTAAACCGGTGATCTTAGCCACACAACCTTCCGGTGACAAGTTACCCTTAAGAATGGCCAAGTGACCCTGCTGATACATAGGGTTGCTGATAGGACGAATCACATCCTGATCTGCTCGTGGCACCTCAGGCACGTATGTCAGTACTTCTGCAATGGTCTGTCCTGTTATAGTCAAACAGTCGCCATGCAGTAGACCGGCCACCAATAATATTTTCATGACTTGTGGGATGCCACCAGCTTGATGCAAATCGACAGCCAAGTATTCTCCGCTAGGTTTGAGGTTGCACAGTACGGGGGTCTTTTGGCGGACTCGTTCAAAATCGTCAATAGTCCATTCCACTTCAGCCGCATGGGCGATAGCTAAGAAGTGAAGCACGGCATTAGTTGAGCCACCGGTGGCCATGATGACCGCCACAGCGTTTTCAATTGATTTACGGGTCACAATATCACGCGGTTTGATATTCTGGCGGATAGCTTCAATCAGTACCTTGGCAGACTCTGTCGCGGAATCTACTTTCTCATCATGCGGGTTAGCCATGGTTGATGAGTAGGGCAGAGAAATACCCAGTGCTTCAAATGAGCTCGACATAGTATTCGCTGTGTACATACCACCGCAACTACCGGTGCTTGGAACAGCTCGGCGTTCGATTTGCAACAAGTCTTCATCGCTCATTTTTCCAGCAGCATGTTCGCCCACGGCTTCGAAAACACTGACAATATTAAGTGCTTTCCCCTGATACTTTCCGGGCAGTACGGTACCACCATAAACATAAATAGAAGGCACGTTGGCACGCAGCATACCCATTAGGCCGCCAGGCATATTCTTATCACAACCTCCAATGACTAATACGCCATCCATCCACTGACCCTGTACGCAGGTTTCAATACAGTCAGAGATCACTTCGCGGCTGATTAATGAATACTTCATGCCCTCGGTACCCATGGCCATACCATCAGAAATTGTCGGGGTACCAAAAACTTGAGCATTCCCCCCCGCTTCTTTAATCCCCGCTATTGCGGCATCAGCCAACTTTTGCAGGCCACTGTTACATGGAGTAATAGTGCTGTGCCCATTGGCGATACCCACCATAGGTTTATTGAAGTCTTCTGCCTTGTAACCCATAGCATAATACATCGATCGGTTCGGTGCGCGTGAAGGCCCTTCTGTAATATTTTTACTACGACGATTGATTTGGTCGCTGGTATTTTTGCTGTTTTGCGTCATGATGTTTCTCGTCGGAAATAAATGTGGGTAAACATAAAGTATGCACTAGGGAATAAAGCTATTCCAGATATTTAGCATGACTCAATCCCTCCAAAAGCCAAGTTAATATATAAAATATGGTATTTACATTATTACTCTCTAAATAAAATACCCCACCTTTGCATTGCCCTCAACTTTCGTAGGCCATCATTAATGCTTGCATCGTTAACCCCTTATCAGCGATCAATTTAGCAAGTAATTCAATATGCTCATTTCTTTTGGTAATCACAATGACTAAGCTGCCATGGTTTACGGATTTTTTGATGCTGTTAACAATCATTTCATCTCTAGCTTGGTTACAAGCTAAGTGTTCGGCTCTGTTATAGGTTAGCTTCACCAGATAGCAAAAGTACGGTTCTCTATAACACCCTATCAAAAAAAGATAGATCATCGACCCATCTATTATGTAATTCCTTTTACATATAGCGTCCAGTTAATGAATAAAAAATTTTGAAAAAATAGTGACAAAAAAGCAGAAACCAACGATTTTTTCCTGAAAGCTAATTGCGCCATATAACACAATTTCGTCCCTCTTCTTTTGCTTGATACAGCATATCGTCAGCCAACTTAAACGTCGCTTCAGAACACATTTGCTGCGTTGGAAAGCAATTGACTCCACCAATACTGATTGTCAGGTATTTATTGCTGGTGTTTTTTTCGTGCTCTATTTTCAGGTCCTCCACAGCTTGGCAACAAGATTCCATTATACTAAAGGCATCTTGAGCTGGCGTGTTCGGCAGCAATACCACAAATTCCTCGCCTCCGTAACGAGCAACAAAATCAAAAGGTCTTTTTAATTGCTTAAAAATCACTTGTGCCACCATTTTTAAAGCTTGATCTCCTGCCGCATGCCCGTATTGGTCGTTATATTGTTTGAAATAATCTATATCAATCATAATCAGAGATAAAGATGTATTTTTTCTGACGGACATTCGCCACTCAAGAGCAAATATTTCGTAGAACTTTCGACGATTAGGGACACAGGTTAACGAATCTACATTTGCTAACTGCTCAAGCTGTATGCGCTGCTCTGCCAATTTCAAATGTAGATTAACACGTGCAAGTACTATATCAATGTGAAAAGGTTTTTGAATATAATCACAGGCACCTAGTGCCAAGCCTTGACTTTCATCGACCACATCTGTCAGACCTGTAATAAAAATGACAGGGATAGCAGAAGTTTCCTTATTCTTTTTCAGTTGCTTGATAACTGCAAACCCACTCATTCCCGGCATGATAATATCCAATAAAATAAGATCAGGCTTAAATTTTATTATTTTTTCAATACCTTGCGTACCATTTTTTGCCAAAATAATATTAACCTTTGACTTAAAAAGTTCACTTAAGATTTTAAGATTAGCTTTTTCATCATCAATCACTAAGACAGTTTGTCGCTCAGATATTAAATTTTTCATAAATTTTTTTCCCAGCTATACTCAGATATTATACAAAGATAAATTCTACATGGCTAATGGCTAATGGCTAATTTGAGCATACAGTTTATCGGCATATTCCGATGCTTCTTCATACTCAATATTATCAACAAGTTCAATTATTTTGTTAATAACAAATGAATATTCACTATCCTTACACATTGATTGTATTCCGGGTAAATATTTTTCCACTGAAAAATCAGAAGCTTTCAGCAACGGTCTTATTTTATCCAAATCATTGAGTAGATTTTTGATTGAAAATGAAACTGTTAACTCAGTTTGAGCGGTATTAACTATGCGAGCAATCTCTGTAAGTAGTATATCCAATTCCTTTAATGTTATATCAAATAAAGCCCTGTTTGGGGATCCCTCTTGTAAGGTGTATTCCAGCTCATCACATAATGTCGATAATTCAACAGCGCCTATATAAGCAGCATTCGACTTTAGTGAGTGTATAATACGATGGAGAGTCTCCCAGTCGCCCTCTTGATACAACTGTTCAAGGACTTCTTTCCCTTCTTGAACATTCACAAAATCGTTTATTAAACCTAAGTAAAACTCAATATTGCCTTTTAAATTCCCTAAGGCTAAATCATATTTAATTCCTTTTAACTGCATAATTAAGGATAATTGATCTTGCATATTTTTAGGGATATCAGCGAGTAAAACAGCTTTATTATCAATATTGAGTTCTGCCTCTATAGATGTGCTTACATGTGTTTCAATCTTCACACTCAAAAAGCTGACCAATGTTTTATACAAAACATCAAGATCAATCGGCTTCATTAGATGAGTATTCATGCCAACCTCTCGACTTTTGTCAACATCACTTTGCATCGCATGGGCTGTCATCGCGACTATCGGTAAATCAACCAATTTCAATGTCTGGCGAATTTCTTTAGTGGCAGTTAATCCATCCATTTCCGGCATCTGAATATCCATAAAAACTAAGTCGTAAGTCGATTTCTGTAACTTTTCCAAAGCTATCAAACCGTTTTCTGCAATATCTACCTGAATATTCGTCTCCTTCAAAAAACCTAACATTACTTTACGATTAAGAAAGTTATCTTCCACTAATAAAATATGAAACGAAGCTAAATTCGGCGTAGTAACTTGGGTTTTAAAAGTGCTCGGCCGCACTTCCATAAGAGGTGAGAGAACATTCATAATAGCATCTATTAATATCGATTGATTAACCGGTTTTTCAATAAATCCTTGGATAGCCGTACCACTGATGAGTGGTTGAGCCACGTATTTGTCATAAGCTGAAACCATTAGAATATGTGGAGATTTCTTGATAGCCAACTCACTAATATGACGCGCAGTTTCAATGCCATCCATATTGGGCATTCGCCAGTCCATAAAAATAATATCATAGTAAATATCATCGTTTTCAGAGCGCTTAATAAACTCAACTGCCTCTCTACCTGATTCAGCTTCATCAGCATGAATACCGAGGTCATTTAGAAGTGACTGCAATACAACTCTAGCCAGAGGAGCATCATCGACTATAAGTACCTTCAGCCCTGATAACTTATTTTTATCAACCAATATTTCCGAGTTGAAATCGACTTTGTCTACCATTACTGTAAAGTGAAACGCGGCACCTTTACCTGCTTCACTTTCAAGCCAGATTTCTCCATCCATTAATTCACTCAGCTGTTTTGATATCGCTAAGCCAAGACCTGTTCCCCCATATTTTCGTGTCACAGAATCATCTGCTTGAGAAAAAGACTGGAATAATCTGGATTGCTGTTCCTCAGTCATGCCAATGCCTGTATCAATAACAGAAAATTGCAACATTAACTGTTGTTTCCTGTCTTCTTTAATCTGTAATTTGATACAGATAGTTCCTATTTCAGTAAATTTAACGGCATTACTAATTAAATTAACAAGGATTTGCTGGAGCCTATAAGAATCTCCTACAAGCTTGGGAGGTATATTTTTATCTACATGCAGAATCAACTCAAGACCTTTATCATGAGCCTTTAAAGCATTAAGATTGATTGCTCTACATAATAACTTTTCTAATGAGAATGAACTTTTTTCAAGGGTTAGCTTACCCGCTTCTATCTTCGAAAAATCGAGAATTTCATTAATTAATATTAATAGGTCTTCACCTGACTCCAAAATACTTTTAATATTCTCTTCTTGTTCATTATCCAAGTCAGTTTTAAGAGTTAAACGGCTTAAACCAATCACCGCATTCATCGGTGTACGTATTTCATGACTCATTTTTGCTAAAAAGTCAGATTTAGCTTCACTGGCTGCTTTTAACTTTAAGTTAGATACTGCAAGCTCTGAAGTTCTTCGATCAACCTTAACCTCTAAGCCTTTATTTAATTCTATATTTTCTTCATTAATCAAACTAAATTTATTTGCCATCGCAAAAGCAAGTAATATAGATTCCAAGGCAAAACCAATCAGCCCCAAAAGATATCCCGTAATACTTATAGGAGGTAATAGATCAAACGTAATCAAATTATTAAGCATATTCGGCACGGATAGCGTTATATATGCCAATACAAAATATCTTGCAGGCCTAAAACCAAGTCGCCAAGAATAGATACCCGCATAAAAAGCTAACAGCACATAAATACTACTTGTTATCGTCAACAACCAAAATCCTGTTCCAGGATCTGCCATAACAAGAGGTATGCAACAAATAACAAAGCGAGCAAAGTAAATGGAAAGTTTATTTAGTTTTGGATGAAACTCTTTCAACTTCAAAAAATGTGAATAAAAATAAATACCAAAAACTATCATCAGAGCAACACCTAACCAATGTAGATGTGGATAAGAGTCGCCTGATATTCGAGGGAAAATCAGTTGAAAATGAGTCCAATAGAAAACCCATGATCCTGTAAATAATGAATAGTAAAGATGACTGAGATCTTTAAAAGCCATGTATATCAAAAAATTATAGATGCACAGCGAGAGTCCGATCCCCAAACACAGTACAACAATTAAATTTTCTAGCGTAACTTGATCTTTAAACGCTTCAACCGGTGTGACACGTATATTAAGTGATAAGTAAAAATAGCTACTTTCAATAAAACCAATAATATAGTGTGTTTCACCTCTATTTAGTGTGATGTTATTACCGTAATGAAAATCGTATTCAGTTGGATAGTTTTCTCCTGAGAATACCTGCTGTACTCCGTTTTGAGAATAAATGGAGAAGCGCATTTCCTCAATTAACGTATTATAGGGGTACAAAACAAAGTCACTGTATTCCGACTGGTTATAAATTTTTATCACAAACCAGAATTTATCTCCACTGGCGTTGATTGCTGTAGGAGGTAATACTTTTTTATCTTCAAGCCACCCAGGTATGTCATCTAAACCGGCAGGAAATTGTACGTCGTCTGCTTGGTAATATGTGACAAGATCGCTAAAGTCTCGGTCAACGGTAGAAGAATTTAATATTAGCGGCTCTACCTTTGTAGCACTTACACTGAATGACATGACACACAACAGAGCGACACACAACAAAGCATTAGCATATATGAATGTTTTTCTTAACATAAAGTCAATCAACCTAATAAGACTAGAAGCGCTACACAGCAATAGTTAAATAGCAGAGGTTTTTAAAATCGCAAATTTACATCAAGACCAAAATGCCGAGGCATTGGCATAATATAATAATCAAACATAAACGTTTGCTGTGCATTAATGGCATAAACGGGCTCATTGTTTTCTTCAATATTTTTAATCCACAGTGATACAGCATAACTTTCATTTGCAGACGACCAAGTAAACCTAGCATTTGACTGCATATAACCGTCTGCTTTAATGCCCTCATACCCATAGTCATCATTGTAAGCAGAGAACCACTGTTTACTCACATATTGACTATTAAAGTGCATTGATACCTCTCCCCAGCTCCCCCTAGCCGCAATGTAATCCAAAGAAATGTTCATATTTACACTGGGCGCCGAAGGTAATTGGTTACCAGAAAGGTCAACGGGTAAACTTGTAGCCGGGTTTGTTAAGCTAAGTTCATCATACTCTGTATCGAGTAAACCAAGACCTATATTAATTGATAAGTCTTCGGACAGTAGCGCACGAAACTCTAATTCTGCACCATCAATGTACGAGCTACCTGCATTTTCCAGAAATCGTACAGCACCAACAATATTAACCAGTTGTTGATTCTTATAATTATTGTGAAATAGCGCACCATTAAACTGTAAGCGGTTATCCCACCAACGAGACTTTATCCCAATTTCGTAAGCCTCTACCGTTTCAGGCTCAGCTATTGTCAATTCAGTTGTGCTGAAGGTTGCACCACCATTGAAAGCACTACTGCGATACCCCTGACTATAACTACCATAAAGCATAAACTCATCGGATAATTGATATTTCAATCCCATACTACCGCTTACTTTGTCATCGTTGTAACGCTTAGGTGGCTGATCTACAATTAAGTCATAGGCGTGATTAGCATCATAATCGCCCACCCATGAATGTACATTAGAAAGTTTTCCTTTATCCTTGGTATAACGCACCCCCAAGAAACCTTCTAACAACTTATTAATGTCGTAGGTTAAGTGCGTATAAATAGCCTTAGAATCACGCTGTTGTTGATAGCTTTGACCCACTGTAAAGCCACTGGTCGCTAGAGAAGGATCAAAAGGCACTCCTAAAGACTCAGTGAATAACAAAAAGCTCAGGTCGTTTTGAATTTTCATTTTATCGTGACTAACAAACACACCAACAATAGCATTAAGGTCGCCCTCAAAATTGGTCGTTAAACGTAGATCTTGTGACCACTGTTCAATCTTACTACTCCAATCTATTTCAAGAATTGAGACAGGTGAACCATCGCCGTTTTCATTTAACGCTTTACCCTTCGACCATGCTGTCACGGAGGTATAATCAATATCTTTTGTCAATGCACCTTTTACGGTTAAATTAAGACTATCTGTTTCTGTGTTATAGGCACCCACTTTATCTTCAGAGCCTTCAAAGTCATCATAGTTTTGTTTAATACGTTGTTCTATTACGCCACCACTAAAAAAGCCCGCCACATCATAACCATTTGGACCTCGTCCTTTAGCAATAATACCCGCCGTATTGCCAAGCGTTTTACCCAACTGTAAACGTAATATTGCATCAATCGACTCTGTTTTATAACGTAACGAGGTTCGAAGCGCCCAATTGTTAATTTCTCGTAAATCTTCAGCGCCTTCATAGTTATTTCCATAAAACCCATCACTATCGCTGTAGGTAAAAGCGGTTCTTAGTCCCAAAGTATCATCAAGAAATACGGTTTCACCTGCGCCTGAAACGCGAAGGTTATTATTATTGCCGTAGGATAAATGCAAGCGTGCATTTCGCTCAAATTCAGGGACTCTACTCGTAAAATTGATAGCTCCAGCGGTCGTGTTTTTACCATATAACGTTCCTTGAGGACCACGTAAAACTTCGGCACGCTCAATATCAAACAACTGTGAAGCTTGCATAAAAGATGCCTCAACTGGTGACTCATCGAAATAAATACCAACAGGGCTAGATTGATTGGTATTAAAATCCGTCATACTAATTCCACGTAATGTGAAAATAGGCTGCGCATCTCCATAAGGTTCTGACACCTGTAGATTTGGCGTTTGTTGAGCAATATCTGATGGCAAGAGAATACCCAAGCTCGACAATGATTGGCTATCAAAAGCCGATATTGAAACCGGCACCTTTTGAATGTTTTCAGTGCGTTTCTGTGCCGTTACCACGATGACTTCCAACATTGGATGTGGCTTTGGGGTTATATTTGATGGTTCTGATAAGACTAAAACATCTACGTTTGACGCCGATTCGCTCTGCTCATTTACAACTAGTACGTCCTGCATCTGGGCAGAAGAGAAAAAAGATAATAGAAAGAAAGGAGCTACAAACGTTAAAGAAAAGCGTGAAGGAAACACCTGCATATTATATTGAAGTCCACAAAAAACCTTAGCATTAACTATAAGCATGCAATAGATTAATTTCAATGAACAATGCCTCTATTCAACGGTATAGGCTCTTACATTACGCTCTTTCTTATGAATAACATGAAAAATTATAATGTTTTTATTTTTAAGATATTATCAAAGACCTATTTCATAAATATTTTATCATTACCCATAAATATAATTTTCTGAATTTTGATACTTAATACGACTATAAAAAAGCCTAGTTGTTAGTGATTGTAGGTCTACTTCTAGCAGAAATATTAACTAATAACAGAAAAAATATAGTATAGATCCTATTTATATTTTCCAAAAAGTTAAGATCAGTAAGGATCCACATGGATGATATTTATCTCTACCAAAAAAGTTGTTTTTACAAAATATAACGTTTAGAGTTTATGACGTATCAACTTGATATTTTTTCATTTGATATCATAAAGTTATATTAAGGACATAAGTATGAATAATCTTCCTCCCTATATTAATTACTCAGGCAACATAATTATACATCCACCTGCAATATGGATAATGCCGATATGTATGGTTTTTTTGTAAAAGGAAAACTTGATTAGTTGATAAAAATAGAAGATCCCTTTTCGAAATGAATAACGTAGCATAAACGTTTCTAAACCAAGCCCACAGTGAGCACCTAGGTAGTTTATACTTTTCATTTTCTCCTTCTTTAGAGAATGATCATTTGACAAGATATCCTTTCACCAGAAAACTAGATAGGGTTGAAAAAAAACCCGAATATCGCTATTCGGGCTTTCATTTAAATGATTAGACTGTATAGATTTAGAGTTTAAATCCTACTTACATCATGCCGCCCATTCCACCCATACCGCCCATATCAGGCATACCGCCAGCGCCAGCATCTTTAACTGGTGAGTCGGTGATCATAGCTTCAGTTGTTAACATTAGACCGGCTACAGAAGCAGCAAACTGTAATGCACTACGCGTTACTTTAGTTGGGTCAAGAATACCCATTTCTAACATATCACCGTAAGTAGAGTTACCCGCATTGTAACCAAAGTTACCTTTACCGTTACGCACTTCGTTTAATACGACTGAAGCTTCATCACCACAGTTAGCAACGATTTGACGTAGTGGTGCTTCCATTGCGCGAATTGCAACGTTAATACCATGTGTTTGGTCTTCGTTGGCACCTTCAAGATCTTTAATAAGGTCAGCAGCACGAACTAATGCAACACCACCACCAGCAACAACACCTTCTTCTACCGCGGCGCGAGTTGCATGCAATGCATCTTCAACACGGGCTTTTTTCTCTTTCATTTCGATTTCTGTTGCTGCGCCAATTTTAATAACCGCAACACCGCCAGCTAATTTAGCTAAACGTTCTTGTAACTTTTCTTTATCGTAATCAGAAGATGAGTCTTCGATTTGACCACGAATTTGCATTACGCGACCTTGTATATCAGCTTCGTTACCAATACCATCAATAATCGTTGTATTGTCTTTAGTGATAACAACACGTTTAGCTTGACCTAAATCTTCTAATGTTGCTTTTTCAAGCTCCATACCGATTTCTTCAGAGATTACCGTACCACCCGTTAATGTCGCGATATCTTGTAACATTGCTTTACGACGGTCACCAAAACCAGGTGCTTTAACCGCTGCAACTTTAACGATGCCGCGCATGTTGTTTACCACTAATGTTGCTAAAGCTTCACCTTCAACATCTTCAGCAATAATTAATAATGGCTTACCTGATTTTGCAACACCCTCTAAAGTAGAAAGTAATTCACGAATGCTGCCTACTTTTTTGTCTACTAATAGAATAAATGGGCTTTCTAATTCAACAGTGCCACTTTCTTGGTTGTTGATAAAGTAAGGAGATAAATAGCCACGGTCAAATTGCATACCTTCAACAACGTCTAATTCGTCAGTTAACGCTTGACCTTCTTCAACAGTAATTACGCCTTCAGTACCAACTTTTTCCATCGCTGTTGCAATGATTTTACCGACAGTTTCGTCAGAGTTAGCAGAGATAGTGCCTACCTGCTCAATCGCTTTGTTATCGCTACATTCTTGCGATAAACCTTTTAACGCTTCAACGGCGGCAATAACTGCTTGGTCGATACCACGTTTTAAGTCCATTGGGTTCATGCCGGCAGCAATTGATTTCAAACCTTCATTTACAATAGCTTGCGCTAAAACAGTTGCAGTAGTTGTTCCGTCACCGGCTTCATCATTGGCTTTAGAAGCAACTTCTTTAACCATCTGTGCGCCCATGTTTTCAAATTTGTCTTCTAATTCAATTTCTTTTGCAACAGTAACACCATCTTTGGTGATGATTGGACCACCAAAAGATTTGTCTAATACAACATTACGACCTTTAGGGCCTAATGTTACTTTTACCGCGTCAGCTAAAACATTTACACCACGTAGCATTTTTGCTCGTGCGTCATTTCCAAATAATACGTCTTTTGCAGCCATGTTGTTTCTTCCTATATTTTGTTAGTTTGTCGAACATCGTTCGACTACAATAATTAATGCACTGTAAGTTGAGGCTTAGCCTAACGAATTCCTACAGTTTATATAAAGTCAGTAGGGTTACTATGACTCAACAATCGCTAAAATGTCTGATTCAGAAAGGATTAAAACTTCTTCGCCATCAATTTTTTCAGTTTTAACGCCGTAACCTTCACTAAAAATAACTTGGTCACCTACTTTAACGTCTAAAGCACGTACTTCGCCATTTTCTAAAATGCGACCGTTACCAACAGCAATAACTTCACCGCGCGTTGATTTTTCTGCAGCACTTCCTGTTAAAACAATGCCACCAGCTGATTTTGATTCTACTTCTTTACGTTTAATTATTACGCGGTCATGTAATGGACGAATGCTCATTAATTTTCTCCTGAGAGTTTATTCACTCTCAATAAATTTAAATAAAAGGTTATAAAACTTTGTTGTAATTAAAGATGGGGCTAATTTAAAACTTCACAAGCCCCGTTAAAAAATTTTTTATTCTTTGCGCTCATACTCACCTTCAAGCGTTTCACCTTGGTGGTGTTCAATCGGCTTCTTAGTGCCTAAACCCTGCTCAAATGGATCAGGCGTAACTGGCTGTTCTTGCTGAGTATGCACCGAACTTTGATAAGTAAAACCAGCTGCGCTTTGATTCATGACTAAACGTGACTGTACTGATTTGATCAACAGACTTCTCACACTAGGGATCAGAAGAGATAATCCAAAAATGTCAGTAACAAAGCCAGGCGTTACTAAAAGTATGCCAGCAACCAGTAAAAGTAGTCCTGCAACTATTTCATCTGAAGGCATTTCTCCTTGCGCCATTTTAGTTTGTACTGAGTTTAAGGTGGCAATCCCCTGCTGTTTAACATTTCTCGCGCCCAGCCATGCAGTAATAATAACAATAGCAATTGTTGGCCATGCACCAAGCCAAGTACCAACATTGATCAGTACCATAATTTCGATAATAGGAACGACAATAAAAAGGATAAATAGAAATCGAAACATTTAACGTCTCTTCATTAAAAAAATTTTATATAAGATGAAACATATATGGGGTTGTGCCGGTCTTTTTCAAGCATCAACTAAATACAAGATAGTTCATATGGCGATTAGTTATTAATTGTCATTTAAATAGTTTAAGTTTTTGTTAAGGAAAATACGTTAATGTTTCAATTAATAATGTGCACTTGTCCTGATATTAGCAATGCAAAGCTAATTGCAAAGCATTTAATACAAGAAAAACTGGCCGCTTGTGTCAATATTATTCCTAACGTTATCTCTGTTTATCGCTGGCAAGATAATATTGAATGTGATGAAGAAATACAGTTAATAATAAAAACACAAACCGATAAATTTAACGAGGTAGCTAGTGAAATTAAACGCTTACATCGTTATGATACCCCTGAAATTATCGCCGTGAACATCCAGCAAGGCGACAATAGTTATTTAAACTGGATTACTGAGTCTTTAAAATAGTTGTTATGAAAAAAATTGTCTTACTTTTTTGGTTAGTTTTAACCAGTATTTTTTTACAAGTACCCAATGTTCAAGCCCAAGATTCAATTTTTGATACTTCGTCCGCTTCATTATTCAGTAACGATGATGAGTTTCTTAGTGTCGAAGAAGCCTTTGAATTTAACTTTCACCAGAAGGATGATCAATTATCTGTTTCCTTTACCATAGCTGAGGGGTATTACTTATATCGTCATCAGTTTAAGTTTAGTGTTGAAAACGCAGAAATAATACCGGTCGAATTGCCTGTAGGTGAAGACCATGAAGATGAATTTTTTGGTGTTCAGCAAATATTTACCGAAAAGCTAAGCTTCACGATTAAGCTTGTTAACGCTGATAGCAATGCCAGCATTAAAATACGCTATCAAGGGTGCGCAGCGAAAGGCTTATGCTACCCCCCTAAAAGTAAAGTTGTAGCACTATCAAAAGTAAATAATGAAGAAGTTATTAACACCAACAATGTTTTGGCGGCGATAACAGCTGACAATGAAACCGGCAATACATCTATTGCCGCTGAAAATGCCAGCGAACAACATCAATTAGCCGATATGCTCAAAAGTGATAATATTTGGCTAACACTACTCGCTTTTTTTGTCGGTGGTTTACTGCTTTCATTTACTCCTTGTGTATTTCCTATGTACCCTATTCTGACCGGCATTATCGTTGGGCAAGGCGATAAATTATCAACGTCAAAAGCCTTTCGTTTATCGTTTGCTTATGTACAAGGCATGGCAATAACATATACCTTACTGGGCATTGTTGTTGCACTGGCCGGCGCTCAGTTCCAAGCGATGTTTCAACATCCTGCTGTTTTAATTGTATTAAGTGTTTTATTCATCTTTTTAGCACTTTCTATGTTTGGAGTTTTTAATCTTGCCTTGCCAAGTAGCTGGCAAAATAAATTGAATAACATCAGTAATAGCCAAAAAGGTGGTTCATATTTAGGTGTTGTTGTTATGGGTGCTATTTCTGGTTTAGTGGCGTCTCCATGTACTACCGCTCCTTTAACCGGTGCTCTGCTATACATCTCGCAATCGGGTGATATTTGGTTAGGTGCATCAGCCCTCTACGCATTAAGTTTAGGTATGGGTGTACCATTACTTGTTTTGGGTAGTTCTGGTGGTAAATTATTACCAAAAGCAGGTACATGGATGACGGTAATTAAAAATGTATTTGGTTTATTACTACTCGCTGTTCCAATATTTTTAATGGAAAGGTTTTTACCTTCATTGGTAACACAAGCCATGTGGGCAATATTGGTCTTATCAAGCGCAGGCTATTTTTATACCGTCAATCAACAGACCCAGAATAACTTTTGGTTTGGTGTTAGAAGTGTGGTGATATTTGTAATGATATTTTTTGGCGCCAACCAAGCTTTTCAACTGATAAATCCTAGCCAAAACGTTGCGACAAGTAATCAAGCATCTCCACAACAACATTTTACTAAAGTAGCAACACTACCAGAGTTGTTAGCGGCAGTGGATAACGCTAATGCACAAGGGAAGACTGTAATGGTCGATTTGTATGCCGACTGGTGTATTGCCTGTAAAGAGTTTGAAGAATACACCTTTAATGCGCCACAAGTACAAAAAGTGCTGAGTAACACGGTATGGTTACAAGTTGATATGACTGACTTCGACTCGACTGACAATGCTGAGTTTGCGAAAAAGTATCAAGTACTTGGCTTACCAAGCATTCTATTTTTTGACCAACAAGGTAAAGAATTAACTCAGCAGCGCGTAACGGGGTTTATGGGGGCAGAAGAATTTACTGAACATCTACAAAAAATCCTTTAACCTTTAACAAACAAGCACACTTTAACTCGCATAACTCTGCGGGTTAAAGTGCTGATACTTTCCAATAGCCATTAACAATTTTTGTATCAATAAATTCCATTAGTTTGGTTTCAGGAATAGGTTTAGAAAAGTAGTATCCTTGAATAATATCGCAATCATTTTCGGTTAAACTGCGTAACTGCGCACTCGTTTCAACACCTTCTGCGATGACCTGCAAACCTAAGTTCTTCACCATAGCAATGGTTGACATAATAATTTGATAATCAGCTCGATTTTCTAACATGCCAAATACAAAGCTTTTATCTATTTTAATAACATCGACCGGCATTTTTTTCAAATAAGCTAATGACGAATAACCAGTGCCAAAGTCATCAATGGCAAAACTAAATCCTACATCCCTCAAGCCATTCATCATTTCAATTGCACTATCAATATTTTTTACTAAGGTTTGCTCAGTCAGTTCTAGTTCGAAGTGACTTGCCTTAAGCGAAAACTCAGTAAGTAAACCGGTTAAATAAGGGGTTAGATGTGGATCGGCAAATTGACCTGCGGACAGATTTATCGCAATACGGACATCCGTTAAGCCCTTATCAATAAATGTTTGGCAAAGCTCAAAACAGCGCCTGATCACCCAATAACCTAGTTCAACCATATGCTGGGAGTTTTCAAGAAGAGGAATAAAATCTTCTGGCGAAACCATGCCTCGCTCAGGATGCTGCCAGCGAAGCAACGCTTCAAAGCCGTATAGTCTTTTTGTTTTTGCATCTAACTGAGGTTGTAAACTTAAGCTAAATTGATTTTTAGCTAAAGCCTGTCTAACTTCACTTTCCATCATCACCCGAAGGGCAACTTTTTTATACATCTCTTCATGGTAAATATGATATTTGGCGCCACCATCGTCTTTAGCTTCGTACATAGCGATATCCGCATAACTAATCAAATCTTCTGACTGAGTCATTTCTTCAGAAGCAAAGGCTATTCCAATGCTGGTACTTACATAAAAAAGGCTGTTTTGTATTTTAATCGGTGCTTTAAAAGCCTCTAAAATTTCTTGTGCAACAAGCACTGCGTCATTTTCATGGTCTATATGTCCAAGGACGACAACGAACTCGTCGCCACCAAAACGACAAGCCATATCAACTTCCCTGATGCTAGAGCGCAAACGATTAGCCGCTTGAATTAACAACTTATCTCCATCGGTATGACCATGGCTATCATTTACTTTCTTAAAATCATCGAGATCTAAAAATAAAACGGCAATTTTTCCATCACTGTGTGAAACATTCATCAACGCTTTACGCAGTTGGTAGTTCAACATATTACGGTTAGGTAACCCCGTTAATAAATCATACATGGCAATATTTTCGAGTTCCTTCGTTTTTTGATCAACTTCAATGTTTAATTGTTCAAGTTCAAAACTTAACTCGGTGGCCGCATTTGCCAAAATATCTAGTTCATCAATATATTTACCATTTCTTTGAAGGTCTGTTTCACGAAACTGATCAAATTCTTTTTTTGCCAATAAAGGTAAAACATCTGACAATACCAGTAAGCGACGAGTAAATGGGCTAGCAACAAAATGAACAACAATGACTAAAGCAATAAGCACAACTAAGGTAAAAATTAAAAATTGCAAACGGTTTTGCTGATATTTATCTGTAAAAATAGTGGCATCATCAATCAGTGCTAGGTAATAAAAATCATCACGGGTATTTGCGATGGGAATTAAGTTAATCAGATAACTGCTATCGTTGGCTTTAGCTTTTATACCTTGAGAGTTAATTATCTCGCTATTGACAATTTCTTGGTTTGACATAAATAATTCACTGACTAGTTGAGTATTTGTTGAAGAAATAAATTTAGCATCAGCAAGTATAATAGCCTCTTCGTTACTTGTTATTGATACAAGCTTATCTGAACGAGAAAAACTTACAACGGCTAACTCATTATCAAGCGCCTGATTTATATAAAAAATCATATCAACAAGTGAAACTGTCATCGCGACAACCGCCATATCACCCTTACCGTTTAAGACCGGTATTGTGATCAACTGAACGCAATGACCCTCACAGTACAAAGTGTGTTCAGGTTGCTGATATCTTAGTACATTGTCAATACTCAGCTGAACAAATTTAGGAATAGCATTAGAAAGGTATAACTCTTCATTACTTGCTGAAACTAACCAAACATTTTCAACATTTTGATTCATTTGTAGGGTATCAAACTGCGCAGCAAACTCGTGTGCTAAAACGTCAAAATTAGCTTGCTCTTTTAACCGCACAATATCAGAAAACGACTCTAGCCACGTCAGTATTTTTTGACGTAATACGTTATTTTGCACAGAAAATTGTGCCTGGCCTTTACGTAAAGTATCGCTTTGATATTGGGTGAATTCTTGATTTAATCTTGATAAAGACAAGTAAGAGAAAATAGCCGTTAGGAGCAATAAAGCCCCAATAACTAGCACTAATAATTTAACAGGAACGCTAACAAATCTTTTTCTCATCAAGTTAGCCCTACTAGAACCAGTACATTAGTTGTAAGGCCCACACTTTCCAATGCTCACTATTCGCCTCTGGGTTGGGTAACACAATAGGATTAACGCGCGCAGCGCCTTTTACCCAATGGTACTCCGCATTGACTCGTAAACTATCAGAAAAATCATATGAAAATCCTAGCATTTTATTGTGCTGATAAGCAAAATAATGAGGTATGGTACCAAAACTTTGTTGTTGTAATTCACGGCCTTTTTTATCATTCTTATTTGCATAGAAATTTTCAAAACGACTAATAAATTTCAATTGTTGATTTACCTTGTAAACCGCTTGAAAATAACCACCTTGACCAATATTGTCTTGGTTAAACTGAGCCGCGTAAAAACCGTCGGTTAAAAACCTTGTTTGCGAAATTTCACTAGTAAACTCCCAGTGCTCACCTTCATATAAAGCATTCATCGTATAAAACTGAAAAACAAATTTTCCATCAACAAAAAAATCAGGACTCTCATTTTTATAGTTAAATTCTGAATCCAATAAGGTTAGACCAAAGCGCCATTGTGAAAATACTGGCCGCCAATAAACACTCACTTGCGTATCAAGCTCATGCTCGATATCTCCCTGTGCTAATTTACTGAGAATGACTTCTGAATCATCACTATTAATTGGACTTTTACCACGACTAAAATTGAAATCAAATTCACCATATTTATCATTATTGTAAGTCAACTTTAATGCAGCGCCATCGCCACCAACAGCGATATCACGAAAGCCATCAAAATAAGTCCCTTGCGGTAACAAGATTGAGGGCCGTGCAAAAGGAATATCACGGGTACTTGAATGTAACCAGTGAGCATTTTTAAAACGGCCAACAAATAAATTGGCTTGCCACTGCTCTGAACTATAAGCGCTCCAATCCATTAAGAAGTAATCAACACGCAAACCTTCCTTGTAGCGATTGCCCCCGTCTAAATAAACAGCTTGTGCCGCAAAGCGATAATCGTCAGAAAATTGATACGAGGTATTAAGTCCTATCTCTGTTAATTTTAACGATATTTTGCCATTATCATTAACAAAGTTGCTATTATCGACGTCAATAACGCCTTGCGCAACAAAGCCATGTATTTTTAACGGATCTGCCGAATGCCCTTCCTGTGCGTGCGCATTAAGCGCAAGTAATGCTAATAAGCACATTACTTTATAATTCATTTTATTGATCGATTTTAAGCAGATTGACATCACTTACCTCATTAATATCTTCAATGTAACCAATGGCACCTGTGGTTGATTTAACGGCTTTAATTAACTCCTCTTCACTTAACACCACCGTTGGGGCAATACCCATACCTGAGAAAGTCAACTTGTCCCATATACGGTCAAGTTGATACGGAAATAAGCGTAAGATATCTTTACAAAATTTTTGATGGATGGGATTGGTACTTGATAAAACAAAAACAGTTATGGGAAGGCCATTGGCCCATTTAGTTTGACGCATTGAATATATACGACGTAACTGAGTGGTTGTTATTGACACAGTACCAGCAGAGATATTGGTAATAACTTCGACCGCATGAGTTACCGGACTGCCAATAAATATGACAAGAACCATTAATCTGATTAGAATTTGGCTGATAACTAAATCCTTGTTAATGAAAAATAAAGAGCACTTTGTGTATCTAACAAAGTGCTCCGTAGCCACTAGTAGTAACCGACCAAAGGAGACCGAACACCCCACTGGCACATGTCAACCTGTATATAAAAAACGCTAAACCAATGAATTGATTAACAAATGTAGATAATAATAGTGTAGTAAATTTTTTCTAAAATACAAAACTTTATTGTCATCTTATTGATAAAAAGTTAACAACAACAGATCAGACCAGTATTTTGCTGCTATATTCTGCGAAAACACTATAATAATCGCTTAACAGCAGAAATGCTCGATTTTGTTATTAGCTGTTCCATCACTCTAGTTTTTATGTGATGATATTTGTAATGTTTGCTATTTAATAGGTTTTTCTCAGAAAATGACTACAAAGTTTAAAGTTTTAGTGATAAATGGCCCTAACTTAAATATGTTAGGGAAACGCGAGCCTGAAATTTATGGTGCGCAATCATTAACCCATATTATTGACGATTTAACATTGCAAGCTTTACCACTGAGAATTGAATTAAGTCATTTGCAATCAAATGCTGAACACCTGCTGATAGAAAAAATACATCAAGCTCATAATGAAATAGACTTTATTGTCATCAATCCCGCCGCATTTACCCATACTAGTATAGCGATACGTGACGCACTTCTTTCTGTAGACATTCCATATATTGAAGTTCATCTTTCAAATGTCCATGCTAGAGAGTCGTTTAGACATCATTCGTATCTATCAGACAAAGCTATTGGTGTTATTTGTGGCTTAGGTGCCAATGGTTATAAATATGCGTTAGCGTCGGCTTATACTTGGTTAACTGACCATAAAAGTTAATGAATAAACAACAGAGAGTGACTTAAGTTTAGTGGCTCTATTGACAACATAAATTACACATTGATAAAAAGGTATTCAAATGGATATTCGTAAAATAAAAAAATTAATTGAATTAGTACAAGAATCAGGGATTAACGAATTAGAAATTTCTGAAGGTGAAGAATCAGTACGTATTTGTCGTGGCGGTACTATGGTACAAGCTTCTCCAATGATGCACTCTGCTCCTTCTGCTGCTCCTATTGCCGCACCTGTAGCCACTGAAACTGCACCTGCTGTTATTTCAGGTCACGTTGTTCGTTCGCCAATGGTTGGTACTTTCTACGCTTCAGCGTCACCTGATTCACCTGCATTTGTCGAAGTAGGTAAACATGTAAATGCTGGTGATACTTTATGTATTCTTGAGGCAATGAAAATGATGAACCAAATTGAAGCTGATAAGTCTGGTGTTATTAAAGAAATTCTAGCAGGTAATGAAGACGCTATCGAATTTGACCAGCCGCTATTCATCATTGAATAATCCTATAGATATCAAACAAAAGGATCATTCCATGTTAGATAAAGTTGTTATCGCCAATCGAGGCGAAATTGCACTAAGAATATTACGTGCATGTAAAGAACTCGGTATAAAAACTGTTGCTGTGCACTCTACGGCTGACAGAAACTTAAAACATGTTTTATTAGCCGATGAAACTATCTGTATTGGCAAAGCGCCTGCGCCTGACAGCTACCTTAATATTCCTGCCATAATAACGGCAGCTGAAGTCACTAACGCAGTAGCAATACATCCTGGCTATGGTTTTCTAGCTGAGAATGCTGATTTTGCAGAACAGGTTGAAAAGTCAGGCTTTGCTTTTATAGGTCCAAAAGCTGAAAGCATCCGTATTATGGGTGATAAAGTTGCGGCAATTAAAGCAATGAAAATAGCGGGTGTTCCTTGTGTTCCAGGGTCAGATGGCCCACTTAATGATGATGAAGCGGCCAATAAAGCTCACGCTAAACGTATTGGCTACCCGATTATTGTTAAAGCGGCTGGTGGCGGTGGTGGTCGTGGTATGCGTGTTGTGCGCAGCGAAGAAGATTTAGTCGACGCGATTGCATTAACCAAAAGAGAAGCCGGTACTATTTTCAAAAATGATATGGTTTACATGGAAAAATTCCTTGAAAACCCTCGTCATGTTGAAATTCAAATAATGGCTGATGGTCAAGGTGCTGCAATTCACTTAGGTGAGCGAGATTGTTCTATGCAGCGTCGTCATCAAAAAGTGGTTGAAGAAGCTCCAGCACCAGGTATTACTCCAGAAATGCGCGCCAAAATTGGTGAGCGTTGTTGTAAAGCTTGTATTGATATTAATTATCGTGGCGCCGGTACTTTTGAATTTTTATACGAAAACGGTGAATTCTACTTCATTGAAATGAATACCCGTATTCAAGTTGAGCATCCAGTTACTGAAATGATCACCGGTGTTGATTTGATCAAAGAGCAATTACGTATTGCTGCTGGTCAACCATTATCTTATACCCAAGATGATATCAAAATCGCTGGCCATTCAATTGAATGTCGTATTAATGCTGAAGACCCACGTACTTTTGTTCCTTCACCGGGCAAAATCACTCGTTTTCATCCTCCAGGAGGATTGGGTGTTCGTTGGGATTCTCATATCTATGCTGAGTATACGGTACCACCAAATTATGACTCTATGATCGGCAAACTGATCACTTGGGGTGATAACAGAGATGTTGCAATCGCACGTATGCGCAATGCCTTAGCCGAATTAGTGATTGACGGTATTAAAACCAACATTGCCTTACATCAAAATATTTTAAATGATAAAGGTTTTGTAAATGGCGGTGCCAACATCCACTATCTAGAAAAGAAATTAGCTGAAGCTGAATAACCTTTTCATTTAATAAAAACCTGCTTAGGCAGGTTTTTTTATAACTAAATAAACTATATTTGCACTAAAGGAACACTATGAAAAAAATTATACTCCCCTTTATATTTACTCTCTTATCTGTAAACGTCTACGCCGATGCTCCATTAGTTTCAATAAGTAATCACGATCAGTTTTTTGACAATATAGCTGCCTTTTGTGGCAAAGCTTTCGCAGGAAAAGTAACCGTTGACAATAGTAGTGGTGATGGTTTTGATAAGCCTTTAATTATGCATGTGCGTCAGTGTAGTAAGACACAACTGCATATTCCTTTCCATGTTGGTGATGATTCATCAAGAACTTGGATTATAACCAAGACAGGTTCAGGGCTTTCTCTTAAGCATGACCACAGACACAAAGATGGTAGTGATGACAAGTCAACTATGTATGGCGGACATACTAATGATGCGGGCTGGGCACAAGTGCAATCATTTCCTGCAGACCAATATTCAAAGGAGCTTTTTGTCAGTGGTGGCATCCCACAATCTATTGGCAACACTTGGCAAATTTATATTTATCCAACAAAGTTTACTTATCGATTGATCAGGCAGGGTAGGGAATTTCGTGTCGATTTTGATTTAACTAAGCCTATTTCTCTGCCTAAAGCTCCTTGGGGGTATAAATAATCCAATTTTTATTTATACCCAATCCACCTCAAGGCTGTTTGGGTATATAATACAAAAAATTTTAATATTGATATAAATTTATGACTGAATTACTTGAAAAACCTTTACCACCTGCCGATGGTGAATGTTGTGACAGCGCATGTACACCATGTGTTTGGGACAATTTCTATGCAAAGCGTAAAGAATGGCGCCTACAACAAGTCGCACTAAAAGAAAAACAAGCCCAAGACAACGAGTCAAATTAATACTAAGCGACTTTCTAAACGATACTGTGTATGACTGAATTACTTAAAGAACCTTCCCTTCCCGCCGATGATGACTGTTGCGGCGGCGGTGCTTGTTGCCCTTGTGTATGGGACCACTACTATAGCGAATACGAAAAGTGGCGTTTACAACAAGTAGAATTACAAACTGATGCCAAAGCTGAGTAATATTAGCTGAGTAAAATTACTTTTTTCACTAATTTATTAATACCGCTGGCTGCCTCAACAAGTGACGTCGCTAGCATGTAGGCCGGTGTTGAAACAAGTTTTCGTTTTCCGTCAACAATAATATCGCCCACTTCACAATCAACGTGTGCTAAACCACGCTTTATTAACGAGTCCGCAATATCACGGTCTTTACCAATTGTTGCTTGAACATCCTCACCGTAAATAAGTGGGATCATTGCCGGAGCAATACACATAAAGCCAAGCGGTTTGTCTGCTTTAATAAAGCGTTGAGCAGCAGCAAGTACTTCAGCATTTATTTGATAGTTTTCTGCATCAAGCGCGAAGCCACAGAGGTTCTTTGCTGCGCCAAAGCCACCTGGAAAAACGAGCGCATCAAATTCTTCATGGTAAAGCTCAGTAATGTCTTCAATGTCACCACGGGCAATACGCGCAGATTCAACCAAAACATTACGTGTTTCATCGTCACTAACCGCACCAGTTAAATGGTTAATCACATGATATTGATTAATGTTTGGTGCAAAACAACGATAGCTTGCTCCTTGCTGTTCAATCGCTAATAACGTTAAAACACTTTCATGTATTTCACTGCCGTCATAAACGCCACAGCCAGATAAAATAATCGCTATTTTTTTCATGTTAATCCTTTATTCCTATATTCCTATATTCTTTGTCATATTAGGTAACTGACATAATAAAACAACTATTATCGAGCACCACATCAATAATGCAAACGGTAAAGCACTACCATCATAAAAATACGCTAATATTGGTCCTGCTAATGCGCCAATACCAAAGCGAAGGGTACCTATTACCGCACTTGCGGTACCTGATTCCCGTGTAAATTCTTGCATAATAAGTGCATCAGCATTTACCGCTATCATCGATAAACTGCCCATCAACGGCAATACCGCAACTGCGGTATACATTAATGGTAGCTGTAAAAAGTTTACCACCACCAACAATGAAGAAAAACATAACGCAACAATTAAACCGTAGGTCAACATTATAAATGACCCTTTACGACTAACTAAGCGGGTATTAATAAAGTGAGCGGTCATTAACGCCAAAACATTAACAGCAAAAAGTAGGCTAAATTCAAATTCAGAGACGTTAAAAACCGTTAGATAGACAAAAGGGATAGCAGTAATATAAGCAAAAAAAGCCAATGAAATAACCATAGACGTAACAATATTTAGTTGTGACTTTTTATTAGATAAAACAATTTTATAGCGTTGCAGAAAACTAACAGGTGCTAAATTTTTCTCACGCTTTACTTCAGGTAAAAATCGATACACCAAAAGCAAAATAATAAAGCTATAGGCCGCTAAACTTAAAAATATAAGCTGCCAACTATGCAGCAGTAACACTGAGCCAATAGCAGGCGCTATCATAGGCGCTATCATCATAATCATAGATACATAAGAAAACCCTTTGGCGGTATCTTTGCCATATCGCTCTTTTATTGTTCCTGGCACAACAACCGTTGCCGCACTACTAATAAATGCCTGAAAAAACCGAAAGGATAAAAATTGTTCAATACTCGTGACAAACGTTATCGCTATACTCATCACGATAAAACCTGAGATACCTAGCATCACTAATTTTCTTCTGCTGTGCTTATCCGCTTGTGGACCAAAAAATAACAAACCTAAAGCATAGCCTAGTAAATAAATACTCAGGCTATTTTGTACCATTGGCATATCGGTTGACAAATGCTCTGCCAGTATCGGCATTGCTGGTAAATACATGTCGATTGCCAATGGTGAAATAGCAATAATGGCTGCTAATAAGGGTAATAATAATTTTAATGAAAGCTCTGTTTGTTCACTAATTTTTACGTTTCTCATGATTTCTCCGGATAGTCGTAAACAAGTTTGCCAAGGTCAGCAATCGCTTTGTCTATTTTTTCACACCATTTCACCCCATAACTAATGCGCATAAAATTTTTATATTGCCCTGTTGGAGAAAATATTTCACCAGGAGCAAAACTCACCCCCTTAGCAATAGCCTGAGTAAAAAATTTGCTAGTATCAACATGAGAACGGCAACGTATCCATAAGACACTGCCTCCTTGTGGCTGTGAAATGCAGACTTCTTTTGGAAAATGACTCGCGATTAAGGCGCGCATCCGCTCGCAATTATAACGTAAGGTTTTTCTTAACACTTGTAAGTGGCGATCATATTCACCACTCATCAAATAATCAGTTAATGTCCATTGCTGTAACATCGGTGTTGAGCAAGACTGTGCGCGTTTAATACGCTTTGCTGCTTCTTCATATTTGCCCGGTAATAGCCAACCGACTCGATAACCCGGTGCAGCCGTTTTTGAAAAAGACGAGCAGGTTAGCACTAGGCCTTTTTTGGAGTAAAGCTGTGCGGGTACTGGTCTATCTTTGCTAAAATATAAGTCACTGTAAACTTCATCTTCGATAAGTGGAATATCATGTTTTTCTAATAAACTGACCATATTCTGGCGCTGTTGATTAGTCATCATGGAGCCAAGTGGATTAGAAATAGCGGTAGAAAATAAACACACTTTTACTGGATGTTGCTCAATAACTTTAGCCAGTTCTTCGACACAGATCCCCTCTTCAGTGCAGGTATAAACTTCCAGAGCTTTCATACCCAAACTTTCAATTAATTCAATCAAACCAAAGAAACATGGTGATTCTACAGCGATAATATCACCACGTTCCGCAACACACTGTAAGGCAATTGACAGGGCTTCTTGGGCACCACTAGTGATAATGATATCGTCATGATTAATGGCTACACCTTGCTCATGATAACGAAAAGCAAGGTTTAAACGCAGTTTTGGATCACCATTTACGGGTCCGTAACTAACCGCTTTTTCAGCATTTTTACTCAACACCGAACGCATTAATCGTGCTAAAGCTTTATCTGGTGGGTGTGCATTGACCGGGTTAGAAATACCCAATGCGACAGTATCGGGTAAATGAACAGCTTCATAAACTTGTTCTATTATGCTTCGACATGAGATTTCAACGGGCTGACAACTTGCCCATAATGACCGCATGGGTTTTAAGGTTCGTGCTTGTTTAGCTTTTAAATAATAGCCTGATTGTGGCCTTGCAGAAATACTACCCTGGCGCTCTAGTTCAATATACGCTTGTTTTACTGTCGGTATACTTATCTCAAATTGTCTACTGAGTTTACGTAGACTAGGTAGCTTGTCTCCCGCTCTTATTGCCCCACTTTTTTCTTGGTCTTCAACAAAGTCAATGACTTGCTGATATAAAAATTCTGAAGAAGATTTATCTAAAAGTCGCATTTTATTTCACCTCAACAAAAACTGTATAGGTTGCATTTTATATTTTTTGTATCTGTTACACAACAGAACTATCTATAAACTAGCGTTTTAGAAATAAATCGACCTTAAGAAATAGTACTTCATATAAGAAATGCTGTTACAGTGATTTAGTCAAAATTAATTGAGAAGATTGCGCTTAAATTTTTCAGGAAAGAATAATGAACAACACACTTTTATATGTGATCACCGTACTTATCTGGGGAACAACGTGGATCGCCATTAATTATCAATTAGGTGATGTTCCCGCCGAAGCATCTATTGTTTATCGTTTTGGCTTAGCAGCACTTCTGCTATTTGCTTATTGTCGTTTTAAAAAGCTCTCACTTGCCTTTAACAAAAAACAGCACCTACAATTCCTGTTCTTTGGTTTGATGTTATTTGGCTGTAATTACTATTTTTTATATTCAGCTCAACAGCACATAAATTCTGCGCTTGCCTCAATCGCTTTTTCAATGATTATGTTTTTCAATGTGATCAATGCCCGCATTTGGTTTAACACTAAAATTACTCAACAAACTTATCTAGGCGCTTTTCTTGGTTTAACCGGTATTGTGGTTTTATTCTGGCCACAAATTAACGATACCGAGTTAGGCGCAGAAACATTGCTAGGTTTATCACTTTGCTTCGTAGGGACATTGTTCGCTTCAACGGGCAATATGGTCTCAATGAAAAATAAGCTTATGAATTTACCTATGATGCAAGCCAATGCTTGGGGCATGCTTTATGGTTCAATATTTATGACTCTATTGCTATTAATACAAGGAAAATCATTTAGTTTTTCATATACCTTACCCTATATAAGTTCGCTGATTTACCTATCGGTTTTCGGTTCTATTATTGCCTTTGCCAGTTACTTAACACTTTTAAATAACATCGGTGCTCATAAGGCCTCATATGCAAGCGTGATGTTCCCTGCTGTTGCCGTCGTTATCTCAACGATATTTGAAGATTTTAGCTGGAATATTTATACCGTCATTGGCTTATTAATTATTGTCGCTGGGAATATTGTTGTGTTAACTAAACCAAAAAAGAAAAACATAATAATAACACCATAAAAGCATCCTTTTTTTAAATATATTTCATTTAAATCAGCTTATTAACCAATAAATAACTTTACCAGGCAATTTATAAATAATAACATAAACAGCGTATGAAAACGCTAAGTAACGCTGTTATTTTCAATAAAAATCGAGTTAAAATAAAGGCATTTTTTTATTGTGATGCTACTCTTTTTAGGGTGATTAATTTTTATAAAGTCATTAATTAGGGGGCAAAATGTTAAATAACTCATGGGGTCAATTGTTAATACTAGCGCTATCGTTACTTGTGACGACGAACGCTGCTTGCCAACAAATAAATAATAATCATTATTTACCCATAGTAACGTTAAAGTTTGACCCTTCTGGCTCAAATGCTTGGTATCCTTATTATATTAATACCGGTGAACAACGTGGCATTGTCGTTGACGCCGTAGCCATAATACTCGCCACTGCCAATATAAGTGGTAAAGAAATAATTTTACCGCCAAAACGCACCAACTTATCATTGAGAAATGGTCTCGTTGATTTTGATTTAATCAATCCTGATTGGTTATCTAAAGAGCAACAGTCTGACGACTATGTCTTTAGTGATAGCGTGATCCCAATTAAAGAACATATTATCTATTTGGCCGGTACTGTTCTTCCTGAAAACTTAGGGGAAGACCAACAATTAACCAATCAAGATATAGGTACCGTTCGAGGTTACTATTATCACAATGATAATTTATTTAATCGCCTAGATTACCCTTCAGAAAAAGAGTTAATCAAAGCACTTTTTAGAAAAAGGATCACCTTTGCGATCAGTGGTGATAAACCAGCACAATATTGGGCAAAAATATTATCAGTCCCCATTGTTTTAGGCCCTGTCCATTCTGATGGCTACTTAAAAATTAGACTAAGAAAAGAGCTAAAATATCTTTTACCCCAAATCAATGATGCCATTCAACGATTAAAAATAAATGGCAGTCTCGAAAGTATTATAAAAGCTTATATATAATGCTCATCGACTTAATTTATAACTAAGTACTCTATAAGGTTAGTTGCTGAGTATTTTTTATCGTGCGTAGTTGTTAATAGCAAGTGACTCCATTATCCTATTACCTTAAGATAATCCGCTCTATCTCGTCTTAAAATTTAAGGGTAATATGAAATATTTCCATCGCTCAGTGCTACCTTGTTTGCTTTCTAGCTATTTATTACTAGTAACATCTTGCACGTTATCAAGCGAACAAACCAAAACAGATAACAATGAAACTGCTGCTTTTACCTATCTTAAAGAACTGGTTTCACCCACCGATGGTATAGGTGCTCGCGAAGCTGGAACAATAAAAGAACAGCAAACAGCTCACTATATTAAAACTAAATTTGAAAAGTTTGGTTATCGAGTTACCGAGCAAAACTTTTCTTATAACAGTAGAGAAATGGTCGGCGAATCAAAGAACATTATTGCTGAATTTGGTGACGTAACAAAGCCAACCATCATACTTGGCGCACATTATGATTCAACGGCAATGAAAACGGGATCAATGGGCGCCACAGATAACGGCGCAGGTGTTGCGGCAATGTTAGCGATAGCCCAAGCATTGACCACAAAAATGCCAAATAATTATAGTATTCGCTTTATTGCCTTTGGCGCAGAAGAAATTGGTTTGCAAGGTTCAAAATATTACGTCAACGACTTATTAACCCATAAAAAATTAGATAATATCGCTGCGATGATTAATTTTGACACTATTGCTGGTGGCGATAAGGTTTATGTACATAGCGCGCATACACAAGCTTATGATGATTGTAAAAATGAAACTTATAACAGCGACACTTTTATGCGAAATGCTTTACTCAAGGCATCAATTAAGGTGTTAGGCGAACAAAACAAGTATGTTATTCATCCTGACTATGAAGGCTATCCTGAAGGTGTAACTGGCTCTTGGTCTGATCATGCTAGTTTTGCCTGTGCTGGTATTCCTATCGCGTATGTAGAATCAACCAACTTTTCAATTAATGGCCAGAATGGCTTTGATGGTTACTCTCAATCAACCGCAAAAAAATTGTGGACTTGTTATGATAAAAAGAATTCAACAGCTTGTGATAATAAAGCCGAGAAAAACTGGGGAAATATTTGGCATACTCAATTCGACCGTTTAGATAAACTTGATGAAATATTTCCGGGACGTGTTAAGCAGCAGCTTAATAATAATGTTGAGGTGCTAATTGAATTATTAGCTGATCCTGATAAATATTTACCTGCAAAGTAAAAGATAAAATAATCTTTTAAAGTGGTGGGTGGTTTTATTAAGACTCAAGCCACCCACACTTCAATAATTAACTACCAATAGGTGAACCCGGCGGCATGGTAATATTAGCAGCAGGATGAACAAGTTTCCCTTGCTCAAGACTATGGGTGATTTGCGCTGCTAACAACATAAACTGAGCAGCTAAGCGCTTGTACTTTTTAGAGTCATAATTATCATTTAACCATTCTTTTATATTAAGTAAAGCCATATAAACTTCTGCACGCACCTCTGTTACTAAATTTTTGTTATGCCAAAGTGCTAATAAATGCTCAATAACTTGTTGATTAACCCGTTGTTGAACCAACAAAGCCAAGCCCTTTTCAGCCGGTACTTTAATTGACTGCTCTATTAAAGCGTCAATCAATTCTTGCACACTCAAGATACGCTTATCTATTACTGACTGTTGTTGTAAACGCGCTAAACGTTGCTCATTTAAAAGCAAAGACACCGTATGTTTAGCACTCGCCTGTGCAGCAGAAACTGGGTCAAAAGTAAGCCCCGTATTACCAGTAAAGCTCTCACGATTACGATAATAACCATAAGCTTTTGGTGGAATAAGTTTCACTATGTGTTCTGGCAAGGTTAATATTTTTGTATCTAGAGTGGCTAACAAAACCTGCAGCGCTTTTCGCTGCTGTTTACCTGAGACTACCTCCAATGGCTTTAGAACATTTTCTTCTCGCAGTTGATAGCGATAGTCTATACCTGAAATTAATTTTGCTGCGGCGGTAACTTGAAAACGATGAAAGTTATAGATGGGCACCAAAACCTCTTCAATTTCTGACAAGGGTCGCCCTAGAGGAATACTATTTAAACCAAAGTCTATGAGCGCTTTTTCACGTATTTTTAAGACTCTATTAAGCTCATCGGCGGCATCTACTCCGTTGTCCCACAAATGTGCGCGGCTATGTGTACTTGAAGAAGAACGCGCATCTGAGTCTGACATATACAGCAAATCTGCTTGTTGCGCACTTGCTATAACTTTCGCTAAATACTCGGCTTCTTGATCAGCCGCTATATCAGCATAACCATAAGCAATAACTGATTTGTCCCAGCGACCAATATCTGTAGCGTAGGCATTTGATAAATCAATTTCGCCATTTTTCAAGGTAATTAACGGGTGAGGATAATCCATTACTGAAGCGCGATTATTAGCACTTGCGGCAAAATTATGCGCGATACCCAAAGTGTGCCCAACTTCATGAGCCGACAATTGACGAATACGTGCTAAAGCCATTTCTTTCATTGGTGAAGTGTCTGTTATAGATGACTTAAAAGGAGATGTTAAGCCCAAAGCGATGAGATAATCTTGACGAACACGTAGAGAGCCCAGCGTGACATGCCCCTTTAATATTTCTCCTGTTCTTGGGTCTATCACTGATGAACCATAAGACCAACCTCTTGTTGCTCGATGTACCCATTGAATAACGTTATAACGAACATCCATAGGGTCTGCGTCGGCTGGTAACATTTTTACCTGAAAAGCATTTTTATAACCGATGGCTGAAAATGCTTGGTCCCACCAACGAGCGCCATCCAGTAAAGCACTTTTTATAGGTTCAGGTACGCCGGCATCTAAATAATAAATAATAGGTTCAACCGCTTCGCTGACCTCAAGATTTCTATCTTTTTTGTTTAAGCGATGACGTGGAATATTACGCTGAATTAACGGTTGGTCGATAGCACTGGCGTAATCGGCATAACTATTTGACCAAAAGCCACTGTAAGGATGAAAAGTACGTGCTTGGTATTTGTCGTCTGGTAATTTAATCAGCGAATGATGTAAGTTCACCGTAACAGCGGTTGAGTCTGGCGTTACTGAGCGTAAGTATTTACCTGCATCCGTTCCTTGGTAAGTCACTGTTGCTTCAAGCTCAGTGTTATTAGGAAAGGCCTTACTGCGTTTTATGTAGATGCCACTTCGGCTTTCATCAATTTTGAAGTTACCTTGTTGACGTTGTTTAAGTTTACTGGATAATTGATGAATATCAGATAAAAGAAAGGGTGTATAATCAATTAATACTTTTTTACCGTCCTTACTTTCTTTGGCAACTTTAAACCCCCAAATAATAGAGCTAGCAAATGCCTCGCTAACAGCTTTTTTTTCTAAGTTGTTTTCAGTATCCGCTCGATAATAAGTATTAAGTTGGCGGAGAAAAACCTTCTCCCCTACTTTTTCAAAGCGTACTAGACGGGTATCACCTAATTGGCCTCTATCGAGCCCAATATCATTAGAACCGACTCCTTGAGGTAAACCGCTTTGAAATAAAAAGTCTTGTTCAAATTGCTGGATCTCTAAATAAACATTGCCCTTTTTTTTATCATGATAAAAAGAAAAATAGCCTTGCTGGTGATCTTTATCTTTAACAAAGCCATTATAACTGATTATTTCTTCGCTGAGCGCGGCTATTGAAAAGGTACTACAAATAAATATTAAAAAGACACCTAGCGTCAGTTTCATCGTTTTTCCCTATTTGATTTTTGGTTCTATAAATATATATTCAAGTCATTCCATTATTTTTGTTATCATTAACCTTACAGGTGAGGTGATGGCTTTCATCGTCACCTCTAACCGTAAAATAATGTAATATGTAGCTGCTATTATTTTTTATTTTACGGTATTAAATAACCAACAATTTTATGACTCAATTTTTAAGAGTCTTACTCTAAATCAATTAGGTAACCCGATGCAACGACTAGCACCAGCTTTACGTCAAGATAATGTTCCACTCGATTTAATTTCGCTGATCAAAACGATTTTAGCGGCAACTAAAGAAATTTCATTTCGTGTTAGCCAAGGTCACTTAAGTGACTTGATGGGTTCAACTTCGGATGAAAATATTCAAGGTGAAGTGCAGAAAGAATTAGATGTTGTTGCAAATGAATTACTTAAAGATATTTTATTAGAGTCTGGTTTTGTTAAAGCGATTTCTTCTGAAGAAGAAGATAGCTCTGTTGCAGGTGAAAAAAATGGCAAGTATCTAGTTTCTTTCGATCCACTTGATGGCAGCTCTAATATCGAAATCAACTCATTAATTGGCACAATTTTCTCTATTCATGAAGCACCAAGTGATATGGATGCTAGTGATCCAGACATGTTTAAGCAAGCGGGTAACAAACAACTTTGTGCGGGTTATGTCTTATATGGTCCGTCAACTATGTTGGTAATGACTACGGGTAACGGCACACACTTTTATGTACTTGACCGTACCCATGGTGGTTTTTTATTAGTTGAACGTAATGTTCAAGTGCCTACGGACACACAAGAATTTGCTGTTAACATGTCAAATCAACGTTTTTGGCAAGCGCCTATGCAGAATTACATTAGTGATTTACTTGCTGGTGATACCGGCCCTCGTGGCAAAAATTTCAATATGCGTTGGATTGCCGCTATGGTTGGTGACATTCATCGTGTATTAACACGTGGTGGTATTTTTACTTATCCACAAGACAGTAAAAACCCGCAACAACCACACAAGCTACGCTTAATGTATGAAGCGAATCCAATGAGTTTTCTCATTGAACAAGCCGGTGGACTGGCAATGACCAGTGAAGGACGCATTATGGATATGGAACCGAATAGCATTCATCAGCGTGTCGAAGTAATTATGGGCTCAAAAAACGAAGTAGAAGCCTGTCTAGCTTATTACAAATAATAAAAAATTAGCATGCATCAACATGTCGAAGTCCAATTAACAGGTTTCTAAAAGCAAAGATGAAGCCTGTTTAGCTTATTACAAATAATAAAAATTAGCATGCATCAACATGTCGAAGTCCAATTAGCAAGTTTCTAAAAACAAAGATGAAGCCTGTTTAGATTATTAAAAGTCACTAACATTTTCTTATGTCGGTAAAAAAGCTCAATTCATTGAGCTTTTTTACCGTTAAATTTAATATTCCCTTCATACTTTTACGATATAATAGTTAATATAATTGACTGGCTTTTAACGACATTGTTATGAAAAAACTATTTGAAGTATTTTGGCGTTTTCTTTTTTTAGGTTGTATCAGTTTTGGTGGACCTGCCGCACATATTGGCTATTTTCAAAAAACATTTGTCGATAAACTAAAGTGGTTAGATCAAACAAGTTATGCAAATTTAATCTCGTTAAGCCAATTTTTACCGGGCCCTGGCTCTAGTCAATTAGGTTTTGCTATTGGATTGAGGCAAGCTGGACTGCCTGGCGGCATTGCCGCATTTATCGGCTTTACCTTACCGTCATTTATTCTTATCTATTTACTCGCCACTAATATTAGCGGCGCTGAACAACCTTGGGTTTTTCATGTTATAAGTGGTTTAAAATTACTGGCTGTGGTGGTAGTGGCTGACGCTTGCTTAACTATGTTTAAAAGTTTCTGTAATAATAACACCCACAGACTTATTGCGGGTATAGCAGCGATTACTTTAATCACGTTACCGAGTTTAACGACGCAAATTTTCATACTGACTATCGCAGCAAGCTTTGGTTTTTTTGTTAATCCATCGTTAAAATCAGTCACCACTGAAGTTGCCCAACCCTCAGCTCTAACCTCAAGACAGTTTAAAATACTGCCATTGATGTTGTTCTTAATCATCGTCTTTGCTTTACCACTAGCAACCGTATTTGGAGCACCGATTGACTCAGCCAAGATCATGGTCTTATTCAATCAGTTTTTTCAAGCGGGTAGTATGGTCTTTGGTGGCGGACACGTCGTCTTGCCACTGTTACAACAAACAATTGGTGAAGCGTTATCGAACGATGTTTTTCTTACCGGTTATGCCGCAGCGCAAGCCGTTCCTGGCCCAATGTTTACCTTAGCGACTTTTCTGGGTGCAGAGCTATTTCCACAAGCCCCTTTAATAGGAGCGACAGTCGCAACCTTAGCAATATTTTTACCTGGATTTTTATTGGTACTCACCTTTGAAAGTACTTGGCAATCATTAGCAACAAAGCCAAAAGTCGCCGGTGCGATTATGGCGGTAAATGCCGCTGTGGTTGGCCTATTATTTTCTGCGCTTTATCACCCTATTTTTACTAGTGCTGTTAGTTCACTATTTGACTTATTTTCTGTGCTTATTGGTTTTTATTTATTACGCATAGTCAAACTGCCTATTATTGTTTTAGTGGTGACATTTGTTGGCGTTGGTTTATTAACGCAATTCTACTAAGTCGGATATTGCAGAGTAATAAGCGCCTGAGTGCTATTGATATGATTTAGTGCCGATAATGTAAGCTTTAACTTTTCACCGCCATGGTTTATTTGCTAAAATATCGCCAATGTAAAATATAGCCTCAATATAAACGCTAATACGAGAAAACTTATGCCTAATTATGCTGTTGGACACAAAACACCTGATTCAGATTCAATCTGTTCAGCTATCGCCCTTTCCTATTTAAAAACCACGCTAGGTGAAGAAACCGTCCCAGCTCGTTTAGGAGAGCTTTCACCAGAAACTTTATTTATTTTAGACAAATTTGGTTTTGAGCAACCCGAATTAAAAACAAGTTTTGCAGGCGAAGGTATCTATATTGTTGACCATTCAGACCGTATTCAAGGACCTGATGATATCGATGAAGCGACAATATTAGGTATTATTGATCATCATAAATTAGGCGATATTACTACATCTACCCCATTAGAAATTTGGGTTCGTCCTGTTGGCTGTACCAATACCATCATTAAAATGATGTACGATTTCTATGATGTAGAAATTCCAAAAAATATTGCTGGTGCAATGATGTGCGCTATTTTGTCTGATACGGTTATTTTTAAATCACCCACCTGTACCACTGCTGATATAAAATGTGTTGAAGCATTAGCTGAAATTGCAGGCATTAGCGACGCAAAAGCCTTGGGTATGGAAATGTTTGAGGTAAAATCTGCCGTATTGGGTACGCCTATACGTGACCTAGTCTTACGTGATTTTAAAGACTTTAACATGCATGGCAACTTAGTGGGTATCGGTCAATTGGAAGTACTTGACCTCGCCATCTTTGATGATATGAAGCTTGAATTATTTGCTGACATTGCAAAATTAAAAGCCGAAGGTAGCCGACACACGGTTTTATTATTACTGACAGACATTATGAAAGAAGGCTCTGAAATGTTAGTTATTAGCGACAATGCTGATTTAACAGAAAAAGCTTATGGCAAACCACTTGTTGACGGTAAAGTATGGTTAGATGGCGTATTGAGCCGTAAAAAACAAGTTGTACCACCTCTACAAGATTCATTAGCTTAAAAATGAAAATCAATAACTCTGCACGGCTAAGCTACAGATTAATGTCTGCTGACGATGCAGAGTTATTGTATCAACTTGACCAAGACCCAGAAGTGATGCGTTTTATCAGTGATGGTAACCCGTCGTCACGCGAGACCATTACAAACGTGTTATTGCCTCGTATGCAAAAATACCTAAGTCCAACTAAAGGTTGGGGATTATGGCAAGTTAATATCACTGAAACGGATCAGTATATTGGCTGGGTACTTGTGCGACCGATGAATTTTTTCTCTGCCTTACCTGAGTTTGATAACCTAGAACTCGGTTGGCGATTTTTTCAAACATCATGGGGTCAAGGTTTTGCCAGTGAAGCGGCTCAACATATTAAAGATGCTTTAGCCATCAATCCTGAATACGAGAAATTTAGCGCCATTGCCGACGAAAATAATCTAGCTTCAATAGGCGTAATGAAAAAAATAGGTATGTCATATCTTAAAACATATCTTCATATTGACCCATTATTTGAATGTACAGTCGCTTACTATCAGCTTCAAAATACCTAACCGTTAATGTTCTACATTAGCAGTCGCCGAATTTCTGTCAGTTCCTGAAAAAGTATTTTAAATAGCTTGTTCTTGCTCGAATAAACCTGAGTAAATTCTGTTCATTTATCTGATAATTTATATGCTAATACCTGAGGTAAAGGCATAATTTTAATGGGTTGATCATCATAAAACCGATAACAACGACTATGCGTTGAGATATCTAACTCAACTTTAATTGTTTCTGACCAAGTATGGTCGCGTTAATTCGTTAATATTGTAAGCAATCGTCCCACATCATTTTCTGTATATTCCCTTTATAATCAATTAATTTATGCACTGAGTAATCAGTAGATATAAAGTGCGATTTTGTCGAGATGCTTTTCAAAACAGGCATAAAAAACTCACCGAAGTGAGTTTTTTTATCTTGATGATATGCCGTTAAATTTTACAATTAAACGCGTTCAATTACCGTTGCAATACCTTGTCCTAAACCAATACACATAGTCGCTAAACCTATGCTGACATCTTGACCTTCCATTAGGTTCAATAAAGTACCCGTGATACGCGAGCCAGAACACCCTAATGGATGACCTAAGGCGATAGCACCACCGTTTAAGTTAATCATATCTTCAGCTCGGTCTTCTAAGCCTAGAGATTTAACACACGATAAAGCTTGCGCCGCAAAGGCTTCGTTAAATTCAGCTAATTCGATATCAGCTAAAGATAAACCTGCACGTTTCAATGCTTTTTTCGTTGCTGGAACAGGACCAAAGCCCATAGTAGACGGATCACAACCTGCAACCGCCATACCACGAATACGTGCACGAGGGGTTAAACCAAGCTCTTTTGCACGATCAGCTGACATCACTAACATTGCTGATGCACCATCAGACAACGCTGAAGAAGTACCTGCCGTTACTGTACCGTTAACTGGATCAAACACTGGGCGTAAACCGGCAAGCGTTTCAATCGTTGTTTCTGGACGAATAACTTCATCATGTTCAACTAATATTAACGCGCCCATTGCATCGTGTCCTTGAGTGGCAACAATTTCATTGTCCCAACGACCAGCAAGTTGTGCTTCATAAGCTTTTCTGTGTGAGCGTGCCGCAAAAGCGTCTTGTTGTTCACGGGTAATACCAAACTGCTTACCGAGTAACTCAGCGGTTAAACCCATATTGCCAGCTGCACGAGAAATATACTTACTCAAGGCTGGATCAAAATCGACGTCGTACATCATAGGAACGTGTCCCATGTGCTCAACACCACCAACGATAAAGACATCACCTTGGCCACACATGATGTTAGTTGTTGCATCATGCAAAGCTTGCATTGATGAACCACATAAACGGTTAACCGTTACCGCGCCAACTGTTTTTGGAATGTCAGTTAATAACTGTGCATTACGCGCAATGTTAAAACCTTGTTCTTTAGTTTGCTTAACGTTGCCCCAAATAATATCTTCAATTAATGAAGGGTCTAAATTAGGGTTACGCACTAATAATTGCTGCATTAAATGTGCTGATAAACCTTCAGCACGAACGTTACGAAAAACGCCAGCTTTAGAGCGTCCCATTGGTGTACGAATACAATCTACAATGACTACTTCTTTCATGTTCTTCTCCTTAGCTTATGCTGTTTTTACGTCGGTGTTGAAATAAGATTTACCTGATTTAGCCATTGCGCGTAATCCGTCAGTTACCTGATAAATTTCACCTAAATGCGCATATTTATCAGCCATAGCAATAAAGTTAGTTAAACCTAACGTTTCTAAATAACGAATGGCACCACCTCTAAACGGTGGGAAGCCAATACCGTAAATTAAGCCCATATCAGCTTCAGCGGCAGTATCAACAACACCTTCTTCTAAACAACGCACCACTTCATTGACCATAGGGATCATTAAGCGAGCAATAATTTCTTCACTACTGAATTCTTTTTTGTCTGCACAGGTACTTTCAAACAATGCGTAAGCATCAGCAGAAGCTACTTTTGTTGGACGGCCGCGCTTGTCTTGACCGTAATCATAAAAGCCTTTGCCATTTTTCTGACCAAGGCGCTTATTACTATATAAAGTGCTTACTGGGTCATTATCGATTTTTGCCATACGCGTAGGAAAGCCAGATGACATGACACCCGTACAGTGATCAGCGGTATCAACACCAACAACATCAAGTAAGTATGCTGGGCCCATTGGCCAACCAAATTGTTTTTCCATAATTTTATCAACAGCTGCAAAATCAACGCCTTCAAGCATTAATTGGCTAAAGCCAGCAAAATATGGGAATAAAACACGGTTGATATAAAAGCCAGGGCAATCGTTAACAACAATCGGTGACTTACCCATTTTAGCGGCGTAAGCAACAACAGCTGCAACAGTTTCTTCAGAAGTTGCTTTACCACGAATAACTTCAACCAATGGCATTTTGTTTACCGGATTAAAGAAATGCATACCACAGAAGTTTTCTGGACGCTTTACACTTTGCGCTAACAAATCGATAGAAATTGTAGAGGTGTTAGAGGTTAAAATCGCATCCTCAGAAAGAAAACTTTCTACTTCAGCAAGTACCATACCTTTTACTTTAGGGTTTTCTACTACGGCTTCAACCACAATATCAACATCTTTAACACTATCGTAGCTAAGTGTTGGTGTGATGTTATTTAACACACCAGCCATAGTCTTAACATTCATGCGACCACGTTCAACTTGTTTCGTTAAAATGCCAGCAGCGGTATTTAAACCTAAATCCAGTGCCGCATCATTAATGTCTTTCATGATGATTGGCGTACCTTTATAGGCAGACTGGTAAGCAATACCACCGCCCATAATGCCAGCACCTAATACAGCGGCTTTATTCACTTGTTTAGTTGCCATTTTAGCGGCTTTCTTTGCCTTGCCTTTAACCACTTGGTCTGCCATAAACAAGCCAATTTGCGCGGTAGCAGCATCAGTTTTAGCAAGTTTAGCAAAGTTAGCATTTTCAATAAGCATCGCTTCTGTTCTACCGAGCAGAGCTGCAGCTTCGATAGTTTTTACCATCATCATTGGTGCAGGGTAATGTTTACCGGCTTTAGCGGCGATCATACCTTTACACGTATTGAAGGTCATAATTGATTCAACAGGGCTAAGTTTTAGCGCGTCGAGTTTCTGTTGACGTTTAGCTTGCCAATTTAACTTGCCTGCCATTGCTTCTTTAAGCATGCTAATAGCCGCTTCACGCAAATGCTCAGGGGCAACAACAGCATCCAATAAACCGACAGCCATAGCTTGTTCTGGTTTAAAGGCTTTACCGGTAGACATCCATTCAACCGCGTTATCAGCGCCAATAATTCTGGGTAAGCGCACTGTGCCACCAAAACCAGGAATAAGACCTAATTTAACCTCAGGTAAACCTATTGAACATGTTGTATCAGCAATACGGTAGTCACAAGCTAAGCTCATTTCACAACCGCCACCTAAAGCAAAACCATTAAGCGCAACAACTGTTGGCAAATTAATGTCTTCAAATGAGTCAAAAACGTCTGAACCACCTTTGATCCAAGGAACAAGTTCCGCTTCTGGCAGTTTAAACATTGCTAAAAATTCAGTGATATCCGCACCAACAATAAAGTTAGACTTTCCAGACGTCACTAAAACGCCTTTCGCATCGCTACAATTATTAATCGCGGCAACCACTTCAATATATTCTTTAAAAGTTTCCTGATCGAACTTATTCACTGAGCCTTGTGCGTCAAATTTAAATTCAACGATGCCGTCATTCAGTAATTCGGCAGAAAGGTTTTGACCTTGAAATAACATGCCTAGTTTCCTCGTTTAGTGGGATAAAATTAGGGTCTGAACTCAATTAAATAATAACTTAACTGATCAGTTTTTATAATAATAGACGATTGAGTGTGCCTTGAAAGAAAAATAAATGCAAATTTTTTAAACAGGCGTTTTAATTAGGTGTATTAATCTATGGTTTTTTAACTAAAACAGAAAGAATGGCTCGCGGTATTGATGTTATCGATCTTGATCACTTATTACACTCCATAAAAATTAATCCCTGTTAATGCCATTACTTTTATCTAATAAATAAAGGTAAAATAGCTAGCGTAACAATATATAGTTTTAAATTTTGATCATATACTGCTGAACTGTAATAATTTGTTTCAATTCAGACTGCATTTACAGCCTCAAATATTGGAAAATAATGTCAATTAAAGAACGCCTGAACAAACCAGAGAATTTATTGCTCGCCATGGCATTTATTATGCCGCTAATATTTAGCGTTTGGATGGTTTTACTCAATAATTTTGTTATCGAAAAGGCCAGTTTTACCGGTAAAGAAATTGGCATTTTACAAAGTCTCCGTGAAATACCTGGATTTCTAGCCTTTACCGTTATTTATGTACTACTGTTTATTAAAGAACAAAAACTAGCCGTTATTTCATTAGCCGTTACCGCTATTGGGGTAATAATGACCGGATTTTTTCCTTCTGTTTTAGGCTTGTATCTCACCACTGTTATTATGTCTATTGGTTTTCATTACTTTGAAACCGTGAACCAATCGTTAACCATGCAATGGATTGATAAAGATAAAACAGCCCACTTTTTAGGGCGTTTATTATCGGTAAAATCAGCTGCATCACTACTCGCTTTTAGCAGTATTTGGTTGATGATAGAAAAGTTCACCTGGTCTTATCAAAGTACTTATGCTTTATTTGGTGGACTCGGCCTAGTGCTCACTATTTGTTTGGCACTTTCTTTTAAAGAGTTTCCCGTTAAGGTCGAACAAGAAAAACGCCTGATACTACGTAAACGTTATTGGTTGTTTTACGCCTTGACCTTCTTTAGTGGTGCGCGTCGGCAAATATTTACTGTATTCGCAGGTTTTTTAATGGTGGAAAAATTTGGCTATAGCGTTGCGGATATCAGTGCATTATTCTTAATAAACTATGTTTTTAATTGGTTATTCGCAGCAAAAATAGGCAAGTTAATCGGCATGATTGGTGAACGTCGGGTGCTTAAATTTGAATATATCGGTTTAATTACTATCTTTATTGCCTATGGTTTTGTCGAAAACTCGACGATTGCAGCAAGCTTATATGTGATAGATCATTTGTTTTTTGCTTTAGCTATTGCAATTAAAACCTACTTCCAAAAAATAGCCAAGCCTGAAGATTTAGCATCAAGTGCTGGTGTTAGTTTTTCCATTAATCATATTGCCGCTGTGGTTATTCCGGCATTGCTTGGTTTAGTGTGGATTTATAACCCGTCATGGGTCTTTTATATTGGTGCAGGCTTTGCTGGTTGTTCTTTGATTTTATCGCACTTTATTCCATGCCATCCAAGGAAAGGCATCGAGTTTAGATACCAAGAAACATCTTAATTATATTAGCTCATAAAAAAGCCGAGACATTATATCTCGGCTTTAATTTATTCAAGCTAGCAACGATCAGTATTTATTACTTATTGTTACGTAAGAAGGTTAAAAACTCATCAGCAGGCATAGGTTTAGCATAAAAGAAACCTTGTACTTCGTCACACCCTTGAGCGATTAAATGCGCTTGTTGTTCTTCCTTTTCGATACCTTCAGCAATAACTTTTAAGTTCATTTGCTTACCGAGATTAATAATCGTATCTGCAATCAATGACTGCCCCGGCTCTGCAATACCCGTAATAAATGAACGGTCGACCTTTAAACGGTCAAGCGGTAGTTTTTGCAAATAACTCATTGATGAATAGCCCGTACCAAAATCATCAAGCGCAATGCTGATACCTTCAGCTTTCAACTTAACTAATGCATCAATAACAACTTGTGGCTCATCCATTAAAATATTTTCAGTGATCTCTAATTCAAGCTTACTTGGTTTAACATCATGATTAATCGTCGCTTGAATGATACTGTCAACGAAGTTATCTCGTTTAAATTGCGGGATAGAAACGTTAACAGAAATACCAACATGTTCGAATTTCTGCTGCTCTAATACCTTTATTTGTTTACAGGCTTGATTAATAACCCAATCACCAATTTCTACAATTAACCCTGAATATTCTGCTAGAGGAATAAACACAGCCGGTGAAATAAATTTTCCTTCGGCGGTTCGCCAGCGCAATAATGCTTCAGCGCCAATAACCTTGCCGGTAATTAAGCTAAGCTGAGGCTGATACCAAAGTTCTAAACGATTATCTGCAAAATCAGTGCGTAATTGCCTAATCATACCTAAACGCCAAAGTGTTTCATCTTCCATTTCTTTTTTGTAATAAACAAAATTTCCGTGATTACTTTTCTTAGCTAGATTCAAGGCGATGTTTATTTGATTAAGAACTTTTACCCCTTGCGAACCGGCACTACTTTTTGAGCACAACCCAAAACATGCCGTTACAGGTAATAGTTGTTCTCCCGCAGTAAACGAACGATGAAATAAAGACATTAACTTGTCAGGGTTTACACTTTCTGCCGGACCAATTACACCAAAAACATCGGCACCCATTCGAGCAAGCTGACAATTTTTTCCTAGTTCTTTCATGCGCTCGGTAACAGCGAGTAACAGCTTATTACCTAAATCTTGTCCTAAGCCATCATTAATATCGCTAAAGTGATTTATATCTATTAAAGCGGCAACAAGATTGGGTTCGTCGGATTGACTAAATTTGTCGAGTAACTTAACAAACTCTAAACGATTTGGCAGCTCAGTCAGCCAGTCACGATAGGCAGCATTACGTAGCTTTTGAAAAAGATGAACATTTTCATAACCGATGGCGACATTGGCTAAAAACACTTCGATTAACTGTATTTGAAGCTCAGTTAACTCTTGCTCAACTTCAAGATAAATAACCGCTCGATGACCACCGCTTGCTAAATAGAGTACCGCAAAGTTACTACCATAATGATTTTGTTTTTGAGTGAAACAGCTACTCATGCGATCATGTGCTGAGTCTCTATCGAAGCATGAAATTTTTTGATTAATCAGTTTGGCGTTATGACCGATTTGACCTAACACATGCAAGCTTAAATCGTCAGAGCCCTCAATAATACCTTGTCCGCGAGCACAAAAAACACTGCAATGGCTTTTACTTAACTTAATTAATTGCGACAACACACCTTCTGCATATTCATGAATACTGTGCAGTTCAAGTAAATGAGCAGTGGCACTAATTATTTTTTCGAGGCCCAAGCGGTTTTGATTGACCGAATGAATTTGTTGATATGAACGAACAGCCGCATAAACGGTAGTCACTAATTTGCGACGAGTTAACTCTGTTTTGGTTTTATAGTCATTGATATCATAATCTTTGATAACACTTTCTTCAGGAGCATAGCCTGGTTGACCGGTTCTCAGAACAATGCGTATATCTTGGCGAGATAAAGTTTCTCGAATATGTTTTACAACATTTAAGCCAGCATCATCCGTTTCCATAACAACATCGAGTAATACCAAAACGATGTCCTCGTGTTCTTCAATAAGCTGACATGCGTCACGCCCAGAGTAAGCATGTATATACTCTAGATTTTTACCTAAGACGACGAGATCTGAGAGTGCTAACTGAGTAACAGAGTGAATTTCGGGATCGTCATCAACAATCAGAACCTTCCACGTTTCAGCACTGCCATCATTTAGAATTTCATCTTCATCACTATCGTCAATAAATAAAAAGTCGTCATTATTATTTTCAGAAGCCTGCATATCGTCCTCAATTAACCAGAAAAACACTACTGATTAAGGTTTTTTTCATATCATATTTTATTATGAATCATATTCCCAATAAACTACATAATAAGAGTCAGTTAAATAATATTCAACCTAGAATTACAATTATATTCATAACTTCAATTGCTTCCTTAATTTATGTTAAGTTTAGATGAATAAAGAGAATATTGCTGATTTTAATTTTCCAGCGTATGCTTAGAAAAAATAGTAATGAAAATAATATATTAGTTACGGTAATTTTTATGAAAGACATCAACGACCCCTCAACTGCACCGCTGGTTATTGCTGAGGAACCGGTTAACACTGAAGTAATAAAAACAACAGAATCTACGGCTAAAAATAGCAGCAATAAAAAAAATGCCGGTGTTTCTTCCCAAATGCAACTGCTTGCCTTAGCTAAAAACTTTGTACTTGATGGTGGCTTAATTTCTTCAGAAAAACAAATGCCATTAGAAGAAAGAACCCAAAAAAGAGCACGAATTACCACATTACGAAAGCAAGAGAATCTTGAAGCTATTATAAAAAAGTCAGTAAATTACTGTTCTGCTACCGAGTTTACCCATAAAGCAGACGCTGATTGGTTTAGTACCTTTACCGAACTCGCCGAAGATGTCAGTAATACCACCATGCAAAATTTGTGGGCAAAAATACTAGCAGGGGAAATATCACAACCCGGTTCATTTTCCACTAAAACCCTCAAAGTTTTTCGTGCCATGAGTATCACGGAAGCGAAATTGTTAGCAAAGGCGTGTAGTTTAGCGGTAACAGAACAAACCAAAAGAAATATACGTATTATTTCAGGAGCCTATCAGACACCTGGCTTACTAAACTTTTTTAATAAAAATAGAGAACAGAATATACCTTTTAACCAATTTTCATTGAGCTATGCTGATTTATTAATTCTAGCCGATAATCATCTGGTTTTTATTCAAGAGACAGAATCTAGCCCAATGAACAAGTCAGAGTCGTTCCATTTTAACTTTAACGGAAAGCCATTAACACTCACCGCAAAAAAATCATCTTGTGTACTGAAGTTTTATAAATTTACACCGATAGGCAGCGAACTAGCACGTCTGATCAGCGATAATATTGATGATGCTTATTTACAGCATTTAAAAAGTGCATTAAGCGAAAACTTTTCAATTATAGAGGGATAAGGATTGGTGGTTTGAGAGCCATCAATCTAGATACTGATAAAACTTCCTATACTGCTACAAGCAAAGTCATTCTGGTATAAGCCCTATCATCCTGCTACCCCCCTTCATCCTAAACTTGTTTCAGGATGACGACAAGAGTGCACATCAGATCCTGCCACTATCGACAGATTTCGTCACTAAGCTTCAAACTCCGAATAAAGTTACCAGCCCCGTCATCTTGCTATAAGCCCTATCATCCTGCTATCACCCCGTCATCCTGAACTTGTTTCAGGATCTGTACTTAAAAATACGAATACAGATACTGAAACAAGTTCAGCATGACGACAAGAGTGCACATCAGACCTTTCTACTATCGAACAGATCTTGTCACTAAACTTCAAGCTTCGAATTCAGATACTGAAACAAGTTCAGCATGACGACAAGAGTACACATCAGATCCTGCCACTATCGAACAAATCGCGTCACTAAACTTCAAGTTTCGAATTCAGAGACTTAAGCAAGTTCAGCATGACGAAAAGAGTGCACATCAGACCCTGCCACTATCTAGTAAATCGAGTCACTAAGCTTCAAGTTCCAAATACAGATACTGAAATGCATTTTTCCCCGACAAAAAGTAGCCAACATAAAAAAGGACAAGCATCTAAGATGTTTGTCCTTAATCGTAAACGTTAAGTTGTGTGTTATTTAAATACCGTCACCGTCAGTATGTAAACCACATTCTCTGGCCATGCCAGAAAACCGGGTTTCACTTTCATTCATACCTAACGTTAATGGCTGTGTACTGTGTGTGTCGCCAACCGATACATAGCCTTGGTCCCATAACGGATGATAGGGCAAGTTATGCTTAGTTAGGTATTCATGTACATCCTTATTACTCCAATCAATAATAGGATGTACTTTAAAACGACCGCGTAAAATACTGACCACAGACAGGCCTTCACGATGCTCTGATTGCTGACGACGCACGCCAGAAAACCATGTCGCGGCATTGAGTTCATGTAAACCACGTTCTAGTGGCTCAACTTTATTACGGCGATTATAAGCTTTAAGTGATGTTTCATCTTTTGCCCATTCTTCGCCATATTTTGCTTGTTGCCATGCGGCACTTTCTGTCGCGCTATAAACGTGTAAATTCAATTTTAAACGCTCGTTGAGCTGTTCAATAAACTGATAAGTTTCAGGAAATAAGTGCCCAGTATCGGTAACAATCACTGGGATATTCGCATCGACTTGCGTCAACATATGCAACATAACTGCAGATTGAATGCCAAAGCTAGAAGACAAAACAAACTGAGATGGTAAATTTTCCATCGACCACTCAACTCGTTCAGTTGCGGTTTGCTGTTCTAATAACTCGTTCCACTGGTTAAGCCAAGGCTTAGGTAAAGAGGCCGGAAAACGGTTATTAATGGGTGCTTTTGCCGCAGCAACCTCAGCACTATTAATAATAGGCTTAGTCATGAAAATCTCGCTTACTATTTTTCACTTCTGCGATAATACCGGTACGGATAGTAAAGTCGCCAAACGCTTCTCTATCGGTGCGCTCTGAAGACCAACGTCCCACTAGCGCATCCATTTCATCAAGAATATCTTGTTCGCTTAAGTTTTCTTTATACATTTTAGGTACTCGCGTTCCCGCCAAGTTGCCACCTAAATGCATATTGTATTTACCTGGACCTTTACCAACTAAACCAATTTCTGCCAACATCGCACGACCACAGCCATTTGGACAACCAGTCACACGTAAAATAATACTTTCATCACTCATATCGTGTTTGGCTAAAATGCTCTCTACGTCGGTAACAAAACCTGGTAAATAGCGTTCTGCCTCAGCCATCGCTAATGGACAGGTTGGAAATGATACACAAGCCATAGAGTCTTTACGTTGCTTTGAAACCGTGTCGTTCATTAAGCCATATTCACGGGCAATTTTTTCAATTTGTGCTTTATCTTCAGTTGCTACACCCGCGACAATTAAGTTTTGGTTGGCGGTCATACGAAAATCACCTTTATGAATTTTCGCGATTTCAGCAACACCTGATTTAAGTGGTTTACCTGGTTTATCAAGTAGGCGACCGTTCTCAATAAATAATGCTAAGTGGTGTCTACCATCAAAACCTTCGACCCAACCGATACGATCGCCACGTTCTGTGAACTCATAAGGACGTGATATTTCAAACGTAATACCAGCACGTTTTTCAACTTCCGATTTAAAAGTCTCTACACCGACTCGGTCAAGCGTGTATTTAGTTTTAGCATTTTTACGATTAACTCGGTTTCCCCAGTCGCGTTGTGTTGTTACAACAGCGGTCGCAACATCTAAAGTATGTGCTAAAGCCACATAGCCAAAATCATCAGCCTTGCGAGGATAAGTTGACTTATCGCCATGGGTCATCGCTAAACCACCACCAACAAGTACATTAAAACCAACTAATTTTCCATCTTTAGCAATAGCGATAAAATTGAGATCATTAGCATGAACGTCGATATCATTTTGTGGAGGAATAACAACCGTCGTTTTAAATTTTCGTGGTAAGTAGTTGCTGCCTAAAATAGGCTCTTGTGTCTCTTTACCTTCAGGGCCTTCAAGCTTTTCGCCATCTAGCCAGATCTCTGCATAAGCACGCGTCTTAGGCAGTAAATGCTCACTAATCTTTATTGCCCATTCATACGCTTCTTGATGAAGTTCTGACTCAATAGGATTAGAAGTACATAAAACATTACGGTTAACATCGCCAGCAGTCGCAATTGAATCGATACCAATACTGTTTAATGTTTGATGCATTAATTTAATATTTGGCTTTAATACACCATGAAATTGAAACGTTTGGCGTGTTGTTAAACGTATACTGCCATATGAGGTACTTTCTTGAGCAAATTTATCAATAGCTAACCACTGCTCTGGCTTAATAATACCGCCAGGCATACGAGCACGCAACATAACGTTATGTAATGGTTCTAACTTTTGCTTGGTGCGTTCACCACGAATATCACGGTCATCTTGCTGATACATACCATGAGTCCTGATAATATGATAATTATCTGCAGTAAAACCACCGGTGACTTGATCTTTTAAGTCATCAACAATTGTTCCTCGTAAAAAATTACTGTCTGCTTTTAAGCGTTCGTTATCAGCCTGTTTACCTTCTACAATTAACGGTCCGGGACCTGTTAATACGATTTCTTTGTTTGTTGTAGTCATTAGTAAACATCCTTTTGGAAACGCTTGGCATTACGTAATTCTTTTAAATAGTTTTGTGCTTGTTCAGTACTCAACTTACCATGCTCAGCAATAATATCCACCAAGGCAAGCTCAACATCTTTTGCCATACGGCTCATATCACCACAAATATATAAATGTGCGCCACGTTCTAACCAAGCAAAAATCTCACTGGCTTTTTCACGTAAACGGTCTTGCACATATATTTTTGCCGCTTGATCACGAGAAAAGGCTAAATCAAGGTGCGTTAACAAGCCTGATTTTAAATAGCCTTGCCATTCCACTTGGTATAAAAAGTCTTGAGTGAAGGTTTGATCACCAAAAAACAGCCAGTTATCACCACTTGCTTCGCTTGCTTCACGTTCTTGCATAAATGCTCTAAAAGGAGCAATACCAGTACCTGGGCCAATCATGATCACAGGAGTATCGCCATTTTCAGGTAAGCGGAAGTTATCGTTGTGTTCAATGAAAACCTTAACTGTGCCGCCTTCGGCTAAGCGTTTACCTAAAAAGCTTGAGGCACCGCCACTTCTTAACTGGTCATTCTCGCTATATTCAACTAGGCCCACTGTTAAGTGTACTTCTTCTTCAACTTCAGCTTGGCTTGAAGCTATGGAATATAAACGTGGAGTAATCTTTCTAAGCGCGTCAACGAAATCTTGTGCGGTTACTTTCGCCGGAGCCGATTTAACTACATCAATAATTTGATGGTTACCCGCATATTCACGCGCAGCATTTTTATCTTCACTCAAGATAAGTAAAGCTTTATCTTGTGATTTATCCGCCCAAAAACTAATAAAATTAGGGGCTGTTTGAGTAATTTCTAATGTTGAAATTAATGCTTGCTCCAATGATAAACGTTCGCCGCCAACATCAATGTTTTCATGACCTGACAAGCCAAGTGTTGCAATAAGTTCAGCGACTAACTCTGTATCATTTTCAAACCACACACCTAAAGCGTCACCGGCTTGGTAGGTGATACCTGAATCGGTTAAATCGATTTCAATATGACGAACATCTTTCGCTGAATCACGACCAGTGATCTTTTGACTTAAACTTAACTCAGCAGCATAAGGCGCCTGTTTAGTATATTCACTAGATGCGCCAAGTGTTGGCATTACCACAACATTGTGGCTATCAATATCATTAACCAACAAGGCTTTTACATCTTTAACAATAGTCTCTGACCATGCTTTTACATCAGCTTCATAATCAACGTCACAGTCAACGCGTGCGGTAATTTTTTTTGCGCCAAGCTTACTTAAGTAATCATCAAAGTCTTTGCCCGTTTGACAAAACAACTCATAGCTAGTATCGCCCAAGGCTAAAACGCTATAGCGTAAATCATCGAGCTTTGGCGCTTTTTTCGAGGCTAAATATTCATGTAAAGCAATCGCATCATCGGGTGCTTCACCTTCGCCATTAGTACTGGTGACAATTAATAAGTGGGTCAGATTTTTAATGCTTTTTGGCTTAAAGTCACTCATACTTTTTAAGTCGACGGTAAGACCTTCTGCTTGTGCTTGTAAGGCTAACGCTTTAGCAACACCTTTAGCATTTCCGGTTTGAGAGCCAAATAAAATAGTTAACACAGGCGCAGGAGAAGCGACAGCTGAAGGGCTAACGCTTAACGATGGTCCTTCAGATTTAGCCGCTAAGTAACCGCTTGCCCATGCAAGTTGCAACTGAGAGTAACTGCCAATAGTGGTTTGTAATGATGAAAGTTGGTCAGCATCTAGCATAGTTTTCTGTAAGTTCTGTTGGTTTGGCAACATAATGTCAATTCGCCCATTAAAATTTAGTAAAATAATAATAGACTGGCTTTGCAGAGAATAAAAAGAATAGAAAAGGCTTTTTTATTCCAAAATAGAATAAGAATACTCTGATATTGACTTTTTATATCAGTTTAATTTTCAAGTTATTATTTTCATTAGCTTTTATCTAAAATATGACCGCACTAATAATAATTAAAAGAGTAAATGATTTCATCGAAAAAGTGGAAGCATAATTATTGATGCTGGGGGTGGTTGGCTTGGCCATTGCCGCAAAACTGAGTGAGACGCTTAATAATATACTTATCCTTGATAAACAGTCGTTTTAGCGAAGAAACCAGTAGTCGAAATAGTGAAGTTATTCATGTGGGCATTTATTAGCCGCAGGGAAGTTTAAAAGGCTTAGTATGTTTAGCATCGACTCACTGAGGTTAACCTCGAATTTAGCTACCGCAGAATATGTTTATGAAAAACGCGCTATATAATACTTATCTGTTTAAAAATGAACGAGCAATACATCAAAAGAATTTAATGATTAAGTGTATAAATAATAAAGATAGGCTTTATATTTTCTGTTGGGAAATTTAATTAAAAAGCCAATTGCTTACACAATTGGCTCCCTTAACACTAGAGTAATAATATTACTGAGTGATTTCTTCTGGTTCAGCTGATTTTTGAATGTCTAATAATTCAATTTCAAACTGTAATACTGAGTTGCCAGGAATACGTGGCGGATTGCCATTTTTTCCGTAAGCTAAATCAGATGGAATAGTAAAAGTGTACTTTGAACCCACTGACATTAACTGTACGCCTTCTGTCCAACCGCTGATAACACGATTTAAAGGGAATACTGCTGGTTCATTGCGTTCATATGAACTATCAAAAGTCTCACCGTTTAAGAAAGTACCTTTATAGTGAACCGTTACTGTATCAGTAGCGCTAGGTTTATCACCTTCACCTTCAGTTACAACAAGGTATTGAATACCTGATTCAGTAACTTGTACACCTTCTTTCTTAGCATTTTCTTCTAAGAATTTCATGCCTTCAGCAATTGCCGCTTCAGATTCAGCGTCTGCTGCTGCTAATTGCTTTGCTTTCATTTGCTCATCAAGGCTCATTAATAGAGCTTGGATTTCTTCTTTCTCAATGATTGATTTGCCAGCAAGACTGTCCATGAAACCGCGAGTAATTAATGCTTGATCAAGTGGTACGCCCAACTTCTCATGTTGATCAAGATTCTTTTGCATGTACATACCAATTGAAGCACCTAAACTGTAAGCTTGTTTTTGCATTTCAGTTTCTAAAACAGGTGCTGTTTCGGTTGGTTTTACACTTTCTTGACAGCCAAACACTGACACAAGTGCAATAGCTAACATAGTTGGCTTAAATAATTTCATTTTTTCTCCGTTAACGTAACCTAGTACTCAGTTGGAGGAAGTCCCCCTAAGCCATTGATTAAATATTATGTATTGTTAGACAATGCGGCTTATACTAACGATAAATTAACTAAGAAAAAAGTATTAATATTGTGATTAAGTGTAATAACAAGCTAACACTGCTTTTCATCTGTCTATTTTCCTTATTGAACAGTGCTTGCCAGCCTGCAGAGGACAAGCCTGTACAGCGCTGGCAGCATGCTACAGATGGTGCTTATGCAGCTAATATTTCTAATGATGGCAAATACAGTGTTGTCTCTTCTATTTATCATGGCTTAAGTTTATGGGACATAGAAGAAAATGCATTAAAATACAGCTGGTCACAACAGCAAGATAGTAGCGATAATTTAGTGCTGTTAGCCGATATATCCAATAATAATAGTCATGCATTGACCGCAAATCGAGAAGCATTTTCGTTGTGGAATATAGCAACAGGCCAATCAGAAGGTTATTGGAAAGTACGTGAGTCAACGATTCGTGATATTGCCTTGTCCAATAATGGTGACTTTATTTTACTCGGTAAAAGTAATGGCACCGTTGTTCACATTACCATGAGCAATGGCCGTCGCTTAGAGTTCTTAGGTCATACAGAAAAAATTAATGCGGTTGATATGCTCCCCAATGGCCGTATCGCCATTTCAGGAGGCAATGATTACGTAGCTTATGTATGGGATACAGAAAGTGGGCAGGTTATTTACCGATTTAATCATCCAAGTCGCGTTACTATGGTGGCTCTAGACCCTAAAGGTCGGTTTGCTTTTACTGCTGACAGTAAAAAATCTTCAAACATATGGGATTTAAAAACAGGTAAACGCGTTAGCCAACTTCAATACTATAACCGCCACGAAATATTTAGCTCAGTAAGGTTTTCTGATGATGGTACTCAACTATTAACCGGAGCCCCAACTCGAAAAGTTAGCCTGTGGAGCATACAAACCGGAGAGCGACTTGACAGCTGGCGAGTTACGCCAAAAGAAAGTATACGTGCTGCAGGCGCGGTAGTGTATAGTGTCTCCTTTCGAGGAAAGAACCAAATAATCACCGAAAGTTCATCAGGATACGCTGAGCTTTGGCAAAGAAAGTCGCGTTAGGTACCCCAAATTATGACAACAGAAATACAAAAAAAAATCATCGAATTACAAGAAAATGTTGAAGCGCTGCAATCTCGTAATGCCTTTCAAGACGATGTTATTGAACAGTTGAATAATGAACTTACTGTTCATCAATTAGAAATTTCAGACATTAGGGCACAGCTAAAGTTAATCGCAAGTCGCGTTCAAGATAATAATCCGGGTCAAAATCAGTCGCAAGATATCGAACCGCCACCGCCACATTATTAAATTTTAACCTGAACTTTCATTCAAATATTTACCAAGCTGAAATATTTCAGCTTGGTAAAATAACGATTTATTCTTGCTTAAAAATACCAATCACTTGCTCTTGTGGGCGAATTTCTTTAACGACATGCTCTTCTGGCTGTGACATTTGATGCCCACAGCTAACACAAGTGACTTTTTCAACATTATTTTCTTTTGTTAATCCCATGGTGTCCATAGCATTACATTTTGGGCAAATAGCGCCAGCAATAAATCTTTTTTTCATGTGTTTCAATCCAAATAAAATCGAGTTGTATCATTTTACCTTGAATCTTGTCGATAGGAAAAGGACAATAGCAACCTAAATTAAAATGAGTAATAACACACAATGATCATAGCCACCGACTTAAGCTTAGATAGAGGCGCTAAAAACCTCATAAAATCATCAAGCTTTACTATTCATCCTAATCACAAAGTTGGCTTAGTTGGCGCTAATGGCTGTGGAAAATCTTCTTTATTTGCTGCCTTATTAGGTGAGTTACAGCCCGACAGAGGTGATGTAAATATGCCTTCAGGCTGGGATGTCGCAACAGTAAAACAAGAAACCCCCGCCCTCGAGCAATCCGCCTTAGATTATGTGATGGACGGAGATAAAGAATTTCGTCAACTTGAGCAACAACTTGAGAAAGCTCGATTAAATGATGATGGCAACCAAGAAGCATTAATTCTCAACCATATTGATGCCATAAATGGCTACAGTTTACCCGCTCGTGCCAGCGAGTTACTTCATGGTTTAGGTTTTTTACAAGAACAACTGGGTGATGCCGTAAAGGATTTTTCTGGTGGTTGGCGCATGCGTCTTAACTTGGCTCAAGCGTTAATTAGCCGCGCAGATCTACTCTTACTCGATGAACCCACTAACCATCTAGATTTGGATGCGGTAATTTGGTTACAGCGTTGGTTAAAACGCTTTACCGGTACTTTAGTGCTTATTTCACATGATCGTGATTTTCTAGATGACGTTATTGAACAAATTCTTCATATTGAACATCAACAAGCAAAATTATATTCGGGTAATTATAGCGCCTTTGAGCGTCAACGCGCGGAACATTTAGCACAACAAGATGCTCAATTTCAAAAACAACAAAAAGAAGTGGCTCACTTAACCTCATTCGTTGATCGCTTTAGAGCAAAAGCCAGTAAAGCAAAACAAGCTCAGAGTCGTTTAAAGCGTTTACAAAAATTACCTGACTTAGCACCTGCACATGTCGATAGCCAGTTTACCTTCAGTTTCAAAACACCGGAAACATTGCCTTATCCGTTATTAGCATTAAAAGAGACAACCTGTGGCTATAATCCAGAAACCATTATTTTACATGATGTCGGTCTCACGCTTGTACCCGGTAGTAGAATCGGTCTTTTGGGACGAAATGGCGCGGGTAAGTCAACATTAATAAAGTCATTAGCTGGCGATATTGCCTTAATTAAAGGCGAGCGTTATTGCGCCCAAGACTTAACTGTTGGTTACTTCTCTCAACATCAGCTTGAACAATTACATATGCAAAGTAGTGCGATTGATCATATTGTTCGTGCTAAACCTGAGACTACAGAGCTACAAGCGCGCAATTTTTTAGGTAGCTTTGGTTTTACTGGCGACCAAGCACTCTCTCCGGTAAGTACCATGTCAGGTGGAGAAAAAGCACGTCTGGTATTGGCGTTAATTGTTAATGAAAAGCCGCAATTACTCCTCCTCGATGAACCAACTAACCATCTTGATTTAGAAATGCGTCAAGCACTCGTCTTTGCTTTACAAGATTTTGAAGGGGCTATTATTTTGATTGCCCACGATCGCTTTTTATTAGAGTCGTGTGTTGATGAGTTTTTCTTAGTTGCCAATGGCCAAGTTAGCGAGTTCTCGGGTGATATTGATGACTATCAACAATGGCTTAATGAAGACAAAAAACAAACACTGAAAAATACTAAACCCGCAAAGTCTCTTGAGGTTGTTGATAAAAAACAATTACGCAAAGACCAAGCTGAATTACGTAAAAAAGCATCTCCGCTGCGAAAACAAGCTGATAAATACGAGAAGAAAGTGCAGCTGCTGCAAACTGAATTAGCTGAAGTTGAAGGAGTATTAGCCGAAAGTGAGATATATCAAAGTGAACATAAAGCACGCTTAGGCGTACTCATTAAGCAACAAGCTAAACTCAAAGCAGATGTTGAAGAAAATGAAATGTATTGGCTCGAATTAGAAGAGCAAATTGAAGAAATTATGTTACAGGCTTCACTGTAAAAATTAATCATTAAATTATATTACTTGCTACACTTAAAAATCATACGATTAAAATAATGAGAACGTTATGAAAAAAACAATATTCGCCCTTTTTTGTCTATCTATAATAAGCAGTGTTTCGAGCTTTGCTTATCAAGGTGATCTTGACCAAGGCATTTATGAATTAAACCGTGGCGATTTTAAAGCGGCTATAAATGAATTTGAACCCTTAGTTGCTCAGGAATATTCTCCTGCGCAGTATCAAATGGCGCTTATTTATTTAAATGGTTACGGCGTTGCAAAAGATCCCAAAAAAGCATTGGAATTAATGTCCTTAGCCGCTTCACAAAATCACCCCGACGCACTATTTAGTTTGTCGCTGATGTATTCTGAGGGAGTCATCGTTAAAAAAGATTTAAAAACCGCTTTTGCACTGATGGAAAGAGCAGCGATTAGAGACTCTGTAGCCGCACAATTTAATCTTGGTGTTATGTACTTCAATGGTACAGGTACATATAAAGACTATCCAAAAGCCGCACGTTGGTATGAGACTGCGGCAAAGCAAAATTACGCTCTAGCCCAGTTTAATTTAGCACTGATGTATTTTGAGGGCTTGGGTGTTGAGAAAAGTGTAGAGATGTCTTTTATATGGAATATTATTTCCGCCAGTAATGGTTATAAAAATGCAGGAAAAAGTCGTGATATGGACTCTTTAAAACTCAGTAATTTAGAAATAGCTCAGGCAAGGGAAAAGGCTGACCGACTTTATCAACAAATTATCGAACAAGAAGCATTAAAAGCTAAACAATAAAACCTTAACTCAAAAAAATAAGACAATAATCTAAGGGGCAAATTCAAGGTTCATTGATCTATATCACAACCATAAAGTAACCCATGATTTACAATGGCTATAACATTACGTTATAGCCATTTTTTTATAACTCAATTATTTTTATGGAGTCTGTTATGAAATTTTTCGATATGATTATTAATGATCCTGTTGTACTTTATTCTTTTGGTGGATTAGTCATTCTCTTAGGTATTTGTGCTTTTTATATTTATTATTTCCTTAAAAAAATCAATGAGAACAATTAGTTAATGTCTTTACAAGTTAAATAAAGTTGCAACCGTCTAAATTAAGGTGTTAACCGTTAAATAAAGCCAGCAACTGAAATTGTTACGTTTAAGCACCAAAACTATCTTTAAAAAGGTTAATTAAACGTTGAAATCGCTAATTTATAAAATATAACCCTAAGGGCAGTAGCTGCCAAAGGGGAGTCTGTAGCAACCTAAAGTTTTGTAGGCGTATATATTTAATGTTTAATAAGAAAACGAATGTTAAAGTTTTAACCTCAGGTATCGCTGATCTAAAGAAGCAGCCATTAAGATTGTTCTACTCCTCCTTAAAATGCAGTGATTGTAGTTAAATTATAAATTGTCACTTATAACATTTTTTATACTAAAACATTTGACCCTACCACCGTGGTAAGCTTTGACCTCAACTTAGTTCTAAAATTCAATTAAGGTGAGAAGCTTATGAATACAACTACACAATTCAAAATTGACGGTATGACCTGTGCTTCATGTGTCGGTCGTGTTGAAAAGGCGTTACACAAAGTCGTTGGCGTGACAGATGTTACAGTCAACCTAGCTACAGATATGGCGACGATTCAAGGTACCGCCAGTTATAGTGAATTAATTACTGCTGTTATTGAGGCTGGTTATCAAGTGCCTGTAAAGGTAAAGCAATTTGGTATTGGAAAGATGAGTTACTCGTCTTGTGTGAAGCGGGTCGAACAAGCATTGTTAAAAGTAACCGGTATGGTCAGTGCGTCGGTCAATTTAGCCACCGAGCACGTACAAGTAAAAACTTTATCCTTTGTAACTGATGAACAACTAGCCCAAGCCGTAACACAAGTCGGTTACCTTTTTATCCCGTTGAACAATAACAGCGTGATAGAAAAGCCCAGTCAACATCAACCTTTTTATACCAAAGCATGGTGGCCCGTATTGGGAGCAGGCCTACTTACCTTGCCACTGGTGTTACCCATGTTAAGTATGCTGTTTTCGCAACAGTGGATGTTACCACCTGTTTGGCAATGGTTGTTAGCTACGCCAGTACAATTCTATTTTGGCGCTCGCTTTTATCGTGCAGGCTGGGGGGCATTAAAAGCTGGCATGGGCAACATGGATCTTCTTGTCTCCATAGGTACCAGTGCAGCCTACGGACTATCTTTGTATTTGTGGTGGAGTTTTGATAGCGCTCATGGCATGCCACACTTGTATTTTGAAAGTAGTAGCGCAGTAATCACCTTGGTTGTGCTGGGCAAATATTTAGAACACAAAGCAAAACGCCGAACAACTGATGCACTTAGAGCATTGGAAAATTTGAAACCTGTTGAGGCAACAGTGCAGCGCTTTGGTAAATGGCAGAAAGTGGCCGCTTCATCAGTACAAACAGGTGAAAAAGTAAAAGTAATCCCCGGCGAAAGTGTGCCTGTTGATGGTGAAATATTACAGGGGAAGAGTCATCTCGATGAAGCGTTAATTAGTGGTGAATCAATTCCATTAAGTAAAAAAGAAGGTGATGTTGTCACGGGTGGCTCACTTAACTTGGACGGTATTTTGGAGATCCGTGCCACTAATGTTGGTAGCGAATCTACTTTATCTAAGATCATTGAATTAGTAGAACAAGCCCAAGGAGCAAAAGCCCCCGTACAGGCAATAGTAGATAAAGTTAGTAGTATCTTCATTCCTGTTGTGTTGCTGGTCGCACTTACCACCTTATTGGTGTCAGGTTTAGTATTTGATGACTGGACAGATGGCATTCTCAATGCGGTAGCCGTTTTAGTGATTGCCTGTCCATGTGCACTTGGTTTAGCAACTCCCGCAGCCATAATGGCAGGTACAGGAACCGCTGCCAGATTAGGCGTATTGGTTAAAGATGCTGTTGCGTTAGAGCAAGCAAAAGAAATAAATTTAGTAGTATTTGATAAAACAGGCACCTTGACCCAAGGCAAACCTGTTGTAAATGAGATGAAGGTCATCAGTGGTAGTGAAGAAACCCTATTGCAGTTGGCTTATTCCTTACAAATAAATAGTGAGCACCCATTAGGCAAGGCCGTGGTTGAAAAAGCATTAACCAACGAAACACAACCAATACCTGTTGAGGAATTTCAAGTTGTCGCGGGTTATGGTGTCAAAGGCAACATCGATGACAATTTAGTCTTGATGGGCAGTAGTCATTGGATGCAAGAGTTAGGGGTGAAACTTCCAACCGAACATATAAAAACACCAGGTACTTCTGTTTCTTGGTTGGCTAGTCAGCAGCAAGATAAGATAACATTACTTGGGCTGTTTTGTTTTAGTGATAAATTGAAGTCTGATGCGCTAAAGGCTGTGAAGCTATTACAACAACAAGGTATAAAGGTTGCTATGCTTACCGGTGACAATAAAGCGAGTGCAACATCGGTAGCGACAAAATTACAGTTAGACGATTTTAAAGCTGAGGTGCTGCCTGCAGATAAAGCAAAATATATCCTGCAATATCAAGAGCAAGGTTATCAGGTTGCCATGGTTGGTGATGGCATTAATGATGCGCCAGCGATAGCCCAAGCAGATTTAGGTATGGCAATGGCGTCTGGTACTGATGTTGCCGTTAGCGCAGCTTCTTTCATGTTAATGCGTAGTAAACCAAGCCTAGTACCCACGGCATTGATCATTGCAAGGCTGACTTATCGTAAAATACAGCAAAACCTTTTTTGGGCATTTATCTTTAATGCTGTGGGAATTCCACTAGCAGCCTTTGGTTATCTTGACCCCATTATTGCCGGAGCAGCGATGGCATTTAGTAGCTTATTTGTCCTCAGTAACGCATTGTTATTGCAACGTTGGACTCTTAAGAAGAAATAACATGGAGAAACTTGTCACCATAGGCAAAGCCTCTAGTTTAACGGGGGTGTCGGCCAAAATGATCCAATACTATGAAGAAATTGGTGTATTGAAAAAAGCGAGTCGTACCGATGCAGGTTATCGACTTTATAACTAAGCGCACATACAACAATTGGGATTCATCCGTCGTTCGAGAAACTTAGGCTTCTCCATGATTGAGATTCAGTCGCTGCTCAAGTTCTGGCTTGATACTGATAGAGAAAGTCGACACGTGAAGCAACTAGCGCTGAGCCATTTACAGGAGATAAATGAAAAAATATTGGAGCTAGAGCAAATGAGCGCAATATTACAAAAACTAGCTGATAAATGTGATGGTGACGATAACCCTGACTGCGCTATTTTAGAAGGTTTAGCTCAACTTTCATCTGAATAACTAAGAATAATTGTTTTTTGTTATACTAACAGCACTTGTCTATGTTGATTGTTATGCATTATCCGCACAATTAATCTTAAATACTGAGGTGCGCTTATTAACTTATCTATTAATCAATCTTCCTCTACGCTCAATGTAATTGAGCGTCAAAAAAAATCACGTGAAGAAATTGATGAAAAGTATCGCAATGGTATTGCTCATTAATCAACGAGTATAATACAACAAGTTTAGCCTTGTAAGCTTTTTTTTAGCCTAAAAATATCTATTTATTTTCAATTCACATACAATAATAAAACTAATAAACCACAACAGACCACTATAACTTTAAATGTTTACTCAAAGTCAATTCACTCCAGCTTGGTGGCTACACAATCCTCATTGCCAAACTATTATTGCAAAATTTTTAAGATCTAGAAAACAGCTAGAAACTTGCAATGAAACAGTGGAGTTACCTGATGGCGACTTTATTGATTTGGCATGGACCGATAAACCTAAACTTAATGAAACTCGTCCTTTGGTGGTTGTTCTTCATGGTTTAGAAGGTTCAGTTAACAGTCATTATGCTAAAGGAATGTTATCGGCTATTAAAGAGAAGCAGTGGGTCGGAGTGCTGATGCATTTTAGAGGCTGTAGTGGACGAGTCAATAGAAAAGCCCGTTCGTATCATAGTGGCGACACTGATGATATTAGTTATTTAACGCAATTTTTAAAGAAAAAATATCCACAACTTCCAATGACCATTATTGGCTTTTCTTTAGGAGGCAATGTACTAGCGCGTTATTTAGCAAAAGAACCTAATAACCCTTATCAAGCTGCGGCAATCATTTGTGCCCCTTTACACTTGGCCAGCTGCAGCAAGCGGATTAACCAAGGCTTTTCGCGTATATATCAAAAATATCTAGTGGGCATGCTCAAAGACAGTATTAAGGATAAAATGGACAGTAATCTAATTTCTGCTCCGCTATCGCAAAGACTGGCCCATAAGCTCGATGAAATTAAGACCATTTGGCAATTCGATCAACTGGTAACAGCCCCTATTAACGGTTTTGAGAGCGCTGAAGATTATTATCATCAGGCGAGTGGACGTTTTATTTTGGATAAAATTAAACAACCCTGCTTAATTATTCATTCAAATGACGACCCCTTCTTATGTGATGAAAATACCCGTGATATTAGCAGTATTCCCAATAACATATGTTTTGAGGTCAGTAAAAAAGGGGGTCATGTTGGTTTTATCAATGGTAATAATCCCTTAAGACCACAGTTTTGGCTAGAACATCGTGTTCCAAATTTTTTAGAGAGCTACCTATGATAATCCCCTACAAAGATCTACAACCCGATACGCTAACAGGTATTATTCGAGAGTTTGTTTTACGTGAAGGTACCGAATATGGTGCGGACGATGTGCCTTTGTCGGAAAAAGTAGCGCAAGTAAAGATACAACTTGCTAATGGTAGTGCGTTTTTAGTTTATTCAGAGCTTCATGATACGGTAAATATTTTACCCATTGATCAGTTTGAACAACAACAAAACGAGCAAGAACAGGAACAAACGCAATAGTTATTTTATAGTAACGAACACCCTATAGATGTTCGTTACTCATTTGCTATTGAGTGAAAGTTAAGACAAAACTTACCGGCACGGCGTAAGCAATGCTTGGTAGATTTGCTAATGATTTTAATTTATTAATACCTGCCACTAACGCAAAGTCTTCGGCTTTAATGATAGCTGGCTTTAAGGTGCTCACTAGCATATTATTTGCTGATAGCTTAGCCACCATAACATTCAATGTAAGTTCTTGCTGTTGACCATGTAAATTCAGGCTACCCGTAAGTGACATTTGCTGACTTGAACCGATAGTTATCGCATTAATGTCTGCAAGGTTAAGTTGCGCACTAAAGCTCGCTTGTGAAAAAGTTGCGGTTTCAAAGAAAAACTCCGCCATTCTTTGATCACGTATCGCAATATTAGTGTCAACACTGCTTAAATCAATGGTCACATTTGCTAAACCACTATTGTTGATAACACCCGTAAACTCTTTAAAGCTATGACTTTCAGCCACAGTTCCTTTTTTAATCGACACAAAAGTTAACGATGAATTTTTAGAGTCCAACTGCCAAGCACTATAGGCTGGTGCAGCAAGCAGGAGTGAAAGGCTTAAAATAAAAGTAGATATAATACGCATAATAGGTCCTTTGAAAATAAAATAAAAATTAAGAGCGTCGCGCTCTATGTGGAGTCACAATACTTTGCCACGGAATATTACTGGCACCTAAAGTCATAAAGTCAGGGTTCATTAATCCTTCCCGTTGATTGTAGGTTAACGGTAAAAACTCACTATCAATTATTGAGCCACCCGCTTGTTCGATAATACAATGACTCGCTCCTGTATCCCACTCACCTGTGGGACCAATACGTAAGTAACAATCTGCACTACCTTCAGCAATTAGACAGTTTTTAAGTGAGCAACTGCCTAATGCTACGTATTCAAACGCAAAGTTTTCATTGTTAAGGTATTGCCCCATTAGGCTGAGCTCTTGTCGGCGGCTTACCGCCACCTTAATTTTGCGTTTACCATCATATTTAGCGACATGAATTTGCTGGCTACCGGTATGGTTTTCTTTAAAAGCGCCAAGCTTATTTTGTCCATAGTAGGTCAGTTGGTGATCAGGTGCGTGAATAACACCAATACTTGGCCAGCCATTTTCCACCAAAGCAACATTAACGGCGAAATCGCCACTGCCTTTAATAAACTCACCCGTCCCATCAATAGGGTCGAGTAGCCAATATCGAGACCAATTTTTTCTTTGACTAAGCGCTAATGCACCAACTTCTTCAGAAATAATAGGAATGCCGGGTGCCAAGCGTGACAGCTCTTGCATCAATACATCGTTAGCCGCATAGTCAGCACTAGTAACGGGGCTATTATCTTCTTTAATTTCTGACGTGTAATTGCCCGACTTGTAATGCTTAGTAACTTCTAGGCCTGCTTTTTTTGCACTTTCTATCGCGATGGCGAGTAACGTTTCATTGTTCATTAATCTTCACTTACTTTTTCTTTTGAGTATTATTTTAAAATATTCTTAACTAAATCTTTTACCAGCATTAGAGCGGCTATGCTTCTTGCTTCATTAAAGTCAGGTTGGGCAAGTAATGATTGATAATCGGCAAGTTTCCATGAGATAACTTCTAGTTCTTCAGGTTCATCACCGGGGAGTTTTTCTGCATATAAACTTTCAGCAAGAAAAATTTCCATTGAGGCAGAGAAAAAAGCCGGAGCTGTTGCGACTCGATGCACATGGGTGAATTTATTTGCCCCATAGCCAACTTCTTCTTTTAACTCTCGATTAGCAGCGTGCTCTGCGCTTTCGCCTTCATCAATAAGTCCTTTCGGGAAACCAAGCTCATATGTATGGGTGCCAGCACAATATTCACGTACTAATAAAAACGTTTCATCGTCTAACATAGGTACAATTAATACAGCGCCTCGACCGTAGCCTTGCATGCGTTCATATTCTCGCTGTACGCCGTTGCTGAAGGTGAGATCTACTTGTTCTATAGCAAACAAGCGACTCTTAGCAACTTGCTTACGTTGTGTGACTTTGGGAAGTGTTAAACTGTTGCTCATGGTAGCGAAACCTAAGAGTAAAATATTAGTAATATAGTTTTAGAATAGCACGTTAACTTTAGATATAATTAATAATTAATCGCTCTTAGGAAAAATAATATGCTTAATTGGTCAAAAATTTCTACCGTACTTTTAGATATGGATGGAACGATTTTAGATTTACATTTTGACAACCATTTCTGGCTCCATCATTTACCACTACGTTACAGTGAGCACGCAAAGATTTCACTTGAGCAAGCAAAAGAAAACTTAGCAAGCCATTATGAAAGAGTTGCTGGGACAATTGACTGGTACTGTTTAGACTACTGGGCTGAACAAACCCAATTACCGATTCAAGCCTTAAAACGTGAAGTACAACACTTAATTAGCTTACGCCATGATGCTCATGATTTTATGGTGGCATTAAGAGAGAGTGGAAGAGAAATAATACTGGTTACTAATGCTCACCCAGATAGCTTATTGCTTAAAATTGAACGCACGCAACTCGATAAGTATTTTGATGTTTTATATTCTACGCATGAATTTGGTGTGACCAAAGAGTCGCAATTGTTATGGCAGCGTCTTCAAGAGAAGCAAGGGTTTAGCCTAGAGAATACTTTGTTTGTTGATGATAGTATCAATATTTTAGCATCGGCTCAACGCTATGGTTTTGAACATTTATTAGCGGTTGAAAACCCCGATAGTCAGAAAACGCCGCATATTGTTAACGATTACCCATCTACATCAGACTTTAGAACATTAATTGATGAAATAAAGAAATATCCCATTAAGTAATGGCTATTATTCATCCTGACGTAAGCCAGGATGAAATAGGTTTAGCTTAAGTAACGATTTATCACCGTATAAAATGGCTTAAAAGTTCAATCGATAGCGCCCTTGGTTATCCGCTTTGCCAATAAAGGACAGTAGTGGCTTTAATTTTTCAGGGAAGTTAGCACCCGGCTTTAAATAACCATTGCCAGAAGCTCTATTGATATTATGCAGATAAGCGGTAAACGTGAGTCCGAGGTCATTTTCAGGGGCAATGATAAACGCAAGCGCGCCTTTTTCACAAGCCAACTCAGCAGATAACGTACCTAGATTTGCCTTTTCTGATAATGCGGTGATGGCTGCCTTATTCCATTTTATTAAGCCCTTCATTTGCTGACAAACAGGTTTGCCAAGTATAAATTCATCAACACTGAGTTCAATAAGGTTGTGGGCTTGCATCGGGATAGCTAGATTAAGCTTTTCCGTAATTTGTTGCGCGGCTACCGTGATATCAAGATTAGTAATTTTTATCTGCTTAAGCAATTGGCTTGCGGTCAACCTACCTTCTGGTCCACTGACTAAGGCGCCGCCAAAAGTTAACTTAATTGTCGGGTCAAGCATCAATAATGAGAGGAAACTCAACTCACTGCTGACATTGTTAATGTCGACATTGTCTATGCGGACTTGTTTTGCATAACTTTGCCACACTGTGCCAGAGAGCTGAGATACTTGACTGTTTTTTGGTAAATTAATAAAACTAACCACCCAAGCAGCAGGCATAGTTACAATTAAAAAAATCAAATATAAACTAAAGAACATTGCTCCGTAAACAAACCACTTTTTCATTAGCCTTTTCCTAATTGTAAGCGACGAACTCTAACAACGCCGTTGCGATCAGCTTTACTTAAATCAATACTTTTCACTAATAAACCTTCATTATTGGCTAGAAATTCAAGCCAACTAAGTAACTGTGTAAACGGGACTTCATCAATCCATACTTGTAAGTCTTCACCTTGAGGTTGCAAGCGAGCTATCGAAATATTATTACGACCGGCACTGCTGTTAACAATACTAGAAAGGCTGGCATTGCTGGCTGAAGATGCGACTCTTTTTTGTGACTGTTGATAGCGCAGAGTATTTTCTTGCACCCAGGTATAAAGCGCTTGTTGGCGCATAATTTTTTGTTGAGTTTTATCAGTATTAGTAACCAATGGTTGCCACACTGCGCTGTAAAATAAAAACAGCACTACAACAAAGCTCATCATAGCAACGAGTCGTTGCTCAGAGCTTTTTAATTGTTGCCACCACGTTTTCATTATCGCCCCTTACTTGTGTTTGTTGATTGTTGATTATCATTACTGGTTATGCTAAATGAGCCAGAAATTTGATCACCTTGATTATTTTGCGCGCCCATAGATACCGTCAGGTTACTCTCTTCAAGAGCGATTTTTAACTTATCAAAATACTGATAATCACTGGCAATTGCCTGCATACGAATCTCATTGCGCTTACCATCAAACTTCAACGTTTGGGGTTTTATTTCAGGTACTAAAGCTAACGCTGGTTGCACTTGAGTTAAGATAGCTAAAAAGCCACTTTCTCCACTAGCACCGCCTACTTCTTTGAGTTTCTGCTTAAGTTGGGAGCGAATAGTTGAGACTCGGACTCGCTTAGTTTTTGGAAAAGCCTTTTTATAGGTACTAATGATTTGCTCTTCAATTTCAGCCTGTTGACTATGAAGCTGTATTAATTCGGCACCTTTAATGCCGACATTAAGCAATAAAGCGAAGATGGCAATACCTGCGGCCAAAAACCAACTTTTTAGCACGGGTGAGCGCTGTTCTTTAACTTTAAAATCACCCTGTAGTAAGTTGAACTTACCTGCTTTTTCATGATTATATGTGGCGGCTAATAACGCCAAAGGCAGCTCTTCAGGCATCGCGTTGATGGTCAGTTTAGCGATGGTTTCAGGTAATATTGAATAAGCATTTAACGAGAAACTGTTGGGTACCTCATTGTTGCTTCCATTGTCCGTTACTGATTTTTGCTCACTGTTAATTTTCTCTGCTGTTTGAGTACCACTGAGTGACTGACTAATTAACGGCCAAGTGTTGCTGTCTATGGTGATCCCTTGCCATTGTCCTTGGCGTATAAGTATTTGCTCACCTAAGACAATAGCACTAACAACATTGACTTCATTAGTCAGTGGCATTGCAAGTACATCTGGGATCATTTTTTTACAGGTAATATCTGCACTTTTTAACCACCCTTGCCATAATGCCAACTGAGCAGATTCGATAATTGCAACAAAGCAATTGTGTGCACTACCAACAATTTTGATATCACTATAAGCGAAAAATAGCTCATCAACATCTTGTGCTAATTCATCTTCAAGCATATACGGCACAGCTAGGCGCATCGCTTTTGATGATTTACTGGGTACTGTTAAACTTTTCAAACTGATATCACTGGTTGGCACAAACGTAATCACTTCACGTTGTTTGGCTTTCTCAGCTAATTGCTCTAACGCATGGGCATTGGGGAGTTCACCACTGGCAATAATGCCTTCTTGATCGTCACTGAATATTAACCAGTGCACTACGTCTTTTGCGTTAGTACCTAATCGGATATATAACTTTTCGGTCATTACTCTCGTCCTATGGTACGACTCACTACGGAGATATTATTATTGCTTTCAACTTTCATTAAAGTGCTCAACGCGAAGTAACTGTCATTAAAACTAGCGATACTTTTTAGTTTAAAATAATGACTAACAACATCAAACTGCTCTTTTTGATCATTGGTTATTTTTGTATTTTTTGATATATCGGGTAAATTGAAAAACTCATCTCGTGTTTTAAAACCAGCACCCTCTCGGCTAGCCAAGGCATTTTCTGCATCCGCTAAAGGAATACCTAAAAAAGCCTCCAACAATTCAGGTTGGTCACTTCTGATGGTGTTTATATTTATTTTATGAAGATTATTATTAGGTATTACGCAAGCATACTCTTTTAATTTATTAATAACCGGCACAGTAAAGTGTTCAATTAAGCGTAGTTCAGTAATACTGGCCAAATAATAATTAGCGGGTAAGTAAGGAAACTCTTTTGCGGAGTAATCATTATCTTCAGCACCACCAGCACTGGCTATAGCGCTGTTTTGATCAAGCCAGTCCACTAATGCATCGGTCATATATTCAGCATCAAACTGACTAACACCTTCAACATTAAGCGACATAATTAATTTTTGGAAAGCCTCTTCTATTGGACGCCTTCGAGTGCCTGCAGGAATAGCATTATCATCAGGCCTTAAAGCATTTAAATTAAAACAGGCTTGCATATCAAAAATTTCGCCGGTGATTTGTCCAAAGTCAACAGGATAACTTGTTTCGCCTTGAGCCCAAATTTGCTCTAAATGCGTAACGTCTTTTTCATCTTCAAAAACATTGATTAATATTCTTTTTGCAAACGCTTCTGCGCCCATCGCATACCAATAAGCCTGCTGATTTAGCGTAACATTATTAGTACGTTGCATCTGCAACTGCAAGCGCGCAGTCATCTGTGTGGCTAATACGGCGGCTAACGAAACGATAAGTAAAACAGTAATTAACGCCACTCCGGTCACTTTTTTAGCGGTCAACTTACTCATATCCGCACTGCAATGAGAGTTTTTCATTAGGCCTCCCATAACGAAGAGCACAATACATAAGCTTTAAATTGAGACATCATCACCCGCCACTAAAAATTCTCGTCTTATAAGCCCATAATCTTTAGTTATTAGCTCAACAGCAATCGCTTGAGGTAAACTTTTATTTTTAATTTGTTTTTGCCATTTTTTGTCATAAAAAAACTCAAAATTTAGTCCTTCAATCTCGGTGATTAACTTTCTTCTTTTAGGCTCTTGCCCTTGGATAGCATCAACAAAATTGAAATGAAGTCGCTCGAAGGTTCCCTCATTTAATTGATAAGCGACAGATTGCATATTGCTACGCGGTAATAGTAGACCTGGATTTGTCCATCCGTTGCGAACAAAAGCTAAGGTACTTTCGCCATTTGAAAAACTATTACTGTCAGTATATAAAAAATCTTGCTGGGGAGCTTCGCCATTTAATCGAATACTGCGTTTAGCAATTTGCAGTAAATCACGCTCGATAAGTAAGAAGCCTCGCTGTAATTCATTAACGCGTGTGGTACGAATTTCAGATGACTCATTACCTTTTAATACTGTATTAAAAATAGTAAAACTACTCATGCTAATCATTGAAAAAATAGCGATAGCGATTAAAACTTCTAACAAGGTAAAGCCATTATTCGTTGGCTTATTCAAACAAATTTTCACTACGGCTGACTCTTTGAAATATAGGTAACAATACTGGTGATCGCTAACTTTTCATCTTCTTTATTGCGAATTTCAATCGTGATAGCACGCATATTCTTATTTTCTGTTTTAAGCACTTTTTGTAGCCAAAACCATTCTTGGCCAGCCATTTCTACGGTACCTTTTTTGTTATTTTTTGGTGGCCATGTTGGGTCTAATGTCATCGCAACTAATTGATTTGAGGCCACCCAATTGGCTAATACTTTATTTTCTAAATGACTTAAATTCTTAAAGTTATTGTCTGCTGCACTTAACAACGCAATACCCGCAATTGAAAAAATAGCCATTGCTAACATGACTTCAATTAAAGTAAAGCCCAATGAAGCCGTTTTAATGACCCATTTCACCTTATTCATCATCAAAGAGTGGCCCTTCAACAGTTATCGGTGTGGTGTATAAACCGGTCGCCTTAAAATAAAGCTTGGCTTCAGTGTAATTGTTTTTAACAAATTGAAAACGCAGACTAAACGGTGTTATTTCGCCGCCTGAGAGTATGTAAATCTGGGGAATGAGAATTTTTTTTTCTATATTATTACCGTCATCATCTTTACCTACGTCTTCATCTAAATCATTCTCTTTATTAGCCGCTTGCAACTCATTAAATACTTCAGTATCAAATAATTGTGGTTCTTCGATTGGCAAATCATCAAGTTGTAAAATCAACTCAACACCTTCAGGTAATTTATAACGACTGAATAATTCATTATCAGAGATATCCGACCACGTTATGCCGTCGTAACCTAAAAACTGATAACCTTTTTTGCCAATAACTAAGCCTAATTCAATATTATTTAGCATGCCATATTCAGCAGCAATATTGAAAACGCCGGCAAAACGTTTGCTCGTGAGTTCGAGTGTTTCTTCGGCTTTATCACCTGAAGCACTAAACTGAACAACCGAAACCATTAAACCCACCAGCACAATAACCAACATCACTTCAATTAAAGTGAAACCGTTAACTACTGTGCTGTTTTTGGAATAATGCTTCATATTAAGAGTTCACCAAAACTACTGGTAGTCGCCAAGGTTCCAGTTGCCAATATCGTCTTCTGTACCAGGTTCACCGTCGGGTCCCATAGTAAAAATATCAATATCACCATTTTCGCCTGGATTTAATAGTTGGTAGGCATTGCCCCAAGGATCGTCAGGTAAACGTTTAACATAACCCCCGTTTGGGAAACGACGCGGTAAAGGTTCAACGTCAGTTTCTTCAACTAAAGCTTCTAAGCCTTGCTCAGTCGTTGGATAGTTATAGTTATCCATTTTGTACATACTTAACGACGTTTCTAATGCATTAATATCTTGTACTGATTTTTGAAGTTTTGCGGTATCCATATTGCCCATCAAGTTTTGGACAACAACACTGCCTAACAAACCTAAAATAACAATAACAACCATCACTTCCAATAAAGTAAAGCCACCTTGTTTATTTTTCACTTTCATTGGTTGAATTTTTTTGTTCACATTAACCTCCTACTAAGGTATTTAACTGAAGAATTGGCTGTAAAATAGCCATAACTATAAAAAGAACGATACCTGCCATAGCGATCATCAAGGCGGGCTCAAAAGCTTTTAGCGATATATTCATCAACGCTTCAAACTCCCTGTCTTGGTTGTCTGCTGACCGGCCAAGCATATGTTCTAACTTGCCACTTTTTTCACCACTGGCAATCATATGAAGCATCATCGGTGGAAATAATTTCGTTTGCTCTAAAGAAACGCGTAAACTTGCCCCTTCGCGCACTTTATCGGCCGACTCTTTAACGCATTGCTTAATGTATAAGTTTTCTAAAACTTCACCTGATATTTTCATGCTTTCCAGTAAAGGAACAGCACTGGCGGTTAAGATACTTAAGGTACGAGCAAACCGAGCGGTATTAATACCACGAATGATTTTGCCTAGCCCTGGAAAGCTAATCACCTTACGGTGAAAGGCAAACTTGAAGCTGGCCTTTTTCATTAAATGATTAAAGCCACCTATGAGTAAGGCAATCAAAATAAGGATATACAAACCATTATCTCTTAAAAAATCACTGGTACTAATTAAAAACTGAGTCGTTGCAGGTAAATTTGCGCCCATATGGTCAAACTGGCCAACAATTTTAGGGACTACCGCTGTTAACAGTATCGCGATAACGCCTATGGCTACGACCGTCATAATAACGGGGTAAATAAGCGCTTGAATGATTTGTGAACGTAAGTGTTCGCGTTGCTCGGTGTAATCGGCTAAGCGGTTTAAAACCGTATCTAAGAAACCAGATTTTTCACCTGCAGCAACCATTGCTCGATATAAGTGACTAAAAACATGCGGAAACTCAGCCATACTCTCGGCTAAACCATAACCTTCGGTTACTTTTGTTCGCACCGCCATAATCATACTTTTCATACTATTTTTTTCACATTGTTCGCCAACGGCAAGCAAAGATTCTTCAATCGGTAAACCCGACTCAACTAATGTTGCCAACTGGCGTGTGATTAAAGCAAGTTCAGCAACAGATACTTTTGTTCGTCCGCCAAACCGTGGTTTATTGGCGGCTTGCTTAGTTTTTTGTAAGCTTGGCGTTACTTCAGTGGGCATTAAGCCTTTGTCACGTAATAAGCCACGCGCTTGTCTGGGCGTATCACCTTCGATAACACCCTTTACCGTTTTACCACGGCTATTTACTGCTTGATAATCAAAAGCTGCCATAATAAAACTCTAGTTAATCTTCTTTGGTAACACGCAAAACTTCTTCGAGTGTTGTTTGTCCGGTCAGCACTTTATCAAAGCCGTCACGGCGTATACTTGGTGTATTTTGGCGAATAAACTTTTCAATAGCCTGCTCACCTTTACCATTATGAATAAGCTCGCGTACTTTATCGTCGACAACAATAAGTTCATGAATACCCATACGTCCTTTATAGCCCTTTTGGCTACATTCACTACAACCAACTGCGCGATAAATATGCTGGGTGTTGTCTTGAGGTAACTCAAGTAATTTTAGCTCTGGGCCATCAGGTAAATGGCTTTCTTTACAATGCGGGCACAATGTTCTCACGAGTCGTTGTGCTAAGACTCCCAAGAGACTCGATGAGAGTAAAAATGACTCTACGCCCATATCTTCCATACGAGTAATGGCACCAGCGGCACTGTTAGTATGCAGTGTCGACATCACTAAGTGACCGGTTAAACTCGCTTGCACGCCAATTTGAGCGGTTTCTAAATCGCGTATTTCACCGACCATAACAACATCGGGATCTTGGCGAAGTATCGCCCGTAACCCGCGAGCAAAGGTCATATCAACTTTGGTATTAACTTGTGTTTGTCCAATACCTTCAATGGCGTACTCGATGGGATCTTCAACCGTTAAAACGTTACGCTCTTTAGAATCAATTTGGCTCAGTCCCGCATAAAGCGTGGTACTTTTACCCGATCCCGTAGGACCCGTAACTAAAATAATGCCATGGGGTTTTTCGATGAGTTTTGAAAACTTTATTCGGTTGGCAAGTGTCATGCCTAAATCTTCTAAATCGAGACGAACCGAGTTCTTATCAAGTAAACGAAGTACCACACGCTCACCATGGCCCGTTGGCATTGTTGAAACACGTACATCAACAGCACGACCGGCAATGCGCAAAGAAATACGACCATCTTGTGGTATGCGTTTTTCAGCAATGTCGAGTTTTGCCATAACCTTGATACGAGAAACTAATAATGAAGCAAGTTTACGATTAGGCTTTAATACTTCACGTAAAACGCCATCAACACGAAAACGAATTTGTAGCGCTAATTCAAAAGTTTCAATATGAATATCAGAAGCATTTTCTTTTATTGCTTCACTCAACATCGCATTGATCAATTTGATGATTGGCGCATCATCTTCATTTTCGAGCAGATCTTCTGTCTCTGTCATCTCGTCAGCGAGAGAATACAAGTCAACTTCGTTGCCAATATCTTCCATCATCTGTTGAGCTTCTGAAGAGTCTCGTTGATATGAAATAGTTAATAATTGTTCAAATTCATCTAACGAATGAAATTCAATAGCAAAGGGACTTTTTAAGACCCGACGCACTTCTAATACTGCCGCACTGTTAACATTGGCTAAGCAATGTAAGGTGTATTGGTCGTTACTTTTACTAATGAGTACATGATGACGTTTGGCAAAATTAAAAGGCAAACGGCTGATCTGCACTTTTACTTCTTCTGCCTCTTGACCATTACCTGCAACATTTAAAGTCACTACGTTGTCTGTGTCTTCTCTCTTTTCAATATCAGCCATATTATTGGTCTTTTTTGTCTGAAGTTGATGAGTCATCACCCTCGTTTTTAACGACAGGCGGTAATAAGCTAGAGTCTTTAGACTGACTTTCTTTCATGTATTCATCGAATGAAGGAGGTAAAGTCAGTTGGTCATTCCATTCAGGTAACAATGGCATTTTTTCATCGCTCATTAATGACAAACCTTCTTCTTGCTTACGTATTTCAGTCGCACGAATATAGTTATACTTTTCTTTACTAATTTCATTCATCAACTTGCCATCACGAATAATCGTTGGGCGAATAAAGACCATTAAATTACGTTTACGCGTTGAGGTTGTTGTTGATTTAAATAAGTGCCCAATAAAAGGTATGTCACCTAATAAAGGTACTTTTTGTTCACTTTCTTGAACGTCTTCATCAATCAAGCCACCCAGTACCACGGTTGCGCCAGAATCGGCCATCACTACCGTTTTAATTTCGCGTTTGTTGATAGAAATATCTACCCCCGTAGCGCCACTCACCGAAGAGACTTCTTGCTCTATGGTTAACTGCACACCACTGCCTTCATTCACTTGTGGGGTAACGGTTAGTTTTATACCCACTTCTTGGCGTTCAACGGTTTGAAATGGATTACCGTTATTGCTACCCGCAGTAGAGCCAGTAAGAATAGGAATTTCTTGTCCAACTAAAAAGTGCGCTTCTTCATTATCGAGTGTAGTGATACTTGGCGTAGCAAGAATATTGGAATTAGTGTCATTACTCACCGCTTGTATGATTGCGCCCCAGCCATTTTTCATAATACCAAACATACCACCGCTTACAGAGCCAAGTAAGGTTGCGGCTAATGAATAGTCACCTTTAATATCGTCTTGATTAGGATTAATCGTTGTGGCACCACTTTCAGAAGTCACGGTAGAACCTTTAGTGCCTGGTGTTGGTTGAGCTGCCTCAGCAGCCGCTGCAACAGCACTTATGGGCGCAGGACCATTATTGAACTGGGTAAAACCACCATCTTCGCTGAACCATTGCACACCTAAACTAATACCATCACTTTCAAAAACTTCGACGATTATCGCTTCAACAAGCACTTGTGCACGACGAACGTCTAATTTGCGGATGACTTCCTCAAGTGAACGTAACATGTCTTGCTGAGCGGTAATAACCAAGGTATTGGTGTCTTCATGAGCGTCAATACTGACATTACGTTTTTTACTGCTTTGTTTACTCGTTTGCGCGCCAGCGTTTTCGGCTTCAATTGATTTACTGACCCCTTCAAGTACTTTGACTAAGTCTTCAGCTTTTGAGTATTTCAAATAGTAAACACGGGTATTACCATTGGTTTCTAATTCACTGTCTAAGCGGGAAATTAACTTAGCGACACGCGAACGGGCTTGAGATTCACCGCTAACAATTACACTATTGGTGCGCTCGTCAGCCACTATTTTAGGGATAAGGAAGGTTGGCGTACCAGATTTTCCTTGATCAGATTTATGCATGGCTTCAACAATACGCACCATTTCTGCCGCCGATGCATATTGCAGTTTAATAATTTGTACGTCTTGATCGCCAGCTTTGTCGACACGCTCAATAATATTGACTAAACGATTAACAACCGCAGCAGTGCCCGTTAGCATGATGACATTAGCGGGATCATAATTGACCACGTTACCGCCACCGGCTTGATCTGAAAGTTGACGAAGTAAAGGGGTTAATTCACGTACTGTGACATTTTTAACTTCGACAACTCGAGTCACCATTTCATCACCCACACCAGGGTTTTCATTACCAACAACCGGTATTGATGAAGTTTTAGCGTCTTTATTACGAATAACTTTTACAACATTATTGTCCATTTCAACAGCAGAAAAACCATACACTTCAAGCACATTTAAGAACACTTGATAATATTGTTTTTCGGTAAGTTGATCTTGGGTACGTAATGTCACTTTACCTCGAACGTTAGGGTCAACGATCATGGTTTTTTTCAGGTTTTTACCAACTATATTGATAAATTCGTCAATTTCAGTACCTTTAAAGTTTGGCGAGTACTTAGCCGCATGTATATCAGCACTAAATAATAAAGTATTCATCATCACAACAGTTAAACCTGTTGCTAACAATCCTTTATACCAAGGGGCGCGAAGAGTCTTGCGCAAGGAAAAATTTTTCATAACTTAATTCTCAATTTTGGTCAGTAAAGGTATTAACCACCGATACTAAATAATATTTCGTTCAATTCACCATTACGATCGATTAATAGTGATACTTCTTTATCTTGTTTTAATGCAGCAAGTGCTTGTGCGGCTTCGCTTGGCACCGTTAAATCATAACCATTCATTTGAATTGCGATATCACCAGATTTCAGCCCTGAATTTTGAAAAAAATCAGCGTTTTTACCCGGCAACAATCTGTAACCGACTATTTTGCCACTTTTACGTTTTGGCGATATTTTTAAATAATCGGTAATTTTACTTGGGTCGGTATTAATTTCGTCTTTAAATGACTCTGCACTTTTACTCAGCATCTTATTTGTTCTTCGATCAATGACATTAGGTGATGTTAGTCGACTATTTAATTCTCGAGTTTTAGCTGGAGATATTGCCGATTTATTTACTACCTTTTGTTGTGTTTTTTCATTGTAATCAAATCCATCAAGCATCAATGTTTCAAGCTTTCCGGCATGCTTTAAAAGCACTCGGTCACGAAAAACACTATCGAGCACCGCACGTGTTCCGGTAATGGTTTCACCCGGACTATAGGTGTCTTGCTTACCAGCATTTTCAATGACCGCCGCGGAGGTAGTTTTGTCATCACTTGCTACTGCCCCTGATAGCGTTAAACGCAACTGTGTTTGAGGTGCATTTTCCACTTCAACCGTTTCAATTGTATCTATACTGTCTGTGTATAAGCCAAATAAGTTTAATGTTTTTAAATTTGTTAAACTGATATCAGCTTTTTCAGTGTTCTGTATTGCTACTTTTACGCTAACATTTGAAGACGCATGGTATTGGCCACTTGGCGCAACAAGCCAAGTAAGCTGTGCAAAAACATACGCAATGTAAGCTAACAAAAATGCACTGATCACCTTAGCTATTTTTTGCTGAGGTAATTGTGAAGAGAAGTCGACTACACTAGAAAAATTTGAAGGTAATTGCATGGTTATCTTTATAGAAATTTAAATTAATTTTCATTATTATACCGTGATAGTACTTGAGCTAGACATTATCAACAAGGGTAAGATGATGATTAAAATATTTATTAACAATTTTGTGCTGTTATGTGCAAACTAATATTGCCAGTTCAGCGATAGACTCAGTTAAAAGACTAGACATTATAAGCAATTATGATATTTTCGCCGCGACATATATTTATAGGAAGATGGTAAGTAGATGAAACATAATTCACCTCTCACTGAAAACACTTCAACCCGTCTCGATAAGTGGTTATGGGCTGCTCGTTTTTACAAAACACGTGCCATTGCCAAACAAATGATTGATGGTGGTAAAGTGTTCTATAATGGTCAACGAACAAAGTCGGGTAAAGTCGTTGCTTTAGGAGACAAAGTTGTCTTACGCCAGAGTTATGAAGAACGAGAAATTATTGTTGTGGCGCTGGCAGATAAACGTCGAGATGCGAGTTTTGCGCAAACTCTTTACCAAGAAACGCCCAACAGTATTACCACTCGTGAAAAAAATGCCTTAGCACGTAAACAAGGTACTTTACTTAGCCCCGCTAGTGATACCAAACCCGATAAAAAACAACGTCGACAATTAATACAATTTAAAGAAAGGATCTAACTGTGACTGTTAAAACTGATGTTTTAAATCGCTATTTATTTGATGGTAAGCATGCTCGTGGAGAGCTTGTACAACTGACTAAAGCTTATCAAGAAATTATTGCTTTGCATGAATACCCTCCGGGCGTGCAAGCCTTGTTAGGTGAATTAGTTGCCGCCACTTGCTTGCTTACTGCTACTTTAAAGTTTGAGGGTGAAATTACCGTTCAATTACAGGGCGATGGCCCCATTAGTTATATGTCCGTTAATGGTGACGATAAACAAAATATGCGTGGCATAGCCCGTTTAGCTGAGCCAACTGCTGGTATAGGCTTAAAAGAACTAATAGGTAAAGGTACGATGGTTATTACTATACGTCCTGAAAAAGGCGAACCTTACCAAGGAGTTGTTGCACTAGATAAAGATAATTTAGCTGATTGTTTAGCACATTACTTTGAAGTTTCTGAACAAATACCCACAAAAATCTGGTTATTTAATAATGCTGACAATACTCAAGTTGCTGGTAGCTTGATACAACTGCTTCCTGATAGTGATAGCAAGGAAACTCAGCTTAGTGATTTTGAACACTTGTGCCAACTAACCAATACAATAAAAGCAGATGAGATCTTTTCGTTAGACGCTGAAGACTTATTGTATCGTTTGTATCATCAAGAGGAGGTTCGTTTATTTGAACCTCAATCGGTTAATTATCAATGCAGTTGTTCTGAGGAAAAATGTTTAACGGCTATTTCTCAAGTTTCACCAAGCGAATTGATAAGCATTATAGAAGAGCAAGGTTGCGTATCGATGACTTGTGAATATTGTTTAACAACGTATAAGTTTGATGAACCAAAACTTGCACACTTTATTCATGAGCCCAAGCACTAGTTTACCCTTAGACTTAACGTCTTAATTCTACCTGTTCGCCTTTTAGCGCTCTTCTGCTAATGGGCGACCCACTTTACCACTGTAATCTATTTCTATTTCTACCCGCTCAAACTGCTTTGCTGCTAAAAGTGATTTATAATAACCTAAGAGTTCGACGCCCTCTTCTGGCGTTAATCGATAAGTACTTTTAGCTATTTCATTAATATTTGCGGTATTGTCATAGCTTGTTAAGCTGGCTAAGTTTTTAACAATGACCACAAAAGTGCCCTTTATCGTACCCGTTTCTGACATTAATAAATTAACAACTTTAGCGCCATTAGTCAGCTTATCTGTTTGTAGTTCAAATTTCTGTTCGTTGAGCATTAAGTATTTATTTTCTGAATTTGTCAGTTTTTTAAAAACGTTGTTATTTTTTAAACTTTCATTACTTTCACTTAAACCGCTACTAGTGGCCCGTGCAAGTGTTTCATTAGTTGTAGCAACTGATGTGTTTGACTTTAAAGAAGCAGCTTCTTTATCGCTGGTTTTTTTCTCTAGTGGTTGTACGACTTCTCTTTTATCTGAACAAGCCATTAAAAAAGTGACACTAAGGGCGATGACACTAAGGTTATGCATATTTCCTTCCTTTTTATTTACAGTCATAATTAAGTGATAAACATTTAGTTATAAAAAAAGCTGATTGAATGACCAATCAGCTTTATTTTTACTTGTTGTTACTACTTGTTGTTACTACTTACTTTTTACGGCGACGTAATAACGCTAAAGGTAATAGCAAGAAGGCTAATAAGCCAGTTGAACCACCGCTAGAATTTTTTCTAGCCGGAACCATACTAGGCATATCATTAACCACTACAGAGAAACTCTGGGTAGCATCGACAGTACCATCATTAACACTTGCTACAAATGTTAGTGTTTCACTACCAGATTCAATACTAGGAGAAGTGAAAGATATGGCGGCTGTGTTTGAGCCCGCTAATGTCACTGTTGGACCAGAGGTTTGTTCCCAGCTGTATGTTAATGCATCACCATTAGGATCTGTAGCTTCAACACTCATGCTAACAGAGATACCTTCTCTAACAATGCGCTCTACATCAGTAACAGCTGTTACAATCGGTGCACGGTTATCACAAGCAACACTATCACCCGCAACTACATCACTGAAAATCGAGCTATTTACATTGTCAAATTGAACACCATCAATCAACCAACCTAAGTTATTTGCTGTAAAATCACTTACTGCGCGGAAACGGAATTTAACTTCATTACCATTTAGTGCTTCACCAAAAGATACGCCTTCATAACCAGCTGCGAAGTCCGTAAAGCTCAGACGTTCAGATAATGCTGTACCAGCTTCAGTGAAAATCGGATTCCCGTTGTAACCATCACCTAAGAAAGTACCACCCATCTCAGTAACATCAGCCCAGTCACCACCGTTAACACTTACTTCAACAACACCGCCATCCCAATTAGCTTCGAAGTCATAGTAATGGAACCAGTTAATAACAAAATCACCATCGAAACCAACGCTAAATGCTCTTGTTTCATAAGCGACATCTGATTCAAAGCCATTATTATTGATAAATAAATACTGTTGTCCTAGAACGCCACCAAGAGCACCGGCAAATCTTGTATCTAAATATCCAGTACCGACAGCAGCTTCACCACCACCCATAACATTTTCCATAAAGTCGTGCTGTGATGATAATGTTTCCATATCATCAACAGTAGAAGAACCTACTGGTGCGCGATCTTTAAAGTCATAATTAACCTTTGTAGTAAACGAATAATCGTTAACAACATCGGCTTTAAGTCCAGGGAAAGTAACTTTGAATTCAACGTCTTCTGCCATACTTGCATCATTCAACGTAAATTCGATAGGTGAACTTGTAGCTGATCCAGTTACACCTAGACTATCAAAAGTTACCACACCTTCATTTGCAAATGTTACATCTTGATCGCCTACGACTTCAATTTGTGCGGTAATATTTTCATAAGTCTCACTACCACGGTTTTCAATAGTAAAGCTAACTGTTGCAGTTTCACCTTTATCAAGCACGCTATCTTTAGAACAGTAACCTGAAGTAAGTCCTTCATAGTTAGTATTTAACATATGAGTATTTGCAGAGAATGAACTTAATGTTGTTGCATAAGACTCTACCGCGCCTGCATGGTCAGTAGCGAATCGGCTTGGCGACTTAGCTCCTAATCCCATACCACGTTTTGCAAATGCTGCAAGCATAAGGTTGTAATCTTCTACATCGTTTGCATATGCTGCTGACAATATAGCATCTCGACCTTCAGTGAATGTAGGCGCCATTGGCATCATTTTATAACCAGCTACTACATAATCTTTAATTAAGTTCTTAGCTTCATCAAAAGTATGACGCTCGTCATTAACCATGCTAATAAAAGATTCCCAAATCATATTAGAAAATATAGAACCCGGAGAATGCACTAAATCAGGGTAAAGGGCTATATCGCCAAATGTAGATGGGTTAATTGTTGTGTCTGTTGAGTAAGGGTAAGGGCGGATGCCATCCACAAAACTAGCAACATACGTTATAGCAGCGTAACCACCATCATATTCTTCATTGCCTAAAACTAGGTTATCACTAGCGTCTGTTGTAAGCATCAATGCATGAAAATCACCAAAACCTTCACCCATAGAGCGTGCTTGTTGGCTACTTAATCCTGAACTATTACCCACTAAACGGTTACTGATATAGTGACCCCATTCGTGAGCAACAATTGCGTTATCCCATGTACTATCTTTGAATACGCGCGACAGGTCATTTCTGAACATATCAACAGATACTTTTTCATCTGCATCTAATAATGCGTAGATTGCTGCGCCATCGCTAAAGTTAATACCAAAGCTAGGAATAGTTACAGCATCGTTGCCTCCCCCCATAGGAGCAGGTGTACCATCATTACTGTTATTAGCAATAAATACTGCAATAGCGCCAGCAGCTTGAGCATTAAGAACTTTATCTGTAAATGCACAAGCGCCACGATCGATAACAGCGATTTTACCAGCAAGGTCAGCGCCATTAATGGCCGCTTCACAACCATCATTTATTGGAGCAGTTGCATCTTCTAGACGAACCAAATCACCTGATAAATCAAAAGTTTCTGCACCAAAACTAGCGATTTGAAGAACAGATATCATTCCTATATCTGCATGTGAAGTAACGGTGGCACCATAGTCATTGCCATTTACCGCTTGTGTTGTTTCCCAAAGATACATCTGCATGCGTGGTGAGCCACCATCCGCAGGTGTTGACATGTTTGCATTGTTAAAACCAGAGTTATCTTGAACCTCTACGTTTAATGCATCTCCTTCTTCACCACCTCGACCGTAGTTTAATGTCTGAGCATTACCAGCAAGCTCATCAAATCCATGATCATAATAGTCATCATGTAAATAGTTATTTACGTAGAATAAGTTAACAATCGCCGCTTTACGGTTTCCAACTGAATATTCGGCTTCAGAAACATCATATTTATAATCAAAGGTATTACTACTGGTCACTTCTGCCATGTAATCACCGTTGCTAAAACCTTGAGGTGCAATAGCATCCACATAAGCGGTAACATTGTTACCCATGGTCATAGTTGCATCATCAGCTAACCAAGCATCACCAGTACTGATAGGTCCGTGACTTGTGCTTATCATAGTTGCATTTAAGTATTCTTGTGTAATAAACGCACTTCGGTCGCTTCCTTCAGGGGCTGGCATAACTTCACCATGAGGGCTATCCCATGGCTTACCTTCAGCGTCGGCAAAAACGCGATAATTAAAATCAGCTGCATGGCTAGTTAAGTTATTCTTAAATAAAACCTCACCGGTTTTAGCAGCAACAACATAGCCATAATACTCTGATTCGCGACTGTCTATTTCGCCTGTTTCTACTTCAACGTAGTGAGCAGCAACAATTTTATTTTTATGTTCAAAAAATACTTTTTTAGCGCGTGGTTCGCCAAGTATTATTTTTTGAGAAGACGTATTAGCGACAGCAAATTTTTCGTACTTATCAGTTGATTTTTTGTTTGTTAATTTAATCGTAGCACTATCGCCACCCATCGCCAAAAACACGGCTTTAACAGAACTAGCGGCGTCATCAAAAGCAGAGTCGACACTTTTCAACAATAGATTTGATGATTTAACAGCCTTGTCACTTGCTAAGTAACCCGATGAAGCGACTAAATTGAATTCGCGATCCATCATGATATTGTATTCACGATTAAAAACTTCAATACCTGCAATTTCTTGCTTATATTTAGCAATTTTTGCGCCACGACCAATATCATGGATATTCGCTAATATAGGCACAGCTAGGCTTGGCTTTGACTCAGATAAACCGGTAAGTTGCTTCAAATAAAAATCTGCAGCAAAAGCATTCTGATGCTCTGCAGAAACTGCCATCATATTTGGGAGAGAATTTTTTGCACTTGCCCACTGAAAAGTATTTTTACCTAATTGAGCATCAAATTGATTACTCATACCACTGATAGTAGCTACTTGGTTTGACACAACTGGAGCAGGTGCATTTAAAAAAGCGCCTGTATCTGAAGCTACAGCTCCCATAGAAGCAGAAACTATTGCAGCACCTACGAATGTGGCTATGATTGATTTATTAAATTTCATACGATTCCCTAACTATATTTTTATTATTAACCCATAAATTGGGTACTGAAACATATTATTTTTAACCCACTACGTAGGCTCTATGTTAATTTATCACATTTATGTAACAATAAAGCAATCATTTAGCTTAAAAAATACAAAAAAAAAGTAAAATATACGTTACGTTAATGTAACAAACGCTCATAAGTCAATCACTTGTGAAAAAAGCGTAACAACTACTATTTGTTAATAAATAGTAGCTAATAAGTACACATATATAATATCTCAAACAAGTAACTGATTGGATAGTAGTGATTTATTTATACTAGATTTACCATAACATCACTGAGGGTCTTTAACAGAAGAGTGGTATAAACGCTTATTTTTGCAACAAAAAAAACGCTAATTTTATAATTAGCGCCTTTATCTGTTAAAAAGTTCAGCTTTGTGGAACAAGTCCAATTAAAACCTTAAAAGTGCACAACAACACCTGCAAAAGCACCTTTAAATTCGATATTTGTATACAAGTCATCTAAATCTTCAAGTTCAAATTTAACCGCTTTATAGCCCAGTGTTAAATTTACATCAACCGCTAAGTTATCAATAAGCTCGTAGCTCAAACCGACTTGGTAGTCGTATATAGTATGATCGTCAATCGATAATAAATTACCATTGGCAAAAAGATTAAAACTCGTGCCGGGTAAGCCGATAATTGTTGAAACATAAAGCATAGGTACGATTTCTGTAACAGCTAATGTTCCTTCAACTGATGTACCACCAATAGCTGATGCAACCGTTATATCGCCATCAAAATCACGACCGGTTAAACCGATATCAAAAGAGAAAAGACCGTTATCAAAAATTTCATAATATAAGGTATAGTCAATATAACTAATATCGAAGGTGCTACCGACAGCGGTGCCAGCGTCGAATGTGTTACCAGAAAAGTCAAAATCCTGCGACAAAACTGTTGCGCCATCAGTATCTAACGTTGTTGAGGCTATCATTAGATTGGGGATTAAAGGGATCGGATGTTCTAGGGCAATATAAAATGAACCTTGCTCTTTATCTTCTAAATTAAAATCAACTAAGCCAGTTTGTTCACCAAAAGTACCTGTTGCTTCATTACTCCATATTGAGCCACCAATATAAAGTCCGGCAATAGTATCAGCCATTGCTGATGTTGAAAGTAACCCGGTAACAAGTACTGCTAATGCTGTTTTTTTCATGTTGAACCCTTTATTATCCTTGACTTAATAAGTCATTTAAATCGATTAGTGCTGCGTTAGCACGAGAAATATAATTTGCCATTACTAAAGAATGATTAGCTAATAAACCAAAGCCATCACCATTAAGGATCATTGGACTCCATATAGATTCTTGGCTTGCTTCTAATTCTCGAATAATTTGCTGTACACTTACCTTAGCATTTTTCTTCTCTAATACATCATTAAAATCAATTTCTACGGCGCGTAAAAAGTGAAGTAACGCCCAACACGCACCACGTGCTTCATAAAATTCATTATCAATTTTCCACCAGCTGGTTTTTAAGACAACGCTTGACTGCGCAGATGTTGATTGCTGAGCAACACTATCACCAGCTAAGTCGGTATTTAGCTGTTCACGGCCAACACTCGCACTTAATCGTTGAGAGTAGCTACCCAAACGTTTATTCACTTCTTGGATCCAGTCACGTAAATTATCTGAGCGAGCATAAAATTGCGCTGTTTGACTGTTAACATCACCTAACGCTTTGCGATAGGCATACAATTCGTTAATTGCTTTATTGTATTCACTTTCAGCACTTGGCATCGCCCAACTTTTGTGATCGATATTATATTGAGGCTGAGCAACTTTTAAGTGTTTATTTTCTATTGATTGTGACTGAGAGCGGCTAAACTCTTGACGCATAACAAGCGCCATATCACGCGACATTTCAAGCGCACCAAGCTCCCAAGCTGGGATGTTGTCTAAAAATACCGAGGGTGGCAAAGCATCATTTGACAGATAACCGCCAGGTTTATTTAATAATGTCTCGGTTACTCTAATAAGTGCAGTTGTTGTGGTGTAACCGACAACAGGTTTTATACCAGCTGCCGTTGCATCTTTCGTTGCTTCAGCTCTAATATCAAGCTGTTCAGGTTCAAAACTCCAATAAACGCCGAGAAAATAGCCTGAGAGGATGATAGCAAAAAAAAGGGTGACAAAAGTTTTGCCTGAAAAATTAGTCGTCATGTTGAGCTCCTAATGGTGTTGTTTTTTAGCTGGTTTTTCTTGTTTAATACTTCGCACTGGAATGGTTACGACAAGATCCTTTTGCTGCTTAAAGTGCAATGTTAATGAAAGTTCCTCTTCAGGTAACAAGGCTTTTTTAACGTTAAATATCATTAAGTGATAGCCCATAGGCTGCAATACCACTTTATTATTCCCTTCGATTGTCAATTGTTCAACTTGTCGCATCATCATCATACCATCACTCATGGTGTGTTGATGAATTTCAATTCTATCGGAAAACAAGCCACTGACTCCTGTTAAAATTAGTGCCTCATCATTTTTATTTTCAATCGACATATAAGCTGAAGTTATACTGGTTCCAGGTATGCTAGCTCTCACATAAGGCCCGTCAATAATAATATTACTATCGTGTTCAACAGCAAAAACGTCGCTATTGTTACTGAGTAATGTAAAAGATAATACAATGGCTATAAAACATATTTTATTCATTTCTCGCTATACTTCCTTTTTTAGACAGATTATTTTTATTGCCTTAACATTGTAACTAAGCTGGAGCAAAATGGATAACTTAATTATTAGCCAAGAAAACAATCATGTTTTCACCGTGACTCTTAACCGTAAACATAAAAAAAATGCACTTAATCAAAGTATGTATATCGACTTATGTGCTGCTCTAAAATATGCGAGCGAAAATTCAACTATCCACTGTGTGCTTATTCAAGGCGATGAAAACTGTTTTTGTGCAGGTAATGATTGGGATGACTTTTTATAATGCTCACAAGATAATGAATTATTAGCATTAGATTTTGTACAAGCACTAACAATATTTGATAAACCTCTTATTGCCGCACTTGCTGGCCCGGCAATAGGTATTGGCACTACCTTGTTGTTACATTGCGACATGGTCATAGCGGCAAACAATAGTAAATTTAAATTACCCTTTACTCAGTTAGGTCTATCTCCTGAAGCTGGCTCTAGCCTGTTGTTACCCCTGCGTATTGGTCATAACAAAGCGTTTGAACTTTTAGTACTTGGCAAGCAATTTACTGCCGAACAAGCACTAGATTACGGTCTTATTAATCAAATATGCATACCGGAAGATTTACTAAAAATAGGTAGCGATATTGCTAATACTATTGCTAAATTACCTCATGATTCTCTCATGACCAGTAGAAAATTGATGAAACAACATGCTCAATTGACTATGCAACAGGTCATTGATAACGAAGCTAAAGAATTTAAACGTTTAGTAAAAACGCAGCAATGTAAAAATATTTTAGCGCAATTTTTTTAAAAAAATAAAGCTTAAAGATGAAATAGTCAGCCAAAATTTGCGGGGGTTTCATCTTTAGGCGATTTGTTTTTTGTCCCCTGCCATTAACCAAATAACAACAGCAATAAAAATAACGGGCCAAAATATACCAATCATCACCAAGGCCGCCGCACCAAAAATCATCATACCGATAAAAATTAATGAACCAAACACACTCATAACAATTGCAAATGCCACCATGACAAGAATAACCATAATAATTGCTGAAACACTAATCGCTTTTAAAGGATCAATGAGTTCATCACCAACATGAAGGTCGACATTAAACATTTCTATAAAACTTATTCCTAATGCATAGGTTAAAAATAAGGTTGCAAAAATTGCTAATGTTAATGATTTAAAAAATGACATAATTCCTCCTGCTTACTTAGTTTTACGCACAGCTATCGGTAAATATTATTTACTCGCTATCGCTTTAAGTTAATACTGCCCATTAATGCTTTGTGGGTAATAGTATCGCCGCGACCACATAAGCAACACCGCTAGCTAACGGAAATATAAGCAAAGCACCAATAGCGGCAATACGAACAGCTATTCTTGGTAAGTCATAATATTTTGCGATGCCCGCACAAACGCCTGATAATTTTTTATGGGCAACATCTTTTGTTAAAGTTTTTTTCACTGAATACTCACGTTGATAGCTCATTATTTATTCCTTAATTCTAACCGCTGTTTTGTAAAAAAAGTTAATACGGGAGCAAGACACATGATCATTATGAAATAACTACTGTGATGTATCATGTAATGCCCCCTAATTTTTTGTCACTTAGCCATTTACAACTTGCTTTTTTAAATCGGCTAATTCTTGTTCAATAGATTCATCTGTTTCTAAATCACGAAACTGGCTGGCGAGATCTTTATTCTCGGTAAAGTCATAAGACTCTAATTCAGCTTCTACTCGGTCAATTTTTTGTTGGTAGCGTTCAAATTTATTGATGGCTTCATCTATGTTGTAGACAATCGCTCTTTCACGCACTTTTAAACGTACTTCAACTGACTCTTGGCGCAATGCAAAAGCGTCTTGCTTACGTTTAGCTTCTTGAAGTTTTTCTTGTAAACGTTGACCGTCTTCTTGTACTGCACTCAAAAAAATCTCTAGTTGCGCTAAGTCATCATGGAATTCATTGACTTGTACTGAACATTTTTGCTTTTCATGGAGCGCAGACTTCGCAAGATCATCACGCCCTTTATTAATGGCTAATGCGGCTTTTTCTTGCCAATTATTAATACTGGCTTCTAGTGATGCTATTTTACGCATTAAGGTTTTCTTTTCTGCTATATTTTTTGCTGCAGTAGAGCGTACTTCAACCAAGGTTTCTTCCATTTCCTGAATGATCAATTTAACCATTTTCTCAGGATCTTCAGCTTTATCTAACATATTGTTTAAGTTAGCGTTAATAATATCAGTAAAACGTGAAAACATGCCCATAATCCATTCTCCTACGCAAATGCGCTGCTATTAGTATTTTAATTTAATGACTCATTAAGTATTAATCAAAGTGTTAATGCTTAACTTGCTACTGTGTTTTCTATTACAAGTGACATGCCAACTCAGCAAAACAAATTAAATCACTGTTTATTAAGGGATTTTATAAAGACATCGATTACAGAAAGAAAGGGGACATAATATGTCAGACGAAAATATAGTCAAATTCACAAATTAATTAGTTAATTTGACTATACCCATAACATGGTGGGATTTTATTAAGATGAGCGTTGAATTATTGAGTAACCACTACCGGAAAATAATCACCTGCGCCCCACTCACTCCATGAGCCGTCATAAACTTTTACGTGCTTATAACCGCACATTTCGGCGGTTAACGCTAAAACACAGGCGGTTACCCCAGAGCCACAGCTCATCACCATTGGTTTATTTTCGTTATTAATAGCGTTAAATTTTTCTTTTAAAATATTTTTGGCGAGCAAGCAGCCATCATGCGATAAATCACTAAAGGGTAAATTCACAGAAGAGGGAATATGACCGCTACGAATACCTTCGCGTGGCTCAGCAACGTTGCCCTCAAAGCGTTCTTTAGCCCTAGCATCAACAATAAGGTATTCTTGAGAGTTAAAGTTATGCTCTATATTTTGGCTGCTATAAAAGTATTCTTTACAAAATGTGGCGATAAAGTTACCACGGCTAGTAACGGAAGATGTCGCTGATGAAACACGATACCCTGATACCAACCAAGCGGGTAAGCCGCCATCAAGTACAGCAACATTTTCATGTCCCATTGCTCTAAACATATACCAAGCACGCGCTGCAGAAAATAAGCCTTGGTCATCGTAAACAACAATTTGACTGTCTGTCATTGCCCCTAACGCACGCGCTTGCTGCTGAAAATGTTCAGCACTTGGCATCGTATGGGGAAGTGGATTTGATAAATCAGAAAAGTTTTTATTTAAATCAAATCGTTTGGCATAAGGCAGCGTAAAGTCTGGCCATTTTTTTTCTGGCGAGCGCATATTACCAACGGGTGGGATACTCGCATCAAGCAGTATTATATTTGATAATGATTTTGCAGAGTCTCCGGTCAAATGGAGTGGAGAAAAAAGCAAATCATGCAGCTGACGGCACGATATTATTTGCTGAAAAGTCGAAGGCATAGTTAGCGTCATTCATTTTTGAATAAGGCTTAAAAAATAACGAATAAATCGATTGTTGTACAGTCGAAAAAACAATATAAATTGGCAGGGTACAACAAATTCCCTGCATTTAGCTTGCTGCTTGTTTTTCGGCTGATGATTGTTCACGGTTATTTTCTACTAGGCTTACCACTAAAGACGCTGCCAATAAAAATACAGCAGGTAACATCAATAACGTAAAAATTAGCTCTAAGCTAGGCATAATCAATTCCTTACTCATCCGCTGCTTTAGCGGTATTCTTTTGTTGAGTACCCTTTTTGTTACTAAGCTTAGCCACTAAAATTTGGGAATATTTGTTGTTGGCTAAAGCTGACATCGTGATATCTGGCTGAACTTTATCTTTTACGCTACTCGTTAATTTTGTATTAAGTTGTTCAATGCCTGTTTTAACCATCAGATTAGCGATAGTTTTGATGTCTGTGGTGTTGTCTGCAAAACTGTTAAAAGATAATAAAGCGGTAGTTAATGTGGTGATCAATAATGTTTTCATGTTTTTCTCCGAGTTTTATAATAGTTAAGTCGTAATATCTATTACAAAGGTTGTGCCAGAGATCAAAAAAAAATTAAGCAATTGAATTTTATAGGATTAATTAATCTATGCTTTTATCATAAAAATAAAACTTAAGACTAAATAAAAGAAAAGTGGTCAAAAAAGCCAATTATTAATAATTATAGCGATAACATTATCTTTATCGCTAAACGGCAAGATAAATAGTATTCCGATTTAGGGATACAATTTCCCAAAATCGGTACACAAAACAGAAAATTACTCGCCTGCAGGAAGGGTCACTTGTGCGAACGCATCAAAAAGAACTTGGCTGGTAACTGTATTACCACTGCATTGCTCACTTAAATAACGACGAAACTGCCTAGCACCCGCTAAACCATTGCAGAGTCCAAGCATATGGCGAACAACATGCCAAGCACGCCCGCCGTTGGCAATATGAATATCAATATAGCGCGCCATCTCGGCAACGATTTGCTCACGAGAAAGAATCTCCGTGTTTGTTTGATAAATCGCGTTGTCTGCTTCAACTAACATATATGGGTTTTGATAAATTTCACGGCCTATCATCACACCATCAATATGAGTTAAATGCTCATTCGCCTCATCATAGCTTTTAATACCGCCATTAATTGAAATTTGTAACTGTGGAAAGTCTTTTTTGATTTGATAAACACGACCATAATCAAGGGGGGGAACTTCCCTATTTTGCTTAGGGCTTAAACCGCTTAACCAAGCTTTACGTGCGTGAATAATAAAATGTTTACAGTCAGCTTGAGAGACCACATCAACAAAATTATGTAAAAACTCATAACTGTCATGGTCATCAATACCGATACGCGATTTAACGGTAACCGGAATATTGGCTGCCGCTTGCATCTCATTGACACAGTCAGCGACCAAAGAAGGTTCAGCCATTAAACAAGCACCAAAGCGACCATTTTGCACACGATCAGATGGACAGCCAACATTAATGTTAATTTCATCATAACCATACTGTTCAGCCATTTTCGCACACTCTGTCATGGCTTTAACATCACTTCCCCCCAATTGCAGTACAACAGGATGCTCTTCTTTGTTAAAGGATAAATAATCACCTTTACCAAATATAATTGCGCCAGTAGTCACCATTTCGGTGTATAGCACGGTGTGCTTTGACATAACACGATAGAAGTAACGGCAATGGCGATCAGTCCAATCGAGCATGGGTGCAACGGAAAGTTTATGTGAAATCATAAAGTTATAAAAAACCTTTAAGTTTAAAGCGAATGCAGCTGTTGGAAACAACAACAGAAAATTTCGCTGATTATAAAGGCTTTAGCGATGTTAAACAAAAGAAATAATGCCAAGTGACAGCACCGAAAGCCTCGATAGCTTTCAGCTATTTTTATGGTATAAAGATGAGTGAATTTTAAATAACATCACTTAATAATTTGGCGAATTAACGCCTAGTCAATTTGAACCTAAATCGGGGCTAAGTTATAGCAAGTATCTTGCATAAATAGCCTAATAGATTAACAAGAAAAGGTTAATCTAGGTCGTCAGGATCTGACTCAAGTTCGTCTGTTTCAACTTTAGTTCGACCAAATAAGGTATGGAATTGCTTGGGTGTTAAAATTATGTTTTGATATTTTAACCAAGCCTTCTCAATGGTGTTGCTGACAACAGCCTTACCACGACAAACTTCAACAAAATGTTGCTCTTCTTCGGTAACTGGCAGGCGACTTCCTAAAGAAAGTGCCATTAATGCAACGCCATATTTTTCTAATGCTTCGGCCTCAGCCAAGTTAAAGTCACCAGAACGCTTTATGCCACGCGGATAATTTCTATCATCGTAAAAATTTCTATTTACCTTAAAACTTTCTGCTGATATTGCTAAATTAGCCATTTTATAAACTCTACTAAAATATAAATATACTGATAATCGCATTTTTAACTTAATATCGATTAATTGGCAATTATTTTTTTAACGTTAATTAGAATATTTTACTTAATATATATTATTTACTGTTATATAGACTATTCGTGACTTTTTTTTAGGCTAAAAATACAAAACTAGCATGAGGTTATATTTTGTAAATCCAATGTAGTCCTTGAATGACCGTCGTAGGAAAAGCGGTTTGATGATTGGCTTCTGGGATAATGACAATTTTTGCTTTTACATGAGTTTGCTGCCAATTAAGTATTTTTTCATAAAAATTTTCAGCATCTTTGACCATGTCATGACTGCTGTCTAATGCTTTTGATTCACGCTCGCCAATAGCAATAAAAATATTTGCATTAATGGTTAACTGCCGCTTTCGATGCGCTTCTTCTAATGTAAAAATAACCTTATTATCAAACCAATAAGAAGGACTACCGAGTATGTAATGATTAAATAATGTCGGTTTAGTTAATAAAATGTATGTACCAAATAATCCGCCAAGCGAGTTACCTACAAAGGTTCTATCTTGTCGATCCGTTCGATAATTTTTATCGATATAATTGATAACACTAGCTTCGATAAACGCCATATGTTGTTGAGCACCACCTGTTGTTTGTTGCCAGGATTTATTGATTGTTGGGGTATAGTCTCGCACTCTGCTAGCATCTCGCTTCGACCCTTTTGCATATGAAATGCCAACGATAATTGCTTCTTTCATTTTTTGTGCATTCATTGGATAACGGGTTGCCCCAGAAACAATCTGAAAAGTATACCAAGCATCGGTTAGGTAAATGACGGGGTAAGTTTTATCATCATTTTTAGCATAAGATTTAGGTAACTTTATAAATAATGGATAAACACGTTGACTGTCGGGATCTTTAATTTCAACGACTTTACTTCTTGGTATTTGAAAAGGCGTAGTGGCAAAAGCCATTGATAGCTCGCTGGTCAATATTAATAGCAGCGTTAAACTATATATTACTAGTTTCAAGTGAACTCTCTTTCTTTATTCAATGAAAAGTCGATATGTGTACTTAACCATAACGAGTTATTTAAGTAACGGTTTCATAATCGCTAATTTACCATCAATTGGGGTGGTGATTTCTAGGCCTAAAATGTCTGCAATTAATGGCATAATATTTATATTTTCAGCTGTATCTAACTGATATGCTTTTTTAAACGCGGGCCCTTGTGCATAGAATATTCCGTCCATGTCCGTAGTGTCAAACTGACTCCAGCCATGATTTCCTTTACTGGTTTTCCCGGTAAAACCTATCGACCAATCGTTATCGGTTAAACAAGCTATATCACCGATACGACTTGATTTTGAGGCGTTAAATTTTGCTGGAATATCTTGGTATTGATAACATTTATAATGTTTAGCTTGTTGATTTAATCGTGCAACAGTTTGAGCTAATGTGCGGGTAGACTTACCCTCATCGTATATAAGTGTAATAGGGTTGGTTGCTAAAACTTTATATTCCTCATTTAACCAATTAGGTAAATATTCATAATTTTTAGCAGGATAGTCGGCCATACCATGATCAGAGACAATAATAATATTTACTTCAAAATCTAACGCGCGTACTTTTTCAACCATTTCACGAATGGTGCTATCTACACGGTTAATAGCAGCAATAAGCTCAGGTGAATCTTGACCAAAACCATGCCCTGCACTGTCTATATCATGAAAATAAGTGGTTATTAATTGCGGCCGCTCGCTTGAAGGAAGCTGATACCAATTTAATACACCATCTATGCGTTCTTGATGTGAGGCGTTGTGATCATATTTTTTAAAATGAGACGGGTAAATACCGGCAATAGCGGCTTCAGAGCTTGGCCAAAAATAGTTAGCGGTACGCATATTTTGTTCTTCTGCAATAATCCACAAGGGTTTACGTAAATAAAAGTCAGGATTGGTCACCGCTTCCGAGTCTCTTATGCTGTAGGTTTTATTTAAATCGCGAGCATAGAAACGGTTGGACACTATGCCATGATTCTCAGGGTATGACCCCGTAACAATACTCAAATGGTTAGGAAAGGTTTTTGTCGGAAAAGTAGGACGTAATGATGTTAAATGAGCAGACTCTTTAGCAAATTGAGACAAGAAGGTTGGCTGATATTTATCAACATAATCCCACCTAAAACCATCCAGTGAAATTAACAACACATAAGGTTTAGGATTAGGGTTGGATGCCATACCTAGTGAATTTTTTGATTCTGATGTGCATGCATTTAAGGCAAATAACATGCCTATTATAAATAATTTATTCACAGTAATTTCTCATCAATAATTAGTGTTTAAGGGCTTTCTAGCATTGTTTTTTTATTAACATAAAATCGTTATTTTTTTTATCTTAAGACGAGTATTTATTGACTCAACGCGGGGCGTAAATAAGACAATCGCTTCAATTAAACATCAGCATAATAATTATTTATTTTGTGCTAATGCCTTTTCATAATTGAGCGCTCGGTAAAATTAGTAGAGCTTTACCCGGTAAATACTATCCATTGATTGAAGGACTACAGATAATCTATCATCATTATCAACAAACCAATAGCTTGCCGCAGGAATCGACGGGAGTGCTATAAGCTCAACAAAAGTTGAGGCGTCATAAACTGCTAGATTGGTAACTATAATATTATGCGCTTGATTATGATATCGGATATGTTCATTTTTCTTAGGAAAATAAGTTTCTTCGCCCGTAAAGGTATACAGTACTTCAGAAGTGTCATTTATCTTAATAACAGTGTTTCTAGCAAGCAGTGTTTCATTGACGCCATCAATGAAAATAGCCCGTTCTTGGTTACCGGAGTAATTGTAAGTATCGCGACTATCCGCCAGTGGAGTCGCAACAGCTTCAATCGCGAAAGGATCTAATGTTAATGAGAACAATTCATAACCACTGCTATCTGTATCCGACACATATAATAATTTATTGTCGTTTAATGGAGATTGAACAATGTTATTGACGTTAGCTAAAGCGTTGTTGGTAAGCGCAAAGTCTGTCGTTGACAAGTTAAATTGCTCAAGTGAATCATCATTTACAAATATAAGTTGATTAGCCGCGCACTTTTTAAGGCTATGAGCAGAGCCCGTTTGCTGATACGACTCAATAAACCTTAGCGTTTGGTGGTCATATGAAAATATTTGGTAGCTGTAATCGTCATAATTGAGACCCGTTAAAAATATACGTTCTTGATCAGCCGAGAAACAAATATGGTCAAAAATAATATTGGTTTCATTAGAAGCCTGAATTAAGTGACCTGTTTCAAGATCAAAGACTTTTATTACGGTATTGAAATCATTTATTGCAATAAGATGGTTGAACACAGATGAGTATCGAACCTGCTCTACGGTATGATCTAATGTAACTGCCTCACCGACAATGCCAACGATTTGTTTAACTGAGTGTCCGCCTGAACTTTGTTCAACATATTTTTCACTGGTTTTCAGTTTATAGTTTCCATCGTAATAAATATTATAAAAACCTTTAGATTCATTGGTATCAAAAGAAAGGGTAATGTTGTTTTCAGTTGCTAAAATAATGGGTTGGTAAAAAGAATTAGAGACCGAAAGAGTTGAAACTTGTATCGGAGTATTTGAATAACTACTATTAATAGATACTTTTTTATTAAATTTTATAATGACCTTTTCAACGGGATCATTTTCAATCGTCTCTTTAGTAATTGAAATAGCTTTAAACGGTGTTAACTCTTGGATAAAAGCTAGTGCTTGGGCATTATCATGTAAATTAAATAAGGCGGATGAAGTCCATGCTACTGTTTCTGCTTCACCTATAAGTTCTTGGTTAAGGTGCAATTGCATATATTTATTTGTGATAAATGTTAGCAATATTTCTTCATTTTGAGCGTTGGTCAGTCTAAAGGTTCCAGCAGGTGATTGTGATGCGTAACCTTTACCTGAATATGGCGAGGTAACGGTAGAGGTTAAAGTGGTCTCGAAGGCAAATAGTTTACTCGTTATTATACTGGTAATATCGACTTGGTAATGCGGATATTGATTACTACCTGGCGCGTTAATATGTTGATTAATTGTCGTTTGCTTTAGAGAGTCAGTAACAACCAATAAATCATCAGTTTTAACTTTAAAGTCGATTGCTTTTATATCAAGTTTTCTGTTTTTACTTTGATAATTTAAAACGAGATCTCCCTCTAAATCTTCAGTACTTGCGCTCCACGTTTGCTTGCTTGTTAGCAAAAGCTCAAACATTAACTCTAATGAAAGTGAAGGCTCTTCTATCGTAGAGATAATAAAGCGCGTAGAGGAAAACTTTGCACTTAGGCCCTTAATAAGGAAACTATCCGAGTAAGGACTCTTGCTGTCATCAAGTTGAATATCCTGCTGGGTAATATTAACTAAGGCAGTCACTGTTGTGGTTGAATTTTCTCTATCAATAATATCGGTTTGGTAACTACAGTTTGTAAAAACTAATTGGTAACTATTTTCTGTATCGTCAATAATTTTTTCAACGGTACCTGTACTATTACAGTCTCTAATTAAGATGTTTTCAGGTGCATGATGAAACCAAATAATTTCCTGTTCAATGATGTCTGCGGCATCAATACTCGCTTCGAGTAACACCGTACTCCAGATGGCAATATCACCAGCATTATCTTCTGTAAAAATCGCGTCGACAACAGGTGACGTTGGTACAGTAGGCTGCGGTGTCGTTATTTTTTCTGAACGTTCACCACTGCCACCACCACAAGAAGCTAAAAGAGCCAGTGATATTAAGCTCACTAAAAGAGAAGCAGTATAATTCATTCAAAAACATCCATTTGTTATAATTAATCCTAAATAGGCGAGACATTTATACCTAAAGATCAATATATTTACAATTGAAACGTTTCTTCTTTATTGGGGTAAATCAATAACCAAATTGAATTTTTCAGAGTTTTTCCATAGGTTAAGTAATACAGTAAATTCTGCTATTTCATGAGCAGATGCAGTTGAGCTGAGGATTTTTTCAGAGAGGGTATTCATTCGATCAAATTCATTGACATTCATCATTAACATTCCTTGTTATATGTCAATGAATTATGATTTAAATAATGAAAAAGGTATAGCTTTTAGTGAGTTAGTTTATGAATCTTTGTGACAAACGTTACTGAGAGCACCGCTTAATTAACGATTATTTGCCCAACGTCTCTTCCCTGGTCTTACTGAGCAAGTGCAGGTGCCTGACGCACACTCTTTAGTAAAATATAAATATTAACTCTATAGCGCTAAAGCCAACAAAGATTTATTGAAGAAAACGTTTAAATAATTTTACTGAAATCACTTGATTTTATATCACTTTTTCAGTTTTCGTTTGAGCTCTTCCTTTGTCAACATTGCTTGTGGAGACAGCCTTAATTCTGCGTTTAAGTCGACAACGGCGCTTTAGCCATTAGCCACAATAGTATCGCTATTTATATTTAAACTGCGTTTTATCGCTTTACGGCATAATTAGGCAATAAAGCAATGCGGTTGGCTAAACTGAAAGCAGCTTTCATTAGACGCTTACCTGTTAAATAGGTCTCATTAATTATCACCCATTTTTTGCCTGACGTCCTGAGAAAATAGCCGGAGTGTATACTAACTCTCGTAGTCGGCCATCGGATAAATTAAAATACAAGACATGATTTTGGAGTGTTAAATCTAAATATTCAAATTCAGCCATGTTAAGTCCATAGTAAAAAATTTATTATTATCGATTAAAGATGAGACGTAGATATCGCAGGGGGCAGATAAACTTGCTAAACCAGTAAAGTGAATTTATCTTGGTACTTAGCTGTTATTCAACTATCAAATATTACATTCCATTTTTGTAAACGTTGAGAGTACCAACAACCCACTTTTAATTTAAAGGGTTAAGTAATTAACCTTTCAAGCATATTACATCATCAAAATCTCTGTGTTAAACTGCTAAAAAATAACCCAATCATGCAAGTACCTAACTCATAATGAATGCAGAAGAATTATTAATACAAGCAAAAGAGTCTTGCAAGAAGCGTGGTGCACGATTTACTTTGGCTCGCGAACAAGTATTTAAACTATTAACCGGACATAGCGGTGCTATTGGTGCTTATGATCTGCTTGATGAATTAAAGCTAATTGACCCAGCAGCAAAACCAGCAACCATCTATCGTGCTTTAGATTTCCTTGGTAAACAAGGCTTTGTTCATAAGATTGAGTCTATAAATGCTTTTGTGATGTGTCATCATTTCAGTGAGTGTAATCATCCCGTGCAATTACTTATTTGTGACCGTTGCGGACATGTTGAAGAAATTCAATCTTCTAATTTAGACTTAGCTTTACGCTCGATGGCAGATGCAACCGGCTTTACCATTAGCCATCAAATTGTTGAAGCGCATGGTGCTTGTCAAAGCTGTAGTAAATAGCGTTATTATTCAGGAGTAATAATAACTTTAACACCCCCATTAAACTCATATTTAGAGCTATTGGTCGCATAAGAAGTACCCTCCCCCTTAACTCAGTGAACTTATTTATGCTATAAGTACACGGTTAAACATGCCCATATTATAAAATATTCAGGAAGCCTATGAAATATTCAATCAAGTCAGCGTTAATTTGCTTATTTGTTGTTGCCAGTGGTAGCGCAATAGCGAAAAACACCATTAGTAGCGATAAATTTCGTCAATTAGAAGAATCTTTACCAACACCCAACACTTATAGAACTGCGTCAGGCGCACCAGGTCACCAGTATTGGCAACAACAAGTTGATTATAAAATTAATATTCAACTTGATGATAAAACGCAAACCTTAACGGGTAGCGAAACAATGAGTTATACCAATAATTCCCCTGACACTTTACGCTACTTGTGGATACAGTTAGATCAAAACCGCTTAAAACGTGACTCTGATAATCGCTTAACAGCGACAGCTCCTAGTAAAAAAATAACTTATAGCGGATTGCGTGGCGCTATCGAATCAACTGAATTTGATGGCGGTAATACAATTACTGCAGTTACAGCATCAAACGGTAGTGCTCTTGACTATGTGATTAACGGCACAATGATGCGCGTTATCTTACCTAAGGCATTAAAACCCGGCGATGATGTTGAATTAAATATTAAGTGGAACTATAAGCTTCATGAACAAAAAGTGTTAGGTGGCCGTTCGGGTTACGAATACTTTAAAGAAGACGATAACTATTTATATGAACTTGCTGGCTGGTTTCCTCGCGCAGCAGCATACTATGACGTTATGGGCTGGCAAAATAAGCAGTTTTTAGGTAACGGCGAATTCACTTTAGAGTTTGGTGATTACGACGTTAAGATCACCGTTCCTGCTGATCATATTGTTGCCGCTACCGGTGAGTTACAAAATGAAAGCAAGGTCTTAACAAAAACACAACGTAAACGCTTAGAACAAGCTAAAAGCGCTAAGAAACCTGTGCTTATCGTTACCGTTGATGAAGCACTTGAAAACGAAAAATCTCGCTCAACAAAAACGAAAACCTGGCATTTTAAAGCTAAAAATGTTCGTGATTTTGCTTTCGCATCAAGCCGTAAATTTATTTGGGACGCTCAAGGTTATAAAGAAGGCGGTACCGATACCATGGCGATGTCTTTTTACCCTAATGAAGGTAATCCATTATGGGAAAAGTACTCAACTGAAGCTATTATCCATACCATGCAACAGTATAATAAATATACCTTTGCTTACCCATACCCAGTATCAATTTCAGTCAACGGACCCGTTGGTGGCATGGAATATCCGATGATCACTTTTAATGGTCCTCGCCCAACACTTGACAAAGAAACAGGTGAAAAAACCTATTCTCGTGGTACTAAATACGGCTTAGTTGGAGTAATTATTCACGAAGTGGGTCATAACTACTTTCCAATGATCGTTAACTCTGATGAGCGTCAATGGACTTGGATGGATGAAGGTTTAAACACTTTCCTACAGTTTTTAGCACAGCAAGCATGGGAAGAAGGTTATCCTTCACGTCGCGGTCATGCTGCTGACATTACTAATTACATGAAAAGTACTAACCAGGTACCTATTATGACCAACTCTGAATCAATTCTTCAGTTTGGTAATAATGCCTACGGTAAGCCAGCAACAGCATTAAATATTTTACGTGAAACCGTTATGGGCCGAGAATTATTTGATTTTGCCTTTAAGGAATATGCACAACGTTGGATGTTTAAACGCCCAACACCTTCAGACTTTTTCCGCACCATGGAAGATGCATCAGCCGTTGATTTAGATTGGTTCTGGCGTGGTTGGTTCTACACAACAGATCATGTTGATATCGCTTTAGGTAATATTCATTTATATCGTCCTAATAGCCAAAACCCTGATACAGAAGCCGCTTGGAATCGTGCCTTAGAAAGTGAAAAGCCGACATTCATTAGTGACCTTCGTGATAAAGGTCAATGGCTTAGAACAACTGACAAGCCTGAGTTGTTAGATTTTTACAACGAACATGACAAATTTACGGCAACCAATAAAGCACGTAATACCTATAACAGCGCAAATAAAAAGTTAGAGCAATGGCAAAAAGATCTCCTTGTTGATAAAAGAAATTTCTACATCGTTGATTTTGAAAATAAGGGTGGCTTGGTCATGCCTATTATTGTGCAATTAACTTTTGCAGATAAAACAACAAAACAAGTACATATTCCTGCAGAAATCTGGCGTAAAAACAGTAAAAATGTTTCTAAATTATTTATTACTGATAAAGAGATTACGGCTATCGCTATTGATCCAAACTGGGAGACAGCTGATGTAGATGTTAACAATAACTACTGGCCAACACGCCCTATTAAATCAAGCTTTGAATTATACAAACGTAAGAAAAAAGACATGATGCGTGACTATAATGTTAAATTAAAGTCAGCTGATGACGAAAAAGAAGACAAGGAAGAAGAAGATAAATAATGACAAAAACCTCATTATTTAAAAGCTTTATTGTTTGTTTATTGTGTGGCGTTGCGCTTTCAAGCGCAGCCCACCGATACTTCTTTGGATTAACTGATTTATCAGTTAATCCAAGAACCCATAACATAGAAGTTATTCATCAGTTTACGGCTCACGATATTGATAATGCTATTGCTGAACAACAGCAAATACGCTTTTCAGCTGAGCATCCTGAATACGAAAAGTTAATTCAAAACTATGTTGAAGCACATTTCCAACTTATTGATGTTCAAGATAATAAAAAACAGCCAATAAAGCTCAATTGGATAGGTTTAGAAGTCGCTAAAGGTAACGTTTATATTTACCAAGAAGCTAATTTTGAAAACTTTTTATCCGGATTAGTGGTAAAAAATGATTTACTCATCGATACTTACCCTAAGCAAGTAAATACTGTAAATTATAAAAACGAAACAATTAGTGGCAGCTTAACTTTTTCGAAATCAGTTAAAATTGCAATAATAAAAAACAATAACTAGTAGGAACGATTTACATTTGCTAAATTAACATGCAAAATAAAATGACTAGTATAACTAAGCCCTTGGGAAACATTCATGAATGTAGAGTTTATCAATCCTTTTTTATCTTCAATGCTCAATGTAATGTCTACTATGGCACAAATGGAATTAGTACCTGAAAAACCTCGTTTGAAAAAAAATGAAATTGCTATGGGCGATGTGTCTGGTTTAATTGGTATGGTGAGTGCTCAAACAAAAGGCTCACTATCGATTACTTTTGAAGGAAAGTTAGCACTGGCCACCATGAAGAAAATGGTTGGCGAAGGTCCTGACGAAATTAATGAAGAAATTACCGATTTAGTCGGTGAAATTACTAATATGGTCACCGGTGGCGCTAAGCGTATGCTCAGTGAAAAAGGCTTTGAATTTGACATGGCAACGCCTATGGTTGTTTCTGGTCAAAATCATACGATTCACCACAAAGCTGATGGCCCTATTATTATTATTCCGTTAAATTCTGAATTTGGTAAAGCTTTTATTGAGTTCAGTTTCGATAAATAGTGAATTAAGTAATTTGTAGTCACTTTTAGTCATAAAGCAAAACCTCGTTTAGCAATAAACGAGGTTTTTTATTTTTTACGCCATATTTGGGTTATTGACTCAGTAACAACTGACAATTAATGACATTAGAGTAAATAGTGGCGGTTAAATGCTCTGTTAATACATTATTGGCGACTTTACCAAGAAGATCAGTTTGTGTGCTTAGTATTTAAAAAAGACCTTTACTGCGCTGACAAGGTGATTTGTACACGACGAGTAATATTACATAAGAGCTCATAGGGAATGGTAGTTGCACATAACGCTATTTCGGCAACAGATAACTGCTCTCCCCACAAAGTCACAACATCGCCGACCTGTTCTTGTGCATTTATGCCTAAATCAACGGTGATCATATCCATTGATACTCTCCCTACTAGAGGAACCCTTCGTCCATTGACCAAAACAGGTGTGCCGTTTTGAGCATGCCGAGGGTAACCATCACCGTAACCAATGGCAACAACACCAATAATAGTCTGTTGCTCACTTGTCCAAGCATTACCGTAACCGACTGATTCTCCAGCAGCTAATTCACGTACGGCAATCAAACTTGACTTCAGGGTCATTACTGGCAGAAGATCCAAAGTTATATCTTTATTGTGCAAAGCACTCTCTGGCGTACAAGTGAATAAATTTTCTGCTGAACTTTCAAAGGGTAAAGGAGAAATCCCATATAATAATAACCCGGGACGAAGCCATTGGTAATGGCTTGCTGGCCATGCACAAATACCGGCAGAGTTTGCCAATGTTCGCTCTTCGTTACAACCTAACGTTACTTTTTCAAAGAGTGATATTTGTTGGCGAGTAGCCTGATTGCTTTTATCATCAGCACAACCTAAGTGACTCATTAACACAATGTTTTTTTGCACGTTTACTGAGTTTGTTAATTGCTGATAGAAATAGCTAAATTCCTCTGGATTTATACCTAAACGGTGCATACCGGTATCAATTTTTAGCCAAACCTTTAACGGAGAAGAAAGCGTTGCCGATAGAAGAGCATCAAGTTGCTGATGGTTATGAATAACCGTTTGTAAATTATTAACCGCAAATATAACTAAGTCTTTTGCATTAAAAAAACCTTCGAGCAAGACAATCGGTTGAGTAATACCTGAAGACCGTAATGCCAGCGCTTCATCAATTCTTGCCACGGCAATAGCATCAGCGGTGATCGATAAATGGCCGTGTTCATTTATTTTAGCTTGCTCAGAAAACAATGCGTGTGCAATACGTTCAAGGCCATGACCATAAGCATTGGCTTTTAAAACGGCTAGCACCTTTGCTGCCGGTGCAAGTGATTTTATCTGCGCTAAGTTGTGTTTGAGCGCAGATAAATTAATAATTGCCGTTGGGGTCGTTAATGCCATTAATCTTCATCTAATACATGCGGGCCGGCATAATTATCAAAGCGAGAAAACTGTCCTTGGAAAGTCAACGGAACACGACCAATGGGACCGTTACGTTGTTTACCAATAATGATTTCTGCCATACCTTTAAACTCTGAATCATCGTGATAAACCTCATCACGATAAATAAACATGATCAAATCGGCATCTTGCTCAATAGAGCCTGATTCACGAAGATCCGAGTTAATCGGCCGTTTATCTGAACGTTGCTCCAAACTACGGTTTAGCTGAGACAGTGCCACAACCGGCACTTGTAATTCTTTAGCTAATGCTTTTAATGACCGTGATATTTCAGCAATCTCTAAGGTGCGGTTATCAGCAAATTGTGGTGCGCGCATCAACTGTAAGTAATCGATCATGATCATACTTATACCGCCGTGGTCACGGGCGATGCGGCGCGCACGAGAGCGAACATCGGTTGGCGTTAAACCAGCGGCGTCATCAATAAACATCTTACCTTTATCAATAAGTAACCCCATGGTTGATGATAAACGCGCCCAATCTTCGTCACCCAATTGCCCCGTACGAATTTTGGTTTGGTCAATACGGCCTAATGAGGCTAGCATTCTCATCATCAGTTGTTCTGCAGGCATTTCTAAACTAAAAATCAATGCGGGTTTATCTTCAGTCATCGCTGCGTTTTCTGCGATGTTCATCGCAAAGGTAGTTTTACCCATTGACGGACGTGCAGCAACGATAATAAGATCTGACTTTTGAAAACCAGCAGTCATCTTATCTAAATCAGAAAAACCACTAGAAACCCCGGTAACACCATTATTTGGCGATGAACAAAGTTGCTCAATACGATCGACTGTTTTTTCTAATACCGAGGTAATGTTTTCTGGTCCTTCGGACTTGTTAGCCCGCTGTTCAGCGATAGCAAATATTTTAGTTTCAGCAAAATCGAGAAGCTCTGCACTGGCACGGCCTTGAGGATCATAACCCGCTTCAGCAATTTCATTCGCCACACTGATCATTTCACGAGTAACCGCACGTTCACGAACGATGTCAGCATAAGCGGTGATATTGGCCGCACTGGGTGTATTCCTCATCATTTCTGCAAGGTAAGCAAAGCCGCCAGCATCTTCAAGTCGTTGCTCGTTTTCTAAAGCTTCAGATAAGGTAATTAAATCGACAGGGTTGCCTAGTTCAATTAACGCAGCAATGGTTTCAAAAGTAATACGATGTGAACGACTATAAAAATCCTGAGCGACAACACGTTCGCCAACACGATCCCACGTCTCGTTATCGAGCAATAAACCGCCCAATACAGATTGCTCTGCCTCAAGCGAATGAGGTGGAACTTTTAAAGCATTCATTTGGCTATCTTGAGAATACTTTTTATCTTTGAAAAATTTATTTGGCTTGCGCTCTGCCATTTATATACCCTAAAACTCTATCGCAAATGCGAGATTAAAACTTTTGGTAGGTTAGCAGAATTTACTTTGAAACAGAATATAAATACGAGCCAGAAAGCGCCCTAACTCGTTCTATTTTTAATGCCAGAGTCATAAATATTAATTGCTGACGCTAATATTGCCATTTACCGTATTTACACGTACGTTCGCGTTGGCACTACCGGTTTCAAAGTCTAATTTTGAGCTTGGTCCATACTTAGCTTTATTTGATTTTTGCGTGGTAATTTTATTAGTGATTTTACCACCAGCACTGGCTGATAACCGGAAGCTCGCTTGAACATTTTTCTGTAGCTTTAACGATAAACCACCACTAACACTCGACATCTTAACGACACCACCATCATTTAACGATAACCTTGCTGAAAGATCGCCACTGACATTTACAACAGTAAGTTCGTCAGTCTCATTTAATCCTATGTTAATATCGCCACTGACATTTTCAATCGTCACTTCTTTTGCTGTTGATTGTGCGTCAATTTCGCCACTGACCACGCGTAAACTTAAACGCCCACTTGACTGACGATCTTTAATATTACCGCTAACACTCGACAAACTCACTTTTCCTGATAATTTGCTGCTGTTAATATCACCACTAACTGAAATTAATTCAATACGTTCACTCAAATTTACCGCTTTGATGTTACCACTTACGGTTTTTGCTTCGGCGCTGGCATGCAAGTTCTCAAAATTAATATCACTGGCAATCCCCTCAAAACTGACACGAATATTTTTAGGCATATGAATCGTTAATACAGAGCCTTTAGCATTGTTACCCCAGAAGTTGTTGCTATGATTTTCAAGCTCAACCTTAATTTTTACACGCGATCCTTGTTGCTTAAAGAGTAAACCTTCGGCGTCGTCTTCCAATTCTCCCTTTATCAAAATAGTGTTTTTGTCCCAACCAATAACCGTAATATTACCGCGTAAATTTTCAATATTTACACTACTGACATCACTGACCAGTAATGACTTGTCAATCTGCTCACCCGCAAAGCTTGAACAAGCGGCTGAAAATAACATCATCGGAATAACTTTTTGTAAAACTCTCATAACTACCTCTTTATAATGTTATCTTTAAATACTCTGCCATTTAGGGCTGTATAGTTGGCTTAATAGATCTAATTCTTGTTTTTGGGTCCAACGTAATAAATTAAGTAAATCATTATTACTTGGGTCTTCATTTAGAGCCTTTTCAATCGTAGCTTGGGCTGAGCTTAGGTTTATTAACTCTTGTTGAATTTCTTTTGGCAGTGCCGATATTTTAGGCTGGCCAAAGCTAATCAACATCGATTGCTTGGTGTGCTTAAAATTTTCTTGCATTGCAGTTACAAAGGTCAGGGGTGAGTTATTTTGTTGCGCTAAATCCAGCGGCTGTTCTGAAAATTGAGGCGAAAAAGAAAACCAAGTAGCCAATACTGCGAGCACTAAAGATGCCGCCCATGCTGTAGGCATAAATACTTTTTTCACCGGTGATACAAAGACAGGTTTGTCTTGTGTTTTAACTTCAATCGCCCGTTCAATACCAGCCCATAAATCACGTTGTGGTGTCATTTCATCAGGTAATTTTGCCAGTGCTTTTTGTAAAGCTTGCTCTGATAATAATTTATTCATATCTCGATCCACTCCATTAACAAATTTCTAGCTCTATGGTATTGCGCTTTACTAGTACCTACTGCCATGTCGAGCATATTTGCAATTTCTTCATGGCGGTAACCTTCAACCGCGAACAACACAAAAACTAAGCGAGCTCTTTCAGGTAAACGAGCGATATGTTTATCTAATTCGGTTAGACCCGCACTATCTGGCATTTCTACGGCAATATCTGCCATGGTTTGATCTTCGATACTAAAGATACGTTGCAACCAGTTTTTATGTTTACGCAAGTGTCCAAGTACAATATTGTTGGTAACACTGTGTAACCAAGTAGAAAATTTACTTTCACCACGAAAATTAGCTATTTTTTGCCATAGTTGTACAAAAACCTCTTGGCAAACATCCTCTGCACTATCTTTATCTGCAAGCATGCGCCAGCAAATAGCATAAACTTTACGATGATACTGCTGATAGAGTTGATAAAAAGCCTGCTGATCACCCTGCTGTGCTCGACTAATAACTGCACGTTCTTTTGCAAGTTTTTCAGCAATAGTGGTCGGCGGTTCAGCGCAGTTTTTAATGTAAATAACTTTCGGGTTATCCAAAGGTTAACTCTCAATAATGGTGTCGTTATAAAGTAAGATACAGTATTTATGAAAAGGGTTTAAAGAAAAGCGAAAAATATTATCTTTTTGAGAACATAGCAAAGCTGAATGGTATTTCAATAGATTTATAGGCATAAAAAAACGTCTTGCGACGCTTTTTTTACATTTTGATTTTAGCGCAAAATTACTTGCTGCTAAGTGCACCAAAACGTTTGTTGAATTTATCAACACGACCACCGGTCTCAGCAGCTTTTTGTTTGCCCGTGTAAAATGGGTGACAAGCTGAACATACGTCTAAGTGAATATCTTTTTTCGCTGTAGAACGAGTTACGATGATGTTACCGCAAGAACAAGTTGCCTTGAACTCAACATAATTAGGATGAATACCGTCTTTCATAGAAACCTCTGTATAAGGCCGTATCGCCACTTAGTCAGTCATTATTGCTGCTAAGCACCATACGAGTTAAAAATAATGGAGGCGAATTTTAAATCATCGACAGATGCTTAGCAATAGCCTAATGACACTAATTGCTAAAAAATGAACAATTAATCCGTTAAGGTGATTAAAGTTAAACTTTCTATAAAATCGTACTTGGCATATTAACAACAAGTCGGCAGAATAAGCTTAATTATCGTCAAAAAAGTACTCGTTATGCAGGTTAGTTATATTCAAGTCGCTATTCCTGTTCCTATGCGTCAGTTATTTACTTATATCGTCCCAAAAACCATCAGTAATGACGAGATTCAAATAGGCGCTCGTGTGATCGTGCCTTTTAGTCATAGAGAAGTTATTGGTATTATTATAAGTACCAGTGAAGTCTGCGATATTGACGACAAAAAACTTAAGCCGATTATTGGCTTAGTCAATGACAACTTTCGTTTTCCTCCCGCGCTGTTAAAGTTTTTACTGCGCTGTGCTGATTATTATCATCACCCTATTGGAGATGTCCTACAACTGGCTCTTCCCGTGTTGCTTCGTCAAGTTGAGCAACCTACTATTGATTTAGCAACCACTTGGCATTGTTTCTTGCTTGAGCAAGACAGTGAAGAAAAGTTGGTATTAGAAAAAATAGTTAAGCGAGCGCCCAAACAAGCCGAACTGCATAATGTCATTAAAACCCACCCGGGGCTAACTTGGGCAGAAATTAGAACATTAGGCTATACAAAAGCACAATTAAATACACTTGAAAAGAAAAAGTTAATTGAAGAAAGACAACAAAAAGCTGAAACCTTTGTCTATCACCAGGACGCTTTAGCTGAAAATGAAAAGCTAACCTTAACGGTTGAACAAGCGGTTATTGTTTCTGCGATAAAAGCGTCCTTTGATCAGTTTTCTTGTCATTTAGTAGACGGTGTCACCGGTAGTGGTAAAACCGAAGTTTATTTACAAGCGATGGAAAAAACTCTCGCCGCCAATAAACAAGTACTGGTATTAGTGCCTGAAATTGGTCTAACACCACAAATGCTCAGTCGGTTTGAACAACGCTTTAATTTACCTATTTGCTTGCACCACTCAGGATTAAACGACAAAGAACGTTTACAAACTTGGCTGGCTGCACAACGGGGCACCGCCGCAATAATTATTGGCACGCGTTCAGCCGTTTTTGCGCCGCTACATCATTTAGGTTTAATTATTGTTGATGAAGAGCACGATGGCTCTTTTAAGCAACAAGACAGTTTTCGTTATCACGCGCGCGACATTGCTATTTTACGCGCGGGTCAGTTAAATATTCCCATTGTACTCGGTAGTGCCACGCCTAGTTTAGAAACGCTACAAAATGCATTGTCGGGTAAATATCAATATCATCAATTAACTAAAAGACCCGGTCAAAGTACTCAAGCCAAAATCAGTCTTATTAATGTTGCCCAACAGCAAATGGAACATGGCTTATCAGGTACACTGAAAAAGGCGATTGAAACAACACTTAAACGCGGTGAACAAGCCTTAATATTTTTAAATCGCCGTGGTTATGCGCCAGCGATTAATTGTCAAGAGTGTCACTGGGTAGCCGATTGTCAGCGTTGCAATAAACCTTATACTTTGCACCAAGGGAAAAAATTATTAATTTGTCACCACTGTAGTAGTCAAAAGCGTATCCCATACCAGTGTCCTAGTTGCGGAAGTGTCCGTATTAAACCCATGGGGCAAGGTACAGAACAATTAGAAGAGCGCATCGGCGAACTTTTTGCCGACTATAGTACCGTAAGAATCGATCGCGACAGTACTCGTAAAAAAGGTGAATTGGCAAAATTATTACAGGAAGTCAGTGATAAAAAACATCAGTTACTGATTGGCACACAAATGTTAGCAAAGGGACATCACTTCCCTTATGTAACACTGGTTGCGGTATTAGACGTTGATGGCGCACTATTTAGTTTTGACTTTCGCGCCGCCGAGCACATGGCACAATTATTAGTGCAGGTTGCTGGCCGTGCAGGTCGAGAAAGTAAGCCCGGTAAAGTTTTAGTACAAACCAACTTCCCTGAACATCCATTACTGCAAGATTTAGTCAACAACGGTTACCCACACTTTGCTAAATATGCGTTAACTGAGCGCAAACAGGCCTTATTACCGCCGTTTAGTTATCAAGCACTTTTTCGCGCAGAAGCTAACTATCCTTCTTATCCTGAAAAATTTCTCAGTGCATTAACCGAATTCACTTTTGATGGCTGCCAATTTGCCGGTCCAGTGCCAGCTGCGATGGAGAAAAAAGCGGGTAAATATCGCTATCATTTAATTGTACAAGCTAAATCACGCAAGCAACTTCATCTTGCTATTTATCAGCTGGTTAACGCTATCTCTCAGAATGAATGGCAGAAAAAAGTACGCTGGACAGTCGATGTTGATCCACTTGATTTAAGTTGGTAATTTTAAGTAATAAGTCTTCTGTTACAATTTTCTTTTTAAACTAGTGTCATTTCCTTACCAGTTGGTTAAAATCACCCGACGTTTACCAGTATATTATTATTTCATGGCTCATCAAGATTACGTTTCCCGCGCACAAAACAAAAAGAAAAGTCCCTATAAAGGTAAGGTAGCGCCTAAACCAACCTTGACCTTAAAGTTTAAGCTTTCACTCTTTTTAGTCATATTATTGATCGGTGGTTTTATTTACGGATTATGGTCGATAAAAGACAATAAACCGCCAGTCTCTCCAGTAAAAATAGTTAAAGAAGCCCCACAAGCTTTGAAACAAAAAGCATTACCCGCTCCACCAAAAGAGATATGGGCATATGTTGACAACCTAAAGAGTAAAGAAGTTGAAGTGGGTAAATATGAAGTTAAGGATAAAGGGCCGTACAAAATGCAGTGCGCGTCGTTTAGAACGATGAGACAAGCCGAAGTATTAAAAGCCAATATAGCCTTTACTGGCTTAGCGGCTCAAATAAGTGAATCTAAAGGTAAAAACGGTATTTATTATAAAGTGTTTTTAGGTCCTTATGAGCGTAAACGTGAAGCAGAAAAAGATAAGCATAAGCTAAAAAGTAATAATGTTAATGGCTGCCAAATTTGGCTTTGGAAATAAAATCGAACGGATTAATGAACAATAAATTAGTCCGATTTACATAATAGACACATTTATCTAGCTCCCTCCTTGAAAAAGTCATAATTAGCCTTATCTATTCTCCATAGATATAAATAAATATTTGAGGTTAATTGTGACAACTATCGTATCCGTAAGACGTAATGGCAAAGTAGCAATTGGTGGTGATGGCCAAGTATCACTTGGAAATACCGTAATGAAAGGTAATGCTCGCAAAGTTCGTCGTTTATATAACGGCAAGGTCCTTGCTGGTTTTGCTGGCGGCACTGCTGATGCTTTTACTTTATTTGAGCGCTTTGAAAGTAAACTTGAACAACACCAAGGCCATTTAACTAAAGCCGCTGTTGAGCTAGCTAAAGACTGGCGAAGTGACCGCGCCTTAAGAAAATTAGAGGCTTTACTTGCTGTTGCAGACGAAACAGCTTCATTAATCATCACCGGCAATGGCGATGTTATACAACCAGAGAATGACTTAATTGCTATCGGTAGTGGTGGTAACTTTGCACAGTCGGCAGCAACTGCACTGTTAGAGAATACCGAGCTTTCTGCGATTGAAATTGTTGAAAAGTCATTAAAAATTGCTGGCGACATTTGTGTATTCACCAATCATCAACATACGATTGACGAGCTATAAATCTCGACTTTCGTCTCGCTTAGTAAGTGTATCAAATAAGTAAAATGCTTAAGGAATTATCATGTCGAATATGACACCACGTGAAATAGTCAGTGAATTAGACAGCCACATTATTGGTCAAAGTGATGCCAAACGTGCTGTAGCCATCGCCTTAAGAAATCGCTGGCGCAGAATGCAGTTAAACGAAGAGTTACGCACCGAAGTTACCCCTAAAAACATTCTAATGATCGGTCCAACAGGGGTTGGTAAAACAGAAATAGCAAGGCGTCTGGCCAAGCTTGCCAACGCTCCTTTTATTAAAGTTGAAGCAACTAAATTTACTGAAGTCGGCTATGTTGGCAAAGAAGTCGAAACGATTATTCGTGACTTAGCTGATATGGCAATAAAGATGACCAAAGAGCAAGAAATGGCTCGGGTAAAACATATCGCAGAAGAAGCCGCTGAAGAACGAATTTTAGATATATTATTACCGCCACCACGAGACGGTTTTGGCGCTGATGGAGCGACCGATAATAGCAGTACTCGTCAAGCTTTTCGCAAAAAGTTTCGTGAAGGTCAACTTGACGATAAAGAAATAGAATTAGATTTAGCTGCCCCACAAATGGGGGTTGAAATAATGGCTCCTCCTGGTATGGAAGAGATGACTTCGCAGCTACAAAATATGTTTCAGGGCATGTCTAATGAAAAAACCAGTAAGCGTAAATTAAAAATTAAAGATGCTTTTAAAGCGTTGCAAGAAGAAGAAGCCGCCAAAATTGTTAACAATGACGATATCAAAGAAAAGGCTATTTATGCTGTAGAGCAAAATGGCATCGTTTTTATCGATGAAATTGACAAGATTTGTAAGCGTGGTGATAGTTCAGGTCCAGATGTTTCTCGCGAAGGGGTACAACGAGACTTACTCCCACTGATTGAGGGCTCAACAGTAAGTACTAAGCATGGCATGATTAAAACAGACCATATTTTATTTATTGCTTCAGGCGCATTCCAGATGGCAAAACCATCTGATTTGATCCCTGAATTGCAAGGTCGATTGCCGATCCGTGTCGAGTTACAAGCGCTAACTACCCATGATTTTGTTAGAATTTTAACTGAACCAAACGCATCATTAACTGAACAATATATTGCTTTGTTAGCAACAGAAGGTGTACATGTTTCTTTTAGTGAAGATGGCATTCAGGCAATCGCTAATGCCGCATGGCAAGTTAATGAAAGTACAGAAAACATTGGCGCAAGACGCTTACATACTATGATGGAACGTTTAATCGAAGACCTATCATTTAATGCTGATAAGCGTGCTGGGGAAGTCATTATAATTGATCAAAAATACGTAGATGACACTATTTCTGAATTAGTTAAAAATGAAGATTTAAGCCGTTTTATTCTATAGAAAGAAAAGAGTAGGAAGTTAACTTCCTACTCTTTTAGCCAATATAAGCGCAGGAATTAATGAAAATCATTCAGTTTACGCTTGATCGCAAGCAAAAAAAATTAACCCTTAATTTTGATAGTAACCTTCAACTTAGTTTCTCCTTTGAATACCTAAGAGTATTTTCTCCCGTAGAAACGAAAGCTAAAAATGGCGTTAAAATACCAGAAGTGTTTCATAAAAAAGACGTGCTATTAACTGATATTGAACCGCTAGGTAAGCATGGCCACCGCTTAGTATTTGATGACAAGCACGGCGCTATTTTCACTGACCAAACATTCAAAAATCTCTTTGATAATTACGACATTAATTGGCAAAGCTATTGTTCAAGTTTAACCACAAGCCAAAATAGAGAAGCGTCGATTAGTTTTGTTGAAGTGAAATAGAATAAGTTAACACGAACATTCAAGATGGTTTTTATTTAGCGAATTTTGCCTAGTAATAACTAGACAGAGATAACGTTTTCTCTTGAAAATACCTGTTCGGTATCTTCAAGAGAAAAGTATATTTCTAAACTTTAAACTGACTCACTTCATTATTCAACACTGCCGCTTGCTGAGATAACTCTTCACTCATTTGTGCATTTTGATGAGATATTAGCCCGGCTTGTTCGGCGACGTCTCTTATCTCAACCACATGTTGATTAACTTCAGAAGCGACCGTACTTTGCTCTTGAATGGCTGATGCGATAGCTGTATTCATCTCCATGATGGTTGAAACATCATAGGTTATTTCTTCTAGCATTTTACCCGCTGAGCTTGCTTGGTCTGCGCTGTCTTGGCCTTGTGTTCGGCAAATAGCCATATGAGAAACAATTTCTTTGGTTCGTCCTTGCAATGAACTAATAATCGTTTCAATTTCTTGTGTCGAATCTTGAGTCCGACTGGCTAATGTTCTAACTTCATCAGCAACCACAGCAAAGCCACGCCCTTGTTCACCCGCCCTGGCAGCTTCGATAGCCGCATTTAACGCCAGTAAGTTTGTTTGCTCTGCTATGCCTCGAATAACATCTAATACTGAACCAATAGTATCGCTATCTTTAGCAAGTTCGTGCACTATATTTTCTGACTCCCTTAACTTTTCAGAAAGCTCATCAATTTTCGCAATAGTTTGCTCAACCCCTTCTTTACCACTAATCGCATTATTGTTGGTTGCTTCAGCTTTACTCGCAGCGGCATTGGTATTATTAGCAATTTCATCAACGGTCGCAACCATTTGAGTCACCGCGGTAGCGACCATATCCGTTTGTTGAATTTGTGAGTCGACTCCGGCATTAGCAAGGTGAATATTTTTTGATAAACTATCTGTTGCTTCGTGCACAGTATCAACAGAAAGGTTAACGGCCGTAATTAAGTTTCTAAACTTACCCAGCATATTATTAAAAATAGTGGCCATTTCGCCGAGTTCATCATCACTGTGAGTAGATACGGTCAACGATAAATCCTGAGTATCAGCCACTTTTTTCATGGTCTCGTTTAGCTGATTTATGCTTAATAAAATACTTCTACTGACAAAAAAGGCAAAACTAATGGCAATAATTAATACCGTAAAAAAGACACCGTAAGCAACCAAGTCAACAAATTTGGTGTGCTCAACAACCTGATCTTTACTCAGTAAAACAAGTTTATCTAAAATTTCATCCACTTGATGAACAGCGTTGCGCATATCACCTTTTAAACCTTCTTTAGCGGTGAAGCCAAGCCGTTTTTGTCCGGCAACAAAGTCTGTAAATGCTTGTTCATAGAGAGAGATATTATCAATAGCTTGTGATTTAGCATCACTGGATAAATCGCTTACGTTTATGTTTTGAACAAAAGAACTGGCATTATTCTTCCAACGGTCGACGTATTTCGCATCGAGACGTAACATAAAGTCTTTCTCATTGCGTCTAAGTTGTAGCATATTGCTCAGCAATTTATAGTCACTATCACCAATCGACTCTTCAACTACATGAACAGCAGATCTTAATGAGCCGTAGAGACCATCGGTTGAAGATAAGCCAAGATCTTTTTGTGCATCAACTAAGTCTTTAAAAAACCCTTGATAATCATTTAGCACGGCGCGAAGCTTATTTAATCTAGGAAGGTCTTCGCCTATCGTTTCGTAAGCTTGCTCAAGTGAACTAATCTCTCTTATAAGCTCAGCATACTTTTCATTAAACGCCTTAAAATACTTGATATCTTTTCTGGCTAAAAAATCTTTTTCATTACGACGCAACTGTAAAATCTCGGTTTGGATATTACCAATTTCTCGAGCAATTTTTATATCAGTTTCCAAAGACGACATAGTAAAATTAAGTAAACCCAACATAAAGACCATTGATAAGACCAAAATACCGGTGTTAGCAATAAGCTTGTGCTTGATTAGCATAAAGGAGATCCTAAAAATATTAATAGATTTATATCTTTATTATAGGCAGAAAATTAAAATTTGAAACAAATTTATAGGTTTTTTTATATGAAATAATAAGATGATAATTAGCGGGAAAAGTATTTTTTCAATGCTTCTTCAGGTATAGGTTTACTGATGTAATATCCTTGAACTGCATCACAGCCAATGTTGCGTAATACCCTTAGTTGTTCTTCGGTTTCAACTCCCTCGGCTAAAACACGTTTACCTAAACCATGAGAAAGCTCAACCATAGATTTAACAATCGTTAAATCTGAATCATTACTTGCGACTTCTTCAATAAAACTCCGATCAATTTTAATTTTGTCGATAGGCAGTTTACGCAAGTATGCCAATGAGGAATACCCTGTACCAAAATCATCAATTGAAACTTTTATGCCCATATTTTGCAAAATAACAATGGTATTCATTGCTGTTGCTATTTCTGTCATCACAACATTTTCGGTAATTTCTAAATCTAAGCATCTTGGTGTAATTTGATACTTAAAAAGTAAGGCTTGGATATTTACAATCAATTTTGGATCTTGAAATTCAACAGCGGTGATATTAACCGCAATAGTCACTCGACGATGATATGCTTTTTGCAAACGTGCAATAGTTTGACATGCCCGTTCAAGCACATAAATGTCTAGGTCACTAAGCAAGTTAAGCGATTCAATATCAGGTAAAAAACTTGCTGGTTGTAATAAACCACGTTCTTGGTGTTGCCAGCGAACAAGCGCTTCGAAGCCCTCTATGCGATTATTTAATAAGTTAAGTTGTGGTTGAAAATAGAGTACAAATTCATTATTTTCAAAACCATCGCGAATTTCTTTTTCCATGGCAAGTAATCTTCGACCATGCGATTGCATTCCTGTTTTATATTTGACCGTCGCCACATTTTGGCTTTCAGCTTGCGCTAAGGCTAAATTAGCTTTTTGTAATAAATCTTCAGCTAATCCCCCATCCCCGGGATATAAACAATAACCAACAGAGCATTGTAATAATACTTTATGTTGTTTGATATGGTACGCCCGACTTATTAAGCCGTGTAAATGTTCTATTGCAGCGGCTTGTTGCTTTTCGTCAACACCATCAATAATAAAAACAAAAGAATCACCACTTAATCGTCCAACTACCTGGGGTAGAAATATACTTTCATCAAGTCTACGCGCTATTTCACCTAAAATAGCATCTCCAACCTTAAGCCCGTATGTATCATTGACAAATTTAAAGCCTTTAATATCTAATAAAAAAACCGCTAAGTTTTGTTGGTTACTGGCGGTTTTTTCGATGATTAAAGGTAGTTTTTCCATGACTTGTTGTCGGTTTAACGCCCCCGTTAATGAATCATGCTTACCTAAATATTGAGCCTTATTCATTGCAGAGGTCGCAATACTTCGCTCTGCCCCTTGCATCCAAATAAGCAGAGTAAATGCTAATAAAGTAAAGGCACCCAAATCAAAATAAATCAGTAATTCCGCTAATGGCCTAAACCAATACTCATTAATAAGTACAATAGAAAGAAAGGAAAACAAAACATACCGGCCCCCCATAATAAGACTATAAACAATAAGAATATGTGCAGAAAAATATTTTTTAGGCAAGTTATATAAATAAAAGGCTGTTAATAATAAACCACAGCCCATCACAAATGCAGGTAAACTCTCTCGCAGATAAAAGCGGTTATAAACTTCGTTAACCTCAAACCCGTAGAGTAACGTTGCCATTAGTGCGAACAGAGCACTGAGTATAAAGATGCTATTGGTGATTTTTTTAGAAATGATTTGTTTTGAAACTGCACTATAAATACCGAGTAAAAGTGCGCAGAGATGAAAGTAAAAACTAACTTGAATACCTACTGTAAGCAGAACTTTCTCTAAGGCGATAACACTGAGGTCGTTAAGTTGGGTTTCAATGGCAAGACAAAATTGATGGGCACTTAAAGAAAATAGGCTTACCGCCCAGTAGGTAACATATTGTCGGCCTACTCCCCGAGTATATAGCAAAAAAAATATAGCAAGTAAGCCAAAAACTAGGGCTTCAACAGAAAATAATAGACCGTGATAAAAGTCTTTCTCACCTACCATGTTATATTCTCTATTAAGTTGCGAGCATCCATTAAATATTCTTTTGCTTAGCAATACAAGACAGTCACTATTATTATTTGCTGATTATACGGTAATTTACCATTGAATATATTTCACACAAGGTTTGTACATCAAGCTATACTAAGCGCTAATTGACTAAAATTTTCCCACTTTATGTTTACTGTTGCTGTAAGCGAAAATTTAGTAGCATGGGTATAAGCATTCAATCATGGCATTAAGGAAAAATCATGGAATACAACACCTCAGAGCTTTGTAATATTTATGCCGACCTAATTGATGTTGTTGATCCTATCTTTTGTAATTATGGCGGGCGCAGCTCTTTTGGTGGTCAAGTAGTTACCATTAAGTGCTTTGAAAATAATGGTTTAATCGCACAAATTGTAGCGACGGATGGACGAGGAAAAGTCCTTGTTATTGATGGTGGTGGCTCAACACGTAGGGCACTGATTGATTTTAACATTGCTGAACAGGCCGCTAACAATGCTTGGGAAGGAATTGTTTGCTATGGCAGTGTCCGTGACGTAGATGTAATAGAAGAACTCGATTTAGGCATTCAAGGCTTAGTCTCTATTCCTGTTGGTGCTAGCGACCAAGATATTGGCGAAAGTGATTTAGCAATAAACTTTGCAGGGGTAACATTTCTACCTGAAGATCACATTTATGCTGACAATACCGGTATTATTCTGTCACCAGAGCCGTTAGACATTGAATAAATCATCTAGACTTTACATTCAGTAAGTTACGCCCACTGACTTAAATTGGGCTCACTTAGCTGGTGCACTATGTGGATATTGTTCGAGCCAACGCCTAGTCCAAATTTCAATTTCATCAAAAACAACCCCACGACTTAAATATCGACCCTCTGCATATTCCCCGCCCATTGATATAAATGCTTGTTCAGTATTACTATTATTAATTGAGGTGCCTATAAGAGGTAGTTTCATTGCCCGGGTTAAATTGATCAGCGCATTAATAATGGCCTTATCTGAGCTACCACTCTCAATGTCATTCTCACGATTACCCAACAAGCCACAATTAATTTTTACTTGGTGGATACTCAGCTTTCGTAAGTATCGTAATGACTCATAGCTGCCTGAAAAATCCCCTATCGCGATCTTTATATTTAAAGATTTCAGCTGATCAATAATCGCTTTTGCTCTTTGGCTAGCAGATAAAATTAGCGCTTCTTTAAACTCGATAATTAAAGAATTTGTATTAATACTATGTGCTTTAGTTTGTAAAACAATGTAGTCAATTAATGCCGGTTCAAGTAACTCTTTACTAGCAAAGGTAATGGTTACTGGCCTTTCAAAGCCTACCTTTTGTAATTGAGCAATGGCCTTACAAGCTTCAACAATCATCTGCTTTGTTAATAGATAGATATCGCCACTATGCTCGGCAATGTCAACAAATTGGCTGAGTCCACGCGGTGCTTTATCATCGCTATACCAATGCACATCCATTTGAAAGCCGACAACTTTTTTATTCGCTAAACCTATTTGTGGTTGTAAATACCAATGTAATTTTTCATCGGCTATATCTTGTTTTAATTGCTCCATACGCTGTAATTGTTGTTCGGTATAAAGTGCACTATTGTGGTCAAAGTAACTAACAACCTGTTGATTTTGTTCTGAAACGAGCAAGGCATCTTCAGCAAATGAAATAACCTCACTGACACTATTACTGTATTCCCCTGTATAAGCTGCACCAAAAGCCAATTCAAAATTAAGAGAGAAACTTTTGAAACTCATTGCTCTGGGCACAGCAGCCATAAGCTCACGGCAAAGTTGATCAACTTTAGTATGGTCAGGGTAGTTGTCAGTACTCAAGTCTAGTACAACTAAAAAATGTAACCCTTGAAGCCGAGCGATTTTTATCGGTGTTTGTTCATCTGAAAAGTTAACCAATAAAATATTTTCAGCGACTTTCTTCTGTAAACAATACGCTAATTGTAATAATAGAATATCAGAGTTATGGTGACCTAAAACGGTGTTAACCGCTTGAAAATTTACTGGCTTAAAAACAATACTCACCAAGCGACGCTTAGGCTGCTGCTTTATAACATTTTCTAATTTTTCCAAGGCTTGTTGATAACAGGGTAAATTTGTTGCTGGGTCTAACAAATATGCTGTTAATATTTTTTTACTAATATCTTTGCTATTATTAAGTTCGACGCGAATGGCTTGCACTAAATACCAACAACCATTGACCAAAGCAGCTAGATAGGAAATAACGATCGCGGACACTAACCAAACCACACTGATAAAAGCATTTAACCACGCGAAAAGAATAATCACGAAACAAAGGTGTATAAACCACTGCACCGTTAATCTCACACTATTAGGCTCTTTGATTTTTTTTGACGAAAGCACCGCAACGCCAGCACATGCAAGCACGAGTAAACTTGCCACCAGCCAAGCTAAATAACCATCAATAGCGGGTAAAAACCATAAACTAAAAACAAAAGATAGCGCTGTTGCGACGACAATAAAATTGATGACATAATTTACTTTTTCTGCCGGTTGAGAATAAGTGCTTCGTAGCCAAAAAAATAACACCGAAGAAAAAATCATCGCTGATGAAAGTATCAATTCACTTTGATGGCTTTTGGGATAAGCCAAGGCATAAAGCATCAATAAAACACTCAGAGAAATCAGTAACGGGTGACGAAGACGAATGTTTTTTAAGGGCTTAACTAAGGCGATGATTAATATAACTGGAAACATTAACCCCAATACAAAGGCAATATTAAATTCAGTAAAAGAAAAAGAAAAAGAAGCGGCTTGTGCCGTACTCGAAAATAAAAACAAGCTTAACACTACCATCAAAAAACCAGTGAACGAGAAGCGCGTCGAGCGAAAGTGTTTCATATAAAGCCTTTTACCTAATGACAACAAACCTATACGATTGATGAGTTTAACTAGGAAATCAGATCAATTATTGCAATGCCAAACGGGGTTTATCGCTAAACACCATCAGACGAACCTGCGTATTGAAGTAGAACGGGTATATATTAAGACTAAGCAATATAGTGAAGTTTGTATAGGGTGTTTTTAACTAGGCTTATCACAGAAGAAATTATCACCTGAATATAAACACATTTAATTAAATTAAATGGCTTTATTACCCGCCACAAATAATTCACTCAGTGGGTTTACGCCAAACTGATAACAAAGTTCCGCCGGTTGCTCTATATTCCACAAGGCAATATCTGCATCAAAGCCAAGCGCAAGTTGACCTTTATTCGCTAAACCTAGTGCTTTAGCACCATAACAAGTAACACCAGCTAGTGCTTCTGCCGGTGTTAATCTAAAGAATGTGCATGCCATATTAAGCATCAGTTGAATATTATGAATGGGTGAAGAACCGGGGTTTGCATCGGTCGCAATCGCAATTGGCACTTGATACTTGCGTAATAATTCCATGGGCGGTAATTGTGTTTCACGAAGAAAATAAAACGCTCCGGGTAACAATACTGCAGTCATGCCTGCAGCTTTCATGGCTTTAATACCGGCTTCATCTAAAAACTCGATATGATCAGATGAAAGCGCATTATATTTTGCCGCTAATACGGTAGCGCCTAAATTTGATAATTGCTCAGCATGAACTTTTATCGGTAGACGATGTTTTTGTGCGGCAGCAAAGACACGCTCTGTTTGTACTAAACTAAAACCAATACTTTCACAAAAAACATCAACCGCATCGGCTAATTTACCTTTGGCAATGATGGGTATCATTTCATCACAAACTAAGTCGACATATTCATCAGGATTATCTTTGTATTCAACAGGTAAAGCATGAGCGCCAAGGAAAGTCCGCTTTATAGTAACCGGAAGCTTTTCAGCTAACTGCCCTGCTACTTTAAGCATTTTAATTTCGTTTTCTGTATCAAGACCATAACCCGATTTAATTTCAATACTGGTCACACCTTGTTGATGTAATGCAGTTAACCTGGGTAAGGCACTGGCTAATAATTCACTTTCACTGGCTTTACGTGTTGCAGAGACTGTTGAGACTATGCCACCGCCAGCATTAGCAATTTCTAGATAGCTTTTACCGAGTAAGCGCATTTCAAATTCATTGGCTCGGTTACCGCCATATACGATATGAGTATGACAATCAACGAGTCCGGGCGTTAACCATTTTCCTTTTCCATCAATAACCCGTAATGATTTTTCATCATATAGGGGTAAAGAAATTTCAGCACCTAACCAAGCAATTTTACTTCCACTTATTGCTAAAGCACCATTTTCAATAGCACCATAGCTGTTCGAGCCATCAGTCATAGTCGCTAGATTTACATTAATGAAGAGAGTGTGCCAAACAGAAGAATTAATCGTCATAATAGATCCAAAAGGTGATTTAAACGCTAAACTTTCAACCAGCGTTTATATCAAAAGATGGCGGTATTATAAGCGTAGTGTTTGATTGCTAATAACGCTACTTTACGCGATAGAGAATAGACAAGCAAGCTTGTATATACAACCATTGACATCGGCACTTATAAATGAGATTGTATATACAAGTTATAGCGTTAAGACGACAACAGTCTTATAAACAATAAACCTAGCGAATTAACATGACTAAAGTAAAAACAGCAAAATTTACCGTAATAAAGCAGCATATTTGCCAAAAAATTGAATCTGGCGAATGGCAGCAACATGCAAAAGTCCCTTCTGAAAATGAACTCGCTGATCAATTTTCAGTAAGTCGTATGACAGCAAGACGTGCTTTACAAGAACTTACCGAGCAAGGACTACTGATCCGTTCGCAAGGTTCGGGCACTTTTGTTGCAACGTTTAAGTCACAGTCTTCGTTATTAGAAATTCGTAATATCGCTGATGAAATTCAAGAGCGAGGTCATCGACATCACGCTAAACAGCTTACCTTGAAAGCGGTTGCTGTTAACGAAGAAATCGCTATTTTACTTAACTTAAAAACTAATTCAATTAATAGCGTATCAGTTTTTTATTCTGAAGTACTACATTTTGAAAATGATCAACCGATTCAACTTGAACAACGTTTTGTTAATAGCGACTTAGTAAAAAATTATTTACAGCAAGACTTCACGCAAATAACGCCTCACGAATATTTATCAAGTGAAGCGCCATTAACAGAAGCAACACACGAAATAGAAGCTGTATTAGCACAACCCCATATTTGCCAATTACTTCATATAGAAGAATCAATGCCTTGCTTACAAGTAAAACGTCGTACTTGGTCAAGTAAAGGGGTGGTCAGTTTAGCGACCTTAACCTCTCCGGGTAATAAGTATCGTTTAGGCAGTCACTTAAAATTCTAAAAAATAATCATCCTTTTTACAACCCATAGTTAGGAAAATATCATGACTATCAAAAATACCTCAATAGACCCAAGATTAGATACAAGCCGAGTGATCAGAGCAGATCGTGGTAATAAAATTACCGCAAAAAGTTGGTTAACAGAAGCGGCTAAACGCATGTTAATGAATAACCTTGACCCTGAAGTTGCTGAACACCCACAATCATTAGTGGTCTACGGCGGGATCGGCCGAGCCGCACGCAACTGGGCTTGCTATGACAAAATTATTGAAGTATTAAATCGTTTAGAAGATGACGAAACCTTAATGGTCCAATCAGGCAAGCCGGTTGGTGTATTTAAAACCCACTCAAATGCGCCACGTGTTTTAATTGCTAACTCAAACCTCGTGCCAAACTGGGGTAATTGGGAACACTTCAACGAGCTCGATAAAAAAGGCTTGATGATGTATGGCCAAATGACGGCGGGCTCTTGGATTTACATTGGATCACAAGGTATTGTGCAAGGTACTTATGAAACCTTCGTCGCGATGGCTAAGCAACACTTTGGTGGAAGCGCTAAAGGTAAGTGGGTACTTACTGGTGGGTTAGGCGGTATGGGTGGTGCACAACCTCTAGCAGCAACTATGGCTGGTTTTTCAGCATTAGTGGTTGAATGTGATGAAACTCGAATCGACTTTCGTATCAAAACTCGTTATGTAGACAAAAAAGCAAAAACGTTAGATGAAGCTTTAGTCATGATCAACGAAGCATGTGCTAAAGGTGAAGCGATATCTGTTGGCTTATTAGGTAACACCGCTGACGTTTTCCCTGAATTAGTAAAGCGTGGTATCACACCCGATGTAACCACAGATCAAACGTCAGCACATGATCCATTAAATGGCTACCTTCCACAAGGTTGGACCATGGAATACGCAGCAGAAATGCGCTTAAAAGACGAAGCTTTTGTAGTAAAAGCAGCCAAAAAATCAATGGCGGAACAAGTACAAGCCATGCTCGACTTACAAGCGGCAGGTTCTGCAACAACAGATTATGGTAACAACATTCGTCAAATGGCTTTAGATGAAGGGGTGAAAAAAGCTTTTAACTTCCCCGGTTTTGTACCGGCTTATGTTCGTCCCTTATTTTGTGAAGGCATAGGTCCTTTCCGCTGGGTAGCATTGTCTGGCGATCCAGAAGATATCTATAAAACAGATGCAAAAGTTAAAGAATTGATCCCTGATAATCCTCATTTGCACAATTGGTTGGATATGGCTCGAGAGCGTATCGACTTTCAAGGTCTACCGGCACGTATTTGTTGGGTCGGTTTAAAAGACCGTGCACGTTTAGCGTTAGCTTTTAACGAAATGGTTAAAACTGGCGAATTATCTGCCCCCGTTGTTATCGGTCGAGATCATTTAGATTCAGGTTCAGTTGCTTCACCAAATCGTGAAACTGAAAGTATGTTAGATGGCTCAGATGCCGTTTCTGATTGGCCATTACTTAATGCCCTACTTTCAACGTCCGGTGGGGCTACTTGGGTAAGCATACATCACGGAGGTGGTGTAGGTATGGGCTTTAGCCAACATTCAGGTGTGGTTATTGTTGCTGACGGAACTGACGAAGCAGCTCAGCGTATTGGCCGCGTTTTATGGAACGACCCGGCGACAGGTGTTATGCGTCATGCCGATGCGGGTTACGATATAGCCGTTGATTGTGCAATAGAGCAAGGTCTTGATTTACCTATGATTGATGGCGCTAACGGTAAGTAACTTTTTCTTAGTGGCTGATGTAATAACTTAATGCAGCCACATTAAAGAAAACTCATTTAACAAATTCATTAGAATTAACGAGAAATACATGTCAGATATAAGCACATTAAACATTATTCCAGGGCAATTAACCCTAGCGCAATTACGCAACGTCGTTAAATACGAAGGGATTCAATATAGCCTTGACGAGAGTGCCTTTGATGCGATTCATCAAAGTGCTGAAGCGGTACAACAAGTTATCCGTGAAAACCGTGTCGTTTATGGTATTAATACCGGCTTTGGTTTATTAGCCAGCACACGCATAAAGACAGAAGAGCTAGAATTATTACAACGCTCTATCGTACTTTCTCACTCAGCGGGTTTTGGCGAATACATGGAAGATTCCACAGTACGCTTAATGATGGTATTAAAAATCAATTCATTGTCACGTGGCTTTTCAGGCATACGTTTAAAAGTCATCCAAGCCTTAATCACTCTACTTAATGCTGAAGTCTATCCATGTGTACCCAAAAAAGGTTCAGTTGGCGCATCTGGCGATTTAGCGCCACTTTCACATATGGTTTTACCTTTACTAGGTGAAGGTGAAATGTCGCATGACGGTGAAGTCATTACCGCCCTTGAAGGTTTAAAAATTGCAGGTCTTGAACCGATAACACTTGCCGCTAAAGAAGGTTTAGCGCTACTTAACGGTACACAAGCATCTACGGCTTTTTCTTTGGAAGGTTTATTTCACGCTGAAGATTTATTTGCTGCTGCTGTGGTTATTGGCTCAATGTCTGTTGAAGCAGCATTAGGTTCACGTGCGCCTTTTGACGATCGCGTTCACCAAGTACGTGGGCAAATAGGCCAGATAGATGCAGCAACCGCTTACCGTTATGTTTTAGATACAAACTCTGAAATTGGTGGCTCTCATGTTGATTGTGAAAAAGTACAAGACCCTTATTCATTACGTTGTCAGCCACAAGTGATGGGTGCCTGTTTAACGCAAATTCGTCAGGCCGCTGAAGTGCTTCATATCGAAGCCAATGGAGTAACTGATAATCCATTGGTTTTTGCCAATGAAGGTGATTTTATCTCGGCAGGTAATTTCCACGCTGAACCTGTCGCTATGGCAGCTGATAATTTAGCCCTCGCCATTGCTGAAATAGGTTCGTTGTCTGAACGTAGAATGGCACTATTGATTGATGCAAATTTAAGTAAGCTCCCTCCATTTCTTGTAGATAACGGCGGTGTTAACTCAGGTTTTATGATAGCTCAGGTAACCTCAGCAGCTTTAGCATCAGAAAATAAATCGTTAGCTCACCCGGCTTCTGTTGACAGTTTACCAACGTCTGCTAACCAAGAAGATCACGTATCGATGGCTTGCTTTGCTGGTCGTCGTTTAGCTGATATGGCAGAAAACACCAATGGTGTCTTGGCCGTAGAGTATTTAGCTGCCGCGCAAGGTTTAGACTTTAGATCTCCTCTTAAAGGTGCTGAAAAAGTTGAATTAGCCAAAGCTATTTTACGTCAAGAAGTAAGCTTTTATGATAAAGATAGATACTTTGCTCCTGATATTGCACAAGCCTCAGATATTATTGCTGATGGTGAATTAAATCAATTAATACCCGCAGGTATACTACCAAGCTTCTAGTATTTAATAACAATATAAAAATAAAGCCCGTTAATGAAAATTAACGGGCTTTATATGTTCAGGATGAACGGTATGCCATGATCACATGGATGTGAAAGAATGACGATGTTCAGGATGAATGGTATGCCATGATCACATGGATGTGAAAGAATGGCGATGTTCAGGATGAAGGGGATGCCGTGCTCACAAGGATGTAAAAAGTAAAGCAACACCTATTACTGCTAGGTATTCACGCATTCATCTTATTAATACTCCCCTGCATATCAATGTTTGAGACAAGGATATTAGAGAGTATCAGGGCCAGACTAACGTGGGGAAGTTACCCAATAACCTAGACTTAACTAGTAAATATAATTCAATAACAAACTTGACATAATATGTCATAGTTGCTAACTTTATTTTTACAGAAGTGATCATAAATTTTACCTCTTCATAATAATATAACAACAGTATCTATATTTTTTTAACCTGTTAATCTATTGAAGTATTAATAACAAGGAGTTAGCGGTGGAATACATACTTTTCTTTGAAACATGGATTGTTCTAGCCATATTATTTGCTTGCGCAGAAATTTTTGTTCCCGGTGGTATCCTCTTAAATTTAGGTATTGCCTCATTATTAGTCGCTATTGGTGTACAACAACAATTACTCGATACTTGGACTCTAACTTTAACGACTTGGTTTATTCTTGCTTCATTTTTACTCTTTGTACTTTATTTTGTCACTGAGCGGTTTTTCAGTGGTGAATATACCGTTGAAAATATTTATGAAGAACTAGACATATATGGAAAAGAAGTAACGGTTATAGAAAAAATTGGACCAGGCACTCATGCTGGTCGTGTAGAATTTCAAGGCACTACTTGGACAGCACTGAGCGACGGTTCAGAGTTACAAGAAGGTAGTCACGCCACTATTGTTTGTAAAGAAAATATCTCTTTGGTTGTTGAACCGATAAAGTAACAACAACAAAATTATCATTCTAACTAAAAATATGGGAGCAACCTATGCTAGCCACACTCACCTTTGTCTTTCTTGGATTACTGTTTATCGTTGTCAAACTGGTCCTTATTGTGCCAATGAAAGAAGTTTGTATTATCGAACGTTTAGGTAAATTTCGCGCAATAATGCAACCTGGATTACATTTTCTTATTCCTTTTATTGACCGTGTCGCTTACCGTCATGAAACAAGAGAACAAGTCTTAGACATCCCTTCTCAAAGCTGTATATCTCGCGATAATATTCAAATTGAAGTCGACGGCTTAGTTTATATTCAAGTTATGGACGGTGCCAAAGCCAGCTATGGTATAGAAGATTACCGCCGGGCTTGTGTGAATTTAGCGCAAACCACTATGCGTAGTGAAATTGGCAAGTTAAAACTCGGACAAACGTTTTCAGAACGAGACACCCTTAACGAAACGATTGTCCGTGAAATAGACAAAGCATCGGATCCTTGGGGCATCAAGATGTTGCGTTACGAAGTTAGGAATATCACACCTTCTGCTAATGTCATTCATACCCTTGAAAAACAAATGGAAGCCGAGCGCAAAAAACGTGCTGAAATTACATTAGCGGAAGCTGACAAAGAGTCGACAATAAATTTATCAGAAGGTGAGCGTCAAGAAGCCATTAATATTTCAGAGGGTGATAAACAACGACAAATTAATGAAGCGCATGGTTTTGCAAAAGAAATTGAAATACTAACGCAAGCCACCGCAGAGGGCATGAACATGATTGCCAAAGCGTCAATGGCTCCGGGTGGCGACAAAGCAATAAAAATGCGTTTACTAGAGCAATTCATTAAACAAACTGGGTCTATTTTAAAAACTGCAGATGTCTCAATTATGCCTGCTGAAATGGCGAAATTAGAAGGCTTTTTCGAAGGCATGGACAAAGTAACGCAAACCGTTCAAGGAGCAAAATAATGATCCAGCAAACTATAAGTAATATTGGTGGCAGTAACCTTGATATCGTGGTGCTGGCTATTTGGGGCGCTATATTTCTCTTTCTAGCCTACAAATTTGTACAAGCTATTTGCTTAGTACCAACAAAGTCTGCCTATGTCGTTGAACGTTTAGGCAAGTACCGCTGTACCTTAGAAGCAGGCTTTCATCTTTTATTGCCATTTATTGACCGCGTGGCTTTTATTCAAGATTTAAAAGAAGAAACAATCGACGTACCACCGCAAGAATGTTTTTCAAAAGACGAAGTGAATGTTGAAGTAGATGGCGTTATTTACATCGAAGTCATTGATTCATTAAAAGCAAGCTACGGTATCACTGACTATCGTTTTGCCGCGATGCAATTAGCACAAACCACGACACGTTCGGTTATTGGTACCTTAGACTTGGACAGAACCTTTGAAGAGCGTGATGTTATCAGTGCTAAAGTGGTAGAAGTATTGGATAAAGCAGGCGAAAGTTGGGGAATACGTGTTCATCGCTATGAAATAAAAAATATAACACCACCTGATACTGTTAAAAATGCCATGGAGTTAGAAGTTAATGCAGAGCGTGAACGCCGGGCAATTCTAGCAAAGAGTTTAGGTGATAAGGCGAGTCGTATTAACCGTTCAGAAGGTTTAATGACTGAAATGATCAATATTTCAGAAGGTGAAAAACAACGTCGTATAAATTCTGCGGAAGGTAAAGCGGCACAAATAATTGCTATTGCGCAGGCAACTGGGGATTCAATCGCTAAAATAGCGATAGCCATTGAGCAACCGGGTGGACAACAAGCACTTGATTTACAATTAACCGAGCAGTACCTTCAACAAATGCAAGGCTTAAGCCAGGCAAACAGAAAAGTTATTTTACCGGCAAACTTACTTGATTTTAAGCAGTGGTTAGCCGTATCAGGTATTAAATAATAGCTAAGCTTCAAAATAGTAGAATAAATAAAGCACGTAGTTAACTCGCTTTTTAACTAGGTGCTTTGATAAATAAAATTATGTTATTAACTTGAAAATAAAAAAAAACCAATGAGTAATACCATAATCACTGAGCCAACCACAAAAAAATGATTACCCATCGTGAGTTTTTTTTCTGCTAAACCTATTCGAATCTTAGTGACGGCAATATAAATAAGGGCCGCAATTAAAGCAGTAATAAAGTGAATAAGTAAGGTATTAATTTCGCTATTTTGTTGCCACAAAAACACAATGCCTCGTTTGTTAACAAAAAATAAGTTTAATAACGAAATATGCAACCATAAAACAACTGAGTGGCTTTGTTAGTTAACCAAGCTTTAGCATCTTATAACCCTGCAACCGATTTATATAACCAAACAATTAAATCATCATGAGTAAATTGATAAGTAAAACTATTACGCAGTTTTGCATCATTAATACGTTTACCAAAACGCATTGATGTTTCAAACGAGAACTCTGGCAACGGCAAGTTTAAAGCCTCAGCTGCCGCATGGTAATAATGTTGTTTAGATGTTTCTGTAGCGCTTACCGCGTTATAAATACCCCTAATGTTTCCATCTTTAATGATCTCCATTAAAACACCAACCGCATCATCCTGATGGATTAGATTAATAAAGGCTTGTGGGTCAGAAAGTAATTTTCTTCCTTGTAAAAACCTACCGGGGTGTCGCTCAGGGCCAATTAATCCGGCCAAGCGCAATATAACTGTTTCGCCTGAAAAGGCCTCTGCTGCTTTTTCGGCGCGAATTAGAGTAGCCACTTTATCAGCGTTCATATCTAGCACTGATTGTTCATCAACTAAACCTGACAAACCATTATAGACAGCAGTACTACTTAACAAGACAATTTTTTTTACACCGCCTAGTTCAGCCATTTCAATTAACTGGGCAACTTTTTCAGGGTAATCGCTTCGCCCTTGGCGGATCTGTGGTGTTATAGAAATAATAAGCGTATCGTGACCAAAAACACTTAACACTGTTGATTTAGGATCTTCAACAGGTAAAATCAAAAGCTCTGTATCTATTTGCTCTTTAGCTAGTCTTTGCTTTTTCTCTTCACTTTGTACCGTTACTGTGACGCGATATTGTTCTCTCAATAATTGCTTTGCTAAAGCGTAGCCAAGCCAACCACAACCTATAATCGCAACATTTTTTGCCATAGTATTCCCTTAATTTATTAACGATTCTTTTGATGATATTCTTTAATTTTACTGACAACATCTGTTGAAATAGTATTGGGAACAGGTATAGAAAGATTATATTGTAAAATTTTCCAACCATCAGATGTCAACTTAAGCACACCAGAGCCCCGGCATTCGCCATAGTGACTATTGTCTAGTAACTCGTCAAAAAATGCCAATTGCTCGCTATTATTTGCTAATGCTATAAGCGTGATATTTCTTTGACGAGATTGATAGCGCCAACCTTGTCCTTGACTAAAGTAAGGAGTAACAAACTCAGTAAATTGTTTTTTTGTCCAACGCTCTTGACCATCAGTGCCTAAAAATACTGCTTGCTCATCAAGTAAATCAAGATAAATTTTTTGGTCAGCATCGCCAGCAGCTTGATGAAAAGTATCTAGCACTTTATCTATATCGCTGTTTGCAAATACACTGACATTTAAAAGACAGAGGCCTATAAGGCAAACTATAATTTTTATCATGGTATCAAATCCTAAATTTGGCTTATTTTGGTAGAATAAAATATAAGCCATTAAAAGTTGCGGCTACTTTTTCTCCACTCATTACCTGAACTTCAACGCAGAGTTTTATTTTCTGCTTAGCCAATAAGTTATCAATACTGCCTGAGCTTAACGAGAGTCCTGTTTTTGCAAAAGCTATCCCTGCTATTGGGCTATGATATCTAATCTTGGCATCAGCTAACACTATATTGCCCTTTAGATTATTCTGTTCCATTAACAAATAAACCCAGCCCCATCCTGTTAATGTTGCTAGTGTGTAGATACTGCCCGCAAACATAGTATTGTGTAAATTTTTATTAAAAAGTTCATCACAAGTCGTGACTAAATTTTGTTGATCGTAATAACCAACTGTCACCTTCATCACTTTGCTCATTGGTATAGTGCTATGCCAAGTCTTTTGCAATGCTGTTGATAGTTCATCACAATGAAAATCATCGCTTACCAGCGTTTTTTCCATATTGAAATGCTTAATTTTATTGAATAATAAGTGCGAAAAGCCAATGTTTTTATAAGATTGTTTTTCATAGAAGCTGATCGCTTGTTCCCGCGCTTTTAAAGAGAGCTTAGTGACACCTAAACGGTTCGCAAACTTTTCAAGGGCGAGTATTAACTGTTGTCCTAACCCTTTGCCCTGAAAATCATCAGCAACCGCCATATAACGGATTTGCCCTACTAACAAGCTACAAAAGTGAAGACGACCAACGGCAATAATATTACCTTTATCATCAAAAATCGCTCGATGAATCGCTTGTTTTTCCAAGTCATCTTTTTCACTTCCTTGTTTTTGTTGTGATGGTTTACGTAATATTGTCCAGCGTAAGTGGTAGTATTGGTCAAATTCTTGCTGGCTTATGGGTGATCGACACTCAAACATTGGTTATGCTTACCTATAACAATTAAAAAGATTCGTTCGTATACGCTATTATGAAATTAGTTAAAAATATCCAACAGGGTCAATTAAGTTACTACACGCAAAATGATGACTCAATTTCGGTGAGTGAAAACCAACACTATCGTTGGTTAGCTTTTGATAATGTCGTACAAAGCATGATGCTAAAGCGCAAGCCCTCACAACTTACATTCCCTCATCAAATCAGCTTATTATCACCTTTACTTTTTTTTCGCCCTAAAAAAGTTGTTGAATTTGGCTTAGGTGGTGGTAATTTAGCACGATTTTTATTGCATTATTTACCTGATTTAACCTTACACACCATTGAATATTCCCAAGAAGTTATTGAATGTTTCGAACGTTTTTTTAATCCACAAGCGACCAAAGTTAATTTGCATCATTGCTCGGCACTAGATTGGCTTCATCACCATAAAAAAATGAAACCTGATTGGTTTATTTGTGATATTTACCTTAAAAATCAGTCAATTAACGACTCATTGGTTTTAACCAAAAATATCTTAAAAAAAGTGGACGAGCAAGCTGTTTTATCACTCAACTTGCCAAGCCCATCAAACGAAGAAATTAATTATTTTCTCGCCGAGTTAAAAGTACTAGCTCCAACTAAACAGCTAGTATACTTTCATATTCCTCACTACTTAAATGTTATTATTCATTTACTGCCCTACGATATGTTAAGTCAAGCAGAAGAGAGTTTACTTGCTAACACTGTGCTACCCGCGAGAACTTTTAAACGCTGGCGTAAATATTGGCGACATGGCATGCAATAGTTCATTCCGCTTAGCAAGTGAGTGTAAAGGTAACAGGACCATCATTCACTAGTGCGACTTTCATATCAGCACCAAACTCGCCCGTAGGCACGGCAAAACCATGACCACGCAATTGTAAACAAAAATAATTATATAGTGGGATGCTGACTTCTGGTTTAGCTGCAGAAGTAAAGCTTGGACGCATACCTGAACGCGTATCAGCGGCTAGTGTAAATTGTGAAACAACTAAAATTTCTCCGTCAATATCGCTAACATTTAGGTTCATTTTTCCTACTTCGTCTTCAAAGATACGATAACCAGCAATCCGTTGCGCTAAGCGTTTCGCTTTAGTTTCGTTGTCGTCAGGCTCAATGGCAAGTAATACTAAAATCCCTCGATCAATTTTCCCTATCACTTGTTGATTAACCGTAACGCTTGCTTGTGAAACTCTTTGAATAACTGCGATCATTTTATTGCTCGGCTAGAAAATTTGCCATAGTATCGCTCGCTCGACAAAATGCATCAATAGTTTGTCGCTCAAAACCACTATGTCCGGCACAAGGCAGAATTTGTAATTGCGCGTTATCCCAAAATTTAGTCAGTGAAAAAGCGTTATCAAGCTGGCATACCATGTCGTAACGACCATGAAGAATAATAGCAGGGATTGCGGTTAGTTTATCAATATTTTCTAAAATGTAATTCTCGTTGATAAAACAATCTTGAGTAAAGTAATGACTTGATACCTTTGCCATGCATAAAGCCTGATGGGCGTCATCAACATGCGCCAAACCTATATGGTGATGCTCGAGGGTTGATAACCTTAATTCCCATAATGTCCAAGCTTTACTGGCCGAGATCACCGCGACTTCATTACTTGAATTGAGTACTTGGTGATAACCTGACAGTGGTGAATGTTGTAGCTCTGCTGGTAAATGTTCTACAAATTCTTGATAGTACTCTGGGAAAAAGTTTTTTGCCCCCTTCTGACTGTAAAGCCATTGGTATTCAGATCGAGTCCCGAGGAAGACACCACGTAAGATAAACGCTAAGATTTTGTCTGAATGTGCAATACCATAGGTTAGTGCTAACGTTGTTCCCCATGAGCCACCACAAATTAACCACTGTTCAATATTTAGGTGTTGACGAATAACTTCGATATCGCCAATCAAATGAACGGTGGTATTATCTAGCACCGACGGAGAGGGCTTTGAACGGCCACAACCTCGCTGATCAAATAAAATAATACGATACAGTTCAGGATCAAAATAACGCCGATGGTTCTCGCTTGAACCACTACCAGGACCACCATGAAGGTATAACACAGGTATTCCTGTTGGGTTACCCGACTGCTCAAGATATATTTGATGCTGCCCCCCAACAGGCAACAACTCTTCAGAATATGTTGCTATTTTAGGATATAAAGACCGTGACATGTATTTACTCTGTTTATTGAGACCATAAATAATATTATGGCGCAAAATATTAAAAACTGTCAGTTTCAAGCAAGCCTTTATAAATTAACTTATCTGATGCTTATCTAAGTGTTCTCTTTGGTGAACTTCTGGTTTAAAATTTTCTAAGCTGACCGTAAACAATGCACCGAAAAGCACGACTAGCCAAGATAAATAAACCCATAAAAAAAGAATCGGAATACCCGCTAGAGCACCGTAAATAGCTTCATAAGAAGGGAGTTGCGTGATATAAAAAGCAAAGCCTTTTTTTGCGACTTCAAATAAAAGTGCCGCTAATGTTGCACCAAACAAGGCATGTTTAAGCAGTACCACTTTATTAGGCACCACCATATATAAAATAAGGAATGCGCCAATTGAAGCAAGAATAGGCAAAGCTCTTAACGCTATATTGGTAAGGCCGAAAACGTCATAATTCCCTATTGATATCAAAGAAACAATATATGAAGTTGCCGCTATACTACTGCCCATTAACACGGGTCCAAGAGTCAGTACCATCCAATACATAGAAAAAGCGGTAACAATGCGCCTTTTGGTTGTGACCCGCCAAATTTTATTTAAGCTGGTGTCAATGGCAGAAATTAGCAATAGGGCAAATAAGAATAAAAAACTAATGGCGATAGCTGACATCTCTGAAGCATTCGTGACAAAACCGGTAATATGTTCTTTAACCACATCACCCGCAGCTGGCATAAAATTTTGATAAACAAAATTTTCAATGATCTCTTTAATATCAGTAAAGATAGGAAAAGCGGTCATAACTGACAACATGACTACAATCAAAGGCACCAGCGACATCAAGGTTACATAAGATAAGTAACCGGCAGTAATGTGTATTTGCTCTTTTAATATTCTATTAATAAAAAACAAACAAAAGTGCCAAATAGTCTGACTTTGCTGGTTTTTTTTAATGCTTTTGATCCAGTTCATTACAAATTAGTTATTATCTTATGGTGTACAATATATTATGATAATTGCTAAGCAAGTGATAGTGATAATAATCGTAATAAAATTTAACGTAGGAGTAATGATGTCTAATCAAGGTTCAGGTGGTAATGTTTTAGCAGCAATATGTAGTTTTTTTATTGCAGGTTTAGGTCAATTAGTTCAAGGCAGGATCCTCGCAGCAATCCTGTTTTTCCTGTTAACCTGGGTTAACTACACTTTAGCAGCGACAGGAGTCTTATTCTTTATGGCGATTCCTGGCCTTATTTTTCATCTGTGGGCAATCATCGATGCTGCTCGTTATAACGGTAGGAACTAATGAATAAGATTATAATTAAGGTCTCGTTTTTTTTCTTTTACTGTCAATAGTAGGCTGTCAATCTGCTTACTATTCAGCCATAGAAAAAGTAGGTAAACATAAACGTGATATATTAATCGATCGTGTTGAAACTGCTACTGAGTCACAATAGGAAGCAAAAGAAGAATTTAAAAATGCCTTAGAACAGTTTTCTGCATTAGTAAATTTTGATGGTAGTGAACTGCAACAACAATATGTAATAAGTAATGAACACTATCATACGAGTAAAGTTGCTGCTGAGGATGTAACTACTCGTATTAATTCAATTGAAGCTGTCGCTGAAGCTTTGTTTAATGAATGGAGTAGTGAATTAGAACAATTTACTAATCAATCCTTAAAACGCCAAAGTCAATCGCGTTATAACAAAACCGAAAAGCGTTATACTTCAGTGATTGAATCAATGCGTAATGCGGAGAAGAGAATGCAACCTATTCTTGATGCGCTTAAAGATAATATGCTTTATTTAAAACATGTTCTTAATGCGCGAGCTATCGGTGAGCTTAAAATAGAATATAAATTAATTGAATAAGATGTTGAACGCTTAATTAACGAAATGAACAATTCAATTAACAAATCACAAACATTCATAAAATCACTTAAAAACCCTTAGTACAAAAGGAGCACTTTTATGAATGTCTGCTTAGCGTAAGAAAAGGAATAGTAAATGGGAATAGGTGCTAGCTTGTTTATGTTAAATTAGCCGCCATCGCTCCATTACTTGATAACAGAGACTTACTCTTTATTAGTAGGATTTTATGTTGCTGAGATTATAAGTTATCACGTGTCATTACTTGATCTAGCGTGTGATAAGGGAGGATTAGCAATAAAATCACTTCGATCTTGTTTTTGGTTAATCGCGGTAAGTAAGCTTGACAGCTCTCTTATTTGACTCGGACCCGCTCGGCCTTCTTCAAAAAGTTGACTTAATCGTTGTAACATTTTGAGTTGCTCTGGAGACATTTCGAAATTCCCTTTCTTAATAATATTATTTAAAGATACCGCTTGGTCGTTATAAAGCTGTGGCATGTTGGGGGTAAATAGAGTCTTGTATGGGCAAAGTTATTTCCCTGCCATCATCAATGTACTCTTGATAAAGGACTTTTAACTCTCTGCGTTCGATAACGTTAGCTTTATCAGCAACAGCTTTTTCAAATAGATCATTTAAACGATTTAATTTTCTCTGCACCATAATAAGTTTGCTCCCTGCACCGTTACTTTTAAAGTTCATATGCAACTAATCGTATCAGTAAAACTAATATTCACCAGTGAGGTGTAATGATTAGCGTCAACTCAACATTTAGACATAACTAACTCACTTAATTAATTTTCATTAAAAAACAATAAATTAAAATACAATTACCCACTTTATTAACAGTGTATTGTGTTACTTCCTATGTGTTTTTAAGACATGTCTTACGCAATATTACGTTTAGGCTTACTGAAATTTACTGACAAAAAAACCAGCCGAAGCTGGTTTTTTTCAATCGCCTAGATAAGAGGCTTATTTAGGACGAGTATCACGCTTACGTTCATTTTCTTTTAAAAGCTTTTTACGAATACGAATGCTCAGTGGTGTAACTTCAACTAGCTCATCGTTATCAATAAACTCAAGCGCTTGTTCAAGTGACATGACAATAGGCGGTGTTAACGTTTGTGCTTCATCAGTACCTGATGAACGAACGTTAGTTAACTGCTTACCTTTAAGAGCGTTTACTGTTAAATCGTTGTCACGGCTATGAATACCAATAACTTGACCTTCATAAATATCAACACCGTGTCCGATTAACATACGACCACGTGATTGTAAGTTGAATATTGCATTCGTTAATGCTTTACCTGTTGCATTACCGATCATTACACCATTTTTACGTTGGCCAATGTCGCCACCTTTATGAGGTCCGTATTCAAAAAATGTATGATAAATCAAGCCAGAACCTGACGTTAATGTCATGAATTCAGTTTGGAAACCGATCAAACCACGACTTGGCATGATAAAGTCCATACGAATACGACCCGTTCCGTCAGGTGCCATATCTGTTAATTCAGCTTTACGAACACCCATTCTTTCCATTATAGGTCCTTGATGCTGCTCTTCAACATCAATGGTCACGTTTTCATAAGGTTCTTGTATTTGACCATCAATCTCACGAATAATAACTTCAGGACGTGATACTGCTAACTCAAAACCTTCACGGCGCATGTTTTCAATTAAAATGCCTAAGTGAAGCTCACCACGACCTGATACTTTAAATTTATCAGCATCAGGAAGTTGCTCAACACGTAAAGCAACGTTGTGAATTAATTCTTTGTCTAAACGGTCTTTGATGTTACGTGAAGTAACATACTTACCTTCTTTACCACAAAATGGTGAAGTGTTTACTTGGAAAGTCATATTGATAGTAGGTTCATCAACAGATAATGCTGGTAAGCCTTCAACTTCTGTAGGACAACAAACCGTATCAGATATTTTTAACTCGCCTAAACCAGTAATAGCAATAATATCGCCAGCAAAACCTTCTTCGATATCAAGTCTTTCTAAACCTAAGTAGCCGAATACTTTACCAACTTTAGCATTATGAATCTTGCCAGTTGCTAATTTAATCGTCACTTGTTGGTTTGGTTTAACAGAACCACGAGTAATACGGCCAACACCAATTACACCTAAGTAAGAGCTGTAATCAAGTTGAGATATTTGCATTTGAAATGGACCATCTGGATCCGCTGTTGGTGCTGGCACTTCTTTAAGAATAGTATCAAATAAAGGTGTCATGTCTGTGCCTGTTACGCCTTCTTCAAGCGAAGCCCAACCATTAATTGCTGAAGCGTAAACAACTTTAAAGTCAAGCTGTTCATCTGTAGCGCCAAGGTTGTCAAACAATTCAAAAACTTGATCCATAACCCAATCAGGGCGAGAACCAGGCTTATCAACTTTATTAATAACTAGGATTGGCTTTAAACCTTGAGCAAACGCTTTTTTCGTTACGAAACGCGTTTGTGGCATAGGGCCTTCTTGTGCATCAACGATAAGTAAAACCGAATCTACCATTGACATAACACGTTCAACTTCGCCGCCGAAATCAGCATGGCCAGGAGTATCAACTATGTTTACACGGTAACCGTTCCAGTTAATAGCCGTATTTTTAGCTAAGATTGTGATACCACGTTCTTTTTCGATATCATTCGAATCCATCGTGCGTTCTTCAAGACCGCCGCGGGCATCAAGGGTACCTGATTGTTCTAATAATTTATCAACCAAAGTTGTTTTACCATGATCAACGTGGGCTATGATGGCAACATTACGTAATTTATCTAACACGGGTTTTACTCACTTCTTGCAAGACTTTTTCATCAAAAGAATATAGGGCTATAATTGGGCGCGAATTATACAGCAACGAAGTCAACAAAGACAGCAACAAATATTTCAGTACCTATTAAATTCTCCATACACGAATCGTAATGCACTGTTATACTCTTAAGCACCAACAACCAGCAGACGCACCAATTTGGCGCTACCAACGCACAAAGGTGGTGCAGACAGGCTTTAGTAAATAAGTTAACACCTTATATATAAGGGTTTTATCTGTTGGCATGAATTTCGCTTTATGCCCGTCATGCGAAATGCAAACGTATTTTATTTTAATGACACTGGAGACTTTACATGTCACAAGCCGTATTAGATTTAATCAAAGACAACGATGTTAAATTTGTTGACCTACGTTTTACTGATTCAAAAGGTAAAGAGCAACACGTTTCAATTCCTTATCACCAAGTAAATGAAGACTTTTTTGAAGACGGTAAAATGTTTGATGGTTCTTCTATCGAAGGTTGGAAAGGTATTAATGAATCTGACATGGTAATGATGCCTGATGCTGATTCTGCGGTATTAGACCCTTTTACAGATGCAGTAACATTAAATATTCGTTGTGATATTTTAGAACCAAGTACAATGCAAGGCTACAGCCGTGATCCTCGTTCGGTTGCTAAACGCGCTGAAGAGTACTTACGTAGCACAGGTATCGCTGATACTGTATTGATTGGTCCTGAGCCAGAATTCTTCTTATTTGATGATGTACGCTTCAGTACTGATATGAGTGGTTCTTTCTATAAGATTGATGATAAAGAAGCTGCTTGGAATTCAGGTACTGAATACGAAGAAGGCAATATGGGTCACCGTCCAGGTGTTAAAGGCGGTTACTTCCCAACGTCTCCTGTAGATTCATCACAAGATATTCGTTCAGCCATGTGTTTGGTTATGGAAGAAATGGGCTTAGTTGTTGAAGCGCATCACCATGAAGTAGCAACAGCTGGTCAAAACGAAATTGCATGTCGCTTCAATACCTTAGTTAAAAAAGCTGATGAAGTTCAAATATACAAGTATGTTGTTCATAACGTTGCTCACGCTTACGGTAAAACAGCAACTTTCATGCCTAAGCCATTAGTTGGCGACAACGGCTCTGGTATGCATGTTCATCAATCACTTGCCAAAGACGGTGTTAACTTATTCGCTGGTGATAAATACGGTGGCTTATCTGAAATGGCGCTTTATTATATTGGTGGTATTATTAAGCATGCTAAAGCATTGAATGCTTTTACTAACCCAGCAACTAATTCTTACAAACGTTTAGTTCCACATTTTGAAGCGCCGGTAATGCTTGCATATTCTGCACGTAATCGCTCTGCATCAATTCGTATACCGGTTGTTCCATCACCAAAAGCAATGCGTATTGAAGCTCGTTTCCCTGATCCAGCAGCAAACCCATATTTAGCTTTTACGGCTTTATTAATGGCTGGTCTTGATGGTATTAAAAACAAAATTCATCCTGGTGATGCGATGGATAAAGATTTATACGATTTACCAGCAGAAGAAGCTGCAGCTATCCCACAAGTAGCAACATCGCTTGAAGATGCCTTACAAAGCTTAGAAGCTGATTATGAGTTTTTAATCGCTGGTGGTGTTATGGATAAAGATATGATTGATGCATACATTGCTATTAAACGTGGTGAATCACAACGCGTAAACATGACAACTCATCCATTAGAGTTTGAATTATATTACAGCGTATAATCTTGACTATATGATTAAATGAAAAAAAGCTCACTTCGGTGAGCTTTTTTGTGGCAAATAGACGATTAATTATATAAGTTTAAGGTAACTATTTTAAGTTGAGCTAAATTTTTGCGTTATTCTTTATTGTTATTAACTTTAATCATCACATTACTTAGTTGTAATACCTTTGCGACGGCAACCAAAATTTATGTTTGGAGAAGTGATGATGGTATCTTAGTTTTTTCTGATAGCCCTCAAGCTGGTGCGGAAGAAGTTGAAATAAAAAAACCCAATACGGCCTCTTCTATTGATACCTCAATGCTAGATTTAACGCCAAAAATTATCAAAGATGATTACCAAGTTGAAATTAACCAACCTAAACAAAATGCCACGGTTAGAGACAACACTGGTTCTGTTTACATAGCAGGTAGTATCAAACCTATCTTTAAACAAGGCTTAGCTATTCAACTTTTTTTAGATGGTAAACCCCATCAACCTCCGCAATCTCACTCGATGTTTGTGCTACGAAATATAGATCGCGGCGAACATATCATAAAAATGCAATTACTTAATGATAAAGGCAAGATAATTGCATCATCAAAGCCTATAACCTTTTATATGCATAGAGCATCGGTTAATAACGCAAATTAAGTAGCATTTGCTGCAACTTGCACCAAATGTAACTACATTAATATTTTGTCGCACTACATCAGTGCAAAAGGTTTTTATGTCTAGCAACAGCAATAGAGATCAACAATTAAAATTTAGCTACCAACAAAAGCTGCCAAATCAGATGGTTACGGCACTTGTAGTGCTAGATAATAAATTAACGATTAAATATGTTAACCCTGCAGCAGAAGCGTTATTAGTTAAGAGTTTTAACAAGCTGTGCAACTTACCAATTACAACAGTCTTCTACAATTCTCCTATTAAAAAGGAACGTTTAGAACAACTGCTGACTTCTGGCCAAGAATTTAGTGACAGTGATGTCACTATTGAATTTTTTGATCACAGCCGTATTACCGTGGAAATAACAGCCTCGTCTGTTGAGTTCAACAAACAGCCACATATAATCTTAGAATTCAAACAGATTGATCAGCAAAAACAAATGAGTATCGAAGCATTTCAGCACCAGCAATGGGAGTCGTCTCGAGATTTGATACGTGGGCTTGCACATGAAATTAAGAATCCATTAGGCGGTCTTCGTGGCGCTGCACAATTATTAAGTAAAGAATTAACGCAAGAGCAACAAGAATATACTGAAATGATTATTGAACAAGCCGACCGTTTAACTAATTTGGTTGACAAGCTTTTAGGCCCTAATCAATTACCTCAAATGGCAGAACAAAATATTCATATTGTCTTAGAGAAAGTTTTTAAGCTGATTAATTTTAACAACCCTAAAAATATTAAATTTATTAGAGACTATGACCCCTCTATTCCTGAAATAAGTTTTGATCAAGATAAGCTTCAACAAGCGGTTTTGAATATTGTTAATAACGCCGTTCAAATTATTGATGAGGGCTGTAACATAACCCTCAAAACAAGAGCCGCTAGTAATAAAACCATTAATGGAAGACGGGTAAAACTCTGTGTTCAAATCAGTGTTATTGATAATGGCCCTGGTATTCCGAAAAAGATTCAAGACACTCTATTTTACCCTATGGTATCTGCACGCGATAACGGTACAGGTTTAGGCTTGTCTATTTCACAAACCTTAGTGCAACAGCACAAAGGTAAATTATCTTGCTATAGCCGACCAGGTCATACTGAGTTTTTAATTTTACTGCCTTTACAAGAAGAGAATAATAATGAATGTTGAGCAAGTTTGGATTGTAGATGATGACAGCTCTATTCGCTGGGTGTTAGAAAAAGCCTTATCAGGAGCAAATATATCTGTAGCCTCTTTTGAGAAACCAGAAGACTTACTCATCGCCCTAGAGCACCAACAACCAGAAATAATAATTTCTGATATAAAGATGCCAAATATTGATGGTATGACGTTACTTAGCCGTGTTAGTGAGAATTTTCCTAACCTACCGGTGATCATAATGACTGCACATTCAGATCTCGATAGTGCTGTAAATGCCTATCAGGGTGGCGCATTTGAATACTTACCTAAACCTTTTGATACTGACGAAGCTATTTCTCTAACAAAACGGGCGCTAACACATGCTCGGGAACAAAGTGCTAAACGTAAGCACTCTATAGTAGCACCTGATCCCGTTGGAATAATTGGCGCGGCTCCAGCTATGCAAGAAGTTTTCAGGGCAATTGGACGACTATCACGTTCGAGTATCAGTGTACTCATTAATGGCGAGTCTGGTACAGGTAAAGAGCTTGTCGCACATGCCCTTCACACGCATAGTCCACGATCGAATGCTCCCTTTATTCCCTTAAATATGGCTGCAATACCAAAAGATTTAATTGAATCAGAGTTATTTGGCCATGAGAAAGGTGCGTTTACTGGCGCGAATGCCGTAAGACAGGGTCGCTTTGAACAAGCGCATAAAGGAACCTTGTTTCTTGATGAAATTGGCGATATGCCTTTAGATATTCAAACACGTTTGTTACGTGTGCTCGCCGATGGACAATTTTATCGCGTTGGTGGTCATTCACCTATTAAAGTTGACGTAAGGATCATTGCGGCTACACATCAGAACCTAGAGGTTCAAGTCAGTAATGGTGAATTTCGTGAAGATCTATTTCACCGTTTAAATGTCATTAGAATACAGTTACCCAGTTTACGTGAACGCAAGGAAGATATTGAACAGCTCATTAATCATTTTTTACATTTAGCTGCAAAAGAATTAGAGGTTGAACAAAAAACCCTGCACAAAGCCACACTTAGTTATTTACAACAATGTGCGTGGCCAGGAAATGTTCGTCAGCTTGAAAATATTTGTCGTTACTTAACGGTAATGGCAAGTGGTAAAGAAATTATATTAGATGATTTACCGAGTGAACTTGCTGAGAATACCCCATTAACAAACCCTACTGCAAAAGCTTCATCATGGCCAGTTGCATTGCAAGAGTGGGTTGATGAGCAATTAGCCAAAGGGAATAACAATATTATTGATACCGCTTTGCCTGAATTTGAAAAAATACTATTAGAGCGTGCGCTTCATTATACACAAGGAAGAAAGCAAGAGGCGGCTAAAAAATTAGGTTGGGGAAGGAATACCCTAACAAGAAAATTAAAAGAACTTAATATGTAATGACGTAGTGAAGGTAGCTGTTTAGCTACTTTCACATGTATCACTGATACACTGCTTACAACTGTTACACAATTTCAAGTTAATGATGTGGGCAGCTACAATCAAACTTGCGCCAATCACAATAAAGAATGGCTGAATATCTTCTGAAAAATCATGCTTTATCCAGTAAATACCAATACCTAAAAAAAGTAGGTAGAAAGGGTAATGCTTTCTATGGTATTTTTTAAAACCGGAAAACAAGGCTAAAGTACCTAGTGCAGCAGTTATTAATAAAAATACATGTTCCCATGCATGGTCAGCTAAAAAACTTAATCCTAGTAAAGGCAGTGCCGGTAACAATATCGGTAATAAGATACAATGAAGCGCACAAAGTGATGTTGCGGTTATTCCAATACGATCAAGCACTTTATACTCCCCTTACAATTAGACAATGATTACTGTTATAAGTGAATAATATCACAATTGATATAGTATCACAAAACTTTTAAGCGCGTTCTATAGGAAAAGAAATTACATCCTCAATAGCACTTTTTTCTAGCGCAATCATCATTAAGCGGTCTATACCCAAAGCTACTCCTGCACATTGTGGCAAGCCTGATTGTAGGGCTTTAATAAAGTTATCATCTATATTTTTAGTAGCAAGTCCTAGTTGTTGACGTTTACTGTTATCTTGCTCAAATCTCGTAATTTGGATATCAGCATCTGTTAATTCATTGAAGCCATTTGCTAACTCAACGCCCTTAAAATAGCATTCAAATCTTTGGGCAACACGGTTATCTTCATCACACTCTTTAGCTAATGAAGCTTGCGCAATTGGAAAATTATAGACAAAGCATGGTCGAGATAAGCCAATATTCTTTTCTATAATTTCTGAAAAGATAAACTGTAGTAATAAGTCACAATCATCTGATTCATACAACCAATCTGCGGCTTTACCTCGTAACTCGATAACCTCATATAATTGGTTAAAAGTTGCGGTTAAAGGATCTACACTGACGAATTTAATGAATAAATTTTGATAGGATATTTTTTCAGATTCTGGCGTTTTTACCACTGTAGATAATAGTTCATCAACTTCAGCCATTAAATCGTGTTGATCAAAACCTATACGGTACCATTCTAATAGGGTGAACTCAGGATTGTGATAACGGCCTGAATCTTCATGACGAAATGCTTTACAGATTTGGAAGATACAGCCATAACCTGAAGCAAGTAGTCGTTTCATATGAAACTCAGGTGAAGTTTGTAAATATAGCTGTTGAGATTGATCTATATCGCTGTTATCTAAATAGTTGTATTGGGTGCTAAAGGCCTCAAGATAAGGATCTGTTACTGTTCCCATAGAGAGTGATGGTGTTTCGACTTCAACAACATTTTTATTTTTAAAAAAATCTCTGATCGCATTAATAACATTTCCTCTAGACTTAGCTACTTCCCACTTCATTTACGTACACTACTTAGAATAAAAAATTATAATTATATAGAGTATATACGAAAAGCTAATCATCTGAGAAGTGGACAGATGACTATCAGAAATATCTAAAGCGCTATATTGAAAAAGAGGGGAATAACTTTTCAACGCTATCTTTTATCTGTTGCGATATACGTTCAGCGTCGTTAATCATCTGGAAGTAACAAACAACAAATATCTGTTAACTGTATATTGATTTGGTACGTTGAATATCCTACCCCGAGATAGGCATGTTCAATACAAGTCCACTATCGTAAGCGCTACTACTCTATAGTTATAAAATATTTATAATTGATGTGTTTCAAATGCCAGAAAGCAAAAAACCTGACTCTTTCGGATTGGGTTTTTTTACGTGTAGGGATATACTAATGTCGCGTTGCCAAGGATGGTAAAGAGCAACCTAATTAGAAGCTTAGCAATGTCCTATTCTCACATTTGCATGTCGAACATAAGTCACACTAACGTTGGCGCTACGACTATATTAGTTATAAATGGTGTATTTTTCAAACGCCAGAAAGCAAAAAACCTGTTACGTTAGTAACGGGTTTTTACGTCTAGGAATATACTAATGTCGTGTTGCCAACGATGGCAAAGAGCGACCTAAATAAAAGCGGAGAATATCCTACTATCATATGGGCATGTCGAACATAAGTCACACTACCGTTTATGCTACTACTCTACAGGTATAAATGCTGTTTTTTTCAAACGACAGAAAGCAAAAAAACCAACTCTTTCGAATCGGGTTTCTCTAAATAGAAGCGGAGAATGTCCTATTCTTACATGGGCATGTCGAACATAAGTCACACTACTGTTTGCGCTACTGCTCTACGGTATAAATACTGTATTTTTAAACGTCGGAAAGCAAAAAATCCGCTACATTAGTAACGGGCTTTTCTAAATAGAAGCCTAGCAATGTCCTACTCTCACATGGGAACTCCCACACTACCATCGGCGCTACTGCGTTTCACTTCTGAGTTCGGAATGGGATCAGGTGGTGCCACAGTGCTATTGTCGC